>NZ_JACHHB010000003.1:78102-251245 GCF_014202575.1 Texcoconibacillus texcoconensis | reverse complement strand
GTTGATAGGTCTCGTGTGGAAGCGTGGCAACACGTGAAGCTGAGAGATACTAATCGGTCGAGGGCTTAACCAATATTTCAAACGCGTAAATGGTTCGTCACCGTAGGTGATCGACCCTCAAATAAGTCATAAGGTTTTTCAACTGGTATCTAGTTTTGAAGGAATGAAATTTCCTTAAAAAAGACCAAAAATATTATTGCATTTCATTCGAGTATGTTATATAATATAAAAGGTCGTTAACAAAGTAGTCTGGTGGCGATAGCGAAGAGGTCACACCCGTTCCCATGCCGAACACGGAAGTTAAGCTCTTCAGCGCCGATGGTAGTTGGGGGCTCTCCCCCTGTGAGAGTAGGACGTCGCCAGGCATAAACAACGGGGCCTTAGCTCAGCTGGGAGAGCGCCTGCCTTGCACGCAGGAGGTCAGCGGTTCGATCCCGCTAGGCTCCACCACTTATAAAAAGTATGTTTATAAAGAGAAACAACATTTGGCGGTGTAGCTCAGCTGGCTAGAGCGTACGGTTCATACCCGTGAGGTCGGGGGTTCGATCCCCTCCGCCGCTACCAAAAAAATACGGAGGAGTACCCAAGTTCGGCTGAAGGGAGCGGTCTTGAAAACCGCCAGGGGCTTAACGGCCCGCGGGGGTTCGAATCCCTCCTCCTCCGCCATATTTATCTAAAAGATCTGACAAAAAAATGGTCCCGTAGTGTAGCGGTCAACATGCCTGCCTGTCACGCAGGAGATCGCGGGTTCGAATCCCGTCGGGACCGCCATATAATGGAGGGGTAGCGAAGTTGGCCAAACGCGGCGGACTGTAAATCCGCTCCCATCGGGTTCGGGGGTTCGAGTCCCTCCCCCTCCACCATTCATTTATTTCATAGGGGTATAGTTTAATGGCAAAACAGGGGTCTCCAAAACCTCTGATGTGGGTTCGATTCCTACTACCCCTGCCATATCATGGCGGCTGTGGCGAAGTCGGTTAACGCACCGGATTGTGGCTCCGGCACTCGTGGGTTCGAATCCCATCAGTCGCCCCATTTTATTGGGCTATAGCCAAGCGGTAAGGCAACGGATTTTGATTCCGTGATTCGCAGGTTCGAATCCTGCTAGCCCAGCCATTTTAATCGCGGAAGTAGTTCAGCGGTAGAACACCACCTTGCCAAGGTGGGGGTCGCGGGTTCGAATCCCGTCTTCCGCTCCATTAAAAACTTCATTTTATGCGGGTGTAGTTTAGTGGTAAAACCTCAGCCACGAGCGAAACTTCACTGAGGAAGCTACGAGTTGTCTCGACGCATTGAACCTCTAAGCACTATCAAGCAGAGGAAGAGACATGAAGAAGGCCAATATGAATAGAAGAACGAAGTTAAATCGAAAAATCATTTGCGGGTGTAGTTTAGTGGTAAAACCTCAGCCTTCCAAGCTGATGTCGTGGGTTCGATTCCCATCACCCGCTCCATTATGGGCCTGTAGCTCAGTTGGTCAGAGCGCACGCCTGATAAGCGTGAGGTCGGTGGTTCAAGTCCACTCAGGCCCACCATATTCCACAGTAGCTCAGTGGTAGAGCAATCGGCTGTTAACCGATGGGTCGCAGGTTCGAATCCTGCCTGTGGAGCCATAATGGAGAAGTACCCAAGTGGCTGAAGGGGCGCCCCTGCTAAGGGTGTAGGTCGCGAGAGCGGCGCGAGGGTTCAAATCCCTCCTTCTCCGCCATTATAATTTATTCAAATATAAATGGCCCGTTGGTCAAGTGGTTAAGACACCGCCCTTTCACGGCGGTAACAGGGGTTCGAATCCCCTACGGGTCACCATGACATCCTTTAGATCAGAAATGAAAACACAACGAGCCATTAGCTCAGCTACGAGCGATGCGACCAAGAAGAGTCATCGAGTTGTCTCGACGCATTTACTACAAAGAAAAAGCAAATAGAGGAAGAGACAGGCAGACCTCGAAGCAAAGCATCGTCCGTAATCAACATGATTCATCTACACTGAAAATACAACGAGCCATTAGCTCAGCTGGCAGAGCATCTGACTTTTAATCAGAGGGTCGAAGGTTCGAATCCTTCATGGCTCACCATTTTTATTTAATTGCATGTATACATTTTTATATTTAGGTAAAAATATATACTAAAGAGCATTTGAAGTTTAACATCAAAGTAAACGAAACATGCGAACACTTTCATAACGCCGCGGGGTGGAGCAACGAGCAAAACCACGCTGAAACACATCGAGTTGTCTCGACGCATAAACTTCAATGAGAAGCTTTCAGAGGAAGAGACAGTCATAGGACCTCGAAGCAAGAACATCATCCATAAACTTTCATAACGCCGCGGGGTGGAGCAGTCTGGTAGCTCGTCGGGCTCATAACCCGAAGGTCGGTGGTTCAAATCCATCCCCCGCAACCAAAATACCACCGAAATTACTCGAATAAGCTTCATAGTAAGATGGGGCTGTGTACTTGAAAAGTATAACCAATATTGTGTATTTAATTTGTATATAAGATGATTATTAATAAAAAAACTGACTAAAATGTCAGTTTTTTTTTATTATCTCTGGCTATTTTCGTAAACATTGTTTTTAATGTGAACTAATTCTTAACATGCAATAATCTTTTAGAAAACAACCTTACCTTTAATCAGGGCGTAATTTTACAATGACTCGACTAAGTCCTCTTCAATCATGAAAAAGAATAGTTCAGCGGCTTTTCATAACCAAAATAAGACTTATAACGGTAATGAGGGTCTTAATATCCATCCGATACTTTTAAGGGTTCGTAAATGAAGATTGTTGAACAATTAATTCATATGATCGCTTGAATAGACGGTTTTAACAAGTGAACAATATAAGTGAAAAAGTCGAGCATTATTCTTGTACGTAAGGGTTTTCAAATGTTTAAATAAATTATCACCATGGAAATCGTCGTTACTCACCTAGATGAATGAGTACGACTGCATGGAAAAAACACCTGATAGGAGTGTATCAGTAATGACGATTCAACATGAAGACAAACGATTTGGATTTTTATTCAATAATGAATGGAAACAGAGTGAATCAGGAAGAACAATCGAAATCTACTCGCCTGACGATGAGCAAATGGTTGGACAAGTTCAAGCAATGACCCAAAATGAAGTAAACGAAGCCATCGCATCTGTAAAAGAAGCGCAGGCGCATTGGGAAAATAAAAACGTACATGAACGTGTGAATTTACTTCATCGTTGGGCGGATGAATTAGAAAAACGCGCTGATGAAATCGGTGAAACGATACAACATGAAGTTGGAAAAGCTTTTTCATCTGCAAGAGGAGAAGTAATTAGAACTGCTGAGCTAATTCGTCACACAGCAGAAGATGGTTTAAGAGTAAATGGAGAACTTATGCAAGGTGATGGTTTTCCGGGGGGAGATAAAGAGCAGCTAGCTATGATCAAGAAAGTACCTCATGGTGTGGTTTTAGCGATTTCCCCATTTAATTACCCTGTAAACCTTGCAGCGGCTAAAATTGCACCAGCGTTGATTGCAGGGAACGGTGTTGTATTTAAACCTGCTACGCAAGGCGCAGTAAGTGGAATGCAAATGGTGGAAGCTCTTGTAAATGCAGGTTTACCTGAAGGCGTATTAAATGTCGTCACGGGTCGTGGATCTGAAATTGGTGACTTTGTTGTCCAACATCCTACAATTGATTTAATATCCTTTACAGGAGGAACGGAAACAGGACAACGTATTAGTGAAAAGGCAACTATGGCCGGTGTGATTCTTGAGCTTGGTGGTAAAGATCCAGCTATCGTTTTATCAGATGGGGATTTAGATAAAGCAGCGAAAGAAATCGTTGGTGGTGCTTTTAGTTACTCAGGGCAACGTTGTACTGCCATTAAACGAGTACTCGTTATGGAAGATGTTGCAGATCAGCTTGTTGAAAAAGTACAGGAGAAAGTTGAAGCATTAAAAGTTGGGAAAGCTAGTGAGAATGCACAAATTACACCAATGATTAATGACGGCGCCGCTGATTATGTTGAAGAATTAATCGCTGATGCAAAGGATAAAGGGGCAAAAGTAGTTACAACAGGAGAAAGACAAGGAAACCTCTTACATCCAACTTTACTTGACAATGTAACAACGGATATGAGAATTGCTTGGGAAGAGCAATTTGGCCCTGTATTACCTATTATTCGCATCAGTAATCCATTAGAAGCCATTGAACTTGAGAATGAGAATGAATATGGCCTCCAAGGAAGTATCTTTACGAAAAATATCGATGATGCGATGATGCTGGCAAACAAATTAGAAGTCGGGACGGTCCAAATTAATGGTAAAACATCTCGCGGACCAGACCATTATCCATTTCTAGGTGTTAAAAACTCAGGACAAGGTGTTCAAGGAATTGGACGAAGCATTTCTTCCATGTTACGTGATAAAGTAATTGTTATGAATATGTAATGGAATATTAAAATGGGACGGCCTAAAAGAGACCGTCCCATTTTTTTAACGTTATACTGAAAGAAGTACCCCTACTGTAAAGTCCATCAGTAATGTATGTCGGAGTAAATCTCAAAAAACTTGGTGATCCCGAAGAGAACGAATGTTCCAATTATACCGTGTGAGTTTCTTTTTGGCTATCGCGAAACCGTCATTCACCCTACCTTTTCGTGGGGTTAAAGCCCTTCTTGCGATTGAAGAGGAATTCTTCTGTCTGATGATGACAAATGATAATATATACATTTTCATCAAAGGGGAATGTAAGGGAGGTAGGAGGAGAAGTAACATTAACGGCAATCATTCTTGTGGTCTAGTATGAATAGGACACGCAAAAAGGAGTTATTCCGTATTATAGAATAGAGGAGATATATCTGCTTTTAACACTTTCTCCATGAGGTGGAGGGCTTTATTATTTTCCTCTACATGACGTGAGGCAATCGCATCGCTTGGGGTATGTAAATGATAACCGCGCATGTAAGCATCATTAGCAGTAAACTGCACACACATATTTCCAGATACCCCTGTTAAAATGAGCTTATTAACATTTAAATTATCGAGTAATAAATCAAGTGGTGTGTAAAAAAAGCCGGAATATTGTGGCTTTAAAATGTGATAATCGCCATGTTCAGGTAATAATTGTTGTACGACTTCTTTACCTAGGCTTTCATTACGCATACAATGGTTTACAAGGGTGCGAAAATCGTATCGCCAATTACCATAATGGTCATTGACATAAATGACAGGTATGTTTTGTTCTTTCGCAATCTTCTTAAATTTTGCTAAACGCTCTGCCATAGGTATTGCGTGCTGTAATAATTCATACCCATCAGCAAAATTGAAGTCATTGATCACATCAATGAAGATAAGTGCGCTTTTGTCGATATCATTAGGTAAATTTGGTTCGTCTTTGTTTAACGACACGATAACACCCCGTCCTTTTATTGGGAAGTAGATGTCAAAATGATATTTCTATTGTTTCACATCGAAATTAATTTTAAACGAATACTGATGATGAAAAGAGGAGGGAGTAACAGTGGAAACAAAAGAGAAAGAATTATTGAAATTGCTCGAAAAAGATGGGCGACAATCAGTAGACATTTTAGCAAAAATGTTGGATATGCCAGAATATGAAGTTTCAAATATGATTGAACGTCTTGAAGAAGAAAACGTGATTGTTCGTTATGCAGCACTTGTTGATTGGACGAAAATTGATGAAGAGGAAAAAGTAACGGCGATGATCGATGTAAAAGTAACGCCGAAACGAGGAGTCGGATTTGATGAAATCGCTGATAGAATCGTCCGTTTTCCTGAAGTGCAAGCGCTATACCTTATGTCAGGTACGTATGACTTGTCGGTAGTCATTGAAGCCTCAAAATTAACCGATGTTGCTCGATTTGTTTCAGACAAACTCTCAACATTAGATTCTGTGGAGTCAACGACAACACATTTTCAACTAAAACGCTATAAACATGATGGTGCAATTTTTTCAAAAAATGATGATGACGATCGTATGGTGGTGTCACCATGACTGATAGCGTATCTTCATTAACATCACGTTTATCGACAACTGTAAAAAGTGTTCCTCCCTCAGGGATCCGAAAGTTTTTTGACCTTGCAGCGAATATGGAAGGGGTCATCTCACTTGGGGTAGGAGAACCAGACTTCTCTACTCCGTGGGCTATTCGCGAGGCTGGTGTATCTTCGTTAGAACGGGGGAGAACGTCTTATACAGCGAATGCAGGCCTTTATGAACTACGAGAGAAAATTGCTACCTATTTTGAACGTAAATACCATGTTCAATATGACCCTGAAACAGAAATGATCGTAACTGTAGGTGCAAGTGAAGGACTAGATTTAGCGATCCGTTCGATCGTTGACCCAGGCGACGAAGTGATTATTGTGGAACCTAATTTTGTTTCTTATGCTCCGCTTGTTACGCTCGCTGGTGGAAAACCTATTCCAGTTAAAACGACGCTAGAAAACCGGTTTGTCCCGTTGACCGAAGCGATTGAACAAGCGATAACACCAAAGACAAAAGCGGTGCTCACCTCATTTCCTAACAATCCTACTGGTACTGTATTAACAGCAAAGGAATCGAAAGAGATTTGTGATGTTATCAAACGAAATGACCTCCTACTCATTAGTGATGAGATCTATGCTGAATTGAGCTATGATGCTGCGCATACGTCCATGGCTAGTGTTGATGGAATGCGTGAGCGAACGATCTTAATTTCTGGTTTATCCAAAGCGTTTGCGATGACGGGATGGCGAATGGGCTATGTTTGCGCGCCTTCTGTCATTACTCAAGCAATGTTGAAAATTCATCAATATGCAATTATGTGCGCGCCCTCTACAGCGCAATATGCAGCTTTAGCTGGTTTTAATGAAGGGTTGGTTGAGGTTGAAGAAATGGTCGAAACGTACAAACAGCGTCGAAATTTCTTTGTTACGTCAATGCGCGAGATTGGTTTAGATTGTCATCAGCCTGGTGGTGCTTTCTATGCTTTTCCGTCGATTAAAAAAACAGGATATGGCTCTGAAGAATTTGCACAGAAATTATTAGAGGGTGAGCAAGTAGCTGTTGTTCCTGGTCATGTATTTGGCGAAGGTGGAGAAGGCCATATCCGTTGTTCATATGCTTCATCAATGAAACAATTACAAACAGCGGTTGAACGTATAGACCGATTTGTAAATCGAAATAGCAAGTCATAATAAGAAGAGGCTGGCTTGTTATGTACCTATCTGCACGTAACCTGTATAATACGTACAGTTAGGGAGTACACTTTTAACAGCCAGCCCCTCCATACAGGGGGAATACTAGATTGTATACATTCAGTATTATCGCCCCATGAGCGTAAATATATACATGATTTACAAATTTTTTTATTGTTTTTTTAAAAAGGGAGGACATCACGATGGAAGAAGCATCTTTTAAGGATTTAAACGTTGATGATTTGCTCATCCAACAAGTACTAGCGGAAGGCATAACTGTACCTACAACAATTCAAGAAAAAGTGGTTCCAAAGCATTTAGAAGGAAGTGACTTGATCATAGAAGCGGAAACGGGATCAGGGAAGTCACTCGCATTTTTATTACCGATTTTGACGAAAGTGATTCAAGATCCAAAACCTTTTTCAGCGGTCATCATTGCCCCGACAAACGAATTAGCCATGCAGTTATATTCAGTAGCAGAGTCGCTTTGTCAAAAAACAGAACTTGTTGTTCATTCATACATAGGGAGCGGAAATAAAAAGCGTCAATTAGAACGTTTGAAAAAGCAAAAGCCCCATGTGGTATTCGGAACACCGGACCGCGTCTTGTCACTTGCAGAAGAGAAAAAATTAAAATTACAACAAACACAGTATGTTGTTATTGATGAAGCTGATCAATTGTTACAAGACGAAAAGTCGCAACATACTGTGACAAAAATTTCCCAGCGTGTAGGAAAAGAAGCGCAGTACGCCCTTTGTTCAGCAACTTTTCCTACAGAACTGGCTCGTTCATTAGAAAAAAATATTCCTGATCCATTACACATTCAAGCAAAAACACAGATTCCGTTATCGATTGATCATGTTTGGGTAGAAAGTGAAAAAAGAAAGAAAATCGATACGGTTCGCCAGCTGATTGCAACGATGGATAAACAAAAAGGGATCGTATTTACTTCGACGATTGAAAAAGCCGAAGAGACTGTGGACAAGCTTACTTATAAAAAAGTAAAAGCGGTATCTTTGATCGGTGTAAGTGATAAACAAGATCGCAAGCAGGCGATAGATCGTTTCCGAGGTGGGGAAGCGGATGTTTTAGTAGCAACGGAATTAGCAGCTAGAGGATTGGATATTGCGGATGTTGATTATGTGATTAACCTAGATCCACCGACAAGCAATACCTCATATATTCACCGTGCCGGCAGGACAGGCCGAGTAGGTCGTCGAGGACTTGTCATCACTTTAAGTGATGAAACACAAGTGGACTTAATTAAAAAAAGAAGCAAAGGATGCGGCGTTTCCATCGAAAAGCGCCAATTACGACACGGAAAACTACAAGCTTAAACTAAAAAAAGACAGGCTCCTCAAAGTAGGAACCTGTCTTATATATGATTTTGTTTCGTCGACGGTTGTTACTATCTAGATGATGCCGATCGCATTTAAGAAGGCGAGTAGGATCGCGACTGGAACAATATACTTTAATAGGAAATACCAGATTTCAAACGTCCGTCTTTTAAATGATGAACCATGTTGAATTTCAGTAAACAAATCATCCTTTTTTATTTTCAACGGTGTGAAAATCGCGATTAATAATGCACCTACTGGTAATAAAATATTGCTGACAAGAAAGTCAGAGGCACCAAAAAAAGTCATACCAATCACTGGTAAAGTCGGCAGAATTCCTTCAGATAATGCTGAAGGTATACCGAGGGTGAAAATAAGGAGACCACAGATCCAAGCTACTTTCTTTCGTTTCTCAGGATTATTTTTTGTTACTGAAGCTACAACAATCTCTAATAATGAGAAAGCTGAAGTTAAAGTAGCAAACAATAACAAGATGATAAATAATGTGAAAAATAGTTGCCCGAAAACCATTTCACTAAAAACGGCTGGAAGGACAATAAAAATTAACGGTGGTCCTTCTGTCGGTTCAAATCCTAACGAAAATACGGCAGGGAAGATGGCAAGACCTGCTAAAATCGAAATAAATAATGTTAATGAAACGATTGATATCGCAGAGCGGGGTAAATCTTCTTCTTTTTTTAAATAAGAACTGTATGTCACCATGACTGAAATCCCTAAACTTAAGGAAAAGAATGCTTGTCCTAATGCATATAGAATCGTTTGCCCATCGAGATTGCTAAAGTCAGGGTAAAAGAAAAAAGCGATCCCTTCCATAGCTCCATCTAAGGTAACGGAGCGAATGACAATGATGATAAACAATACGAACAGTGTCGGCATCATCCAACGAGTTGAGCGTTCGATTCCTTTTTGAATGCCGCCTTGGACGACGAGGATCGTCATAATCATAAATACAAAGTGCGCAGTGAGCACAAGCCAACCATTTTGTGTAACTTGGGCGAACATGTTTTCAAAGCCTTCACTATCTAAGCCTACGAATTGCCCAGAAATCGCTTGTACGAGGTAAATAACAATCCACCCACCGACGACGCTGTAAAAGGAAAGAAGTAAAAATGCAGCACCAACACCGAGTTTACCAATCCAGTGCCAATTTGAGTCAGGGGCCAGTGTACGGTAAGCTGAGATCGCTTCACGTTGTGTTTTTCTACCAATTGTAAATTCGGCTAAAAGAAGAGGTAAGCCTAGAAATAGTAACATAAGTACAAAGACAAGAAAAAAGGCTCCTCCACCATTTTCACCTGCTGTGAAAGGCAATTTCCAAATGGCACCTAAACCAATCGCCGATCCAGCAGCTGCTAAAATAAATCCTAATTTTGAGGCCCATTGTTCGGGCTGTTTTGACATTTGATTTATACCTCCTTATATTAAAAGCGATGATTATATATGAAATCATCAAATCATCTGAAAAGTCATACATATTTTCACACTATAAAGCGTTGCTGTGTGTGTGTCAATGTTTCCAATTATAGAGAAAATAATAAATAACCTAGATCATGTGGCAATTATGAGTTATGATTATTATTTGAGTAGTATAAGGAACGATGATATAGGAATAAAGGAGATTCAGGTAATGAAACAACAATCTAGAGCCCATCAAAAACGAGCGACGAAGCGTTCAACATCCATATCGCCTTATCAAGAGAAATTAAAGGCATTCCAAAAAGCACACCCTAAGGATGCTCGCCAAGTCTTTCTGTTAAATAAAAAAGCGAGAACGCTCTTGCAAAACCAGAAATATAAGAGCGCTGTAGCTACGATTGATCAAGCTCTGGCTTTGTTTCCTGATTATCTTCCAGCTATCCAGACGAGAATGATAATTAGTGAACGCACAGAGAACGAAAAGCAAGGATTACAAGATGCAGAAAAGGCGCTCAAACTAGATAGCGAAAATGTGTTTACTTATATTCAAAAGGCTCGAATTCTACACCGTTGTCGTTATGAACAGAAAGCGAAGAAAACTGCAGAGAAAGCATATAATTTATATACCAAAAAAACAAATAAAAATGCGTTCGTCAATTATGACTTACTACAACGAATTGTCCACCTTTACTTTCTCCTCGGTTTGAATGATGAATTATTGTCGATTTATAAAACACACTTTGATTATTTGTCATCTAAATCTTTATATCGTATTTCTCTCAGTCAGTTTAATGGAGGGGAGATAACTCGTGCGATTGAGGTCTTAGAAACCATTCAAGAAGAAGCGGTTCGTCAACAAGCTATTCCTCTTATTGAGGGGATGGAAATTGTCAGGAACGATCCGGCATTATCCTCTTTTTCAATTAGTCCAGCAAATAAATGGGGACTGAATCGTCTGTATGCATTACATTCATTGCTTAGTAAAAATGAGCGAATGCAAAAGCAAGCAGTGCGTTTCTTACTTCGTGATTCTTCAGATTGGGCAAATACAGCGATTGAAAAATTCCTTTTGTCAGCGGAATTACCTGAGTGGATAAAATGGTCGCTTCTTGAAGAATATACAACTCGAAATGTTCATTCAGAACAAGTGCCTATATACATGGATGGTTCAAAGAAGTTCATCCCAACTTTTGAACATAAAAAAGAGTTTCGTAAAAGGCACCGAGTCGCGAAAAGTAAATTAAAACAAGGAAAGTTTCAAGAAGCAGTGAATGAATATCAAGAAATGTTACATGAAACACCAAACAATATTTTTATTGAATGGTGGTTAGCAGGTGCATACCGCTCTGAAGGGTATGCTGAAGAGACAGAGGGATCTTTGCTTTCTGTTTATGAAAAAATGCCGTCATCACTCCTTCGTTTTCCATTAGGACAATTACGAGTCGAATCTGGGGATGATGAAGCAGCGAAAGCTTGGTTTGCAGGTGTTGATTCGACACAACTACGTAAAAAAGAAGCGCTTCCTTTCATTCATCAATATCTTCGTGTTCTAGAGAAGGTTGATGGTCCTGAGGCTTCCAATCGTTTATTTGCATATGAACAGCAATATTGGGGAGACGTACCAGAGTGGGGTTCACTTCTTGAAGTACGTAGTCAACAGGAGAGTGCAGCTACAACTACAACTACGGTCGTAACAGAAGAGCCGTTTGTTAGTCCTCAAAATTGGAACGAGAAACGACCTAATTTTATTGAGATCACTTCTGAAAATGAAGTGCTTAATCTGTGGACAAAGGATCAACTTATACGTGCTTTGAAGCGTTTAGGTGTAAAAGGATATTCAAGACTTCGCAAACCTGAATTAATCGATTTGATCCTAACTGAAGGTTTTGATGCAAATGTGTTAAGTGAAATGGAAAGCGATGAACGCGAAAGTTTTGAATGTTGGTTGCAACAAAAAACGGTGTCACAATGGGATGAATGGTCTGAATCTCAATGTCGACTAGTTAATCAGTATTTCCGATATAAATCAGGGAATGGTGAATGGGATGCTGACTTAACAAACTTTGTGAAATGGATCGAATCAGGTCTGCTTATTTTAGGAGAAAAAGATGGCCAATGGGCGATCATCCGAATGATTGATTAAGGAATTCTGCGATGAAATGGTCGTAGATTGAATAATTTAGGTTTTTATGTTAAAATAACTTAGTTAAAAAATAGTTAGGAGTTGTTTTTATGTCAGGTCAGTATGAAGTTGGAAGCATCGTAGAAGGAAAGGTAACAGGGATTAAACCTTTCGGTGCATTTGTTGCGCTAGATGAACAAAAACAAGGTCTTGTTCACATTTCTCATATTGCTCATGGTTATGTAAAGGATATCAATGAATACCTTTCCGTTGGAGATGAAGTGAAAGTTAAAGTTCTATCCGTTGATGAGGATTCAGGAAAGATTTCTCTTTCAATCCGTGAAACGCAAGAAGCGCCACAAGAAACAGAGCGTAAGGAACGTAAGCGTCCAGCGCAAAATAAACAACAGCCATCTAAAGAGAAAAGCCAAGGATTCAATACATTGGAAGATAAGTTGAAGGATTGGTTGAAGCAATCCAACGAAATTCAAGCTGATCTTAATAAGCGTTTGAAAAAATAGTTATATAATCGTTCATATGTAAAAAGAAACGAACTCCCTTTTGCGGAGTTCGTCTTTTTTTATAAGTGATTTGTTTTACTTAAAAGGACGGTAACTTTTTCTCCCTTTCAGGAAAAATGTATGTTTACAAGCCCTTATGTTTTAACGTTGTGGCTCTGGGCTTCGTTCCATTTCTTCACTAGGCTTAAACAAAATGGAAATACAATAAATGCCAGCCAAACCGACAACAGCGTAAATAAGACGTGAAATACCAGCTGCTTGTCCGCCGAAAATGGCAGCGACAAGGTCAAACCGAAAGAAACCGATCAACCCCCAGTTCACAGCACCGATAATGGCTAACAAAAGAGCTGTACGTTGGATACCGCTCATCAACTTTCACCTCCTTACATGGAAGCGTTCATTGAAGCTAGTCGCTTCCTTACTTATCATTCGATTTGAACAAAATAATTATACATAAGCTGTTGCTTTGCGAATGAAT
Source organism: Texcoconibacillus texcoconensis (assembly GCF_014202575.1). GTDB lineage: Bacteria > Bacillota > Bacilli > Bacillales > Salisediminibacteriaceae > Texcoconibacillus > Texcoconibacillus texcoconensis. Next base: position 238,170 of record NZ_JACHHB010000003.1, on the reverse strand, counting down.
CATGAATAAGCGATAATGATAAAGAAAAGGAGGGATGACGTTGGATCGTTTTACTTTTCATAATCCGACGGAATTGATTTTTGGAGAAGGACAGGTACAGGAACAACTCGTTGAACAGCTAAAACCATTAGGCAGTAAGATTTTGCTCGTTTATGGTGGCGGAAGTGTTAAACGTAATGGTCTGTACGATGAGGTTACTTCATTGTTAAATGGCGCAGGCTTTACTATTCATGAACTTTCAGGTGTGGAACCGAATCCGCGTTTGAGCACGGTACATAAAGGTGTGGACATATGTAAAAATGAAGACATTGATGCCCTTTTAGCAGTAGGTGGTGGCAGTGTTATTGACTGTACGAAGGCAATTGCTGCCGGTGCGGAATATGAGGGTGATGCATGGGATATTGTCACGAAAAAACATCTTCCAGAAACGGCATTGCCATTTGGTACGATTTTGACGCTTGCTGCTACAGGTTCTGAAATGAATTCAGGTTCTGTTATTACAAATTGGGAAACACAAGAAAAGTATGGGTGGGGATCACCACATACATTCCCAACGTTTTCAATTTTGGATCCGCGTAATACATTGACAGTGCCTGAAGATCAAACGGTATACGGGATTGTAGATATGATGTCTCATGTGTTTGAGCAGTATTTTCATGCGCAAACGAACTCACCATTGCAGGAGCGGATGTGTGAAGCTGTGCTTCATACAGTGATTGAAACTGCACCTAAACTCGTTAGTGATTTAGAAAACTTAGAGCATAGGGAAACGATTCTTTATTCAGGTACAATTGCCTTAAATGGTATGCTACAAATGGGCGTACGTGGTGACTGGGCTTCGCACAATATTGAGCATGCGGTGTCAGCTGTTTACGATATTCCACATGCCGGAGGACTAGCAATTATCTTCCCTCATTGGATGCGCCACAACATCGAAGAAGGGGAGCGTAAGCTGAAGCAATTAGCTGTTCGTGTTTGGGGTGTGGACCCAGAAGGGAAGACCGACCGTGAAGTGGCTGAAGAAGGGATACGTGCGTTGGAAACTTTCTGGGGTGATTTAGGTGCGCCGAGTCGGTTAGCGGATTATGACATTGACGACAGTAAAATCGATGTCATGACTGATAAAGCAATGGCTCGAGGTGAGTATGGAAATTTCCGCAAGCTAGGAAGAGACGATACTTTAGCGATTTTGAAAGCGGCGTTGTAGGGTTAGATGAAGTTTTTTGGGGCTTTGATTTTGGCTTTGCGTAAAAATTGAGGTTGTTTGCGTGAAAATTGGCATTCTTTGCGTAAAAATCAAGATTCTATGCGTAATACGGAATAAAATACCAATTAAAACCTCAATTAAAACCTCAATTAAAACCTCACCGAAAAGGCAAATTTCGGTGAGGTTTATTCATCATTTGGTATCCGATATGTTGCTTGCTTTTTTTCACCTATTAAAGTGCATGCAGTAGACCTCAGGATGTGTAAAGCTGTATTCCTCGAACTCACCCTCAAAAACCACCGCAAATCTCGATTAGTAATCACTTCACTAATTAATAATGCATAGTCTTGGAGCGCCTCCCAATGGGCTTCCTTTGACTCATGTCTACAATGTAGACAAAACCATCTTCCATGAGTTCGCTTCATAGGCAACGTCCCACAATTAGGGCACCGGACTCCTGTTATCAACTGAGCCACATCGATATGATATTTCTTTAATACATTTAACTTTAAAGGGGTATGCTGTTGCATGAGGTTGGAAGTCATATTGTCTAGGATCGAATCATCCAAAATCGGTGTTCGATGATTCGAAGACTTTTCTAGTTGATGAAGTTTTTCAACAACAGCATGGGCGTGAAGAACAATTTGTGAGGTTTCCTCAAGGTTGTTAATGATTTGAATTTTCGTTGTAGGGTGGCTCATAATGACAAAGGAGTAAATGGGGAGTGTAGAATATTGTTGCATTTTTAACCAACGACTGAAGTGATAAGTTTGTAAATAGACTTGACTAATAGGGTCGCGGTGCCCTTCTTCAATGTCAGCATACTTCCGTGTTAGCTGCTTTAACTGAGGGTTAAACTCTGCCGTGCCACTTAAGTTTTTCACTTCAAAAATACACGCATATTTTTCGGTTAACAATAATGTGTCGATTTGAAAGAATCCGTTGTTTTCTTCAGGTATTCTTAAACCGTGTAAAAGGCGAAAAGAATCTTCAGGAAGCCAAGATAAATAGTAATCAAAGTTCCGTTCACCCCGATACCCTTTTTTGTATAAGGCGAGGTCTTTTTCGATCACACTTTTTTGTGTATTCTCAAGTGGTAGTCGGCGAAGTAAAGCTTCAAGTTGGAGGATAACAAGGGGAATTTTTCGAGGTTTGACAATCACAAAATCGCCTCATTTCATGAATTTGATGGTCCTATTGTATAATCATTTTGCTATCAATTCATGTAAAACTAAAAACGTTTAAAAAACGTTCATGAATGTATTCGTTTACAATGACAAGGCTACTTGATTCTTACGTTACAATTTTATAAAGTGGGTAAGAGAGCTTTCACATTACTGAGGAGGATGAGACGAACATGACAGAAACGATTCGTTTTGATTATCAAACAGCCAGTGATTTTGTTGCAGAACATGAAATGAGCTACATGCAAGAAGCGGTGCGCGCAGCTCATGACGCTTTACATAATGGAACAGGTGCGGGAAGTGACTTTCTTGGTTGGGTAGATTTACCTGTCAATTATGACCGTGAGGAGTTTTCTCGCATCCAAAAAAGTGCAGAGAAAATTAAATCCGATTCAGATGTACTACTTGTTATTGGAATTGGTGGTTCTTACTTAGGTGCCCGTGCTGCAATCGAAGCGCTCAACCATACGTTTTTCAATACGTTAAGCAGCGAAAAAAGAGGCGCACCACAGGTCATTTTTGTCGGGAATAACATTAGTTCAACATACGTTCATGAACTTTTTGATTTACTTGACGGTAAAGATGTATCAGTCAATGTGATTTCAAAGTCCGGTACAACGACAGAACCAGCGATCGCTTTCCGTATTTTCCGTGAATTTTTAGAAAACAAATATGGTGTAGAAGAAGCTCGTAAACGTATTTACGCAACGACCGATAAAGAAAAAGGTGCGCTCAAGCAATTAGCAAATGAAGAAGGCTACGAATCGTTTGTCATCCCTGATGATGTGGGCGGTCGTTTTTCTGTATTAACAGCAGTCGGTCTTCTTCCTATTGCAGCGAGTGGCTTAGATATTGAGTCGATGATGAAAGGGGCAGCTGATGCCCGTGAAGCATACGCAAGCCCTGAGATTGATCAAAACGAAGCGTATCAATACGCAGCTGTTCGTAACGCGCTTTACAACAAAGGGAAGACGGTTGAACTGATGGTGAACTACGAGCCAGCGCTTCACTACGTTGCTGAATGGTGGAAGCAGCTTTACGGAGAAAGTGAAGGAAAAGACCAAAAAGGAATTTTCCCAGCTGCGGCAGACTTCTCTACAGACTTACACTCGTTAGGGCAATATGTTCAAGATGGTCGTCGTGACTTGTTTGAAACGATCTTAAATGTTGAAAAACCACGTCATGAAGTAACGATCAAAGAAGCGGATAACGACTTAGATAAGCTCAATTACTTAGCGGGTCAAACGATGGATTTTGTTAATAAAAAGGCGACGGAAGGGACACGTTTAGCGCATACTGACGGTGGTGTACCGAACCTTGTCTTAAATATTCCAGAGCTCAATGAATATTCTTTTGGTTATCTCGTGTACTTCTTTGAAAAAGCATGTGCGATTAGTGGTTATTTATTAGGGGTTAACCCATTTGATCAGCCAGGTGTTGAAGCATATAAGAAAAACATGTTTGCGCTTCTTGGAAAGCCAGGTTTTGAAGAAGAAAAAGCAGAATTAGAAAAACGTTTGAAGTAATTTTGATCATGAAGAGGCATCGCTGTTCAAGCGAATTGCCTCTTTTTTTGGTGGTGGTGAGATGATAAATCAAGTTTTGATGGGTATTCTAAAAGGAGAAGCTAAACCAGGAGGGAAAAGTAGGATGATCACGCTACCATCAAAAGTTGAAAATCAAACGTTTCTATTAAATGATATTGAAAAGCAAATAAAACCACTCGGATATGTGATTGGTGGAAATTGGGATTATGAACATGGTTACTTTGATTACAAAATGGAGGATAATGGCAGTTACCTTTTTGTGCGTGTCCCTTTTCAAGCGGTGGAAGGAGAGTTAGACCAACAAGGTGTTGAAGTTAAATTAGGACGACCTTTTTTGCTTTCACACAAATATCAGTCAGGGTTAGATGATTGGGTTGACGATGAAAGTGCGCTTGTGAATCAGTTTTCTGAGCCAGTTGATAAAGATGCACCATTTCCGAAAGAGTGGATCGATACAGGCCGGGCACATGTTCATGAACTAGAGGAAGTGTTACTCCGTTGAAGTAAAGGCAGTTATGTTATATAACTCAGGACGAAACAGGCGCGGAAATGTACCAACGCCTGTTTCATATGTGCAACCACAAAGTGTTGAATGATCTGCATCAAGCTCATTTTATCAGAGGAGATGTTAGGTTGTTTCGAGCGATACGGGCAGCTTTTACCATATTTGTTAGAGCGGAAACCGTCTCTTCTTCGGTCCTTGTTTTTAGGCCACAGTCAGGGTTGACCCAAAATAAAGAAGAAGGAAGCGTGTCTAGTGACTCGTGAATAATATCAACCATCTCTTCGACGGTTGGAATGCGGGGACTATGTATATCATAAACCCCTAACCCAATTCCTTTATCGTATACATGCTTCTCAAATATTTTTATAAGTTCCCCATGACTGCTGGATGTTTCAATGGAAATGACATCAGCATCCATAGCGTTGATCGAATCGATGATGTCATGGAATTCACTATAGCACATATGGGTGTGAACTTGCGTTGTAGGTTTTACTTTTTCAGTTGTTAACCTGAAGGCATTCACCGCCCAGTCGAGGTAAGCCGTGTGATCTTCTTTCTTTAACGGTAACCCTTCTCGGAGAGCTGGCTCATCGACTTGAATCATTTCGACTTCTGACTGTTCTAGTTCCTCTATTTCTTTCGTTAAGGAATGTGCAATTTGATTGGCTACAACATGTTTTGGTAAGTCGGTTCTTTCGAATGACCAGTTTAAAATTGTCACAGGTCCTGTCAACATCCCTTTTACGGGCTTTTGCGTCAACGATTGGGCATAAGCGGTTTCCTTTACTGTCATCGGCTCATCAAATGCCACATCACTATAAATGATCGGCGGTTTAACACAGCGAGAGCCATAAGATTGTACCCAACCATTTATTGTGACGGCAAACCCGTTTAATTTTTCCCCGAAAAATTCTACCATGTCATTACGTTCAAATTCTCCATGGACGAAGACATCTAAGTCTAGCTCCTCTTGCACATCAATCCAGTGCTTAATCTTATCTTTGACAAGTTGGTCATATTTTTCTTGTGTTTGTTCACCTTTACGAAAGGCCGTCCGTGCTCGGCGCATATCCAAGGTTTGTGGGAAACTACCGATGGTTGTCGTTGGTAATAAAGGAAGTTGAAACTTCTCTTTTTGTAGAGCGTTTCTCTCAGAGAATGACTGTGAACGCATTGCCTTGTAATTTGGGAACACGGATTCATCGGTTGATTGGTAGGCTTTTTTAAAAGAATGTAGTGAAGATTGATGACTCTCCCATTGCTGCGATGTATGTGTGTTACTAGTTAAATGATCTTTCAGCAAGTTTAATTCTTCAATTTTTTCTTCTGCAAAAGCAAGTCCTTCTTTTAATGACTTCGGTAAAGTCGTTTCATAAGATAAAGACATAGGGACGTGTAATAAGCTGCAACTTGTTTGAAACCAGATGGTGTGATCAGAAAGTTTTGTTTGGATGGATCGGATGAGTTCCCACGTTTTATCTAAGTCTGTCTTCCAAATATTGCGCCCATCAATGATACCAAGAGCAAGTACTTTATCTTTTGGGAAACCGAATTGTTCAATGTATGATAAATGTTTTCCTTTGTCATAAACGAAATCGAGGCCAATTCCTGCTACTGGTAATTGAATAATCTTTTCATAGTGTGAAACGGATTCAAAGTAAGTTTGCAACAATAATTTTGCATCAGGTACTAGATTTGTGAGTTTATTATACGCCGCTTGAACAAGTTGAAAATCCTTATCTGATATAGAATGAACAAGCCAAGGTTCGTCTATTTGGATGTATGATGCACCAGCTTCAGTTAACTCTGCGATTACTTTAGCGTAAAGCGATATAAGGATATCTAAGTACCTCTCGAATTGTTCATCATCATACCCCTTTGCAAGTGAGAGAAAGGAATAAGGGCCGATAAGAACAGGTTTTCCCTGGATACCTAACTCTTGTTTTGCTTCGAGGTAATCGGCGAGTGGTTTATTGTAGAGGACTTTAGGTATCCATGTGTCTTCAATTTCAGGAACAATGTAATGGTAATTTGTATTAAACCATTTCGTCATTTCGCATGCTTCAGCATGTTTTGTTCCTCTAGCAAGAGCAAAGTAAAGGTCGCGGCCGCTAGCAAAAGGTTCGTTTTGAAACCGGCTAGGAATCAAATTAAACATATAAGCTGTATCTAGTACATGATCATAATAAGTGAAATCCCCTGTTGGAATGAGGCCAACGCCTGCATTTTGTTGCTTTTGCAGCAGGTTGAGTCTAATGTCTTTCATTTCTTTTTCAAAAGTACATCCATCAATCTCATTTTTCCAGTAAAATTCGAGGAGTCGTTTCCACTCTCGATTTTCTCCGATTCTTGGAAATCCTTGGATGCTTGTTTTGATAGGCATGTTTATCCCTCCTGTTTTTTGTCCAAATAAAAAAGGATATTCTCTCCCATTTTTATTGGGTGAAAATATCCTAGAAATCATACGAAATATCACGTTGTGTCCATCGTTATTTGGACATATAACGCCATCTGATGATTCACACCTCCCTATTCACCCGTAGGTCGACAGTGTTAGAAGTATAGGCAGGTCTCCTGACTTGATCATCATCGCCTTACCGCCTTCCCAAATACATGAAAAGTATCCAGTGGCATAGTGGTAATGGCTCCTATCTTACAGTGGCGGGTCCGTTCTGGATTTGCACCAGATTCCCTTTTAATGAATGAAAATCAATAAATATTCATCCAACCTATCTTCCACGATATGAAATTATATGAATCTTATCCAAGTTTTTCTAGTGTGTCAAGACATTTATAAAATTAACAAAGTACTACTTTCGCATTTTTTAGTAAAAAAACCCCTCCTATCCGCGAATAGTTACGTCTAAATCAACGCACTATAATCGGATAAGGGGGAGGTTTATCGTCGCAAATTTGGTCTTTTACTATGGACATTATTAAGTTTTATCAGAAAAAATTAAAAAACGTTATGAATACAATCATAACGGTGAATTTCGTATATGGTGCACCGATGGCACACAATCCCATCTTACGCAGAAGTGAATTCGACGTAGGTGTGATGGTATTTTTGGTGGAGCATAGCGGGCTCGAACCGCTGACCTTTTGGCTGCCAGCCAAACGCTCTCCCAACTGAGCTAATGCCCCATATTATGACATCACAAGTTTGATTTTACGAAATTTCACCTATGAAATCAAGGGGAGAATCATTTTGTTTAAAATACGATGAATAAAATATACCATGCGATCCCTGAGATCACGGATGTGACAAAACCGGTTATGATATTTTCCTTTGTCCATTTTCGGTATTTAATAAGGTCAAATATTGTCCACCCGATAAACATCGTTATAGCAAAGATGGTTGCTTGTAACACTACCTAACACCTCCAGTAGAAAACCTAATATATCATATCAGTCATAAGGAATGTTGTACAGCATAGAAAGGTGGGAGCGAATGTCTCGTTTTCAACAATGGGCTCATACATATGCGAAGTTTCCGACCTTTGTTCGTCTTTTATTAATCGTTTTTGTGATTGTAACAAGTTTCGGGGTCGCCATTCACCAATTAGAAACGGAAACGTTCCCGAATGTCATTGATGGTATTTGGTGGGCGATTGTGACAACATCAACTGTAGGCTACGGTGATTTTGTTCCTCAAACATTACTAGGTCGCGCATTAGCTGCTGGTTTGATCTTATTTGGTATTGCATTTTTTACGATCTTTGTAACGAATCTTGCCCAAACAGCTGTAACAACGAGAAACATGTTTCATAAAGGAGAGTTGGAGTATAAAAAAGAAGGACATTACATTGTCATTGGTTGGAATGAGCGCACAAAAAAGGTGATATCGCAACTAATCAAAAAACAAAATGTCCATATTGTTCTTATCGACAAAAGTCTTGAAGGTAATCCAATTTCAGAAAAAAAAGTCCATTTTATAAAAGGTTCGTCACTGAATGATGATACGTTAAAAAAGGCGAACATTGCCCATGCGAGAACTGTGATCATTTCAGCGGATCATGACCTAGGAGAAAATCAAGCTGACTCGCATTCCATTTTGACGCTGATCGCTGCAAAAGCTTTGAACCCTAGCGTATACAGTATTGTGGAAATGTTGACACCTGAACAAGTGAAAAATGCACGGCGTGCAGGGGCTGATGAAGTCATTGAAACCTCAAACTTATCCAGTTTAGCGATGTTAAATTGTACAAAGTATCATGGAATGACTGAGGTGATTGGACGTCTGTTAGAGGTTGAAACACGAGACCGTCTCGTTTATAAATATGTACCGGACGAATTTTTTCAAAAAACATTTGCTGAAATCAGCTATTTTATGGCAAAGAATGATGATTTTGTCGTAGGTTTGATCCGAAATCAAGAGTTCTTGTTTCATCCATTACCTTCGACGAAATTAATCAAAGGTGATCAAATGGTTGTGATTGATCGCTAATATGAGCAAAAAAAAGATGAGCAACCGTCCATTTAGAGAACCTAAATGAAAGTTGTTCACCCTTAGAAAATATGATGTTACGTATGAAATGGATCTCGATTTCTGTCAAAAGTGAACCCTTCACCTGAAACTTCTTTCACGTCATTAACTGAAAAGAAAGCGTATGGATCAACATCTTGAATCACTGTTTTTAAATGGATCAACTCATTACGGTTGACAACACAATATAATATTTCGCGTTCATCGTGTGTATAACTCCCTTTTCCTGTGAGTACGGTAGAACCGCGTGACATTCTACGTCTGATTTCAGAAGAAAGTTCATCGGAATGATTGGTTACGATCATTGCGGACTTTGCTGCACTAGCCCCTTCAATCATAAAATCAATCACTCTTGAGGCGACAAATACAGTTATGAGAGTGTACATCGCTTGAGTTAATGATAGGCGAATAAGGGAAGTTGTGATCACAATCGCATCGAAGGTAAACATAAACTGTCCAAGCGTTGTTCCAAAATATTTATTGGATAAACGGGCAAGGATATCAGCACCACCTGTTGTGCCCCCCGTTCGAAAAACAAGACCAAGTCCTACACCAGAGAATACCCCAGCAAATAAAGAGACGAGGATCATGTCATCTTGCAAAGGGATATTAGCAACTGGGTACGTTTCGAAAATGCTAAGGGAAACAGACAGTGAAATGGTTCCGATTAAGCTATAAATGAAAACTTTTCTCCCCAATAAACGGTAGCCGATTAAAAACAGCGGTATATTTAATACTAAGTTTGTAATCGAAGGTTCAATTGTAAATAAGTAATATAATAATAAAGTGATACCAGTAAACCCACCATGAGCTAATCCGTTTTGTAAATTGAAGTGGATGATACCAAATCCAAAAATAAGTGTACCAAGGATAATGATCATGATGTTTTTTATACGAATGCCGCGTAGCCAGTGCACGCAAACACCTCCTTTAAAAATGCAAAAACCTTTGAAAGTATAACATAGTTACTTACCGAACCCAACTGTTTGCGATGAGCTAAAACGGTTTGACTGTATCTATTACAGTTTCTAGCGGAAAAGTCTCACTTATACATGATCATGTATAAGTGATTGACGAGAACTAAGCCTCATGATAAAGTGTAGAAAATTAAACGAATTCTCTTATCAAGAGAGGCGGAGGGACTGGCCCGAAGATGCCCGGCAACCAACAAGTGGAAGACATTCGTCAGGTGCTAAATCCAGCAGAGTTTACTCTGAGAGATGAGAGGGGCGTTAAAACGTGGAATTTATATCAAAGCCTCTCGACTTCACCATCGATAGGCTTTTTTTGTTATTTCTTTAATGTGTTTAAACGTTTCCGACGTACAGTTGACATTTGAATCAACTCATGATAAAGTTTAAAATAATCGAAAAATTAAGAAGATTTGAATAGTGAATATATTATAAATGCTCTTATCGCGAGAGGTGGAGGGACTGGCCCGAAGAAGCCCGGCAACCAGCAAACGGACGTCGTTTGCAAGGTGCCAAATCCTGCAAAGCATAGGCTTTGGAAGATAAGAGAGGGAAAAGTGATTACTTACCTCTCTGTCTTTCACAGAGAGGTTTTTTGCTTTCTGGTATTCGGATTGTAACTTTTGTGGGAGGTGAAGCCCATGGGGACCGAGACGGTTGATGGAGTGGAAGTCGGGACCGTCACCATAGGCTCATTGAAGTTGGAAAATGGAAGTATCTTAAAAAATGTTCAATTGGCGTATGAACGAAGTGGTCCGATTGATGCACCGATCATTTTATGTTGTCATGCTTTAACTGGTAATCAGCATGCCATGGGTACAGAGGAAGAGCCAGGATGGTGGCGTGGCGTTATTGGACCTGGAAAATATGTAGATACAACGCGTTATCAATATATTTGCTTTAACGTGTTAGGAGGATGTGACGGGTCTACAGGTCCAACGACGACAATGCCAAACTCAGAGAAACGTTACGGAAGTCAATTTCCTTTTATTACGGTTAGAGATATAGTTCATGCACAATATCTGGCGTTACAGAAATGGAACGTGATAAAACTACATGCAGTTATTGGTGGATCGCTTGGGGGGATGCAAGTTCTTGAGTGGGGATGTTTATATCCCGATTTTGTAAATGTCTTGTGTCCAATTGCTGTAACGCCTGCCCTCAGTGACTATGCTATTGCCTATAATTTGGTCGCCCGACAAGCGATACAATCCGATCCTAATTTTAACGAAGGGAATTATGATTTGTCAGCAAACCCACGAAAAGGAATGGAGATTGCACGAATGATAGGGATGATCACCTATCGTTCCTCGAATCTTTTCAATGAACGGTTTCATCGAGAAGAAAAAGAAGGGTGGGGTCTCTCACATAACGATACAACTTACCAAGTTGAATCATATTTAAAGTACCAAGGTGAAAAGTTCGTTGATCGATTTGACGCCAATAGTTATCTTTACTTATTAAAGGCGATGGATTTACATGATATTTCCCGTGAACGAGCACGTCCTGGTTTATACCAATTTCAAGGAGAAATCCACGCCTTTGGTTTTGAAGGCGACCTCCTATATCCACCTGAAGAAATCCGACAGATGACAGAACACTTAACGGAAAAAGGGGTTCGGGCAACGTACCACGGAGTAAGCTCAAAATTTGGTCACGATGGTTTCTTAGTTCAATTTGACGACTTCGGACCTATTCTTCAAAAGCAACTGGAAGAGTCAAGGGAAAAAATTGTATAAAAATGATAACACTCTTATCAAGAGAGGTGGAGGGACTGGCCCGAAGAAGCCCGGCAACCAGCAAACGTAAGGCGTTTGTCAGGTGCCAAATCCTGCAAAGCAATGCTTTGGAAGATGAGAGGAGATTTCGTGTCGAGCGACTCTCTTCTTTAACCAAAGAAGGGAGTTTATTATATTACAACGAAAAAGTAATGGTGAACAACAAATCTATTTATTTATTAAAGGGAGGACTTATTCATGAGTAAAGATCAAGGAACATACAACCAAGAGACGATTTTATTACACGGAGGGCAGGAGCCAGATCCAACGACAGGTTCACGTGCTGTGCCTATTTATCAAACGACATCTTACGTATTTGAAGACCCGAAGCATGCCGAACAACTTTTTAGCTTAGAAGAGCCAGGCAATATTTATACTCGTATCGGCAACCCAACTGTTGAGGTATTTGAAAAACGGATGGCTTTATTGGAGGAAGGCGTTGCATCTGTTGCAACGGCATCAGGAATGTCGGCGATTGCATTTTCGATTTTAAACCTCGCAAGTGCAGGGGATGAAATTGTTGCAGCGACAAACCTTTACGGTGGAACGTACAATCTGTTTGCAACAACGCTTCCTAAATATGGCATACAAGTTCGTTTTGTTGATGTGTCGGAACCAGGAAACATCAAAGAAGCCATCAACGAAAACACGAAAGCCGTGTTTGCTGAAACGATCGGAAACCCGAGCTTACACGTTCTCGATATCGAGGGGGTTGCCGATATTGCCCATGAAGCAGGAATTCCACTGATTGTCGATAATACATTCCCGACACCTTATGGTTGTAAGCCGATATTACATGGTGCGGATATCGTTGTTCACTCGGCAACAAAATGGATTGGTGGACATGGAACAACAATTGGCGGGGTCGTCGTTGACGGTGGACGCTTCTCCTTCGATTCAGACAAGTTTCCAGGTTTTACAGAGCCGGACACAACTTATAACGGTCTTGTTTATGCCCGTGATTGTGGAGAACTTGCGTATAGTATAAAGCTAAGAGTACAGCTTTTACGTGATTTAGGGGCAAGCCTTAGCCCATTCAGTGCGTTTCAACTGCTACAAGGTTTAGAAACATTGCATTTACGTGTTGATAAACATAATCAAAATGCACAGTATTTAGCAGAGCAACTAGCTGAACACCCAGCTGTTGAGTGGGTGTCTTATCCAGGGCTTACATCACATCCATCCCATGAACACGCAAAAAGTGTTTTAAAACACGGTTTTGGATCAGTTGTGAACTTCGGCATCAAAGGAGGACGTGAAGCGGGACGAAAACTCATTGAAAACGTCACGCTTTGGTCACATGTCGCGAATGTCGGTGATGCCAAAAGTTTGATTATTCATCCAGCAAGTACAACCCATCAACAGTTGACAGCTGAAGAATTAATCGCAACGGGAACGACAGAAGACCTTGTGCGTCTTTCCGTTGGTATTGAATCCATCGAAGATATGCTGAATGATTTGAATCAAGCATTGGCAAAATCCACTGATGAAACCGAATCACTTTCGACGCAATCATAGGGGAAGGAAAGTGAGGAACAAACGCGCCAGCGGTCGTGAAGTGAAAACTTGGTTGAACCGAGCAAACTTTCTAGCTGGCGTAGTTTTTCCTCTGTTTAGGAATTGAAAATGAGCAACCATTCGCTGTACGTTTGGAAGGAGTCTAAACATGTCAACGGTCGATGTAGGTATTTTAGGTTTTGGTACAGTAGGAGAAGGAGTCTATCAAACAATTTATGACCGCAAAGAAAGGTTCGCATCGGTCATTAAGGCAAATATCCGTGTGCCGGTCGTACTCGTAAAAAGCCTTCATAAGAAACGAAATATTAATGAAGAAACAGTAGTAACAAATGAATTTTCGCATATTGAAACACACCCGACCCTATCTATTGTTGTCGAAGCTATGCCTGATGCAAAAAACGCTTATCCTTACGTATATTCTTTGTTGAAGAGAGGGGTCCACGTTGTCAGTGCAAATAAGGAATTGATTGCGCAGTACGGAGAACAATTACGCTCGGTTGCCAAAGAAGAAGGGGTTGCATTTTTATATGAAGCTTCAATCGCAGCGGGCGTGCCATTATTAAATACCGTACAAAATGCTTTAAATATTAACGGCATTCATTCCATTGAAGCCATTGTCAATGGAACCTCGAATTACATACTATCGGAAATGAAAAGTCGTGATATTTCATTTGCAGAAGCATTAAATGATGCTCAAGACTTAGGGTATGCAGAAGCTGACCCTAGTAAAGATGTTGATGGTTGGGATGCTTATTATAAAGCGAAATTGTTATGTGAAACCATTTATCATTGTTCACCCAATTGGCCCATTGATTCACCGCTAGGCATTCGTGAAATAGAAACGACGGACCTAAACCTGGTTGAACGCTTAGGTGGAAAATTAAAACCGCTTATACGTTTGGAGAAAACAACATCAGGCGTAAATGGTACAGTTGAACCAACTGTCTTATGGACTAATCATCCATTGTTTGAAGTTGAAGGTGTGGATCATGCGATTGTTTTAGAAACGGATTTAGCTGGGACATTAACGCTTCAGGGACCAGGAGCAGGAAAGTATCCGACAGCAAGTGCGATTGTGGAGGATATGTTTTACATATTGACATCAAGGTATAAGAGGGAGCGAAAAACATGGAAAACGCTACGAACAAAGGGCGAAGAGCCGTGCCAGAATGAAGAGAATAGACTGTTTTGGTGTGTGATTTCAAGTTCAGGTTTTGTAGATAGCGTGCGTAAACAAGGGGTTATGATATGGGAACAAGTCCAACACCCTTCAACAAAACGTATAGCAATGATTATTGAAGGAAAACGTAACGTAATAAAACAGTGGCATCAGAATAAGTACATTGAACAAGCATACCCGATTAGTGGAGGAACCCCATTTAAAGTCGAAGGTAAAGAAAAAGTATTAGGATAAATATCTGTTTCAACTCTTAGTAGCATAACGACTAAGAGTTTTTTTGTATAAAATTCGTCTATTTATGGGGAAAATAGTTCTTTAGAATTATTCGTTAAAAAATAAAGACGTTTTGTGAAAACTATTGTATAATAACATACCAGATAAAATTGTCGTAAAGAGTCGAATAGTGGAGATTACAAATTGTAGGTGGTAAAAATCGAAAAGTTAAAAAATGTTGCGTTAATTGTTACTTTGTTTTTACTTTTAATTACAAGTGCGTTTAGTTATATTACATTTCAAAATATGGAGCAACGTGCTGAAGATACGATGGTCGATACAGTGCCGATGACGACCAGTGTGGAACGGTTATTTACATCTGTTGTTCAACAAGAGGCGGCAGTACATGGGTACTTAGCAACAGGGGATACTGAACACCTTAAGGATTATGATGAAGAAAAACAGAATATCTTCAGCATTTTAGAAGATCTAGAGACATATGAAGAAGAATATCCGAACCTATATTATATGATAGAGGAACGTGCAAAACCTAAAATATCTCAACTTCAAAGGTATTATGAAACTCAAACAGCTTACATGAAAATTGGTTTTGTTGATGAAGCTCAAGGCATGATTGAGCAGACGAAAAGGGTATTAGATGATATTAGAAGTTTAAACGACGAGATGGTTCAAATGGTTGAAGTGGTTATGGATGCATCATGGGATGATTTGCAAGATGCAAGTTCGATTGCACGAAGCATTATTCTTACAAACGCAGTTGTTGCATTAGGAATTGTCGGTGTCTTTGTTTATTTTTATAGAATCGGGCGTCAAAATCAGAAGCTAAGGAAAATGACGAACACTGATCGTTTAACAGGCGTTTATAACCGAAGGTACTTTGACTGGTATATTCATGAAAAATGGGATGAATTATCAGGTAAAGAACCATTATCGATCGTTTTGTTTGATATTGATAATTATAAAGAATTTAATGATACATTCGGTCATCAAAAGGGCGATGATTGTTTGAAGCATGTAGCGAAAAAACTTACGCTGCAAATGCAAGGATCGCAGGAAGGAATTTTAGCCCGATATGGTGGCGAAGAGTTCATTGCAGTTTTACCTAAGTATGATAAAGAAAGTGCAATGCAATTTGCAGAACGTTCCCGTTTAGCGATTGAAGGGATGAAGATTGTCCATGATACGTCAGAAACCTCCCCATTTGTGACGATATCAAGCGGTGTGTCTTCTGTTATCCCAAGCGAGGAAAAATCTATTCGTACGTTTCTGTACCAAGCGGATTCCGCCCTTTATGATGCAAAGGAACGCGGTAAAAACCGAGAAGAATACCAAAAATATTAAAAAAGAAAGTCTCTCTTTAAAAAAGGTAAAGAGAGACTTTCTTTTATTGAATGACTTGACTTTCAAATTGGTCATAGAGGCGTTGTTCAAAGGCATCATCACTTTCATCTTCGGCTTGTGTATGTTCTTCTTTAAGGTCCTCTTTTATGTTTTCCCAAATATAGCCTTGTAAATAACTCACACGTAGCAATCCATCGTGCCATGATTGTTCATCTTTTACGGTATCTAGCAGGACATCCAACTCTTCATCATTTGTGTTATCACGTTTTTGATCGATATAATCATGGAAATCGTCTTCGTCATACTGGAAATTGTATTGTTCTATAGCGAGCGATTCCCAGTTTGTTAATTCTTCGGCAAAATAAATTGAATCGTTTTCGATGTCTTCTTCATTCATTCCGTAATCATACAAATTGGAGTAATACAAATTCAACAAATAGAAGTGTGTTTCATCATTTTCACTGCTTAGAGATTCAGAGGCTTCTACCCAAGATTTTGTGTCGTCAAAGGCTTCTTTTGCATTTTCTTCTCGTGCTTCTTTTTCTGTACTAGATGAAATACTTACATCGTTTTCGAGAGGTGATTCTGTATCCAAATCATCTCTTTCTGAAAAGTTCAAGTTTGGATCAGCAGTTTCGTCATTCGTTTCTTCTGTTGTTTTTGAATCTGAAGGAACAGGTGATGTATGCTCAGGGTCTTGAGCATACAGGTAAATTAACAAGCCAACGAGAAGAATGAAAATCGAACCGCCAATAAACCAGTAGGTTGTATTCTTCATTTTGTCACCTCTTCGGTGGTCTCTTCAATAGAGAAGTGGTGTAATCTAATCATGATCAAAGAGTTTGATTTTATTACTAACTATTATAAGGGATATTTGTCCAAACGGAAACCATCTTAATCTTGACATCTAACGACACAATTTACGGTAAAGGTTTTTTCGTTTCGCTGTTGAGGTACGTAAAATAGCTGAACAGATCGTTTCATCAAACGAATTAGCCGACTTTTAGGGTGTTTGATATTGAAGGTCAGCATAAGTGTTCGTAAATTTCGTGTATAAGTAAATGGCAGAGGTTCCACTCGGAGCACCTCTGTCATTTTTATTATTTAGGCGAATTGTGCCTTTGGTGTTAAATTTATGGGGGGCACACGGAATGAACAATAGGCATACAATGACATCGTCTTTAGTGTTATGTAAGGGAGAGGATAGTATGAGTGAACAGGATAAACGTCATACGCAAGTGCAATTTGTCACCCATTATGATCCGTACGTCGTTCAAACGTTACAATCGCAAGTGGGCAGTGAGCTTGTTGTAGAAACAACTAAAGGGAGTATTCGTGGGCGCTTAGAATCAGTTAAACCAGATCATATCGTTATGCAAAAAGAAGGAGCTACTTTTTTCGTTCGTATTCAAGAGATCGTTTGGGTAATGCCTAAAGGTTAGTGATGATACTTTTCTTATGTGATGCTATTTTTACGTCTATGAATTGTTGTTCGGTACACGTATTTGCATTGTAGCAAATACGTGTACACGACCATTCGATGAAATAGTGAACGCCCTCCACTTACTCCCCCTTACGGATCACTTGAAGTGGAGGTTTCTTCTGGAAACGCGTTAAAATGATACGTCTGATTCACTAGCGTCGAATTTTTGAGTATGACCGTTTGTTGGATTTACATAGAAAAATGCCAGGTCATTATTGAGCTTTACAGAATATAAATAATAATCATCAATAAAAAGTGAAGGACGTTCTCCGATCGGAAAACTAGATAATCCGATGTCTTGAAAAGTGATCTCCTCATCAATGTCTTCTTCCAAAACACTTTTACCATCATGGTAAGAAAAACTAGGAAACACCAAAAGCGCAATGAACATAATAGATAGCGTTGTTACGGTAAGACTAGCAAACAAATCTCTTGTTAAAAACGTCTTTTTATAGAGCTCGAAACCTACTAATCCAATGATGCATAGAAAGGCGACGTAAAAAATCGTCTCGTCTATGACATTCGCAAATGCGTTTTGATTTAACCAAATTGCGTATAGGAATAAGCCTAGGGAAATGATAGAAAGAGTAATATAGATCAATCTTCCTGTTGTTTTTGACAATGTAAAACCTCCAGTTTAGTAAGTAAGCAACGGATAATCGTCAAGGTGAACGAAATTGTATCCATTTTCTTGAAGTTGAGGAATTGCTCTTTTCACACCCTCTGCTGTTTCACTTTCGGGCTTATTCATATGAAGAAGAGCAATGGATCCAGGTTCTGCTTGGAGTAATGAATGTTCAACTTCTGTTTTGGAATAAGTTGCACCAGCATCACCAAGGATATCGAAATTGACGACATTGAGACCTAAATCGTTAACAACTTGTACAGCTATATCATCATAATGAGCCGTTCCAGAACGAAAATATTGCGGGGGTTCTCCAGTTAAGCGTTCGATTTTTTGCTGATTGATCATGACTTCATCTATGACATCACTTACATGGTTTGTTCCTTCTATTCCCCATACAGTCGCTTGTTGTACAAATAACGGAAGGTGTTCGGTACCGTGGTTTTCGATTGCAAACAACTCATGATTGGCTAAGTCATGAAATGTATCATGGTGTTCATCAATCCAACGCGCATTAATAAATAATGTGGCAGGGATTTCTTCCTCGATCAAAAACTCGATCAATTCTTCATCGTAACCATCCCCTGATTCATTACCACATGCATCAAAGGTTAATGCGATTACTTTATCATCTGTATCCAAAGCGTGCGCCACACCTGTTACTTCTTCACCTGATTCATTAGGAGATGCGTACGTCCATTTTTTAATCAACTCGTCTTTAACGGGTTCATAATCTGCTGGCGCTGTTTGTAAACGATCTGTTTCATGAATCTCTTTGAGAAAGCTTCGATCATTGTCACGAATCTCATATATAGAAGAGGCAAGACGTTTTTCATTTGAAGAACAGCTTTGTAATAATAGAAGAAAAAGAAAGCTGGCCATTAAGTATCGTAGCATGTAGGGTCATCCCCCTTCGTGGAAATCATTACATATTGTAACATGAAAAGCGGAAAGTCTCATTGTACCGTACATCTGCGATTAAGATTCCAAAAATATGCAAATGTGAAATTATGAACAAGTGATGAAAGTCACAGAAAAAAAAGATCAGAAACGATACGATTTCGTTACAGAGCGAAAACATTTCGAAATATGATGATATCGCTTGCAATATGTATTGGGGGGTGGTGCATATGCCAAAGATGTGTCCTGAAGAACACCCGATAGAATTGGTTCTTAATGGGAATGCGATTGCAACGTTTCAATTAACAAAGGCTGACTTAGAAGATTGGGCGGTCGGCTACTTATATGCAGAAGGGATTATTGAAGGTTTGGATGACGTCAAAGACATCTTCGTTCAAGAAGGACGGGTAGATGTGACGTTATATCTAGACTGGGATCCAATCGAATGGGAACAAAAGCGAAAACATTTTACGGCTGGTTGTGGTCGGGGGGTTACGTTTTTTTCCATGACGGATGTCAAACAGTTTCCAAAGGTAGCGAGTCGTTCGTCCGTTAACCTTTCTTATTTATTAAAAATGAGGAACCGTTTTTCAAAACAATCACCGATGTATATTGAAACGGGAGGAATGCATGGGGCGTGTCTTTTATTTGACGATGAAGAACTCATCGTTCGTGAAGATATTGGTCGTCACAATGCTGTTGATAAAGTAATTGGCTATGCAATACGTAATGGTTTATTAGCACAAGACCTAGTATTAATGACAACAGGGAGAATCTCCTATGAAATGCTAGCTAAAGCTGCGAGGTTTGGTTTTTCAATTATCGGCTCTCGTACAGCAGCGACGAAACAAGCTGTTCAATTAGCGAACTTTCTAGGAATTGAAGTTGTTGGTTACATGAGAGGAAAAATGGCAACTGTTTATACAAAGCAAAATTTGGTTATTGATGACTTACAAAAGACAGTGACACCGATTGTGTCGAAAAATACCGTCGAAAAATAAGGGTTATTTTTAATAAGGGGAGTTAAGGAACAATTTTTTGTTTCTTTAACAACATAAATTAAAAAAATGAATGAGGGGGAAAGTGATGATGGAACTTTCGCGAAGACAATTTCTAAAGTTGTCCGGGGCTACTGCTGCGACATTAGCAGTTGTTGAACTTGGCTTTGATCCAAAAAAAGCGCAAGCCGAGTCTAATGAGTTTAAAATTGCTCATTCTGAAGTGACACCGACGATTTGCCCATATTGTTCTGTTGGGTGCGGCATTTTAGTTCATGTGAAAGATGGCGATGTCGTATATACAGAGGGGGATCCTGATCATCCAATTAACCGCGGGACTCTTTGTCCTAAAGGAAATGGGATCAGACAACTATATACATCAGAAAAACGTGTGGAACGTCCGAAGTATAGGGCTCCTGGAAGCACAGAGTGGGAAGAAGTAGATTGGGACTGGGCTCTCGGTCGCATCGCAGAAAATGTGAAGAAGACGCGTGATGAGAGTTTTGTCGTTGAGGAAGATGGGATGACAGTAAACCATACTGAGGCAATTGCGAACCTCGGGGGAGCTGCTCTTGAAAATGAAGAAGTTTACATGATTCAAAAGCTCATGCGTGGACTTGGCCTCACATATATTGAACATCAGGCCAGGATATGACACTCCTCTACGGTTGCCGGTCTGGCACCTAGTTTTGGTCGTGGCGCAATGACAAACCATTGGAATGATTTGAAACATACGGATTGTGCATTAATTATTGGTGGAAATCCAGCAGCCAATCACCCAATATCTATGCGCCATTTACAAAAGGCGCGTGATGAACGGGGAGCAAAGCTGCTTTCAGTTGACCCACGCTACACGCATACATCTTCAAAATCAGACTTATATGCACAGTTGCGTTCGGGAACAGATATTGCGTTTATGGGTGGACTCATAAATTATGCAATTGAAAATGGTCTTTATCATGAAGAGTATGTCAAACATTATACAAATGCATCTTTTCTCGTGACAGATGATTACGCATTCGATGAAGGCATATTCTCAGGGTATGACGAGGGAGATCGTAGTTATGATAATTCCCAATGGGTCTTTCAAACAGATGACGAAGGGAATATTTTAAAAGATGAATCCCTTAGCGACCCACGATGTGTTTTTCAACTGCTGAAAAAACATTTTTCACGTTATGATATCGATACTGTTATATCTATTACAGGAACAAGTAAAGAAGATTTTATAGAAGTTGCAGAAACATTCTGTGGTACAGCTGACCCGAATAAAACAGGAACAATTATGTATGCAATGGGAACAACACAGCATACGAAGGGGTCACAAAATGTTCGAAGTTATGCGATCATTCAGCTTTTACTAGGAAATGTTGGTCGCCCAGGCGGTGGGGTTAACGCGATGCGTGGTGAGTGTAACGTACAAGGTTCAACGGACTTTGCATTACTATTCCACCTTATGCCAGGATACTTAAGTGCACCGAATGCGAGTGAAAACCACCGTAATCTTGAAGCATATAAAGCGGCTGAAACACCGTCTGGTGGGTATTGGGAAAACACACCGAATTTCCTTGTTAGCTTATTGAAAGCATATTACGGAGATAAAGCAACAAGTGAAAACGATTTCGGTTACGACTACTTCCCGAAAGGTCGCCGTAACTATTCGCACATTTCATTGTTTGAAGCCATGTTCGATGGTGAAATTAAAGGAATGTTTACTTGGGGACAAAACCCGGTTGTCGGCGGTCCAAACTCTCGAAAAGAGAAAAAAGCGATGGAAAATCTGGATTGGTTCGTATCTATTGATTTATGGGAAACAGAGACAGCAGCATTCTGGACAGAACAATCTGGTGCTGATCCGACAAATATTGATACAGAAGTATTTATGCTGCCAGCATGTGGTCCATACGAAAAAGAAGGAACGGTTTCCAACAGTGGTCGTTGGATGCAATATCGTTATCAAGCAATTGAGCCGAAAAACGATGCTCGTTCAGACGCATGGATTGTTCACAATTTAGCGAATCGCATTAAAAAACTATATGAAGGTGAAAACAATCCTGTTGCCGAACCAATTCAAGCCCTTAGTTGGGACTTCGGTCAAGGTGACTATCCAGAAATTGATCTGATCGCTCGAGAAATTAATGGGTATGACTTAAAGACAGGTCGGACTGTTGAGAGCTTTGCTGTTTTGAAAGATGATGGATCGACGTCGTGTGGAAACTGGATTTATTCTGGTTTTTATCCTGATGCAGGACCAGGTGAAGAGAAAAACTTATCGAAGCGACGAGACGATGAAGATACAGGAATGGATAACTATTTAAATTGGTCGTATGCATGGCCGTTAAACCGCCGCGTGCTTTACAACCGAGCTTCAGCGGATCCGCAAGGAAATCCTTGGGCGAGTGACAAAGAAGCCATTTGGTGGGATGCTTCACAGTCATCATGGGTAGGGCACGATGTTCCCGACTTTGGTGCTGATGTGGACCCGAATAGTGAAGGTGGAACAGATGCCTTTATCATGCGCGGATATGGCAAGGCGAGCTTGTATTCTGCGGATGGAATGACAGATGGCCCATTCCCAGAACACTATGAGCCTTATGAAAGCCCAATTAGTGATAATCCATTTTCCAAAGTAGATCTTAATCCAGCAGTGAAAATTTGGGATGGAAAAATGAATGATCGTGGAAGTGTAAGTGAATACCCAATTGTTGCAACAAACTATCGTCTCACTGAGCACTGGCAATCTGGTTCAATGACGCGAAACCAAGAATGGGTTTCTGAATTGATGCCGTACATGTTCATTGAAATGAGTGAAGAATTAGCAGAGGAAAAAGGAATTTCTGAACGAGATAAAGTCGTTGTTGAGTCAGCTCGTGGCAGTATTGAAGCATATGCAATGGTCACAAAGCGCTTTAAACCATTTAAAGTAAAAGGCAAAAAAGTACACCAAATTGGAATGCCTTGGCATTATGGCTATCAAGGGATTGCAACGGGTGAAATTGCGAATGTGTTAACACCGCATATCGGTGATGCGAACACGATGATTCCAGAATACAAAGCGTTTCTTTGTGACGTTAGGAGGGCGAACTCATGACGACATACAGTAAGCTCGTAGACGTAACAGTTTGTACAGGTTGTCGCGCGTGCATGGTAGCTTGTAAAAATTGGAACGATCTTCCGGTTGAAACCCAAGCTTATTCTGGCGGTTATCAATCACATGAAAAGCCGACAGGAAAAACGTGGAATGTTTTGCAAATGAAAGAACATGAAACCGCAAATGGTGGATTTGAATGGTTATACCGCCACAGTGCCTGCTATCATTGTGCAGACGCAGCTTGTGAGAAGGTTTGTCCTGAAGGTGCGATCACGTACGGTGAATTTGGTTCTGTAGATATTGACCAGGAAGCATGTGTTGGATGTAGCTACTGTGTATATAATTGTCCATTTGACATTGTTGAACTTGCTGATTATGTCACTGAAGACGGTGATGTAAGACAAAGGGCACAAAAATGTACACTATGTGAAGACCGACTCCAAGAAGGGTTACAACCATCCTGTGTAGATACTTGCCCGCTAGATGCGATTGTATTTGGTGAAAGAGAAGAGATGTTAAAACTAGCTGAAGAAAGGCTAGAAAAAGCGAAGCAATTCTTCCCGAATGCGCAAATATATAATCCACCAGGTGTCGGTGGTACGAAAATGTTTTATGTATTAGCTGATAAGCCGAGCGTCTATGGTTTACCAGAGAACCCAGAAGTACCAACATCAGCTGTTTTATGGAAAGATATCGCTCAACCTGCAGGAAAAGCACTTTTAGGTGTAACGATGATGGGTGTTCTAACTGGGTATGTAACGAACAAGCTCTTTAACAAAGGAGAGCATCATGAAGAAGGGGGCGAGGTCGATGAATCAAAACACGGCTAGTAAAGGTAAAGTCAAACGGTTCACGAAAATGTTTATCTATGCTCACTGGATTTACGCAGCAGCCTTCTTCTTATTATTGCTTACAGGGCTTCCTTTATTCGCGAATTCATTCCATTGGGTGTACGCTGTATTTGGTGGTCCAGACATGACACAGATTTTCCATCGAATATTTGCTGTCATTTTTGTGATCCCGCCAATCATGCTTCTTCTCTTTGATAGAAAAAGTCTATTTCATTGGTTAAAAGAAGTGCTCACTTGGAAGCCGAAAGATATCAAATTTTTCTTTATGTTTCCAAAAGAATTTTTAGTCGGGAATCCAGATATGCCAAAACAAGGTTTCTACAATCCTGGGGAAAAGTTGAATTCTTGTATGCAAATCGTTTCGTTTTTTGCGCTCGTGTTTTCTGGACTCGTATTATGGTTCCCGGAAGCATTCCCTGTTTCAGTTGTCCAATGGTCGAACCTCATTCATGTTGTAGCGTTTATTATGGCAACAACAGTTGTGATCGGACACATTTTCTTGAGTGCTTTCCATCCGAACTCGAAACCCTCAATGGAAGGGATCACAAAAGGGGAGATTTCGGTTGACTATGCTAAGCACCACCACGGTGAATGGTATGATGAGCTCGTAGAAAAAGGGGAAGTTGTGGAGGAAGATTCTAAAGGGGCATAATGATGTCTATTTAATCGATGAGATCATTACACATTGATCATTAAAGGAGAGGCCGGCCCTCTATAGCTGGACACAGCAATTTTACGGGTCGGCCTCTTTTTTTAGAAGTCATTGGAAGATATAATAAATGAAAGTGAAATCATTCATTTGTATACAATCTTGAGAAAAGGGGTGGCATAAATGAAACAAAACGTCGTCACCGATGAGTATTTAGCGTTGCAACGCGGGGTGATTGAACGCCAACAAGAAGCAAAATCCCGAATTCAACAGCAGGTACTTGAGGAGATCAAACAATGGGATGATGAGGTGTTGACACTTCCGGTTGTTCCACAATCATCAATTCCGTTTAATTCAGATCAGTATCAAGAAGTCGTAAACGATATGATCGATTATTTAAAAGAAACAACAACAGGTCTTGAGGAATCCCTTAATCAGCTACAAACGTGGGTGAAAGAGGCTCCAATAAAAGAATGTATGAAACGTGCACTAGAATTTGATACGGAATATTTCTTATCTGAAGCTGAGAAGCACGATGTGTCCCCGTGGATGCCTCACTATATTGCAGAACAAGCTTTGCGTCCATTTTTACAAGTAGTCGCAGAACATTTAGCTGCTAAAAAATTGCCACTTAACGGTGAGAAACAATGCCCATGCTGTGGAGAACCTGCACGTCTTGCAACATTAGAAAAGAGCGGTGAAAAATGGTTAGCATGTCCGCGCTGCGAAATGACATGGCAACAAAAAAGACTCGTCTGTATACATTGTCAGTACGATAATCATGATTCTTTATCCTACATTACAGTAGAAGAAGATGAAATTGCCCATGCTGAGGTTTGTAGCCACTGTCACAAATATTTGAAAGTGATTGATAAAAGAAAAACCTTCGTTAAAAAATCAACGGCGTTACTAGATTTAGAAACGATTCACTTAGACTTTATCGTCCAAGAAGAAGGGTATAAAGAAGCACGTGATGATGATGAGGGCGTGTCATGAAGACCAACGACTTTCCAGCCTATGACTTAACGGCTCTGATTCTTGCTGGAGGCGCTTCGAGTCGGATGGGAACGAACAAAGCTTTTTTACAGATTGGCTCAGAATCAATCATAGAGCGTATCGACCGAGCTGTATCACCTGTTGCTTCTCGCGTAAACATCGTTGCAAATGAAAAAGAGAAGTATCAGTTTCTAGGGCGTAAGGTCGTATCAGATCATTATGTTAAACAAGGCCCTTTAGCAGGGTTAGAAGCAGGGTTATCATCGCTTGAGACACAATGGGCATTTGTTGCTGCTTGTGATATGCCGCTTGTTTCTACTCGACTTGCTGAAACCATGTATTCATTCACGAGTAAAAGGGATGTAGATGTTGTTTTACCTGTCATATCAGGAAAACATCACCCTTTATTCGCCTTGTACCATCAAAGGATTCTACCGAAAGTAAGAAATTGTCTGGAGCAGGGTGAACGTCGTATGTTCGATGTATTAAAAGATGTTTCAGTCGTAGAAGTGGATGAATCATCTTTTATTAAAAGCGGTTGGACAGAAGAAGACGTATTACGATCTTTTTTTAATATGAATCACCCTGAAGACTTTGAGAAAGCCAAGCAATGGCTTGCCGATCAAAAGTAGAAAGAAGGAGCATTCCTCATGAAGTTTTATCGAGTGAAAACGGCTGAAGAAACGTGGTCATATATTTCAGAACAAATCAAACCAATTTCTCGGACGACGAATCTTCCAATTGATGAAGCACTCCATCGCACCCTATCAAATGATATCGTTGCTAAAGAAGCAGTACCATCATTTTCTCGTTCCACTGTCGATGGCTATGCAGTTCGTGCTAAAGATACGTATGGCGCAAGTGAAATGATGCCAGGCTTTTTATCCGTTACTGGAGAAGTGAAGATGGGCGAAGAGGCAACCATTTCTTTGTCTGCAGGAGAAGCGATTTACGTTCCAACAGGTGCGATGATTCCAGAAGGTAGCGATGCTGTCGTGATGATTGAATATTGCGAACAAACGGGAGACATGCTTCAAGTCATGCGCTCGGCAGCCCCTAGGGAAAATATCATCTTTCGAGGTGAAGATGTCGAAGATGGGGAAGTACTGTTACAAAAAGGACATAAATTACGTACACAGGAATTGGGGGCGCTCGCTTCTTTAGGGGTCAGAGAAGTACCCGTTTATGAAACACCCAAAATTGGTTATTTATCCTCTGGCGATGAAATTGTCCCATACGATCAGGTCACTCTTAATGCGGGAGAAATTCGTGATGTAAATGGTTTGACGATTCCCCAATTGGCTAAACAAGCCGGATTTGATTGTATCTATGGCGGCGTTGCTCCAGATGATTTTTCACATTACTACGAAAAAGCAAAACAACTTCTTGATCATGTTGATATTCTTTTATTATCAGGTGGTAGTTCCGTTGGTGAGAAGGACTTTACGACACGAGTAATTGAGTCATTAGGAGATGGTGAAGCATCGATAGACATTCACGGCATCTCTGTTAAGCCAGGGAAACCAACAATTTTTGGACGAGCAGATGAAAAAACAATCGTTGGTTTACCAGGACACCCTGCTTCAGCAATGGTCATTTACCAAATGTTTGTACAACCTTTGTTACGCCGGTTATCAGGACAACGTGTCGAGCCAATTCGCCCATCGAAGGTAGCGAAAGTATCGGAAAATATTCCTTCTACACCTGGTCGAACAGATTATATTCGTGTTCAGCTTGTTGAAGATGAAGGTGAACTTTTCGCCAAACCGATATTAGGAAAATCAGGGCTCATGAAGACGCTCGTAAAAAGTGATGGTCTATTGGAAATTGATTCGAAAAAAGAAGGGGTCCTAAAAGGCGACCAAGTACAAGTCACCTTATTTTAAAATGAGACGGTAAAACATAATATTGCATTTATTTATATTTTTTCTTTTCATTACCGATCGATTTTTTACCCCGATGAAAGAGGAGGCTGTGTAAGTGTGAACGGTCGGAAAAATAAGCGTACTATTTATTTAGAAGACAAACCGCGTCAACAAGCACAACAAGAATTGCTTGAGCAATGTTCAATCGAAAGAAATGTTGAATATATCGCCTCGCAAAAGGCAGTGGGACGCGTCACAGCCTTTCCGATATACGCAAGCCTATCGATGCCTCATTATCATGCATCGGCTATGGATGGTATTGCTGTACGAGCTGATCAAACGAAGTCTGCTCATGAGCAACAACCTTTGTTATTGAAAAAAGGGGACGATTTTGTCTTTGTTGATACAGGTGACCCAATTCCTGATGGGTTTAATGCGGTGATCATGATCGAACATGTCAACGAAGTCGACACCGATACAATGCAAATCATTGAACCTGCAACACCATGGCAACATATTCGTCCTGTTGGTGAAGATGTTACGTATGGTGAAATGTTGTTTCCTCAAGATCATGAACTTCGTTCGATAGACTTAGGTGCGTTGCTCGCAGCAGGAATTATTGAGATCCCTGTTTTAAAACGCCCGACGGTGTCAATTATCCCAACAGGCAATGAGCTTGTTTATCCGACATTAGATGTTTCACCTGGGGATATTATAGAATTTAATGGTACGGTATTTGCCAGTCAAGTAGAAGAATGGGGTGGCTGTGCCAAGCTACAAGATATCGCAGTAGATGATTGGGAGGCAATTAGTGAGTCATTAATGAAAGCCTCGAGAGAATCGGATGTCGTGATCATTAATGCTGGGTCTTCTGCAGGTTCCAAAGACTATACTGCACAAGTTATCAATGAGTTAGGGACGGTCTATACTCATGGGGTTGCGACAAGACCAGGGAAGCCGGTTGTTATTGGTGAGATTGATTCAACACCGATTATTGGTGTTCCGGGTTACCCCGTATCGGCATATTTAGCGATGGAATGGTTTGTTCGTCCTTTACTTTGTCAATATTATGGAAAAAAAGAGCCGAAACGAAATACTGTTCGTGTGAAGCTCGGTAGAAGAATTGTTTCGACAATGGGTGCGGAAGATTTCGTACGTATGAACATTGGTTATGTTAATGGTCAATTTATTGCTAATCCATTAACGCGTGCAGCGGGGGTGACAATGTCTCTCGTACGTGCTGATGGGTTGCTCGTGATACCGCCAGAACAACTTGGCTATGAACAAGGTGAAGAAGTTGATGTCGAGCTTCTACGACCTCTTCCTGAGATTGAATCGACTTTCATGTTTTCTGGTAGCCATGATCTAATGATCGATATTTTACGATCGTGCTTACGAAAAGAGCATCAACGAGACTTGTCGATTTCGCATACTGGAAGTATGTCGGGTATTTTAGCCATCAAAAACGAAGAAGCACATATTAGCGGTGTTCATTTATTAGATCCAGCGACAGGTATTTATAATGAAACGTACGTTAAGCAAATGCTTCCAGATCAAGATGTCGTTCTTTTACCGTTTCTCAAACGAGAGCAAGGGTTGATTGTAAATGCCGGCAATCCTTTAGGTGTAGAAACAATTCATGACTTAACGAACGCTTCTGTTCAATATATTAATCGCCAACGTGGTGCAGGAACGAGAATTCTCTTGGATCATCTGTTGAAATATGAGAAAATAGACGTAGAAGAAGTCAATGGTTATGAACGAGAAATGTTTACGCATTTAAGTGTTGCGGCTGAAGTAAGAAGTGATCAGCATAATGTTGGATTAGGAATCCGTGCCGCAGCGGATGCTATGGGACTGGACTTTATTCCGGTTGCAGAAGAAAATTATGACTTGTTAATGACCCGCGCATTTTATGAGAGTGAGTCTGGACAAGAATTGATAAATACGATTGAAAGCGAATCATTTCGACAGCAAGTTAATCAATTTGATGGTTATCGATTATCTGAAGACCGCGAACCACGTTTTTACCGATCATAAATTAAATTATTGAAAGGGGAGAATATCATGATTAGTAACATTGGTATTCCAGGGTTAATCTTAATTTTAGTAATTGCATTGATTATTTTTGGCCCGAAAAAGCTACCGGAAATTGGGAAGGCTGCAGGTCAAACTTTAAAAGAATTTAAAAATTCAACGAAAGACTTAACAAAAGATGTTACCGAACCGATTGAAGAAGTAAAACAAGACGTAGAAGAAGCGACAAAATTTGAAGATACTTCTGAAAAAGCACAAGAAACTTCAAAATCTTAACGTGTAGTAGATAAAGGGTCTGTCCTCTCCAGTGAGGGCAGACCCTTTGCTTTATTAGAGCGTATAAAAAGAACGAGCAAATATCCATACTAACCTAAGGAATGAAAAAATGGGGGCGTATGGATGAAAGACAAACACATGTGGGATTTAGCGTCAGTTGCCTCGATTCCGCTTGTTATGACCTTAGGGAACTCAATGTTAATTCCCGTTTTACCAACAATGGAAGAAAAGCTTTCAGTCAGTTCTTTTCAAATTAGTATGATTATTACAATTTATTCACTTGTTGCGATCGTTCTCATTCCTGTAGCTGGCTTTTTATCAGATTTTTACGGTAGAAAAAGAATGATCATTCCTAGTCTAATTATCGCAGCGATAGGTGGGAGCATTTCAGGTTGGGCAGCGTGGCAGTTAGAAGACTCATATAGCATCATTTTATTTGGACGGTTTTTACAAGGGGTTGGAGCAGCTGGAACAACGCCAATTGTCATGCCTTTAGTAGGCGACATCTTTCAAGAGGAAAAAGATGTAAGTCATGGTTTAGGTGTCGTAGAAACATCGAATACGTTTGGTAAAGTATTAAGTCCAATATTAGGTGCTTGGCTAGCGACATTTACTTGGTTCCTTCCTTTCTTTGCATTCCCCGTTTTTTGTTTCATCTCTTTAATCGGAATCATTTTTCTAGTAAAAACACCAAAAAAATCGGATAAACCATTAAGGTTGAAAGATTTTTGGAAAGAAATACGTAAAATTATCCGACGCGAAAGTCGCTGGCTTATTTCTGTATTTATTACAGGTGCTTTATGTATGTTCGTCGTGTTTGGTGTCTTGTTTTATTTATCAACGATGCTCGAAGATGAGCATCAAATTGAGGGGGTATCCAAAGGTGTCGTCTTAGCGATTCCGTTAGCATCATTATGTATTTCATCTTATCTGACGGGGAAAAAAATCGGTAAAGAAAAAAACGTGATGAAATGGGTGATATTTTCAGGGTTACTCGTTTTGACAGGCGCTAATGTTTCGGTTGCTTTTACAAAGGATATATATGTACTACTTACGGCCATGTTTATTATTGGTATGGGCATTGGTGTTGCGCTACCTTGTTTAGATGCACTCGTAACCGAAGGGATCGCAAAAGAAGAGCGCGGTACAATAACATCAATATATAACAGTATGCGTTTTGTGGGAATTGCTGCCGCGCCACCGCTTGTTGCGCTATTAATGAAAGCGTCCCATGTCATTTTGTTTAGTGTCGTCGCAAGTTTATCGTTTATTGCGATGTTGATTGTCTTAATATGGATTCGCCCTAATGAAAAACAGTACAAGGCATTGGACAACTCAGGTCAATAAAATATAAAATGGGATCGTTGAGGTAATAAGTAGAAAAGGGAGGTAGAAATGAAAGATCTATATACATTTAAAGATTATTATGGCAATCTCGTACGCCTCTCTTTTGACGACCATCCGTTTTCCAGTCACCCCAAACATGTTTGGGTTATATGTCGCTTTAAAAACAACTGGTTGTTAACTGAGCATTTATCAAGAGGGTTGGAGTTTCCTGGTGGCAAAGTAGAAGAGGGAGAAAAGCCGATAGAAGCAGCGGAACGTGAAGTGTTTGAAGAAACGGGCGGAATCGTTGAACAACTTGTTTATATCGGACAATATCAAGTGTACGGAAAATCAGAATGCGTCGTTAAAAATATTTATTTCGCAAACATTGGCGAGCTGATCGATAAAAACCATTATTATGAAACAAAAGGGCCGAGGTTACTACAGGGAATCCCGAAAGATGTGAAAAACAATCGGGCGTTTAGTTTTATTATGAAAGATGACGTATTAAACAAAAGCATTGAAAGATTAACCGATGAAGTTCAATTTGAATTGTAAAAAGGTCGACATGTCGTCGACCTTGAAGTGTCAATCATATCTGTTAGAAAGTAATTTCTTCTCTAATTTCTCAACGGCTTGATACATAAGTGTTGCAAGAATAGCGATGATGACAAGACTTAACATAACCATCGTAAAGTTAAATACTTGGAATCCGTAAATAATCATATAACCGAGCCCTTGGTTTGAAACGAGATACTCACCGACGATTACACCAACCCAAGACAAGCCAACATTGACTTTTAAAGCAGATATCATGGTTGGAAATGTTGCTGGGATAATGACTTTTTGGAATGTTTGTCGTTTCGTTGCCCCGAATGAACGAATGACATTTAGATAATTTTCATCAACTTGTTGGAAAGCGTTATAGATGACAAGTGTAGTTACAATAATCGAAATGAGTACACCCATTGCAATAATCGATGAAAAACCAGGTCCGAAGCTTACGATTAAAATTGGACCTAACGCGACCTTTGGCATTGCGTTAAATACAACGAGGTAAGGGTCGAGTACACGTGAAAGAAATGGCGACCACCATAATAAAGATGCGATGGCTATACCACCAAAAGTTCCGATAATAAACCCTAATATCGTTTCAAACAATGTGACTGATGAATGTAAAAATAAACTTCCATCTTGAACTTGGCTTATAAACATGTCAAAGACATTTGAGGGAGAGCTGAAGATTAAAGGATCGATCCAATGGAAATAAGATGCGATTTCCCAGAGGGCAAAAAAACTAATGAGGATCAGCGCCTGTGATAAACGAACAAGTCGATTTTCTTTTTTTAATTTTTGCAGGTAAAGCTGATGTTGTTTATTGAGATCCTGATCCATGGTTGACTCCCTCCATCTCTTGCCAAATGTCTTGGAAATAGTCATTGAATGTTTCATGTTGGCGTGCTTCAAATGGAACAGACTCACGTAGCGATCGGTCTATGACAAAAGTTCGTTGAATATGAGCGGGTTGTTTTGTTAATAAATAAATGCGATCAGACATGGCAATCGCTTCGCCGATATCGTGTGTGACAAGTAGAGCGGATTTATTACGGCTTCGAATCATTTCAAATACTAAGTCTTCCATTTTCAATTTTGTTTGATAGTCGAGTGCAGAAAATGGTTCGTCTAGAAGAAGTAATTTTGGCTGTGTTGCCAGCATTCTAACAAGGGCCACGCGTTGTCTCATCCCACCTGAAAGTTCTGCAGGGTAATCATCAGCTCGGTCGAAAAGTCCGACTTCGTCTAGTAAATGTAACGTAGCCTGTTCATTTTTTTCGTTGTAGATGCCCATTGTTTTCAATCCGATCATGACATTTTCTTTAATTGAAAGCCATGGATATAAATAATCTTGTTGCAGCATATAACCGGTCGAAGGGGAAGGTTGATCAACCGTTTCACCATTTATTTGTACAGTTCCCCTTGTCGGGGGGAGGAGTCCAGCGATGATCGATAGAAGGGTTGATTTTCCACATCCGCTCGGTCCAATAATGGATATAAATTCTCCTTCATTCACTGTTAGGTCTATGTCTTCCAAAGCTGTGATTACAGATGATTTTTGAAAAAAGACTTTTTGAAGGTTACTGACATTCAAAAACGTCATTCGGACCACCTCCGCTTTACTCGACACGTTCTGCAAAGTCCGTTTCAACTAACGTGTCATACTCCACATGTTCTGGAAGCTCTCCAGCATCCTCCATAATTTCTTGTAACAAATACCAACCGTCTTCATCTAACAGAGGTGATTCTGCATAAGATCCTTGGTCGCGATACCTTTCAACAGATTGTGCAATCGTGTCTTTGTCCGTCTCATCAAAGAATTCTTGAATCGATTCAGCCACTTCTTCAGCTGATTGTTCGTGAACCCATTGTTGAGCTCGGTGGATGGCACGAGTGAATTTTTCTATTTGCTCATCATTTTCTTCGAGGAAAGATTGTTTACTCATATAGACAGTATAAGGCACATTACCTGACTCAGTACCGAATGAACCAAGCACATGGCCGATTTCTTCTTCTTCAAATTGTGTTGCTTGAGGCTCAAAAAGTTGGACGTAATCTTCGTCACCAGAAGCGAATGCACTAGGGATATTTTCAAAATCGACGCCTTGATTTAAATCTAAATCTTCGTGTGGATCAATACCGTGTTCTCGTAAAACATACTCCCCAACCATTTGTGGCATCCCGCCTTCACGTTGACCGAGAAATGACGCTCCTTCTAAATCGCCCCACTCAAAGTTTTCATGTTCTTCTCTTCCAACGAGAAAAGTGCCATCGGTTTCAGTAAGTTGCGCAAAATTGATAGCCGGATCAACGGCTTCTTGGCCATACACATAAATGGATGTTTCAGCGCCAACTAAAGCAATATCAGCCCCATCTGATAATAAAGTGGTCATTGTATTATCGCCGCCCCAAGTTGTTGTTAGTTCGACGTCCAGTCCTTCATCTTCAAAAAATCCTTCTGAAATCGCTACATATTGAGGGGCATAAAAAACTGACCGTGTAACTTCAGCCAGTTCAATCTCATCTTCGGATTCACCAAAATTACAACCGCTTAAAAATGTAGCAGTTGTTATAAACAGAGCGATCAAAAGAAACATCGACCTTTTGATGCTATAGACCATTGTTTTTCCCCCTGTTTCTTAGATTTAGTTACTAACCTAGTTTATGATTAAGTACCTAAATGTGTGAAAGAATTGCAGATCATCCATTTACCATACTCGCTATAAAAAAACACCCCTCCTTTGTTATATGCACTTTCGAAAAAGGTGTGCATATTTACAAAGAAAGGGTGTTAATTAAAGCGACTCGACCGTGAGTTATACGTTAGGGCCGGCCCCTTGGATTGCTGGAGAGATACTTGTAAACTTTTTGAAGTTTTCATTGAATTTATTGGCTAATTCTTTGGCTTTCTGATCATATGCGTTTGTATCTGTCCAAGTAAGTCTAGGCCAAAGAACTTCATCTGGAACACCTGGGCAATGAAGAGGAACGGACACATTGAACGTAGGATCAATATTCGTTTCCATATCATTTAGTTCACCTAATAATGCTGCTTGAATCATGGCACGGGTGTAACGAAGTTTGATCCGTTCACCTTCACCATAAGGACCACCAGACCAACCGGTGTTCACAAGGAATACTTTGGCATCATGTTGAACGATTTTTTCTCCAAGCATTTCGGCATAACGATTCGCATGGAGCGGGAGAAATGGTGAACCGAAACACGTTGAAAATGTCGCTTCGGGTTTGGTGACCCCGCGCTCTGTTCCTGCAAGTTTACTCGTATATCCAGATAAGAAATGATACATCGCTTGTTCTCTTGTTAATTCACTAATCGGAGGTAACACACCGAAAGCATCAGCAGTAAGAAAGATGATCGTTGTTGGGTGGCCTGCAATACTTGGCGTGATTGTATTTGAAATTGATGTAAGTGGGTATGCAGCCCGCGTATTTTCAGTTAACGTGTTATCATTATAGTTAGGCATTCTCGTCTGTTGATCAAGAACAACATTTTCTAATACAGCACCGAATTTAATCGCATCATAAATTTGTGGCTCTTTTTCTTTAGAGAGACCAATGCACTTTGCGTAGCACCCGCCTTCAATATTAAAAACACCATTAGCAGACCAAGCGTGCTCATCATCTCCGATTAATTGTCGCTGTTCATCTGCAGAGAGGGTTGTTTTTCCAGTACCTGATAATCCGAAGAATAAAGCGACATCTCCTTCTTCACCAACATTAGCTGAGCAATGCATAGGTAAAACATTTTCATCAGGGAGCCGTCCGTTCATGACAGAAAAAATCCCTTTTTTCATTTCACCAGCATATTCTGTGCCGCCAATAAGAATGGTACGTTTGGCAAATGAGATCATCACAAATGCTTCAGAACGTGTACCGTCTATTTCAGGGTCAGCTTTAAATCCAGGAGCTTGAATCACAGTAAATTCAGGTAGAATGTTCTCTAATTCTTCCTCTTTAGGTTGAATGAATAATTGACCTGCAAAAAGGTTATGCCAAGCGTATTCATTAATAACGCGAATCGGGAGTCGGTAAGCTGAATCAGCTCCTGCATATGCATGTCGAACAAAAAGGTCGTCTTTTGTTTTTAAATATTCGATCACCTTAAAGTAGAGGCGTTCGAATATGTCAGCATCAATGGGCTGGTTAATCGGCCCCCAATCGATTTCGTGATTCTTTGGTGGCTCATCTACAATAAATCGGTCCTTAGGAGATCGACCTGTATAAGCACCGGTGGTTACTTGTAAAGCCCCCGTTTCTGTTAACATCCCTTCTTTTCTTTCCAGTGATTTTTCGACGAGTAATGAAACGGGTAAATCTTCGTGAACACCCTTTTTACTAATGAGATGTTCGATTTCCGATTCAAAATGGACCATACTCATGAACATTCATCCCTTCAAATGATTTTATGACTACTGTAAATGTAGTTGACCGATATAAAATAAAGATAAAGGACCATGTGATTACGTAATAATGATTTACGTTGAATAGTATAACACATTTATATAATATATCATACTATTAATTTACCTAAAATTTGTGATTCTTTTGTTTTTTTATCGATCTCCGATTGTAGGTCCACACAAACACACGAAAAAACCTGAGAAGACAGCGGTGGAAGTGTTTTTCAAGACACTGATTACACTTTAATAACGCAATTTTTTTCGTCGTCTTATCGTCAAAAATTGAATACAGGTATTGGTTCATAGCTTCAATGTAGAGGGTGATTTTGTGAGTTCTTTTAAAGTAATTTTTAAGAGGAGATATAATATTTATTAAGTGGGTTTGTTGTTGCATTGCAAAAGCTAAACATATTCAGTGGACACTTGTCTCATTCTGTTAAGTTTCATTAACTTTATCGTACATGATTATGTATTTTGTGTGAATGAATTAGCACTTTTTGTAATCAAATTAACATATTTAAATAGTTTAATGAAGAAATTCATAAAACCCATCTATTTACTTGGTATGAGTAAAATGTTTGTGGGAGAAAAAAGTGGACAATAAGGTGAAAATTGTAAACCTTGATAATAACTGAGGTATTCCTTCCTCAGTTATTATCAAGGCCACCAAGCGGAAGCGCGGTAGGTTATAAGCAAATTTCATGAAAAAGAGGACCCTCTTTTGTATAGTTAAAGTCGCCTAAAACACTAACTAAGAAAAGGAAGGGCCCTCAAATGAAAGATATCATACCTAACATCACAATGAAAGAGTTAGAACAAATTACCTTTCAAACTTTAAGGGAAAGTTTTGCTCAGTTAATGGCTCAAATTTTAATTGAGTATGATGAATTAATTGCAGAATCAAGGGACAAGAATCGCTTTCAGTTAAAAGATAAAAGAAACCTACGGTTTGAATCTGTGTATGGCTGTGTAGAGTTAAAACGGAATTATTATAAGGATCGTGAAACTGGAGAGTACGTTTACCTTCTTGATCGTTATTTGGCGTTTGATGGAAACAAAGGAATGAGTCCAGTGGTTCAAGATATGGCTATAGAATTGTCTGTCACCGGTGTATCATATCGTCAAGCGAGCCATGCGTTAGAGAAACTTCTTGGATATCCAGTTATTAGTCATGAAGCTATTCGACAACAATTGTTAAATACAGAGGTTGTCCCGAAAGATCCAGAGCCACTTGAACAAGATGTTCTCTTCGTTGAGGTAGATGGCTTATACACGAAAAGTCAGGAGAAAAACAAAAAAGGGAAAGAAATTAAGATCGCAAGCGTACACCAAGGTTGGGAAGTGAATGGTAAACGGACAAATCTAGTTAAAAAGCGCCATTATATTCATAAGGATAACCGTCCATTCTGGGAGTCCTTTGAGGACTTTCTTATGGACACCTACGAATATGATCCAACAAAACACCACTTAGTTATTAATGGTGATGGTGCTAAGTGGATCACGGCTTGTCGAGAATACTTTCAGCATAATGCGACATTTGTCATTGACCGTTTCCATATTGCTCGAGAAGTACAGAGGATTTTTCGTAACCACTCAAGATACCGTTCGATCAGAAAGAAACTCGCAAATTATGACGTGGAAGGCTTTATGGTGGAGTTAAACAGTGCGGTAGGAACCATCGACAATGAAAAGAAAGAAGAGCGGTTAGAAGAGCTAATCAATCAACTCTCTCAATACCCCGAAGCACTTGATGATTACCGTGAGAAGCTAAAAGAAAAAGGGATGAATACAGAGGGCTTCCGCCCTATGGGAAGTGCCGAAGGCACAATGAGTGTCTTTGCAAAACGTTTGAAGAATGGCCGCAGTTGGAGTACAAGAGGCCTTGATAAATTTATTGATGTCATGGTGGCTTTAAAAGATCATTTGGAGATTAAAACGCTTCAAGGGAAATTAAAACAGTCACAGGATCACCAAGAAGAAAGGAATAAAGAAAAAGAGGCAAAGCCCCCAAAATACTTTGTCGAAAAGCTTAAAGACAGTGCCCCAGAAGCTATCCGTAACAATATCGGTTATTTACAACATGCCATTGGAAAACCAGTAATAGGAGCATTAAAAGGACTAAAAGGATTTTAAAAAATGTGTTGACTAGAAAGGAAACCTACTATGAATGAAAGAAAACGCTATCACCAAGCGTTAAAAATGGATTCATTTATTCGTATTCCTTGTTTTTTTCGTCATGCGAAGGAGTGAAAGGCGGCGACTCCAGCGGGAAAAGCAACAGCTGAAGATCCCGCAGGGTGGGTTTCCCGAGGAAGCTGAAGCGTTGCCCGCGGAAAGCGTCCGCCTGTAACGGATTCGCATAGTACCTTATTTAAAATTAACAACCTTTTAGAAAACAGTAAAAAAGATAAAAGAGGGTTCTTCGTTAGAAAGCTCCCACAAATGGTTGACACAATCATTTACTTGGGTTAGGTTGACATGTTTTAGTTCATGAGTTATGATTTTATCGAATGGATACTCTTATCCTGAGCTGGTGGAGGGACAGGCCCAATGAAGCCCAGCAACCATCACTAGGAAAGATATAGGTGAACGGTGCTAACCTGCAAGGCTCAATGCCTTGAAGATAAGAGGCTAAAGGCGAACAATGCGAACCTTTTCCTCTCTTGGAAAAGGTTTTTTCATGAATGACAGAGCGAAAAAAAGAGAAGCGTGTCGTGTATGTCTATATTTCGGCCATCCCTATGATATGTGCTACTTAGCCTTAGTTATGAAATATAATGAGGCTTGCCACTTGGCAAGTTTTCTTTATTCTTTTAAATATCATTTATTTGGTGATTTTCATAAATGAGAATTTCCGCCATATATGGATACCATTTTTGAATGAGTTTTGAACATCGTTTGCCCATGTAGCTAGGGAATCAAGTCACGTTTCTTTATATGAAAAAGGAGGTCACATGTTGTGACAGAAAAACGTCGTCTTTTTACTTCTGAATCAGTAACTGAAGGCCATCCTGATAAGATGTGCGATCAAATCTCTGATGCGATTCTCGATGAAATTATGAAAAATGACCCCAATGCTCGAGTTGCTTGCGAAACCTCCGTCAATACTGGCCTTGTTCTTGTCGCTGGTGAAATTAGCACGACTACGTATGTTGATATACAAAAAATTGTTCGTGATACGGTAAAGGATATTGGTTATACACGAGCGAAGTACGGTTTCGACTATGAGATGTGTGCTGTTCTTACTTCGATTGATGAACAGTCGCCAGACATTGCCCAAGGCGTAGACAAAGCATTAGAAGCTAGAGAAGGCCAAATGACAGATGAGGAAATTGAAGCGATTGGCGCGGGTGACCAAGGGTTGATGTTTGGTTATGCAGACAATCAAACACCAGAGTTAATGCCGTTACCGATTTCTCTTTCTCATCAGATGGCTCGTAGACTTAGTGAAGTTCGCAAAAACGAAACGCTTAGTTATTTGCGTCCAGACGGAAAAACACAAGTAACTGTAGAATATGATGAACATGGTGGACCGAAACGAATCGATACGATTGTCCTTTCTACGCAACACCATCCAGATGTTGGTTTGGAGAAAATTAAAAAGGACATTCAAGAGCATGTGATTTATCCGATCGTGCCTGAAAATTTAATTGATGAGGACACGAAGTTCTTCATTAATCCAACAGGTCGTTTTGTCATCGGTGGTCCACAAGGAGATGCAGGGTTAACAGGGCGTAAAATTATCGTAGATACGTATGGTGGTTATGCTCGTCACGGTGGTGGTGCATTTTCCGGTAAAGATGCCACAAAAGTGGACCGTTCTGCAGCGTACGCTGCTCGTTACGTAGCGAAAAATATTGTCGCTGCTGAACTAGCTGATCGTTGTGAAGTACAACTTGCCTATGCGATTGGTGTTGCACAACCAGTCTCGATTTCAATCGATACATTTGGTACAGGCCAAGTTTCTGAAGACATTTTAATTGACCTCGTTCGTACGCATTTTGACTTGCGTCCAGCGGGAATCATTAAAATGTTGGATCTTCGTCGACCGATTTATCGTCAGACAGCTGCTTACGGTCACTTCGGACGTACTGATATTGAATTACCTTGGGAGAGAACAGATCGTGCTTCTGTATTGAAAGAAGAGG
The DNA here is from genome assembly GCF_014202575.1 of Texcoconibacillus texcoconensis. Lineage (GTDB taxonomy): Bacteria > Bacillota > Bacilli > Bacillales > Salisediminibacteriaceae > Texcoconibacillus > Texcoconibacillus texcoconensis. The sequence continues at coordinate 197,998 of NZ_JACHHB010000003.1, read as the reverse complement.
CAGCGAATAGAATATAATCAATTAAAGAAAGAGAGGGTCTACTTCCCGCAACAACATCACGGTCGATGGTAAACTGTGTATGTAGGTGTGGGAGTGACCCTTTTCTTTATAGGTTTTATGTGTTTTATTTATGCGATTGTTGTTTCATCGTTTCTTTATATTCTTTTCCTCGCATGACATATTGCTCACGAATTCTTTTCATCTCATCTAAGTCTGCTTCATTTAAATCACGAATCACTTTGGCTGGGCGTCCAAATGCTAACGTTTTTGGAGGGATTTTTTTACCTTTAGGTATAAGGCTACCAGCACCAATGAGTGCTCCTTCACCAATTTCGGCACCGTCTAAAACGATAGACCCCATGCCAATAAGCGCGTTCTTTTTGACAGTGCAACTATGTAATAAGCATTGATGACCAACCGAAACGCCTTCTTCAAGATGAAGGGGGAGGTTTGGACTTTGGTGTAAAGTGCATTGGTCTTGAATATTCACTTTTTTTTCAATGATTGTAGGAGAGACATCGCCGCGAATGACAGTATTGAACCATATGTTCGCATCTTCTGCGATAGAGACGTTTCCTGTAATGACGACATGGTCAGCGACAAAACTCTGCTCTGAGATAGCGGGCCACTGATTTTGGTATGGATAAATATTGGCCATGTTATCCTCCTTCATTACGTGTTTTTTAAAGTGTAACAAAATAGGAAAACAAAGGAAATAGTTATCTTTGAGTAAACAATCATTTACATCGGATGGAAGGGATTGCGACTTGCAAAAGGAAAAGAATGGATGCTTTGTTTAAGAAGGGAGACGAACGTTATGTGGATTTGGAAAACAAGTACAGAAAAACCAAAAGGTGTTTTTGTTCTTGTCCATGGTGCAGGTGAATATCACCGTCGTTATAACTGGGTCATAGAGCGCCTGAATGAACAAGGATTTCATGTTGTTATGGGTGATTTACCTGGTCAAGGTACAACGAAGGGGAAGCGTGGACACATTGATTCGTTTGACCAGTATACTGCGCAAATAAGTAAATGGTTAGACGCAGCTCGACCGTTTGCGTTACCTACTTTTCTTTTTGGGCATAGCATGGGCGGGCTCATTACGATTCATTATTTAGAGGCTCATCATCCTGACGTGGATGGTATCATTTTGTCTTCTCCATGTTTAGGTTTGTTGAATCCACCATCACTTGCAAAGAAAGCGGCAGGGAACGTTTTTAATCGTATTGCACCAAGTGTACGGTTCAGTTCGGGCTTGGATGCAGGTAGTGGTACGAGAGATGAGAATATGCGAAAGCGAGATGAAGCTGATACGTTACTTGTCAAAAAAGTGAGTGTTCGTTGGTACCGTGAGTTAGAGAGAGCGATGAAACAAGCCAAAGAACGTGTTACGACCTTTCCAGATCTACCGCTGCTCGTTTTACAAGCAGGAGACGACCGAATTGTTAATAAACATGATGTGAATAAATGGTTTGATTCTTTACACTTGAAAGATAAATGGTACAAGGAGTGGGACGGACTGTATCATGAAGTGTTGAATGAGCCAGAAAAAGAAGATGTCTTTCGGTATATGCAAACATTTGTTGATTTACATACACCATGAATGAAAACTTGAACGATTAGATCATATTGGAGGCTGGTTTCACTGTGAAGGTACCAACGAAATCTTGGACGCTCATGTATCGAATTTATAAACAAGTTATTCCACGCGTTCATGCATATTTAGAAGAGTGGAAGGCTTTTGCGTTACGCATTCCTGATGAGGAATTAAGAAAACAAGCGTTATTAAGTATTGAAACAAAAACCTTTCATTGTGAAGGAGGCGCCGTCTACGGACTGTTGGCAGGAGAAAAAATCGATGATGTGATTCGTTTTATCGTCGCATATCAAACGATTAGCGACTATCTGGACAATTTGTGTGACAGGAGTACATCGATGGATCCGTATGATTTTCGAGCTCTTCATGAATCAATGACACATGCGTTAACACCAGGGGCTCCTACTGAAGATTATTATCGCTTTCGTGCAGAACAAGAGGATGGTGGATATTTACAATCTCTTGTTCAAACGTGTCAAAATACAGTGAGTGCACTGCCGAACTATGAGTCTGTTCGCAAAGCGAACCTTGAATTAGCGAGCTACTATGCTGACTTACAAGTTTATAAGCATATTCACCCTGATAAGCGTGTCTCGAAATTGAAAGCATGGTTTGAGTCAAACAAAGAGCATATTTCACCGATGCGTTGGTACGAGTTTGGTGCGTGTACAGGGTCTACGTTAGGGATATTTTGTTTGACAGCTTATGCTGCAAACGAAGATTTTTCCCCTTCTTCAGTCGATGTAATAAAAAACGGCTACTTTCCGTGGGTGCAAGGTTTGCATATTCTCATGGATTACTTTATTGATCAAGAAGAAGACAAGGCAGGCGGGGACTTGAATTTTTGTTTTTACTATGAAGATGATGAGGACATGATTGCACGAATGCAAATATTTGCTGAGAATGCAGAAAAAAGTATTGCTCGTTTACCTGATGCATCTTTTCATAGACTGATTAATAAAGGTTTACTTGCGATTTACTTAGCTGATGAGAAAGTCAAACGTAATCCAACACTTGAAAAGCAGGGGAAGGCGTTACTTCGTAATGGCGGGGCACCATCTATATTCTTCTATGTTAATGGTTGGATGTATCGGAGAAAAAGTAAAACTTAAAAAAAGAGGGGATGTCGATCAAAAGGAAGGACCTTATCCGATGGCATCCCGCTATGAAAAAGTGTGTTTCTTAATTAAATAGATGGTTGCTGGAGGCTTTCTCCCCCACTTACAATGACGTCTAGACGTCCAGTTTCAGGACAAATAACAAGGCCGTGAACGGTTGTTCCTTGTGGTAGTAGCGGGTGTTCACACACCATTTCGACACTTTGCTTAACGTTTTCCTCAACAGATTCAAAGCCAGACAACCATGTTTGCATATCAATATTCTTATCAGAAGACAGTTCAGAAATTGTTTCATTTAGAATGCCGCGATCTTTCGCCTTTGATAAAACAGATTCAGATGATAAACCGGACATGCCGCATCCGTGGTGGCCAACGATAAAAACTTCGTCGGCACCAAGTTCATAAATGGCAACAAGGATGCTACGCATGACACTACCGTATCGGTGATCAATCGTGGCGCCAGCATTTTTGATCACCTTAGCTTCACCGTGATGGATGTTCATTGCTTGGGGCAACAAATCTGTTAAGCGCGTGTCCATACACGTTAATAGGACGATTTTTTTGTCGGGAAATTTTGTCGTTTTGTATGACGCATATTTTTCATCGTTCACAAATGCTTCATTATGCTTCAAAATGTCATGTAGTTGAGTCACCTTTTCTCCCCTCCCTCCCTATCTACTTTCTCTTTTCAATCACCCAAATAAAGGGTGGGTGATTTTTCTGGTTCACATACTTATACTCTAATACACTGGCTTGTGATTGATCAAATGATTGAACATACGTTTCTAATGATTGTTTTTCGTTTTTTCCTTCTTCATGGCCATGGTAGACGACGAGCACGATCATTCCACCTGGGCGAAGAAGTTGGAAAAGCTGTTCGACAGCTGTGATCGTTGAATGAGGTTTCGTGACGATGGTTTTATCACTTCCGGGTAAGTAACCTAAATTGAATACAGCTGTATCGATACCGTCGAATCCAGCTTCACGAATATAATCAGCAGCTTTTTCGTGTCCATCGTTTATTAGTTGGACACGTTCATTTAAGCTATGATCAAGCAACTTTTGTTTTGTCGCATCAATCGCTTGCTGTTGCACATCAAAACTAAACACGCGTCCAGTTTCGCCGACGAGGTTAGCTAAATATGCCGTGTCGTGACCATTTCCAGCGGTAGCATCAACGGCAACCCCGCCATTGTTTACAGATTGATCAAGTAATGTTCTTGCAAATGGAAGAATGCCTTCTAAACTCATGACTGATTCACCTTTTCAACATTTGCGTATTTGCCTTGCCAGCTATTTCGTCGTTTCATTTCCGCATCGATGGCATTTAATACTTCCCATTTGTTTAAACTCCACATCGGACCGATCATCAAGTCAGCAGGTCCATCCCCCGTGAGTCGATGGATGACGATGTCGTTTGGTATGACTTCAAGTTGATCGCAAACGAGTTGAACGTAGTTATCGAAGCTAAGAAATTCAAGTAATCCTTTTTCATATTGTTTGACCATTGGTGTGCGTTTTAATAGGTGGAGTAAATGAATTTTGATTCCTTGCACATCTAACTTAGCGACCTCTTTTGCTGTCTCGAGCATCATCGCAGGTGTTTCGCCTGGAAGTCCGTTAATAATGTGTGAGCAGACACGGATGTTGTGTTTTCTTAGTTTTTCAACACCTTCAACGTAACATTGGAAATCATGGGCGCGATTAATCAAATCACCTGTCTCATCATGCGCTGTTTGTAAACCGAGTTCGATCCAGAGGTACGTGCGCTCATTGAGTTCGGCTAAATACTCGACGACATCATCAGGAAGGCAATCTGGACGAGTGGCGATGGATAGGCCAACGACGCCTTCTTGTTCTAAAATGGCTTCATACATTTCTCGTAATTCTTCAACAGGAGCGTACGTATTGGTATAAGCTTGGAAGAAGCCGATGTATTTGCCAGATTTCCACTTTTTATGGGAGCGTTCTTTTATGGTTTGAAATTGTGTAATGAGGTCGTCTTTACGGCTGCCTGCAAAGTCTCCTGACCCGCGTTCACTACAAAATGTACACCCCCCACTTGCGACGGTGCCATCCCTATTTGGGCAGTCAAATCCCCCATCCAATGGTACTTTAAATACTTTATCTCCAAATTGTTGTCGTAGATGAAAGTTCCATGTATGGTACCTTTTTTCACCGAATAAAACAGGTTCATTCGTTGTTGTATTTGTCATCAATTTCTTCCTTTCAGGTAAAAATGTCTTCAAATGCTTGAATTGTTTGTTTTATATCATTTTCTTGGATATGAAGGTGAGTCGTTAAGCGAATCGCCTCAGGACTTACAGGTACACCGAGGACATCACGTTCTTTTAATAAAGAAAGTAGCTCATTACTTGTCATATTTTCATCTTGTACGCTTGCGATGACCATATTTGTATCGACTTCGTTATCAATTGTAATATTGCTGATGTTTCTTAATCCGTCTGCGAGCATTTTAGCATGTTTATGATCGTCGACCAAACGGCTCGTATTCTCCTCAAGGGCGATAAGAGCTGCAGCGGCAAGTACACCTGCTTGCCTCATGCCTCCTCCTAATCGTTTGCGCCATACGCGAGCTTCATCAATGAAAGATTTATCACCTACGAGTGCTGAACCTACAGGTGCACCGAGCCCTTTTGAAAAGCAAATAGATATACTATCAGCATATTGTGCGAACGTTTTTGCTTCGAGGTTCGCAGAGACGGCAGCGTTAAATAATCGAGCGCCATCGAGATGTACGGGGATATTATGACGCTGAGCTAACTCGTAAGTTTGTTTCATATTTTCTAAGGGAACAAGGGAGCCGCCACTTTTATTGTGTGTATTTTCTATACAGATCAACCCAGTTTTTGGAAAATGGATATCATCTGGACGAATAGCCCGTTCCACTTCCTCGAGGTCGAGTACCCCTCGTTTGCCAACAAGCGTCCTTGGTTGAACGTTAGCAAGTGCACTCATTGCACCGCCTTCGTAATAAAACAAGTGAGACGATGCTTCCAAAATCACTTCTTGACTTGGAGAAGTTGCTGTTAATACAGCAATTTGGTTACTCTGTGTTCCGCTAGGGACGAAAAGGGCATCCTCTTTTCCGAGGTTTTCCGCAATTCGCTCTTCCAGTTTTCGTACTGTTGGATCCTCTCCGTATACATCATCGCCTACTTCACCTTCATACATGGCTTTTCTCATTTCTTCAGATGGTTTTGTAACCGTATCGCTTCGTAAGTCAATCATTGAAAAAACTCCTTCCCGCCGATGTTTCACTATTTCATATATATTTAAAATGAAAAGTATTATCCGTCTTGTAAAGAGCAAGGTTCTTCAATATTAACATAGGGATAGGCTTCTAGATAGATGGGGGTCAGTGGAACTAAACGGTTTTAAGTTGCGAGAATGGTTTTATTCTTCTAGAATTGTTTAGTGATTCGAAATTAAGGGGAGTAATACTGATGGTAACAACGTTAAAAACGCTTATAACTGCACCTAAAGCATTCATACGAGGGTTGGCGGAAATGCCGAAAGCACTTTGGTTGCTCGTAGTTGGTATGATTATCAATGTAACAGGTGCGTCGTTTATTTGGCCTCTTAACACAATATATATTCATGGAGAATTAGGGCGATCATTGACGATTGCTGGAACGGTTCTTGTATTTAATGCTGGCGCAGGAATGGTTGGTAATTTAATAGGAGGATATTTGTTTGACAGAATTGGAGGGTATCGTTCCATTTTACTAGGTATCATGGTTACGATGGCTAGTGCGTTCACATTAGCGGTTTTTAATCATTTTGAAGCGTATGTCATCCTGCTTATCGGGCTTGGTTTTGGAGCAGGGATCATCATTCCTTCGATGTATGCTTTAGCAGGTAGCGTGTGGCCAGAAGGGGGGAGAAGGCCGTTTAATGCCATTTATGTAGCACAAAATGTTGGCGTATCTCTAGGTACGGCCCTTGCTGGACTTGTGGCATCTTATCGCTTTGATTTGGTTTTTCTTGCTAATGGACTCATGTATACCCTATTTTTAGTGATTGCTTTTTTCGGCTTTCGTTATTTACAGCCGAAAAAAGATGTATCCAGTTCTGGTAGTGGTTTACTGCAAACAGATGGGATACAGGAGCATAAAAAACGTTTTCGTGCTTTACTCATTTTGTGTGTTGGCTTTCTTATCTCATGGATTGCTTATGTACAATGGCAAACGACAGTGTCTGTTCATACGCAAGATTTAGGGATCCCGTTGTCTCAGTATAGTTTGTTATGGACGATTAATGGAGCAATGATTGTGTTTTGCCAACCGTTTATGCGTATGTTTATCCAACGTTGGGTACATTCGTTAAAGTCGCAAATTTATATTGGACTTTCGGTATTTATGGTGGCTTATCTTATCCTTACACAAGCTGAAATATTTACGGCTTTTCTTGCCGCGATGATCGTTTTAACGATTGGGGAAATGTTTGTTTGGCCGGCTGTACCGACGATTGCTCATCAATTAGCGCCAGAAGGGAAGGCTGGTTTGTTCCAAGGGATTGTTAATAGTGTTGCCACAGGAGGAAGGATGATCGGACCATTGTTTGGAGGCTTTATGGCTGACGTTTTTGGCATGCAGGCGTTATTTTACGTTCTTGTTGCTTTGTTTATCATCGGTTTTGTTACGACGAGCATTTATGATCGTCGTATTGATAAAGGACCTAGCAATCAAACTGTTGCGAGAGAGGGAGCATGAGGGTTATCGAGGCATGCTCCTCGATCCTGAATTGCTTGTTGCTCGTGCCCAAGGCGTTTCAGCTTTTCTGGTAACTTGACATTTGTACTTGTCCTTTCTACAATACATATTATACATAACGGATGATGAATGATGTCGAAATTGAAAAACGATGAAGAGGAGTAGTAGTGAAGTTTGCGGTGTTTTTAGAGAGATGACGGTCGGTGCAAGTCATCCACTCGCGCTCACGAACTCGCCTTGAAGTTGCAAGAGTGAATTGATTTCCTAGCTCTTGTCGTTACCCTCGTTACGGGTGAAAGTGAGTACGCGTTGTACTAAGCTGGGTGGTACCGCGGGAAGGTAAAGATGATACCTCTCGTCCCTTTATTGGGGCGAGGGGTTTTTTTGATACCGAAGACAAATTCATCAATCGATAACATTCTGAAGGAGGCGTATTGTCATGGCTTTTGATCACCAACAAATTGAAACGAAATGGCAAAAGTATTGGGAAGAGAACAAAACGTTTAAAACGACAGAAGATCGCCAAAAGGAAAAGTTTTACGCTTTAGACATGTTTCCGTATCCATCGGGTTCTGGTTTACATGTTGGACATCCTGAAGGGTATACAGCTACTGATATTTTATCGCGCATGAAGCGGATGCAAGGCTATAACGTATTGCACCCAATGGGATGGGATGCTTTTGGTTTACCTGCAGAGCAGTTTGCGCTAGATACAGGTAAGCACCCACGTGAATTTACGATTGCCAACATCGATAACTTCCGACGCCAAATTAAATCACTCGGTTTTTCTTACGACTGGGACCGTGAAGTGAACACAACAGATGAGTCCTATTACAAATGGACACAATGGATTTTTATCAAATTATATGAACGCGGTTTAGCGTACATCGATGAAGTTCCAGTAAACTGGTGCCCTGCATTAGGTACTGTTCTTGCAAATGAAGAAGTCGTTGACGGTGTCAGTGAACGCGGGGGACACCCTGTTGAACGCCGCCCGATGAAACAATGGATGTTAAAAATTACTGCGTATGCGGATCGTTTGTTAGAAGATTTAGAAGAGCTTGATTGGCCAGGTAGTATTAAAGAAATGCAACGCAATTGGATCGGTCGCTCTGAAGGAGCAAACATCGATTTTGATATTTCAGGTCATGATGCGTCTTTTACAGTATTTACAACAAGACCTGATACGCTCTTTGGTTCCACATATATTGTCCTTTCCCCAGAACATGAACTTGTAGAAACTATTACGACAGAAGATCAGCGCGAAGCTGTGGATGCTTATCAAAAGAAAGCAAGTGAAAAGAGTGAAATAGAAAGAACGGAATTAACTAAAGATAAAACAGGCGTTTTCACAGGTGCTTATGCTGTGCACCCGATCACTGGTGGCAAGTTGCCGGTTTGGATTGCTGATTACGTGCTTATTAGTTATGGAACAGGTGCGATTATGGCGGTTCCTGGTCACGATGAGCGTGACTACGAATTTGCTAATAAGTTTGATCTACCGATTCAAGAAGTCGTCTCAGGTGGTGACTTGTCAAAAGAAGCGTACACGGAAGATGGGCCACACGTAAACTCTGACTTTTTAAACGGATTGTACAATCAAGAAGCGATCGCGAAAATGATCGATTGGTTAGAAGAAAACGGAAAAGGTGAGCGTAAAACGACGTACCGTCTGCGCGATTGGTTGTTTAGTCGCCAACGTTATTGGGGTGAACCCATTCCAATGATTCATTGGGAAGATGGTTCGATGACACCGATACCAGAGGAAGAATTACCGCTTACGCTTCCGGATATGGATGAATTTAAACCTTCTGGAACAGGTGAATCACCACTAGCAAACAATGAAGAATGGTTATACGTTTATGATGAAAAGTCAGGCCTGAAAGGGCGCCGTGAAACGAATACGATGCCGCAATGGGCAGGAAGCTGCTGGTACTACTTACGTTATATTGATCCAGACAATGAAGAGCAGCTTGCAGACCCTGAAAAATTAAAACATTGGTTACCTGTCGACATTTACATTGGTGGAGCCGAGCACGCTGTTCTTCACTTGCTGTACGCTCGCTTCTGGCACAAAGTGTTATATGATATTGGCATTGTTCCAACGAAAGAGCCGTTTCAAAAGTTATATAACCAAGGGATGATTCTTGGTGAAAATAACGAGAAGATGAGTAAGTCGAAAGGCAATGTCGTAAATCCTGACGATATTATTCAAACCCACGGTGCAGATACGCTTCGCTTGTATGAAATGTTTATGGGGCCACTCGATGCATCTGTAGCATGGAGCACAACAGGCCTTGATGGGGCGCGTCGTTTCCTTGATCGTGTATGGCGCTTATATGTTACAGATGAAGGTCAATTAAATTCGAAAATCACTGACGATGCGAATATCAATTCAGAGTTTGAGAAGACGTATCACCAAACGGTGCAAAAAGTAAGTGAAGACTTTAAACACTTACGTTTTAATACAGGCATTTCACAAATGATGGTGTTTATTAATGAAGGCTATAAACAAGAAGTGTTACCAAAGTCATTCATGGAAGGGTTCGTAAAACTTCTCGCACCTGTTGCACCACATATCACTGAAGAGTTATGGCAGAAGCTAGGCCACAGTGAAACAATTAGTTATGAAGCATGGCCAACGTACGATGAAGACAAACTTGTTGATGATGAAGTGGAAATTGTCGTACAAGTAAATGGCAAGGTAAAAGCAAAAATAAAAGTAGCAAAAGATGCGACGAAAGAAGAAATGGAAGAGTTGGCCAAGAACGAAGAGAAAATGAAAGAGGAATTGGAAGGGAAAACAATACGGAAAGTGATCGCTGTTCCAGGGAAACTTGTCAATATTGTTGCCAATTAATAAAAAAGCAGCTTTCTAGAAGGAGTACAGACTCCTCTAGAAGCTGCTTTTTTGCATTAATGATTGTTGTATTGAGACTCCTCACCTGCCGCTTTGCCAGCGGTAAATCCTGTTGAGAAGGCGACAGTAATGTTATAGCCACCAGTATAACCGTGAATATCCATCACTTCACCACAAAAGTGAAGACCTTGTATCCATTTTGATGCCATACGTTTTGGGTCCACTTCTTTCGTAGAAATCCCCCCACCTGTAACAAATGCTTTATCAATAGGAAGGGTTCCATTTGTAGATAAGGGTAACGACTTGAGTGTATTTGCAAAACGCTCAAGGTCCTGTTTTGAAAGAGTAGAAACCGTATGATAAGGGTCAATCTCTTGTTGCTCTAAGATCGCATCTAGCAGTCGTTCAGGAACAAAAGATTTCCAAATATTACGGATCGCTTTTTTGGGTTCCTGTTCAAGTAAAGATCGTAATTGATCGATGAGCGCATTGTTAGATTGAGAGGGGAATACATCTAACAAAAGGTTCACATCTTGAACGTGATGTTTTTTCAATGCTTTTACGACAAACTGACTACACCTAAGTGCAATCGGACCGGAAAAACCAAAGTGTGTAAAAATCATATCGCCAACATGAGATATGAGCGGTTTGTTTTTCTTTGGGTCAATGACGCTTAATTTGACTTCGCGCAATGATAGTCCTTGTAATTTTTTCGATTTTATAAGTTGGTCTCTAGAAGTAAGTGGAACTTCGGTTGGGTATAGTTCTGTCACCTTGTGGCCAGCTTTTTCAACCCATGGGTACCCATCACCAGTACTACCAGTATGAGGAACAGACTTCCCGCCAGTAGCAATAATCACGGCGTTTGTTTCAAGGCGTTCTCCGCCTTCAATGTGGACCGCTTCAACAGCTGTTTGATCATCGCTGTAGTCAATATCAATCACGCGTGTGTTTTTTCGAATGGATACACCGAGCCTATGAATTTGATCTAAAAGTGTACGCACGACAGTTACCGCTTTGTCATCCACTGGAAACATGCGACCGTGGTCCTCTTCTTTTAAACGAATACCTAAGCGTTCGAAAAAATGTATAATGTCTTCATTATTGAATACGGAAAATGGACTGTACATAAAGCGACCATTCCCAGGTATGTGTTCGATGAGCTGCTGTTCCTCCATTCGGTTCGTTACATTACAGCGTCCTCCGCCAGATATGGCGAGTTTTCTTCCTAATTTATTCCCTTTATCGATGAGTAGAACTGAAGCCCCTTGTTCTCTAGCGGCTATTGAAGCCATAAGGCCAGCAGGTCCCCCACCGATCACGATGACGTCCCACGCCATAGGTTATCACCTTTTTCCTAACTTGATATATTTACTTATTTACCTTATCAGACAAAAGATCGATTGCAAAACTTCTTAGTAACTTCTTTAAAAAAATTGTCGTGTTCAGCGAATGTGTATTCGTAAACAAGTCGCTATTGATAAAAGCGATGAAAGAAAGAGTGGTTACTTGTTGCCAACCTTTTTTGTTATTGTAGAGGAAAAGAAAGGAGGAGCAAGCAACGTGAAAACATTAAGTGTAAAGACGAAAGCAAGAGACGAAATGATTGATATTTCATCAGACATTGAAACTATCGTGGCAGAGTCAGGCGTGCGTGAAGGGGTCGTACATATTGCTTCAGCGCACACAACAGCAGGGATCACGATTAACGAAAATGCAGACCCAGACGTAAAAAAAGATATGATTATGCGATTAGATGAAGTATTCCCTTGGGAACATAAAAAAGACCGTCATATGGAAGGGAATACTGCAGCACATTTGAAAACAAGTACGGTTGGACCGCAACAAGCAGTTATCATTCAAGATGGTCGGCTCGTTCTTGGTACATGGCAAGGCATTTACTTCTGTGAGTTTGATGGGCCGAGACATCGTAAAGTCAATGTGAAAGTGATCGCAGGATAAAGGTATAAGGGGCAGACTTCTTTAATGCATGTCTGGCCCTTTTTTTATCGAACGAAGCGGGCGATCTATGGTACAATGCTTGAAGTGTGTTTTCATTAAGTGATGAAACTTGAAAGGAACGGGAATAGAATGTCAAATAACCAACTCGTCCGTGGAACGATGATTTTAACAGCAGCTATTTTTATTTCGAAAACACTAGGATTATTATACATATTCCCTTTTCAAGCGATCGTAGGCCTCGACGGCTTAGCGCTTTATAATTATGGCTATACACCTTATACCGTGTTACTAAGCTTAGCGACACTTGGGATACCGCTTGCGGTTTCGAAGTTTGTATCAAAATATCAAGCTTTAGGGGATTTTCGAACAGGGCAAAGGTTGTTCCATTCAGGACTTCTCGTCATGACAGTGACAGGATTTTTTGCGTTTTTATTATTGTTTCTTCTAGCTGAACCGATTGCTAGACAAGTGATTGACCCGAACAATATGGAAGGTAATGATTTGGCAGATGTCGTATTTACGATCCGAATGGTAAGTGTTGCTCTTCTTATCGTACCGATTATGTCGATTGTTCGTGGGTATTTTCAAGGGTTTCAATCGATGGGACCGACTGCCGTTTCACAAGTCGTTGAACAACTTGTAAGAATTGTATTTATTTTAACAGCAGCTTATCTGATTATTCATATATTTGAGGGCGAGCTCGGTGTTGCTGTAGGATTTGCAACATTTGGGGCGTTTATTGGTGCGCTTGGTGGTCTTGTCGTCTTATTTATATTTTGGTGGCGAAGGAGAAACGCGATTTCTGTACAAATTGAGCAAAGTGAGGTTGACCATCGTCTTCCTTTAAAGCAAATGTACAAAGAGTTAATCGCATATGCGTTACCAATTTCGTTTGTCGGCTTAGCGATTCCGATGTTTCAAATGGTCGATTTATTTACATTTAACCAAGCGATGATGGACATTGGATTTGGTCAAAATGAGGCGGAAAGATACTTTGGCGCCTTTACATCAGCTTCTCACAAGCTCATTTTAATCCCTGTTTCTGTAGCAACGGCGATGTCACTGACGATTTTACCAGCACTAACAAAATCATATACACATGGTGATCATGAGGGGTTAAAAAAACAAGTGACACAAACGTTCCAGATTATTTTATTTATTAGTGTACCAGCGGGAATTGGTTTATTTTTGCTAGCTGATCCGGCTTATGCAACGTTATTTGGACTTGATGATCTAGAAATTGGTGGAGATATTTTGCAATACTACGCACCGGTTGCGATTTTGTTCTCAGTGTTTCCGGTTTCTGCTGCACTGCTCCAAGGAATAGATAAGCAACGATATGCTGTCATTGCACTAACGGTTGGCGTGTTGTTAAAAGCGTTGTTAAACACACTGTTAATCAGTTGGTTAGGGGCAACGGGGGCGATTTTTGCAACAGCGATAGGGTATTTAGCTGCGATTGCAATAACGATTTGGGCGATCTCTAAGTATACGTCTTATAACTATGTGTTTCTCTTGAAACGTTCACTTCTCATTGTGATGTTCACGTTTGCAATGGCTGTTGTCGTCATTTTAACGAATCGGTTGCTTCAACAATGGTTCCCGTTAGAATCATGGGGCAATAGCCTAATTTCTTTAGCTGTTCCAGTTGTAGTCGGGACGCTTACGTATTTCTTATTAACTGTACGTTCTGGTTTAGCTGGAGACGTATTAGGACATCGCTTTCGTTTTCTTAACAAAAAAAGACCTCTACAGCAAAAAGAATAGACCGTGAAAGAAAGCATTTCTTATCTAAAAGTAACGGTTTACTTCAGAGGTGCAAACAATCAAATCACAAAGGAAAACGCATTGATTTTCAAATAGAAAATCACATGCGTTTTTTTTATTGCGATATATCAACGTTTCATCACCAAATAGTGGTGAAATCTCATAATTAATTCCTGTTGGAGAAAAATACGCTGCTGATATGTGAACTAAAGGTCGAGTTTCGGACAGTTTGAGTAGCAAAAGCAGTAGACCTGTCCGAAGGTAGGAGATGTTCGGACAGTTTGAGTAGCAAAAGCAGTAGACCTGTCCGAAGGTAGGGGATGTTCGGACAGTTTTGGGAGCAAAAGCAGTAGACTTGTCCGAAGGTAGGGGATGTTCGGACAGTTTGAGTAGCAAAAGCAGTAGACCTGTCCGAAGGTAGGAGATGTTCGGACAGTTTTGGGAGCAAAAGCAGTAGACTTGTCCGAAGGTAGGGGTTGTTCGGACAGTTTGAGTAGCAAAAGCAGTGGACCTGTCCGAAGGTAGGAGATGTTCGGACAGTTTTGAGAGCAAAAGCAGTAGACCTGTCCGAAGGTAGGAGATGTTCGGACAGTTTTGAGAGCAAAAGCAGTAGACCTGTCCGAAGGTAGGCGTTCTTCGGACAGTTTGCAGAGGAAAAAGGGTAAACTTGTCCGAAGCCAAGGAATGTTCGGACAGTTTTGGTAGCAAAAGCAGTAGACCTGTCCGAAGGTAGGCGTTCTTCGGACAGTTTGCAGAGGAAAAAGGTAAACTTGTCCGAAGCCAAGGAATGTTCGGACAGTTTTGGTAGCAAAAGCAGTAGACCTGTCCGAAGGTAGGCGTTCTTCGGACAGGTTGCAGAGCAAAAGCAGTATACCTGTCCGAACCCAAGTTTATCCGGACAATTGAAGAGAGCCCGAAAAAGCGAAAAAGCTGAAACGGCTCATCATAGGGCATTCGTGAAGATCGATAAAAGATGCCAACTTTTTGTTTATCGATTTGAAATCTAGACATCCTAGAAATGAAATAACGAAAAGGAGACTGGTATATAATGACGAACATTCTTATCCCCTACTATAGTTCATACGGACATGTATATACGATGGCGCAAGCAGTTCAAAAAGGTGCTCAAGAAGCAGGAGCTGATGCGAAAATGGTTAAAATTCCTGAATTTGAGGCAACAAAACAAGCAATGTCTTCGCAAGAGGCTTATGTTGAGGCGCAAAAAATGCAAGCGGAGGTACCTGAAGCAACTCATGATGACTTAAAATGGGCAGATGGTATTATATGGGGGATTCCTACCCGATATGGGGCAATGCCCGCGCAAATGAAACAGTTCTTAGACGCTGCAGGGGGACTTTGGGCAAATGGTGAGTTAGAAGGAAAAGCAACAGCTGTGTTTACGAGTACTGGGTCTGTTCATGGTGGACAGGAGACAACAGCGATTACTTCGATTGTTCCACTTCTTCATTTTGGGTTAATTTTTGTAGGGTTACCGTACGGCGAAAACCCGGAGCTTATGTCATCCGATGCGATCGGTGGCTCACCGTACAGTGCATCGACAATTGCAGGTACGGATGGAAGTTTGCAGCCAGATGAGCGAGATTTAACGATGGCCCAACGATTAGGTGCTCGTGTAACGCGTGTTGCAGGTGCCTTGCATAATTAAGCATGTAAAACGAAGTAAAGGGTGGCTTGCTGAGCCACCCTTTTATTTTCATCTTTGCCTAATTTGAGTATAGCGTCTCTTTTAGCGTTGTAGAGACTCTGTTATAATATATAAACTAGAATAAATGATAGGAGAGAAGCTATTAGTAAGATAAGCTTCTGGGGGTTACTATGAATGAGGAAAAACGACGACATTTTGATTGGACACTGTTGATCGTAGTTGCACTTTTAAGTCTTTTCGGTCTCGTGATCGTTTATAGCGCGAGTTATGTTTTAGGATTTGAATTTTACGACAATTTTACGTTTTATTTTCAACGCCACTTAGTTTGGATCATTATTTCATTTATGCTACTGTTCTTTTTTGCTTTTTTTCCGTATCGGCGCTATAAGAAATTAGCTCCAATCCTTGTTTTAGCATCAGTATTCATCTTGCTGTTTGTGTTTATTCCTGGGGTTGGACATGATGTGAATGGTGCGCAACGTTGGATTAGATTCGGTGGTTTTACGATACAACCTTCTGAATTTATCAAACTGACTGCAATCATGTATTTAGCTTACGTCTATTCCCGTAAACAATCTTATATCGATGATTTTTTGCGTGGCGTGTTTCCGCCTCTTTGTGTCATTGCTGTTTTCTTTGTGTTAATTTTAATGCAGCCTGACCTAGGAACGGCGACATCGATCGTCATTGTGAGTGGTTTGATCGTATTCTGTTCTGGTGCGCGAACGTGGCATTTGTTTGCAATGTCCATTTTTGGTGTCAGTGTTGTGGCGTATTACGCTTTTTCAGAAGACTATCGTTGGAACCGTATCGCCGGTTTTATGGATCCATTTGCAAGTGCAAGTGGTGATGGTTATCAATTAATTCAATCATATATGGCGATTGCTCATGGTGGTCTATCAGGTGCGGGGCTAGGACAAAGCGTACAAAAATTGTTTTATTTACCTGAAGCCCATACTGATTTTATTCTTGCTATTGTTAGTGAAGAGTTAGGGTTTCTAGGTGTTACATTTGTATTTGGAGCGATAGGACTCATTATTCTGCGTGGTTTATTAATTGGATTGCGATGTCCTGACACATTTGGAAGTCTATTGGCTTTCGGAATTTCTTTTCAATTAGCTATACAGGTGATATTCAATGCAGGTGCAGTTAGTGGCGTTTTACCAATTACTGGTATACCGTTTCCGTTTTTAAGCTATGGAGGCTCTTCTCTTATAGTGACGTTCATTTTTATCGGAATTTTGTTGAATATTGATCGTTACAATGGGAAAATGACCAAGGAGGAATCACGTTTAGAAGAGCGTGAAGAAAGTTCAGTTTCAGCAAAAAGTGATATTTCCCAGCCGTATATTGGGTGATTTCACTTATGTGATAGATGTGGAGGATGCGATGCAAGAACGAAAAACCGCGTTTCAGCAAATAGATTTTACCCTCTTATTTTTGTTGTTTTTGCTCATGTGCATTAGCTTTTTAGCTGTTTATAGTGCTTCGGGTCAATATTTTCCGAATGACCCAACCTTCTTTTTGCGAAGGCAGGTTGTATGGTACGGAATTGGTGTTGTACTTATGGTTGGTGCAATGAGTATTGATTACGACTTATTTCGAAATTTCTCGATTCCCTTTTATGGTCTAGGCATTTTCTTGCTCTTGTTGGTTGCGCTATTTGGTATTGAGCAAAATGGTGCTCAACGTTGGCTAGGGCATCCAGACTTCTTGTTATTTCAACCGTCGGAGTTTGTTAAAATCTTTGTTGTTTTAGCTTTGGCGCACTATCTTTATCATATTTCTCAACGACCTAGGCCTAAGACATTTAAAGAAGATTGTAAACTTGTGGGGAGTGTCCTTGTGATTGGCCTTCCTCCATTTGTCTTGATTTTGGAACAGCCTGATTTAGGGACAGCTCTTGTGGTCGGAGCTGTGATATTAACGATGATTCTTATGGCTGGTGTGACATGGAGGATGATTGGTTTAATCGTTGGCACGATTACAGTTGGTATCGGATTTCTTGTATGGTTGCACAATAATTTTTTCGAGTTCTTCACGAATTTTATTAATACGCACCAATTAAACCGAATTTATGCATGGCTTGACCCTTACAATTATCCAACAGACATCGGGTATCAGTTAATCCATGCATTGCAGGGAATAGGTGCTGGTCAGCTTTACGGGTCTGGTTTTACCGAAGGTGTTAAGTCGCAAAGTGGTGCTATTCCAGAAATCCATACAGACTTTATATTCACTGTTATAGCGGAAGAGTTTGGTTTTTTTGGTGCGACTGTACTGATCGTTATCTATTTTCTTATGTTTTATCGAATGATCATTATTGCTTTTACATGTAATAATACGTTTGGTACGTATTTAGTTTCTGGTACGGTCGGGCTGCTTGTTTTCCAAGTATTTCAAAATATCGGGATGGCTGTCGGGGTTATGCCAATAACAGGATTAGCCTTACCATTTATTAGCTATGGTGGTAGTGCTTTAATAACGAATATGATTGCGATTGGGATCGTCTTAAATGTTAATATGCGTACAAAACATTATATGTTTGGAAAAGGGGAGTAACGTTTACGCTCCCTTTTTTCTTTCTACTTAAGGGGGCTGTGTTATGGATTTGTTTATCGGGTATGGGCGATTACCTCAAGCTTTGTTAACTTTAATGCCGCCATCTGCGCAGGTTGCAATTTACAATCGAACGCAAGAACGGATAAGAACTGCACAAGAAAACGATCAACGTATTGTCAGCATAGAAAGTGATCAATTTGCTGCTTATGAGCACGTGTGGTTATTTTTACCTGTGCAAGCACTAAAGACGTTTTTGTCTACATACGCAGAGGAATTTCCAGGTAATGCTACATTTTATTTGCCAGTGACAAAAGCGACGCAAAGTGATGTCATCCCTTATTTAAAAGAGGGCCAGCGCGTTGTTGCGTGCAAATTTGTGACCCAAGCTGATCAATTAAAGGAAGACGGTGAAGGGTTAGCTGTTGTAACACCCGTACACAAAAAGGACAGAGAACATGTTCAAGCATTGTTAGGGAAAAATATGACTGTTATTGAAGGAGCAGAAGAAGACGTTTTAGAAGTGAACCGCTTAGCAACAAAAAGAACGATTGAAATGGTAACGATGTTACAAAAAGAATTAAAAGAGCAATCGATTGATGATCAAATCATCGATTATGCAAGTCGGCAAATTGTTTTAGGAGTAACGAAAGCGTATCATCAAGGGAAACTTGGTACGTTTGGACAACGTGTTTTGCAGGAGGTAAAAGAACGTGATGAGACTTGACAAACTATTAGCGAATAGCGGATTTGGAACAAGAAAAGAAGTGAAAAAAACGCTCAAAAAAGGTGGTGTGACCGTCGATGGTATAGTTGCCAAGGATGGAAAAATGCATGTAGACCCAGATGAGCAAGAAGTAAAAGTTTTTGGTGTAGAAGTTGAATACAAACCTTATATTTATTTAATGATGAACAAACCTGATGGTCTTTTGTCAGCGACAGAAGATATAAACCAAGAAACGGTCATTGATATCCTTGAACCAGAAGATGTAAGGTATGAGCCGTTTCCCGTTGGTCGCTTAGATAAAGATACAACAGGCTTGTTGCTCATTACGAATGATGGAAAGTTTGCGCACCAATTGACATCACCGAAAAGGCACGTTCCGAAGAAATATCGTGCTTGGTTAGCAGAGCCTTTAAAAGATGGAGATATAGAAGCTTTTCAGCAAGGGATTGAATTGGACGATGGCTATGTGACAAAACCAGCAGAACTATGTTCCGAGAATGAAAATGGGGATGTTGTAGAAGTCACAATCTATGAAGGGAAGTACCATCAAGTGAAGCGGATGTTTGCTGCTCGCAGAAATCGTGTCGTCCGTTTAAAGCGAGAAGCGATGGGTTCGTTACAGCTAGATGAAGACCTAGAACCAGGTGAATACCGTGATTTGACGGAAGAAGAGTATGAGATGTTAAAAGCGGAGGCTTAGCAAGAAAGTTATGTACAAAGAAAAAAGGCTAAAGAAGAGAGGTCTTCTTTGGCCTTTCAAAGTTTGTTTACCTGATTTTTTTGTTAGGAAACGTTCGTGTCCCGTTTCTTTGCTGTCCATAGGCCACGGCTCGGACTGTGAACAAGGTCGTTATACTCGAGTACATTCAAATCGCGCTGAATGGTTCGCTTTGTCGTACCGAATTCTTCAACTAATTCGTTTGTCGTCACGGTCCCTTTCTCTTTAATGTAAAGGTAGATCGATTTGATCCGGGTCAACATCCGGTCAGTCGAAGGCTTCAAAAAACCACTCCTTTAAAGGTTAAGGACGGTGATCGGCATCATATAACGATATGGGTTGGCCACATATTCCGTCCAAGGCTATATCTATTTTAACTGAATTTCTGAAAAATCGCAAAGACAATACATTATTTACTGTTAGGGCGCGGTATTTTTAAAAGAAGGGAGTTTAACATAATGATTGATTGGATAGAGGAAGTAAAAAAGCGGAAAAATGACTTATTGGTAGATACAATGGATTTGCTAAATATTGAAAGTACCTATGAAGAAGAATCGATTGTACTAGGTGCTCCTTTTGGAAAGCCGATTGCAGAAGCTTTATCTTTCATGCTTCATCATGGTTATCAATCTGGCTTTGAAACGAAAAATATCGATGGGTACGCAGGGCACATTACATATGGTGATGGTGAGGAAATTGTAGGCGTTCTAGGTCATTTGGATGTTGTTCCAGCAAATGAAGGGTGGACGTCTCCTCCATTTCAAGCTGAGGTAAGAGACGGAAAATTATTTGCGCGTGGAGCTGTTGATGATAAAGGGCCCACGATGGCTGTTTTTTATGCTTTAAAAATCATTAAAGAGTTGAATCTGCCCTTAAAACGAAGGGTAAGATTGATTTTAGGAACTGATGAAGAAAGGGATTGGGAGTGTGTTGACCATTACTTTCGTCATGAACAAATGCCTCATGTAGGTTTTGTACCGGATGCATCATTTCCTGTTATATATGCTGAAAAGGGAATCATCGATATCGAACTAGGCTATCATTTAGAAGCAATGAATGTTGAAAGCGAAGCTCTTTGTATGAAGGAAATGAGAGCGGGTGAACGCCTGAACATGGTCCCAGATCAAGCAGAAGTTTATGTAGAAGGCCATTTAGCAAATGAGCTCATAGATCGTTTTGAAAACTTTTTAGATCAAAGGAAACTGAAAGGCAAAGCAGAGCTCATAGATCATCATCAAGTTCACCTTGTAGTGAATGGGAAGGCTGCCCATGGTAGTACGCCCGAAAAAGGGGAGAATGCAGGGTTTTACCTAGCAACATTTTTAAGAGAGCAGCCATTATCAAAAGGGGATATGCTATTTCTTGAAAAACTCATCAATACCATTATAGACGACCCATACGGGGAGAAAATGGCGATTGCTCATTCTGACTCTGAGCTTGGAAGTGTTAGTGTCAATGCAGGGGTCATTGAGTGGTGTGAAGGAAAAGGAAAGCTTGGTTTAAATATTCGTTATCCGAATGGCATAGATGGTGATCGAATGATAGAAAGAATAGCGGACCACTTTCGTGAAGATGGTTGGCAGATGGACATCCATTCCCACGAACGTCCTCATTATATAGATCCTAAAGATCCACTCGTTAAAACGCTCGCATCCATTTATGAACAAGCGCAGGGAAACAGTGATTTACTAGCAATTGGTGGTGGAACCTATGCTCGTGCTTTGAAAAAGGGTGTTGCTTTCGGACCAGTTTTTCCAGGAAGAGACGATGTAGCCCACCAAGTTGATGAATATATTCATGTTGATGATCTATTAGCTATGACCGCGATTTATGCACAAGCAATCTATGAGTTGGCCAACGAGACGCAGTGAATCATACATATTCAAAAAGAAAATAATAAAAGGGTCTGACCACATGGGCCTGACCCTTCAGTATTAAGACTTATCAAAATCAAATAAATCAGTCGATAAGTAACGTTCACCAGTATCACATGCAATGGCGATGACGACTTCATCTGAACGTTTCTGTTTAGCGACTTCAAGGGCAGCAAAACAAGCAGCTCCAGATGACGGTCCGACGAGGATCCCTTCTTTGGAAGCGAGTTGGTGTGTAATACGATAAGCATCTTCGTCAGTAATCGTTAAAATCTCGTCGTATACGTCTTGGTTTAAGATTGGTGGTATGAATCCTGGACTTGTACCGACGAGTTTATGAGGGCCTGGTTTTCCACCAGATAAAACAGGAGACCCTTTTGGTTCAACAACGTGAACGGTCGCATCAGGGAATGACTTTCTTAATTCTTCACCTGTACCTGTGACAGTCCCACCTGTTCCGGATGCAGCAACGAATGCAGCAAGAGGTTTACCAATCGTTTCTACAGCTTTTTCTATTTCACGAGCCGTTGTTTTACGATGGGCATCAGGGTTTGACTCGTTCTCAAATTGCATTGGCATAAAACTACCGTCAATCTCTTTTACAAGTTGGTGTGCTTTTTCGATGGCACCAGGCATCTTCTTTTCTCCTGGGGTGAGTACAACTTCAGCGCCATATGCCTTTAAGAGGTTAATTCTTTCTTGAGACATTGTGTCTGGCATCGTAAGAATTGCTCGATAACCGCGAGCAGCGGCATTCATGGCAAGGCCAATTCCAGTGTTTCCTGATGTAGGCTCGATAATGGTAGAACCTGGTTTTAAATAACCTTGTTTTTCAGCTTCAACGATCATATTAAAAGCAGCTCTGTCCTTAACACTCCCACTAGGATTCATGAATTCGAGCTTTAAGTAAACGTCAGCACCATTGGCATCTGGTAACTCATTAAGTTTAACAACAGGTGTATCGCCGATCAATTCAGCCATATTTTCTACAACGCGCATTGTTATCACATCCTTTTAATCGGTTACAATGTTAGTTCAACATTTCGTTCATAAAGTTGATCAGTATGATCAGTTATCTAACCTTTATTTTATCATAAGTAAGCTGCAAGCGACAAAAGGAGGTAGTACATGAGTGGGGAACATACATTTATCGGGTTGCCATTACCCGATAAAGTAAGGTCATTGTTGGTGACGAAGCAAGAACAGTTAAATGTTTTTGAACATTTTAAGAGATGCACCCATATAGACGACTTTCATATTACGCTTGCTTTTTTAGGAGGCGTTTCTGATGAGGGGCGTGATCGATTAGACCATCAAATAAGAAAAATAGCTGAACAAATGAGTCCCTTTTCACTAACCTTATCTCATGTCGGTATTTTTGGTTCGGTTAGTGAGCCACGCGTTGTATGGGGTGGAATTGAAGAACAAGCGGCCCTAAATGATTTGCACCAACAAGTTCAGACGATGTTACAAAATGAGGGCTATTCTGTGGACAAGCGACCTTTTCGTCCCCATATTACGTTAGCGAAAAAAAATAAACGTTCGTCGTCTTCTTTTGCGATTGATCGTCAAAACCTCACGCTAGAACCAATGACTTGGAATGTTGAAAATGTTTGTATATTTACAGTCAGCCCGACAAAAGAACCTATGTATAAGAAAGTGTCTAACATTTCAATTAAATAACGATTCAGAGCGAAATGAACGATGATTATGGTAAAATAAGTAGAGGAATAATGGAGTTCGTTTTATATGAGGAGGAGAATCAGTGGCTCATCTTGTGAAGCTGGAAGACTATGTGTCTAGGTATGAATTGGATATGTATCGTTATCCAAGTCAACTTGTTCGGCTAAAGAAAGAACGTTGGAAACGAATGCAAGCAGAGTGGGGGCACCATGACAATCAGCTAAACGAAAGCATTGAAGATGCTTATGAAGTTACTGCTGAAGGGGAGACAAAACCATTATGGAAATCGTTGTCTCGCATAAAGTCATGGCTTCCATTCCAACGAGGTAATGGGAAAAAGATAGATGAAGTAAATGTAAAGTCAGAGAAACCATCTTCCTATCGTTCTTCTGAACAAGCATTAAAACAAGCTTTTCTCGATGAGATTTTTCATTTTCAAATTAGTTGGGCGAGTTCTACAATAACGGAAAAGTCTCGTGTTAAAAAAGCATATTATCATGACCCTTGGTTATCTCGTTTTGTAAAAGAGTGTCCAGATAACATGTTTTTATTTTACTATCCGATCTTCCAGTCAAATAAAGCACCCATTGAGTTAGATATTTTGCTTGTAACACCAACTGATATACAAATGATTGTTCCACTCCCTGGGGATGATCAAACAATTTATCGTTACGAAAGTGAGCGCTATTGGGTGAAAGAAGTCGGAGAAGACCGCCAACGTATTTTAAATCCGATGATCCGTTTGAAACGGATGCGAACGGTGATTTCACCAATACTTCAAGAAATAGGCAGTGACATTCGTCTGAAAGGCGTATTCCTTGCTCAAGATAGCTTCATTGACCGAGTTGATGTTCACCCAACTGTACGTCATATTGATAAGCGCTCGCTTTATCAATGGCGTCAGTCATTGATTAGACATGGTTCACCTGTGAAGCACAATCAATTAAAAGCTGTTGAGCATTTATTATTCCATTGTATGACAACGACAGATAAAAGCGAAAATAGTGATGATGAAGACTTTTAATGAAAAAACGGTGTAGGATGTTAACAAAGCGTCTTAAAGTGATTGAAATCTGTCTTTTTACATCGTATAATACGTCAAGCATTCACCTTATATGACGGAGAGAGAAATAATGACATTTATTGATGTTATAAAAAAAGGGGGAAGCGTGATTAGCACTGAGAAACATCAACCTGCTCATAATAAACGAAATGATCAGTACACCATTTATGTACGCAAAGAGTATGATTGGGTAGGAACGATTGGCGTAGCCTTATACGTGCAGGAATGGCCAGAGACAGTCTGCTTTGCAACACGGTTTAAAGATGCAAAAAAAGACTTGAAGGAGAAAATCGGCTATCACAAGAGTGAAAGCTCACTCGTGCAAATTTTACCAGCCATGACGATCGAAGAGTGGCGCTATATTAATGATGACCTTCTAGGTTGGGCTAAAGAGCAGAGTCCATGACTTGAGTTGAAGAACTAAAAATTTTGGTTCTTAAGTTGAACAAAGAAGGATTCTTTTTTACAATGATAAAAGACTTTTCCCTTTTAGGAAGTTAAAAAGGGATGGTTATAAACGTTGAGGACGTCATGAACGTGCAGAAAGTAAGACCTTTCGGGAAGGCTAAGCGAGCGGGAACGGCGTTGATCACAAAGCCTTTGATTTGGCGATTGTGATTATATTCATCAAGTCTAGACGAAATTGAGGGTGAATTGGTTGAAACATTTCTTAGGAGAAGGGTGGCAGTTGCATCCTGCTGGAGGGGCGACTGGTGAAGCGTATATCGCTCAGCAGGGCGATCAAAAATTGTTTATAAAGCGAAATTCTTCCCCGTTTTTGGCCGTATTATCCGCTGAAGGTATTGTCCCGAAACTTCTTTGGACAAAACGCCTGGAAAATGGCGATGTCATTACTGCACAGCGTTGGATCAACGGGAGAAGGCTTGAACAATCAGAAATGAACCAAACGGCAGTTGCACAACTGTTAAGTACCATTCACCGTTCTACTGAACTATTGGAAATGTTTAAACGAATGGGAAATAAGCCGTTAACCCCTTTTTCAATTTTAAAAGGGTTAGAAATGGTGCTTGCGGAGCAAGATGTGCAAAATGATCATATCGATGATGCAATGATGCTTTTATATAAATACGCGAACCGAGTCGAATCGAATGAAATGGTTGTATGTCACTGTGATGTGAATCATAACAATTGGATGGTTAGTCACGATGGAAGTCTTTACTTAATTGACTGGGACGGAGCGATGGTTGCTGATCCTGCTTTTGATATTAGTTTGCTATTATATTCATATATACCTCGATCAGATTGGGAAAAGTGGCTTGAAGCATATGGAATAGCGTTTACGAAAGACTTATATCAAAGAATGCTTTGGTATATGATCTCTCAATCCGTTGAAGCGATCATTTGGCATACAGAACGAGAAGCATATTCAGAAGTGATTCGATGGACAAATGGGTTGCAATCATTGATTACAGAAACGAAAGAACAGTTCGAAGGAGCGCAAAATTAAGGCTCTCTTTACTATGATATTGAAACGATGATTTGAAAGGGCTGAGCCGAAGAAAGCTTCAGCCCTTTTTATAACCTTAAAAAATAGTCAAGCCATCAAGGAAACGGTGTATGGTTTGCTTGTTCATGACGGAAAATGGCTTGATGCCATTGACTAATTTCTTCTGTAGAATGTAATTGTTGCTCTCCAGTTTGTAAGTGTTGGTGACAGTACTGTTCAATCGCCATGAGCACAGGTTTTAACTCATCATCTACAGTATCTTTTTTCAAGAGAGAGCTTGCTAATTGTTCCATTTGAACAAGCTCATCGTGAGTGCCAAAGTGCTCTTGTTGTTGGTTTGTTAAAATATCCATCAATAGTTGTAATTGATGATGTTCGTTCATTGGCATTGAAACACATCCTCCTCATCAATTCATTAACACTCTTTTTAGGAATGTCCGACCTTGTATTATTTGATACTTGCTTAAATTTCCCTCGCATGATGAACAGTGATAATTAGAGGGTTATTCATAAATGTACAAACAGAGGTGAAAAAAATGCGTTTAAGAAACAAACCTTGGGCGGCAGAAAAAATCGCTAACAGCCCAAATATTGTTCCGCCAAATCCGTCAGAATACCGTGGAGAATGGGCGGCTTATTTTAATCATAATGGTCCTATCCATGTCGAAGTAGGGACGGGGAAAGGAAAGTTTTTAACTGAAATGGCTCAAGCATACCCAGATGTTTGCTTTATTGGTATTGAGAAATTTGATAGCGTGATCGTAAGTGCGATTGAACGTGCAGAAAAAGCGAATTTACCAAATCTTGTATTTTTAAATGAAGATGTGCAAGAAT
Source organism: Texcoconibacillus texcoconensis (assembly GCF_014202575.1). GTDB lineage: Bacteria > Bacillota > Bacilli > Bacillales > Salisediminibacteriaceae > Texcoconibacillus > Texcoconibacillus texcoconensis. The sequence goes on along the minus strand of NZ_JACHHB010000003.1, from coordinate 171,366 downwards.
TACGTTCTTTTTTTGCTGAAGGGGAAATTGATCAACTCTATCTCAACTTTTCTGACCCTTGGCCGAAAGTGCGTCACGCAAAACGCCGACTCACTCATGAAGGTTTTTTATCAATGTACCAAGAAGTGTTAAAGCCGAAAGGTGAAGTTCATTTTAAAACAGATAATCAAGGCTTATTTGAATACTCACTCGAAAGCTTTTCTAAGTACGGTTTAAAGTTACAAAACATTAGTTTAGATTTACACAATAGCGACATATCATTTAATGTAATGACTGAATATGAGGAAAAGTTTTCAGAGCGAGGGAATCGAATATATCGTTGTGAAGCTTCTTTCCCTTCGTAATGAACACGTAAGGAGTGGGTATGTTGGAACAATTCCAAAGAGGGGATATGACGTTTACATGGTTGAATGGCGGTGTCACACATATGGACGGTGGTGCGATGTTCGGAGTCGTCCCAAAACCGCTTTGGAGTAAAAAATACCCGTGTAATGAGCAAAACCAAGTTGAGTTGCGTACAGACCCGATTTTATTGCAAGTAGAAGGTAGAAACATTTTGATTGATACGGGTATAGGCAATCGTAAATTTACCGACAAACAAATGCGCAATTTTGGTATTTTTGAGGAAGCAAAGCTTGAAGAAAGTTTACAACATTTAGGGTTAACTTGTCGGGATATTGATACCGTCCTAATGACGCATATGCATTTTGATCATGCTAGTGGCTTAGCTCGTTATAATGAAGTTGGTGAACTTGTTCCGACATTTGAAAATGCAACGGTGATTGTTCAAGAAACGGAATGGGAAGAGTTATTACATCCGAATATCCGCTCCAGAAGTACGTATTTTGAAATGAATTGGAAACCGATCCGTCACCAAGTGGAAACTTATGAGGATGTTTATGAAGTTGTAGAAGGCATTCGTTTAATCCATACAGGGGGACATAGTGCAGGTCATGCGATTTTAAAGATTGACCGCAAAGGTGAACACATCGTGCATATGGCGGATTTAATGCCGACCCACGCACACCAAAATGCCCTTTGGGTATTAGCGTTTGATGATTATCCAATGGATTCGATTGCTATGAAGCAAGAGCATTTATTACCTGCGATAAAACAGAACGCGTGGTTTTTGTTTTACCATGATTATAAATACCGTGCGCTGAAGTTGGATGAAAATGGAAGTGTCATCGGATCACTTGAAAGACAGCGGAAGTAAATGAAGAAGAGAACGCCCTTTGCTTAATCAATAAAGGGCGTTTCATTATGCGCGGATTATGATTCTTGTTCATATAGCCGTAAAACGGTTCCCGTTGAAGCATCAACGAGGAACTCGAATGTTTTCAACTCATCATCTGTTGTGCATGACACACCACCTCGGTACACATCGTAGTCAAGTTGGTTTTGGGTATACGTTTCGGGAACCATATGGATCCAAGTGCCATCGATGGTACCAATCGATTCAACGTGTCGTTTCACTTCTCGTAATGCTTTTTCAGGTGACATTTGAACGCCGGACTGTTCGATTTGATTTTTCAGTAGGTAGCCTGCAGCAGCACCTACACCTAATCCAAAAATAAATCGTTTTAAACTCATATCAACACCTCATTTTCTTTAGAATCGTAAACGAGTGACATCATCTTTAGTATATCGGACGATGTACGAAATGCCAAATTGTGGTCAAGATAGACAAGAATTCTTTTGAAAAGTGGAAATGAAAGAATTCTTCCGATAAAATAAGGACATACATATTATAAATCGTGTGGGAGTGAGTTTGTCATGAGAGAAGAAACATATCAAATGTTTAAAACATTAACCCAAATCCCAGGAGCACCAGGGTTTGAACACGACGTTCGAGCATACGTACGCAACCAGTTAGAAAAGTACGCGGATGACGTGATCCAAGATCGTCTAGGTGGTGTGTTCGGTGTGAAGAAGGGAGACGAACAAGGACCACGAGTCATGGTTGCCGGACATATGGATGAAGTCGGATTTATGGTGACACAAATTACCGAGAAAGGGTTAATTCGCTTTCAAACATTAGGTGGGTGGTGGAGCCAAGTATTATTAGCACAACGGTTCCAAATTATAACCGATGAAGGACCAGTTACTGGTGTCGTAGGTTCAACGCCACCCCACCTCTTAGATGAGTCAAAACGAAATAAACCAATGGATATTAAGAATATGTACATAGATATTGGTGCGGATGACCGCGAAGATGCGAAAAGAATTGGTATTAAGCCGGGTCAACAAATTGTTCCTATCTGCCCGCTTGAAAAAATGGCCAATGAGAAGAAGCTTCTTGCCAAAGCATGGGATAACCGTTACGGTGTAGGTCTTTCAATTGAACTTCTTAAGGAGTTGCAAGGGGAAAATACACCTAATATTCTTTATTCAGGAGCTACAGTACAAGAAGAAGTAGGTTTAAGAGGTGCTCAAGTCGCTGCAAACATGATACAACCTGATGTGTTTTACGCACTTGATGCAAGTCCAGCTAATGATGCGACAGGTGGTAAAGATGCTTTTGGTCACCTTGGTAAAGGAGCGCTTTTACGAATTTTTGATCGGACGATGATCACCCATCGCGGTATGCGTGAATTTGTTCTTGATACAGCAGAATCAGAAGATATTCCGTATCAATACTTTATTTCTCAAGGTGGAACAGATGCAGGGCGTGTTCATATGGCAAATAACGGTGTCCCTTCAGCTGTTATCGGTATATGCTCACGTTATATTCATACATCAGCGAGCATTGTTCACGTCGATGACTATGAAGCGGCAAAAGAATTGATTGTTAAACTAGCGAAAAAAACAGATCGCAATGCCTTGGATACGATTCGAGCGAATACATAAAAGTCGCTCATCTCGACGTAAGCGACGTTCTCACCCATTTTTATTTGTAGATGGGGGGAGGCGTCGTTTTTTTGATAAAGGGAAATTTTAAAGAGGGTGAAAAGGTGAAATCAATCGTAGTAGGCTCAACAAATCGAGTGAAAATCAATGCCGTAAGTCGTGTTTTTCAGCCATACGGTTATGAAGTATATAGTCAAGATGTGCCGTCCTTTGTCTCAGAGCAACCATATTCTCAGAATGAAACAAAACGAGGTGCAGCCAATCGAGCTGAAGGTGCCCTATCTTCATCTCATGCGATGGCTGCAATCGGGTTAGAAGGAGGGATTGTCGATGAAGATGATTCGATGTGGCTTTGTAATTGGGGAGCTTTAAAAACAGATGATGGTCAGTTGTTTTTCACTTCTGGACTAGGACTTCCAATCCCAAAGGATGTTGCGCATCTAATCCGTTCAGGACATACGTTAGGGGAGGCGATTGATCAGTGGACGCACAAGCATCAAGTGAGTAAAAACGAGGGGACTGTAGGGATTCTTACCAACGGTTTCGTATCTCGTACAGATTTATTTGAAATGATTGTACGAGGATTGTTTGGACAATGGTCATTTTCTAAAAAATAAATTGCTGTCAATAAACGACCAAACTGTAGGTCGTAAATGAAAGCCTGAAAGCAGACTTTCATTGTACAACCTTTAAGTAGTCGGATTATTCTGTGTCAAAAATATATTGAATCGTTTGTAGAGCTTGATCGATATTTTCCACAGTTACATTCGCTCTTTGAGAAAGTTCTTTTAATGGATGGTGTAAGTTTTCTGGACGAATAAGAATGAGCGGCTTCCCAATGGAAATAGCAGTCGCAGCATCCATCGCTGTATTAAACTGTTTATATTTTTCTCCGAAGAAAGCAAGGACGATGTCAGATTTTTCTAGTAATACTTGCGTACGTAAGTTGTTCATTCTCGATGCCACTTCATCTTTATAAATGGCATTAGGTTGTTCTCCGAGTATCTCTTCCCCAATATTATCGGAGCGTTCATGGTTGTCCATCGGACCGACAAAATCGACAGGTAACCCTTTGCTTTCTGCCTTTTCTTTCACTTCACGACGCCAATCATCATGAATTTGACCTGCTAAGTAAACGGTAAGTCTCATCTCGACCACTCCTTTTATATGATGTAATTACAGTTTAATCAAATTTTGGAAAATTCTCTAGTTCTGAATGAAATTCATTGTTTGCATAATAATGATTACTTGCTTCACAATGATTTTTTATTCTTAGACCCTTGAAGGTGTAACATTGTGTTAAATAATGTCGAAGCAACTATTGCATACATATACTTCCCTTAGTATTATAGGGGTAATGGGTATGTCAAGTGTCGTAATGATACGATGCTCCAGACACCTAGATTGAGGAGTGGGAGGGACAATCGTGTTAGTCAAACGAAAGTGGACGTTTTTCTTTTTAACAACTGCCTTAAGTTTACTTTTAGTTGGGTGCTCGGTTTCAGAAGAAGAAGTGATCGATTACGCTGAAGGAATGTTTGCAGAGAAAGTTGAGACAGAACCTGCAGAACAAAATACTGAAACAGACAATTTTGACCTTTATTTACCAAGTTTTGCTACGATTAATGAAGAAGATGAAAACAACCTCTTGATAGAAGAAAGAAATCGCATGTATGTCTTATTTGCTGATGAATACATGGACATGCCTAAAGACATTGGTGGATTAAAAGAGAAGTTAAACATTGAAGACGAACCTCTTATTTTAGAAATGGAAAACTTCGACGGCGGGGATACGTTCCTATTCATTAAACCTTACGATCATGGTGAAGGTGACGATGAAGATAGTGAAAATTATGAAGTTGTGATCGGCTTTAATGAAATGAAAATTTCATCAATCCTACCAATTAGTGATTTGGCAGAAGGTACGGAAGAGATGTTTGATATCGTTCGCTCCGCAGAAAAGAGTGAATGATAAATTTGTATGTTAGAATAAGGGCATTGCTCTTATTCTTTTTTTTTAGTACATATATACTGAAAGGAGGAGTACAGGTGAAAGCTTTTTTGCAAAGAAAAGGGATTAACCCTTCGCTACATACATACGTTGTTCGCTCGTTAAGTTTTATGGCGTTAGGACTATTTTCGAGTTTAATTATTGGATTAATTATCGAAACGACAGGTCAACAACTAAGCCTTCCATCCGTAGAAGAAGTAGGCGTATTAGCGATGAGTATGACAGGTCCTGCGATTGGTGTCGCGATTGCATATGGCTTAAAAGCTCCACCTCTCGTGTTATTTGCCGCTGCCATTGCAGGTGCCGCGGGTGAAGATTTAGGCGGACCAGCTGGTAGTTATATTACGGCCCTGATCGCTACAGAATGTGGAAAAATGGTATCAAAGGAGACGAGAATTGATATCATTGTAACGCCTCTAACGACGATCACAGTTGGATCAGTGATAGCAGCTTTTATAGGCCCGAATGTAGAATCTGGCATGCGTTCTTTTGGACAACTTGTCATGTGGGCAACAGACCAACAACCGATCATCATGGGGGTTCTTGTTGCCACGCTTATGGGGCTCGCATTGACAGCACCAATATCGAGTGCAGCGATTGCCATTATGTTAGAACTTGAAGGAGTGGCAGCAGGTGTAGCAACAGTCGGTTGTACAGCACAAATGGTTGGTTTTGCTATAAGCAGTTTTCGTGAAAATGGGGTTTCAGGTTTGTTATCTTTAGGTATAGGAACTTCGATGTTACAAATTGCAAATGTGGTGAAAAACCCGCTTATACTCATTCCACCAACGGTAGCGGGGGCAGTAGTTGCTCCATTTGCAACAACTGTCTTCGTGATGGAAAACAACCCTGCAGGTGCAGGCATGGGTTCAAGCGGATTTGTCGGTCAAATTATGACGTTTCAAACGATGGGTTTTCATATTGATGTGGCATTAGCAGTTCTCTTTTTCCATTTTCTTATTCCAGCGATTGTAAGTTTGCCACTAGCGATATGGATGCGCAAAAAACAGTGGATTCGCGATGGTGATATGAGGATACAACAATGATGAGGAGGAAAGGTTATGAAAAACTTAACTTCAGTGGAACAATTAAACGAGGAAACAGCAAAGGGAACGACAGTGTTGATGTTCTCTGCAAATTGGTGTCCGGATTGTGTTGTGTTAGATTCGGATTTACCAGAGATTGAAGGGACATTTCCGAATATGACATTTATATACGTTGATCGTGATCAATTTATTGAAGTTTGTCAAGAAATGGACATTTTCGGCATTCCGAGCTTTGTTGTTTTTCAGGAAGGAAAAGAAGTGGACCGTTATGTGAGTAAAGATAGAAAAACGAAAGAAGAAATTGTTCAATTTCTCCAAAGTATCCCGAAAAATGTATAATCTCTTAACATGAGTAATCGTCAGTTGATAGGAGGAAACGATGAAACCGATTGAAATTAAACGACTATTAGAAGAACATTTGCAAGAAGGTCATTGGATGACTTCTTACGATAAAGATGCAGAAAAGCTACGTATCGTTGACAAGACGATTGATAAAGGAGTCACCATTTCTTTACCGCCATTAACTGAAAAGTTTAAAGAAGATAAAGAGGGAGCACTTCAACAAGTTGTTCATGATGTTCGCGAGGCGCTAACAGCAATGACACGTACAGTGCAGTTAACAGGCAATGAATCGAATATCTACCCTGTGTTACGCGCGCCATCTTTCCCGACTGAAACGGATGAGGGAGAGACACTTGTCTATGAAGAACATACAGCAGAATCAAGAATTTATTATGCTTATGATCACGGTAAAACTTATACACTGATTAATGAGTCAATGCTCGAAAAAGAAGGGGTTCGTTTTGAGTCGGTAAAGGAAGCCGCTCGCTTTAACATCCGTTCTTTACCACAGAAACTTTCTCAAGATGAAGTGGCAGGAAACACGTTTTACTTTTTGAATACAAATGATGGTTATGATGCAAGCCGTATTCTCGATGAGCGTTTGTTACAAAAAATGGCCAGTGAAGTAGAAGGAACATTAACGGTGGCCATTCCTCACCAAGACGTTTTAATTTTCGGTGATATCATTAATGAGAGAGGGTATGATGTACTAGCTCAAATGGTGTTCCAATTTTTCTCAGAAGGTCGAGTGCCTATTACTGCGCTTCCATTTATCTATGAAGAAGGTGACTTAGAACCGATCTTTATTCTTGCACAAAAGAAACCGCAGGATGGTAAACAATAAAAATAAAGTCTTAAATAAAAATAACGCTGCCACCTTTAAGTTCGTTTACTTAGCGAATGAAATTGAAGGTGGCTTTTTGTGCGAACTAAGAGATACGATGCATTTTTGCTATAAAATCAAATCAGCGCAACAAAAACAAGGAATTTTTGATAGAATCAAATATGGTCACATTTTACATAATTGAATGGCTCCAAACTGTGCTGATTGAATAGAGAAAGAAAAGGTGATAAAAGTGACATCGCGATGGCAACATTTATTTAAAAGCATTCAAAGTTATTTTAACCCTGAAAAAGAGGATACAAGTTCTGAACCTGTTGAAGAAAAGAAGGAAGAACCAAGTCAACCGGTACCATTTCGGTCTGGAAGAATATCATCGGTTCACAGAGAAGAAACTGCGAAAGTTGTTCACCAATATCCAAAAAGCGGTTCTTTTCGATTTCCGCTTGATGTTGATGAAGGCGTACAAGAAAAGCAGCCTCCTTCTAATCAAAGTGAAGCCCGACCTGAGGTAAATTCGAATGAACGTGAAACTGAACAACATCCTCCCTTATCGACTGATAAACCGAAATGGAATACTTCAAAGGATCGATCTGAAAGACAGCCTTTTCAAGTACGAGATATTCCATCACCTATCCACGGCTTTCAAACGCCTGGATCGAAGCAAAACAAACAAAAATCTGTTATTTTTGATGACGAAAAACTAGAGCAAACGTTACAAACTGAATACGATGGTAAACAAGGACACTTCAGTCAAAACGCCAATTTTGAACAGGCAAGCGAGTATAAGGATCAAGTCAACCCTTACCAAGAAAGTGAAGAGCATGAAGAGGTTAGTGAAACAGACCAATTAGAAATGGAAAAAGACGAATATGTACAGGAAGAAAAGCTTTTCAACAGCGAAGACGATTGGGAGGTAAAACCACGGGTTTCCGAATATGAACAAGGAGAAAGTCAACATCTCAATGAAAAAGTTCAAGAAGATGAAGATGAAATCTTGGAAAACAACTCGGTTGAATTTGAAGAAGTAGAAGGTTATCACGAAAGTGAGCCGGAGCTTGAAGTAAGCAATATTATTCCGATAGAAAGTAAACAAGAAGATAAGCAAGAAACAATCAATGATATGAAACCTAATGATCAAGAATATCATGATCAAGAAGAAGTAACATCGGCTCATGCGAAGCAAGTGGAGAAAAAATCGAAAGAAAATAATAAAGTTGAGAACGATCAAAAAGAAGCGAACGCTCAGGCAATTCCTTTAAATGTGATGATGTTTCAAAGAGATCGCATAAAAGAAAAGAAAAAACAGAATCAAGAACGCAACGGGGTTACTCGCCCGCATTTGCAGTTGTTAGACATTCCGAATAAAACGACGGATGAAGATGCTTCATGGCTTGAAGAAAAGCGTGAACTACTTGATGAAACGTTGGCAACTTTTCAAGTAAAGGCCAAAGTGACTGATGTTACGAAAGGCCCAACGGTGACCCGCTTAGAAATTCAACCTGAACCAGGTGTGAAAGTAAATAAAATTACAAATTTAAGCGATGATTTAAAGTTAAATTTAGCAGCGAAAGATATACGTATTGAAGCGCCAATACCAGGAAAACGCTCGATAGGGATAGAAGTACCTAATGATGTGAGTGAGCCTGTATCATTACGAGAATTATTGCGAACACCAGACTTTCAAAAAGCTGAGTCACCACTTACAACTGCTCTAGGTGTTGATATTGGTGGTGAGACAGTAGTGACAGATTTGAAAAAAATGCCACACGGTCTCATTGCTGGTGCGACAGGGTCAGGTAAAAGTGTATGTATTAATTCAATATTATTAAGTCTTTTATATAAAGCGAGCCCAGAAGAAGTGAAATTACTGCTCATTGACCCAAAAGTTGTAGAATTGGCACCATATAATGATCTTCCTCACCTTGTGACACCGGTGGTCAATGATCCAAAGCAAGCAACCCAAGCTTTAAAATGGGCAGTTAGTGAAATGGAGCGTCGCTATGAACGTTTTTCAGAAACAGGGTGCCGGGACATTACCCGATTTAACGAACGTTGTGAGAAATCAGGTAAACCTGATGAAAAAATGCCTTATATCGTCGTTGTCATTGATGAATTAGCAGACTTAATGATGGTATCTCCGCAAGATGTAGAAGACGCCATTTGCCGAATTGCACAAAAAGCAAGAGCTTGTGGGATACACTTACTTGTGGCAACACAGCGTCCATCTGTTGATGTCATTACAGGGTTAATTAAAGCGAATATTCCAACTCGAATTGCTTTTTCTGTATCGTCTCAAGTCGATTCACGAACGATTTTAGATATGAATGGAGCAGAACGCCTTCTAGGAAAAGGAGATATGTTATTCTACGAAAACGGTGCTTCTTCTACAGTACGATTGCAAGGTACATTCGTTTCAGATGATGAAATCGAACGTGTGACGGAATTTGTGCGTAACCAAGCAAATCCAAACTACCTTTTTGAAAAAGAAGAACTACAACAAAATCAACATGATGGGGAAGCGGAGGATGAACTATTTATCGATGCATGTTACTTTGTGATGGAACAGCAAATGGCTTCTTCCTCATTATTACAAAGACATTTTCGTATCGGTTTTAATCGAGCCGCTCGACTCGTCGAAATGATGGCAGAACGAGGAATTGTTTCAGAACCAAAAGGTAGTAAGCCGAGAGATGTTCATTTGACAAAAGAGCAATTTGAAGCAACAATATTACAAAAAGGGTAAAATGATTATCATGAATAATGATGGTGCATTCAGCCATAGGAGATCATTAGATCATCCAAGATGGCTTGGATATATGTTATAATAATTTTGTTTCATTCAAAGGTTGTAAGATGCTCCTTGGATCCATTGTTGTTGGAAAATGACCAGTCTCTAATAGTGTAGAATGTTAAAGTTAAACACTCGATGCAGAACTTGGAATTAGGCAATTTTATAGGTTTTTTCAATGAATCACGTGCAAGACGTATCATCCTACATTTATGAAGGAGGAGATCGTATGCAACAGATTCAAATCGCGAACCTTTTACAATTTGTCTCGCCACACTTACAACCCCTATTAAGAGAAACGGAATTAGAACAAGAAATTGTCTTAAGGAACGGGTTACAACAAATTGGAGATGCTGAAGTCAAAGAAATTGTGGAAGCAGTTATTGAAGAACACCGTCAAGATCCGTTTTACCATTGAGGAATTAAGCAAAATACGAAATCAATCAATCAAGCAAGGAAAACATTGAGGAGTAAATGTACCTATGAAAGAACTTGATTTAAAAATGCAAGGGAAATTAAAACGGTTAACCAATAAAACGTTCAAGTTTGATGAACGAGTAGGTGATGGTTGGTTTTCTGCGGTATATTTTTTAAAAACAAAAGAAATCGCTAAAAGTTTCATTCCAGATAATCGCGTAACGATGCAATTTTTTCAAAAGGAACATGCTGTGCTATGCGGTACGGATGAAGTGATCGCGCTAATTAAAACTTTCGCTACAGATCCAGAAGACTTAGAAATTCATTCTCTGGAGGATGGAGATAAGATCGGTCCTTATGAAACAGTTTTAACAATTGAGGGGTCTTATCAGTCATTTGGATTTCTTGAAGGGGTTATAGACGGAATTTTAGGTCGCCGTACGTCTGTAGCGACAAATGTGTACAATGTTGTTAAGGCAGCAAAAACGTCTGGAAAAGAAAAGCCAATCATCTTTATGGGAGATCGTGATGACCACTTCACGCAGCAATCAGGAGATGGTTATGCAGCTTATATTGGTGGCTCCAAAGCACAAGCGACACATGCGATGAATGAATGGTGGGGCAAAAAAGGAATGGGGACGATGCCCCACGCACTCATTCAACTATTTCGTGGTGATGTTGTGAAAGCAACCCAAGCTTATCACGAAACTTATCCCGACGATGATATTATGGCTCTTGTAGATTACAATAATGATGTAATCAATGACTCTTTAAAAGTAGCTCGTGAATTTGGAGATAAGTTGAACGCTGTACGTATCGATACTTCCAAGACACTTGTGGATCAATACTTTTTCCGAAATCCAGAGATGATGGGACGCTTTGACCCTCGAGGTGTAAACCCGCAATTGCTGTTTGCACTAAGAGAAGCCTTGGATGCTGAAGGGTTTTATCATGTGAAAATTGTCGCATCAGGTGGTTTTGACGCAAAGCGTATTGAAGAGTATGAAAGAATCGGTGTACCCATTGATATGTATGGTGTTGGTAGTAGTTTGTTAAAAATCAACATCGGTTTTACAGGTGATAATGTTTTATTAAACGGAGAGCATGAGGCGAAAACAGGGCGAAATTTTCAACCGAACCCTCGTCTTGAACGAGTTGATTAACCATTTTAAGTTAAAGGTGGTTCATGTTAATTGTGAACCTCCTTTTTGTTTTGTAAGATACCATACATCCACATGTATGTTTGTGGAAACAAAATGATCTTTATATCATCTTTATATGGTACCTCTAATGTAGCCCAAATCGTTGATGAGAAAAGATTGTAATCAAACAAGGATGAGATGTATGGATGATGGCGTAATATGTGGAAAATACATAATAAATAGAAGTTCGCACAATGTGAAATATCCCGTTGGTGAAGTGAAATCATTTTGCTATAATAAGTCTGCCTAAATTTAGCTTATATGTTTTTCACGGAATAGAAATACAACGGATACAATACATTATAAAGAAAAGAAAGTGTTCGCATTGGTGCGATACGATTAATTGATCGTGGAGGTCCAAAATGACAGTGTATCATTTTATCGGTATTAAAGGAGCAGGTATGAGTGCTTTAGCTCAGATCATGCATGACATGGGCTACCGTGTTCAAGGTTCTGATGTTGAAAAGCGCTTCTTTACACAAACCCCTTTAGAAAATAAAGGAATCCCAATCCTTTCATTTCAAAAAGAAAATATTCAATCTGATTACAAGGTAATCGCTTCACCAGCATATAAGGAAGAACACGAAGAAATTCAAACTGCATTAGCACATGGTATTGATGTTCAACGCTACCCTTACTTCCTAGGTTCTTTTATCAAGCAATTTACGAGCGTTGCTGTTACAGGTTCACATGGCAAAACATCAACGACCGGTCTCTTGTCTCATGTACTATCAAAGGCAAAACCGACATCTTATTTAATTGGTGACGGAACAGGAAAAGGTGAAGTAAATAGTGAATATTTCGTCTTCGAGGCATGCGAATATCGGCGTCATTTTCTTCACTACTACCCAGATTATGCCTTGATGACCAATGTTGACTTTGATCATCCAGATTACTTCCATGATGTAGATGATGTTTTTCAAGCATTTGAGGAAATGGCTGATCAAGTAGAAAAAGCAATTATCGCGTGTGGTGACGATCCGCATTTACAAAAGTTAACGCCACAAATACCTGTTGTGTTTTATGGTTATGAGTCGGATAATGATTTTCAAGCACGTAATGTGAAAGTTGATGAAGATGGGACACAATTTGATGTTTTTGTGCGTAACAGTTTTTATGGCACATTCACAATTCCAACGTTTGGGTCGCACAATGTCTTAAATGCCTTAGGCGTGATTGCGTTGTGTCATTATGAAGGGATTGACCAACAACTGATCGCCGCTCAACTCCAATCCTTTTCAGGCGTCAAACGTCGTTTTAGTGAAAAGTCATTTGGAACGCAAGTGTTAATCGATGATTACGCGCATCACCCGACGGAAATTGCCGCAACGATTGAATCAGCCAAACAAAAATATCCTAATCGAGAAATTGTGGCGATTTTCCAACCACACACGTTTACACGAACAAAAACATTTCTCGATGATTTTGCGAACAGTTTGCAAGACGCAGATTATGTGTATTTATGCGATATTTTCTCATCAGCAAGAGAGAATCGCGGAGAATTAACGATTGATGATTTATTAGCGCGTTTGCCTGGTTCGAAGCTCATTGAGCAAACAGACATGTCTAAACTAAAGGACCATGCACACGACGTATTGTTGTTTATGGGTGCAGGCGATATTCAAAAGTTCCAACAAGCATATGAACAACAATGATGGAAGTACACAAAAGTCAGCCTCCAATCGTTTTTCAACCACGCATGGTTGATACGTACTGTAGGCTGACCTTTTTAAAGTTTTTTATATTATCGATTATAAACAAACTTACTTTAAATGTTCAGGGTTTAAATCACTTAAATCGTCTATGACGAAACGACCATCTTTTCGGATAAGCACATCATCAAAATAGATTTCTCCTCCACCATATTCTGGACGCTGAATATTAACAATATCCCAATGAACGGCTGATTGATTTCCGTTTGGTGCGTCGTCATAACATTGTCCGGGGGTAAAATGAAAACTGCCGTCGATTTTCTCATCAAATAAAATGTCTTGCATTGGATGGAGGATATAAGGATTGACACCAATTGCAAATTCCCCAATATAACGAGCACCTTCATCTGTATCGAGGACATTGTTGATCCGTTCGTTATCATTGGCAGAAGCATCGATGATTTTTCCGTTTTCGAAGGTGAAAGATATGTTTTCATATGTAAACCCTTGATATGGTGAAGAAGTGTTATATGTGATGTGGCCGTTAATTGAATCACGGACTGGTGCAGTATATACTTCACCATCAGGGATATTGAGTCTACCTGCACACTTTACAGCAGGGATTCCTTGTATGGAAAATGTTAAATCTGTACCTGGCCCTTTGATTTGAACTTTGTCCGTTTGATTCATCAAATCGACAAGTGCATCCATCGCTTGTTCCATTTTACTGTAGTCAAGGTTACATACGTTAAAATAGAAGTCTTCAAAACCCTCTGTACTCATATTTGCTAATTGTGCCATCGATGAACTTGGATAACGGAGTACACACCATTTCGTGTTAGGTACGCGGATTTCACGATGGACTTTCGTTCCAACTGTCTTTGAATGGAGGCTCAGTTTTTCTGCAGGAACATCAGAAAGTTCAGATATATTATCACCCGCACGAAGGCCGATGTAAGCATCCATTTGTGCCATAGCATATGATTCCAACTCAGCTGTTAACTGTTGCTGTTCTTCTGTAGCATCTTTTAAGATCGTCCGATTAATTTCTGGTTCTTTTAATGATACAAGAGGAAGACCACCTACTGAATAAGCTTCTTCTACAAGTGCTTTAACAAGCTCTTTTTGGACACCAAAATTTTCAATAAGTAGCTTTTCTCCTTTTTGCAAATCAATAGAATAAGTAATCAGGTTTTTGGCTAACGTTTGCAGCCGTTGATCACGCATAGAATTGCCTCCTTTTATAAACTTTATTTAATGGTACATATTCTATCATAACGAACAAATGAGGCCACGTCACAGAAAATTTTTTTCTCGGGAAGGGTTATGCCGGATGATAACGAAATATAGGAAACGTATGTAGTTGTTTATGTTTGCACCTTTTGAAAAACGGGAATGTCATACTGAAAGTGGGAGGTGAATAATAATATGAGTTGGTTACTTTACATAAGTATCGCAATCATTGCGATTGCTTTTGCCTTTCTTGTCGTTTACTTAATTCGAACGCTTAAATCCTTAGAAAAAACGTTGACAAATGTCGCAAGTACTGTTGAAAGTTTGGAAAAACAGATGGACGGGATTACAAAGGAATCGGAAGAGCTTTTACATAAAACGAACCGTTTAGCGGATGATATTCAGACAAAATCTGAATCGCTTGATACGGTGTTTACGTCGGTAAGGGAGTTGGGAGACTCCTTGCAACGAGTTAACCAGTCTGTTAGATATGTGTCTGAGCGAGTATCGGTGAAAGCTGAAGAACAAGCTGACAATACCGCACAAGCTGTCCAATGGGGACATGTTATGATTGACTTGTGGAGCAAATGGAAAGCTAAAAAAGAAGCAGTGACTAGCGATCATCATCAATCTAAGGAGGGGTCGTAAATGAGTGATAAGAACATGAATTCAAAGGATTTGTTAATTGGAACGCTTGTTGGAGGGATTATTGGTGCATCGACTGCTTTGTTGTTGGCACCGAAATCAGGAAAAGAATTAAGAGGAGATTTAAATGAAGGGGCGAAAGTAGCAAGGGATAAGACATCGGATTTGAAAACGACAGCTGTTGAAAAAGGAAACCAATTCGCCCAATCTGCACGTGAAAATACAAGTGAATGGGCGAAAACTGTATCTACTCAATCGACAAACCTTGTTGATAAAGTGAAAGAATTAAGCAGTTCTGTCAAGAGGGATGTAGATGAATTAACAGACTCAGCTGAAGATTTAACATCAGATTTACAGGGTGTCGGCGAAGAACTCGCAGCTTCAGTAAAGAAAGAGGTTGAAGATTTACAGCGTTCCGTTGAGAAACTCGCTAAGGAAGTTCAAGAATCTGCTGAACAACAAGAAGAGGAAAAGTAAAGTGAGGGAAAAGACATGGAGTTAAAGGTGCTCGAAAACGAAAACGATTGGAAGGAAGTAAAAGAGAAGCAGGAAACGTTTTTCTTGTTTAAAAACAGCACGACATGTCCGATTAGTGATGAAGCATTCAAAGCTTACGAAACATTTGCCAATAACCATGCTAATGTGCCGACTTATTATTTGAATGTTCAGGAAGCGAGACCTTTATCCAATGCAATCGCTGAGTATTATAGCGTTAAACACCAGTCACCACAGGTGCTTCTTATTGTAAATGATCGCGCTGTGTGGCACGATTCTCATTTTAACATCACGACGAGTGCGCTTAGTGATGCTGTTTCATCTCAATAGCAAGATACTTCAAAAAGGACTCTAGAAGGATAAGTCAACCTTCTAGAGTCCTTTTACGGTTAAAATGTTGTTTTAAATCAAATCGGGAGCCATTGTATCTCCAATTCGTCCCCATGTTGAATAGGGGCAGAAAAGGAAGTGCTTTCTCCATTCTGTAAAAGGACAGGTTTCTGATTACGTTTAGGAGAGGTATCGACATCAACGTAGTTAAATAAGTCTTGAAAAATAAACGTCCCTTGATTGACATCTTGCTCATTGATAGTTAGTTCATCTCCGTCTTGTAATTCCGTATGCTCATTTAATATCTCTCCATGTCGGTAAACTTTAATTAACGTTTTCGTTAACTTAACTCGGTCACCGTTAAAAGAAACATCGATTGTAAAGGTGAGTGGTCTTTCCAACTCTTTGAGCATATGTGCCACAAGTATAGGTGAAGATGCTCGCTTATAATGAATGTGATCACCATCTTGAACGGGCGTTCGAGCACTTACTGAACGATGATTTTTTTCTAGTAACACATCATCGGTTTGCATACGCTTTTCAGAGCCATTGATGGTGATACGGATAAACCCTTCATCCAATGGTGAGCCTGGTTCGATCTCTTTAACGACCTCGCCGGCAGTCGAAGCAACTTGGGTCGTTATGATGTCACGGTCGTTAACGGTCGTTGTTAATGAGACAGGGGCATCATTGATGAATATTTTCCCCTCTATTGTCACAGGTCGATCATTGTATGTCACAGTCAGATTTGGGAGAGATCCAATGATATCCTTAACAGTAGCTTCAGCATCATGTCCCTCGGATCCGCGTTCGACAAAAATCACATCCCCATCTTCTAGAGAAGAATCTAAAGTTGTATTTTGTCCGTTCTTCGTTAAAACTGGTGATTGTCCGTATTTCCCAGGTAATGAGACAATTCGACCGTCAACTTCGACAATTTTTGCCATCCCCGGCTTCCCATAAAGTTTTGAAATCTCTATACCGGCAGCTAGTAACCCATCTCCAACGGTCAATTGTTTCATATCAAATAGTCGAACCGTTTGGTTATTGACTTCAATACTTAAATATTCGACAGGCGATTCTTTCGCAGCGATAGCAATCCCGATTGGTGTGACTAACTCAGGTGTCGGGTTTAGTTCGTGATCACTTGCTAATGATTGGATCGCATCAATGCCACGAATGGCGACACGATTTGTCGGTAGTGAAAGTTTTTCAGTTAGTTTTTCGGTTAACCCAGATGTCATACTTCCGCCTCCGACAAGCATAACAGCTTTAGGTGCCTGTTGATTCAGAGACAATATTTCGTCTTTAATCGCTTCCGCCAACTTTTCAATTGCGTGATCTATTTTTTCAATGATTTCAGATTGATGATAAGTCGTTTCAAAACCTAAAATGTCCATCATTGTTACTTCTTCTTGTTCTGAAACGGTTCTTTTTACATACTCGGCATCAGGAAAATCGAGCAAAAACTCTTCACTAATCGCGTCTGTAATTTCGTCACCTGCAACGGGCACCATTCCATAAGCCGTGACTGTCCCTTCATTTGTAATAGCGATATCTGAAGTACCAGCCCCAATATCAACTAACGCAACATTCAATCGCCTCATAGATGGTGGAATTAATACATTAATCGCCGCGATAGGCTCTAATGTTAAAGCTTCAAGTCTTAACTCAGCACGATGAAGGGCCGCTAACAATGACTCGACGACGACTTTTGGCAAAAAGGTTGCAATCACTTCAACGGATGCTTGCTTTCCGTTTTGGTCAACTAAACTTCCGATCACTTCGCCGTCCAGCTTATAATTTAATACAGAATAACCAACACAATGATCATTGAGAGGTTGGTTTTCATTTTCTGCTTGTTGTGCAAGTGCATATTGAGCATTCTGGACTGCGCTCAATTCTAAATGCAAAATGTCGCTCTGCTGAAACAGCGGTTTTCCTTCGATGTCGACAGTCATTTCAGCACGCTCAGTTCTAAGTGACCGGCCCGCAGCAGCAACACAAACAGATGTTAGTGGTCCGTGTTTTTCCTCTAATGTCATTTTAATTTCGCTAATAATTTTGCTAACGGCAATGACATTATGAATTTGTCCGTCTAACATGGAACGCTCGCGGTGCTCACGTTGCTTAATATCGATGACTTTGTATCCGTCAGACTGTTTATGTAATAAAAGTCCTACGACGGAGCGTGTTCCGATATCAAGTGCAAAAATAGGCTCGTAGTTTTTTTCGTTCATATGTCCACCTCTACTTTACTTCAAACTCAATGGCATTTGTCGGATTATGGAATATGATGTTGTCTCTGCCCTTATTATACATGATTCAATGAGATACAGAAGAGGGGGAGAAAAATGGTTACGTCACTTTAATGCTTAAAAGCGTTTAATGATTAAAGAAAAATTACGTGACAGATAATTGCCAATCAGTTATAATAGTCTCTAATTAATTTAGAACATAGCATAAAAGATGAAGGGGAGGAGTTTTGGTTTATGGCAAACGAGCAGCTAGAGGAATTAAGAAAACAATTAGATGATGTTAATTTGCAGTTATTAGATCTTATTAATGAACGAGCTAGGGTTGCACAAGAGATTGGTAAAGTAAAGAGTGCACAAGGGTCAAATCGTTTTGATCCTGTTCGTGAACGGGATATGCTTGATACAATTTCTGAAAATAATGCTGGCCCTTTTGAAACATCTACTCTTCAACATATTTTCAAAGAAATATTTAAAGCAAGTCTAGAATTGCAAGAAGATGATCACAGTAAAGCGTTGCTCGTATCACGTAAGAAACATCCAGATAATACGATTATCGACCTTAACAATGTTCCTGTTGGAAATGGTACACAACAACTTATTGCTGGTCCTTGTTCTGTTGAAAATGAAGAACAAGTGGATGCAGTAGCCAAAGCGATTAAAGAACAAGGCATTCCATTTTTACGAGGAGGAGCCTTTAAGCCAAGAACATCTCCTTATGATTTCCAAGGTCTCGGAATCGAAGGGTTGGAAATTTTACGACGTGTTGCCGATCGTCATGATTTAACGGTTATTAGTGAAATTGTCAATCCAGCCGATTTAGAAAAAGCGGTTGAATACCTTGATGTTGTCCAAATTGGTGCCCGAAATATGCAAAACTTTGAATTATTAAAAGCAGCCGGAGATATTAAGACGCCAGTCCTATTGAAACGAGGATTGTCGGCAACAATTCAAGAGTTCATGAATGCAGCTGAGTACGTGTTAGCAAAAGGAAATGATCAAGTCATGCTATGTGAACGTGGTATTCGTACTTATGAAAAAGCAACTAGAAACACGTTAGATATTTCAGCTGTGCCAATCTTAAAACAAGAAACACATCTACCAGTATGGGTGGATGTGACGCATTCAACAGGACGACGGGACTTACTATTGCCAGCAGCAAAAGCTGCGCTTGCCATTGGCGCTGACGGTGTGATGACGGAAGTTCACCCAGACCCTGCAGTAGCCCTCTCCGATTCAGCTCAACAAATGGATATTCCACAATTTAATGAATTTATGGAGGCTTTAAGAACGTCCGGTTATTTACAAGATGTACGCGTTTAATGCGGTCTTTCTTCTAAACGTCGAACCTTTAAGCTTATCGCATTGGCTGATAAGCGTAGGTTCGGCGTTTTCTTGTTGTTTTAAAGGAAAAAAATTCACGAAAACGTATACTTCTTTTCACAAAGTGCCAAGCTAATACAGAGGTGCCATATGAGTCATTATATGAATGGTGAAATATGAATGATGAAATGGATCCAATGAAACTACGATAACAAGAAATCATAACCTCTTCCTAGTCACCAACTTAAACATTTCTTCAATACAATTGAAATAATAAGGAATTTTCTATAAAAAATTTTGAAGAAAACTGAAAACGGGTGCAAATTTTGTCGATATTATTATTGAGATTGCGCCCCTGCTGAAATTGTCGTATCATGACAATACATTATGAAAGTATGAAAGCCATAAAATGGTAAAAATATCAAGGAGGAAATAAAAATGAATATAACGATTTACGATGTAGCACGAGAAGCTGGGGTGTCAATGGCGACAGTTTCAAGGGTTGTAAACGGAAACCCTAATGTTAAACCAACAACAAGAAAGCGCGTTTTAGAAGCTATTGAACGTTTAGGATATCGGCCAAACGCGGTTGCTAGAGGCTTAGCAAGTAAACGTACAACGACGGTAGGCGTTATTATTCCTGATATTTCGAGTATCTTTTTCTCAGAATTAGCACGAGGGATTGAAGATATTGCAACAATGTATAAATACAACATGATTTTGTCAAATTCTGATCAAAACAAAGAAAAGGAAATTCATCTCATTAACACAATGTTAGAAAAGCAAGTAGATGGGATTGTGTTTATGGGAGGCGAAATTACTGATGATCATGTCGAAGCATTTGAAAAGTCTCCAGTTCCGGTTGTAATGTCTGCAACACTTGATCAAGAAAGAAAATTACCTTCTGTAAATATAAATTATGAACAAGCGTCTTACGACGCTGTCAAATCTTTTATTGATCAAGGACACAATAAAATTGCGATGTTAACAGGAACGCTCGAAGATCCAGTTAACGGATATCAAAAATACGCAGGCTACAAACGTGCTCTAGAAGAACATGGCATTTCCTTTAATGAAGATTATGTCGTCATTGGTGACTATACATATGATTCAGGAATCGAAGCTATGGAATCATTAACATCTCTTGAAGATAAGCCTACGGCTGTGTTTTCCTCAACGGATGAAATGGCTTTAGGTGTTATCCACGGTGCTCAAGATCGTGGTTATCGTGTGCCAGAAGATTTTGAGGTCATCGGATTTGATAACACACGTTTAGCGATGATGGTACGTCCAACGCTCACATCAGTCGTACAACCAATGTATGATATTGGTGCTGTTTCAATGCGTTTGTTAACCAAATTGATGAACGGTGAAAATGTAGATGAAGATGTCGTCGTTTTACCGCACCGAATTGAAGACCGCCAATCAACAAAAGGTGAGTCAGTTAACTAAAGCGTGAATTGAGAGAGAGAAAATAGAACAAGACGTGGCTAGGGAGAGGATTATGAAGAAACTAGATTATTTGACACCGGTTGGAATATTCGTCGGTTTAACGATGGTATTCTTTGCGATTTATTCGAATGCAGGGGCAGGCAATGTCCAATTTTTTGTGCAATGGTCATCGATACTTATTGTATTTGGAGGGCTTGCAGCTGCAATACTTATCAACTTTTCATTACAAGAATTAAAGTTACTTCCGAAAGTATTGAAAGAAACATTCAAATCGGATGATCATGATCTCGAAGACCTCATTAACACGTTTGTTGAACTTTCAACGAAAGCACGGCGGGAAGGGTTACTTGCTTTGGAAGTAGGGATGGAAGAAGTAGAAGATCCATTTATAAGAAAAGGTGTTCTTTTGGCGGTTGATGGGATTGAGCCTGATGTCATTAAAGATATTATGATGGCTGAAGTTGTGGCGATGGAAGAACGTCATCGTAAAGGGCGCTCAATCTTTGAAAAAGCAGGAGAATATGCACCAGCATGGGGAATGATCGGTACACTTGTTGGACTTGTCCTCATGTTACAGAGCTTAAATGACCCAGAAACACTAGGCCCAAACATGGCGATTGCTCTTTTAACAACATTGTATGGAACGCTATTAGCGAACCTTGTTTTCATTCCGATGGCAAATAAGCTATCGATGAGAACGGAAGAGGAAGTGTTTGTTAAGCAGATTGTCGTTGAGGGAGTTATCGGTGTTCAATCAGGTCAAAACCCGAAAATATTAGAAGAGAAACTAAGTGCCTTTTTACCAAACCACGCTAAAGATCAAGATGACGAGGAAGTGGAGGCGTCTGAAGATGTTAGAGCGTAGGAAACAAAAGCGAGAAGAGAAAGGGTCGCCGAAATGGATGCAGACGTTTTCTGATATGATGATGTTAATTCTCGTTTTCTTTATCTTACTATTTTCAATGTCTGTTATTGATGCAAAAAGATTTAATGCGATCGCTGAGTCGTTTCAAAATCGCGCCATTTTCGATGATTATCCGTCTATCGTTCCATTTGAAAATCCAGCAGAAGATCGAGATATTAAAGATGATCCATTCGAAGAAGAGGTAGATCCTTTCGAACAGTTTATTGACGAAGAAGTGATTGAAGAAGGGGAAGACGAATTGGATGATCTTCTTGCTGAAGTCAATGATTATTTAGAAACGCATAATTTGCATGAAAATATATCAGCAACAAGGGATGAACGTGGCGTCGTTCTTGTCCTTCAAGAACAAACATTGTTTAATACCGCTGAAGCAGAAATTTTGCCTGCAGCAGAACCCTTTTTAGAAAAAGTAGGGACGCTATTAGAAACGATTCCAAATGACGTGAAAGTCGAAGGGCATACGGATGGTCGTCCTATTCAAAACTATCGTTACCCTTCTAATTGGGAATTATCAGGTGCAAGATCGAGTAGTGTCATCCGCTTTATTGATGAACATGCTGACGTAGATTTAAATCGCTTTTCAGCTATTGGTTATGGCGAAACACAACCTGTTGCACCAAATACAAGTGAAGAGAACATGCAAAAAAATCGCCGCGTTGTCATTGTGATTTCTGATCCTGCCCATGAAGATGAATAAAATAAAAGCTGACTTGTAAAGGAATCTACCGTTTTAAGTCAGCTTTTTGTTTTAGATAGAATTTACTCTCTTAATCAATGAAATCAATCCAAACTAGTAATTAGGTGAGAAAGGGCGCTTTTTTTTATCGCGAAAAGGGCGTAACGCTTTTTCGACCGTCCTATTATTTTTTTCTTCAATTTCTCTTTTTCGTGGAATTGAAGGGTATATATTTTCCTCATCGTACCATTGTTTTGGTAGCGTAACTGGTGCTGCCTGTTGCCAACGATCAAGCCATTCGGTTGGAAGAGATTGATTTAGCAAATGTCGTTGATCTGTCATCTCTAACCATATAATCGACCAAGCTCTCGGAACGACACGCCAAATGTCATAACCACCACCACCAACAGCAATCCATCGTCCGTTGCAATACTTGTGTGCCAGTTCGTGAGCGAGAGTCGGGATATGATGGTAAATGTTCATCGTCGTACATAGGTGAGTTAAAGGGTCGTAATAATGTGCATCTACACCGTTTTGGGATAGGATGACATCAGGTTTAAACTGTGCAGCTACTTCCTTTATAACGGTGTAATAAGCATCGAGCCAAGATTGATCTTCAGTAAAAGCTTCAAATGGTACATTTACAGCCGTCCCGTAACCTTCACTATGCCCTCTTTCATTCACATACCCCGTACCTGGAAATAAAAAACGTCCGGATTCATGCAAGGAAACAGTACAAACGTTAGGGTCATTGTAAAATGCCCACTGAACGCCGTCCCCATGATGGGCATCTGTGTCAATATACATAACTTTCGCATCGTAATATTTTCTTAAGTACTGGATGGCGATGGAACTATCATTATAAATGCAGAATCCTGATGCTCTCCCGCGAAACCCATGATGTAGCCCGCCACCAAGGTTTAAAGCATGCAAATACCCTTCTTCAAAAACGGCTTCCACCGCTTTCAACGTTCCGCCCACTAACCAAGAAGCAGCTTCATGCATACCGGGAAAGATAGGTGTGTCATCGGTACCAATACCAAATGTTGTTTGCATTGAAGAGTGGAATGTACCATGGCTTGCTTTTTTGACTGCATCGATAAAGTCTTGATTATGGATGAGTGATAGCTCATTTTCCTTCGCTATCCGTGCGCTCAATTCATCTGATTTTTGCAAAGCGCCTAATGTGTGAAGGAGTTCCCGTGTCATTTTCAAACGGTCTTGATTAAAAGGGTGGTCATTGCTAAATTTATATGATTGTTGTTCATCTGAATAGATGAAAACAGCATCTTTACCTTTACTCATAACGATTCATCTCCGGACCGATCGGCCAGTGAATTTCATAGCCGTGATCTCGGACCTCGTCAATAACTTTGCGTGGATCCATCGTTTGCAAACGAAAAACTAACATTTTTTTATCGTTCCGTTTAGCTGGGTACATGAACACACTTTGTACATTGATTTCAAAGTTTTGTATAATTGCTGATACTTCAGCTAACATACCACTAACGTTAGGAACTTGAACTTCTATGCGAGAGGTTGGTTGATCAGCCCCCATTAACTTAACGAGCATCCGTAAAATGTCTTTATCCCGAACAACACCGATAATTTCATCATGCAGCTGAACAGGAACGCACCCTATACGTTGCTGGGTCATAAGTGTTGCGATTTCTTCAACTAAATCATCAGGGTGAGCGGTGATGACATCGTGCGTCATTACGGAAGATAGCGGTTTTTCCATTGAGTAAGCGCTTTCTTTATTGTTCAGCGTAGAAGGGCTGGCATCACGTAAATCACGATCGGAAACGATACCCACCATATTTTCCTTCTCATCGGTAACAATTAAATGACGGACTCTTGCAGCTTCCAATAATGCAATCGCCTCAGCAATTGTCGTTGATTGATGAACCTTATTAAAATCTGTCTTCATCAATTGTCGCACAATCATAAGTCGAATCCCCTTTCATAATCGTCAAAGTGCTAAAACATGTACTTATACTTAAAGCGAATACGATTGAACTCGTGAATAGATTCAGCATCGACACGTTCACCAATTCGAGCCATCAAACAGTTTGCAGGGTGTGAACAAATTTCAGGGTCATCTGTGGCATAACATTCTAAACCGCCGACATTCATCACTTTTTGCATAATGTCTCGATACTCCCAAATTGATAAACCAGCCCCTCTTAAATCCCAGTGCCAATAATATTCAGTTGTAATGATAATGTAATCTTCCATAGCATCATCTGCCATCGCCACTTTCAACAAATGTTTTGCAATCCCATAACCTCGATACTTTGCGGAAACTTCAATCGCACCTAATTCTAGTAAATTAGAAAGGTTTGCTTCTGACCATCGTTCGATTTCGTCGGGGTATAAAAAAATACTATAACCGACAATCGTTTGATGGTCTCTAGCAATTATTAATCGACTCTCTGGTAACTCTAGGACGTTTTTGAGGGCTTCACGTTGTTTATCTGGTTGACGAAACGCGATGAGTCCTTCGTCCATTTCATACCTAACGAATTGTTCTTTTGTAATCGGTCCTTCGACGATGAAGGGAGGCGTTTTTGAATTTAGTTCGAGCGAATGATACGTTTTGTTGTGCTCCATTCGCATAACCTGCCTTTTTGAATGGTATAGGTAAGGAAGTAAGGAAAATACTTTTGTTACAAATAATATATCATACTGAAAGGATCGATGGTGACATTTTAGGAGCGTTTAATTCAATTCATTACTATGTATGCGAATAAAAGAAAAACGATGACCGAAAATGGTCACCGTTTTTTCTTACGAATATATCATAATATTGATACGAAGCAGATAAAGTGTACGTTTATTCATCGCTTTCGTCTTGGTCATCGTCCTCAGAATCTTCGTTTTCATCCTTTTCTTCCTCTTTTTCTCCGTCTTCTTCATCTTGACGATCTTGCTCATCCTCTTCGTCATCGATTACGTTAAGGATGACTTCAGTATAATCTGATTCTCTTCCTGCTACATCAACGGCTGTGATAGCAATCATGCCATTACTTGCTTCATAAGCGAGAGATTCGTCAGCTCTTATATTAGTTACTTCTGACCAGTTGTCGTCTTCGTCGCTTCGTTCGTAGATGTTATAACCAACGACATCTTCTTCTGGATGTTCCTCCCATGTAATCTGCCCGTCAATTTCTTGGACATTAGGAGATTCTGGTGTATTGCCGTTATCAGGAGCTTCTTCATCTGGAACTAACGACTCTTCCCAATCGTCAGGAAAATAGTTGAGTAGTTCAGCAGTGTCTCCATCAAGGAAATCAAAGTATTCTTCGTCAACGGCAACACCCTCGCGTAAAAATACCTCTGGTGTAGATTCTAATGCAGTGTATAAATCATCACCAATTTGAACGTATTCGGCTTTTGTTAAGCTATCGTCAGACTCAGTTGGAACATGTTCTGCGTTGAATAAATCTGTTTCAACAAGTCCAATTTCTTCACAAATATCAGATGGTAGCTTACCTGAAATTGAACAAACGGATTGTCTAACGATGTTATTAGGCATTTGAAACTCTTCATTAGCTGAAAAGATGTTTTCGTCGATATCATGGACGCTATTTGCTAAGTTAGCCCAAATTCTTTGTGTACGGACTCCGTATGATCGTCCTTCGTGCACTGAAGTAAGACGTAAGCGGCTATCATCATAACCAATCCAAACACCGAGTGTTACGTTTGGATTACTACCAACAAACCAGGAATCGGCGTAATCACTAGAGGTCCCGGTTTTCCCCGCTAGGTCTGTTTGGAAATTCAGCATACCCGGAAGTCCGGATGCTGTACCAGGACTTTTAAGTACATCTCTCATCATATCTACGAGAAGGTATGAAGTTTGTTCAGAAAATGCTTCATTTGTTTCAGACTCGCGCTCGTAAATAGAGTCGCCGTCAGGGGTGTCTATGCTTTCTATCATATAACTTTCAACGTGTTCACCGCCGTTAGCGAATGTGGAAAATGCATTTGTATTCATTTCTACTGTCGTGCCGTGAGAGCCTAATGCTGTAGCCTCATAAGGTTGGTGGTCATCTAGGTTCGTGATTCCGTTATTTAGAAGACCCTCTCGAAGAACGTCGTGATCTAATTCATTAAATTCACGTACAGCAGGAACATTTCGAGATCTTTGTAACGCTTCACGAGCTGTTATAAAGCCGAGGTGGTTACGATCGAAGTTGCGTACTTGCTGCCCATTGGTTTCATACTCGTATGGAATGTCTGGTGTAATATAACCAGGCTGTAAATGTCCTGTTTCAAGCCCAACAGCATAAGTGAGTAAAGGTTTCATCGTTGATCCATTATCACGGAACATTTGCGTTGCATGATTGTAATTTTGAATCTCGTAATCACGTCCACCGACGAAACTGAGAATTCGACCCGTTCCATTTTCAATCATGACGGATCCAACTTCTTCTTGATAATCTTCCCCGTCAAGTGATTTATTGTTGGCAAATAATGAATCATCTTGTACCACTTCTTGATGGGCATCGTAAATCTCTTTATCGATCGTTAAATGAATACGATACCCGTTTCGTCTTAAGTTTCGACGTGCTTGTTGACTATAATCAGCAGACAGTTGTTGGCGTTGTTCAATGTTATCAATTTCATCAAGGTTGATTTCGTCTTCTTCGAGCAGTTGTTCTTTAACGATCCTAACTGCGCGTCTTTCAACTTCTTGTGTCAGGTAAGGATATTTACTATAAGTAGACGGTGTGCTTTCTGTAAGGTTTTCACGAATGTCATAATCCATCGCTTCATTATACTCTTCTTCGTCAATAAACCCTGCGCCTTTCATTCGATTTAACACAGTTTTCATACGGTTGAGACCAGCATCAAAGTTATCTTTGACTTCTCCAACTGAAGTGAATGGTGTATAAGCAAAAGGGCTCTGCGGTTTTCCAGCGAGAAATGCAGCTTGTGCAAGGTTTAAGTCGCTAGCGTCCACACCAAAAATTCCTTGAGCTGCAGCTTGTGCACCAGCTATTTGTCGCCCTGATGCATTTCGACCAAACGGAACAACATTTAGGTATGCTTCAAGAATTTCGTCTTTTTCAAAGAAGTTTTCTAGTCGCATGGCTAATAAAATTTCACTTGCTTTGCGTTCAAAGGAAACTTCACTTGATAAGATTTGGTTTTTAATAAGTTGCTGTGTGAGTGTACTTCCACCGGTTTGCACAGGGGCTCCAGAGAATTCTTGATAAGTAGCGCGCATTAAAGAACGTGGTACAATCCCATCGTGGTTGAAGAAATACTCATCTTCAGTTGCAATGACCGCTTCGATTAAGTGGTCGGAGATATCTTCTAAAGGAATTTCACGTCGTTCCAATTCAGATGGAAGTTCACCTAAATACATGTCATCGGCAAAATAGACTTCGCTGATTTCTTCGTAGTCATAAATATCTTTTTTCATGTCATCATAACTACGAATAGGCTCATCATTAACGAGGGATGCGAAATAACCAGCCCCAGCCCCACCGACGAACATTGTTCCTATAAGAATAGTAGCTAAAAAGACAAGAAATAAGTTCCAAACGACTTTTGAAGTAATACGTAGGTTTTTGAACCAAGATTGGCGATTAAATGAACGCCCTTTAGCGTCTTGGCGATTTGTATATCGTTTATTGCTCATGTCGAAACCTCCTCAAAATACAACATTCATTATAGCATATCAAACAAAAGATGAAATACGTCGAAAAGTAAGATATAGAAAGTTTGACATTTGCAGCAGAAATATGGTAAAAGAGAAATATTACATAAATCAATAAAGAAAAATATCAAGCAATGATGAGGATGAAGTAGTGGTCATCTCCCTGCTACAGAGAGTTGGTGGTTGCTGTGAACCAACGCAAAGATGGCAAATGAATTACGTCCTCGGAGCTTTCGCGTGCATTGTGAGCTAAATGCATGCGACGGGTGAGACCGTTAGTTCTTTGAAGTGGAAAGTAAACGAGAAGTAAGCTTTCAACGAGGGTGGTACCGCGATCAACTCGTCCCTTTTTTAGGGAGGAGTTTTTTTGTTTTTCTATGGAAAATATAAAGAGAGTTATCAAAGAAAGGGAAGGGATAAAACATGTCATTGTATGAAGATTTAACGTTTCGTGGACTTGTTAACCAAGTCACTGATGAAGAAGGTCTGAAAAAAGCAATAGAAAATGATTCCATTACGTTGTATTGCGGGTTTGACCCAACAGGGGACAGTTTGCACATCGGACATTTACTGACAATTTTAACGATGCGCCGCTTTCAATTAAATGGTCATCGACCATTAGCGCTTGTCGGCGGTGCAACAGGGTTAATTGGTGACCCTAGTGGTAAAAATGTTGAGCGTTCTTTGAATGAACAAAATGTTGTTGAAGAGTGGAGTGAAAAGATTAAAGGACAACTTTCTCGCTTTTTAGATTTTGATGGTGAAAACGGAGCGAAAATGGTCAACAACTATGATTGGATCGGTTCCATGTCAGTGGTAGATTTCCTTCGGGATACAGGGAAGCACTTTGGCATTAACTACATGCTTGCTAAAGATTCTGTTGAGTCTCGTATTTCTTCAGGGATTTCCTACACAGAATTTAGTTATATGATCTTACAGTCACTTGACTTCTACCATCTATTTCAACGTGAAGGATGTCGTTTACAAATCGGAGGCAGTGACCAATGGGGCAATATCACTGCTGGCCTAGAATTAATCCGTAAGCACCGTGAAAACCCTGAAGAAACAGATGTTGAACAAGAAGCATTTGGTATGACGATTCCACTTGTGACAAAAAGTGATGGTACCAAGTTTGGTAAGACAGCAGGTGGAGCAGTTTGGTTAGATCCAGAAAAAACATCACCATATGAGTTCTACCAATTCTTATTGAATACAGACGACCGTGATGTTATCACTTTCTTAAAATACTTCACATTCTTAACGAAAGAAGAGATCGCTGAATTAGAAGGTGAAGTTGAGGAGCGTCCGCATGAAAGGAAGGCACAACGTAAACTGGCAGAAGAAGTGACCAGTTTTATTCATGGTGATGAAAAACTAGCCCAAGCGCAAAAAATTACAGATGTATTGTTTGGTGGTGGAGATCTGAAACAACTGTCAGCTGAAGAAGTTTTGCAAGGTTTTAAAGATGTACCTAGCTATCATTGCGAAGCTGAAGAAATCGGTCTCGTTGACCTTCTTGTTCAAGCAGGGATCTCTTCATCAAAGCGTCAAGCACGAGAAGATATTCAAAACGGTGCGATTTACATTAATGGAGAACGTTGCCAAGATACAGGAAAAGTTGTTGAGCAAGCAGAACGTTTAGATGATCGTTTCATCGTTTTACGTAGAGGGAAAAAGAAATACTACCTCATTACATTTTAAAAGTTTGATCATTTGCGGGCATGAGTGATTTGAAATCATGCCCGTTTTTGATTTGAAGCTAGAGAATGTCGATTGGTTTATCGGAAATAATACGACAACAAATGAGAATTACTTTTAGTAATTTATGAAGGGAGTTATATATGGAATTAACCAATATTAGTACATGGGTTTTATCGATGATTCCGATCATAAATATTTTGTTAGCTTGTGTCGTTGTTTTTATTGAAAGAAGAGATATCGGACACACTTGGGCTTGGTTGATGGTCTTATTTTTTATTCCTCTTCTAGGGTTTATTTTCTATATCTTTTTAGGGCGTCGTATCAACCAAAAAAACTTTTACAAACTTACTGATGAAGAACAAGATTACCTTCAATCTTCTGTAGACAAACAGTTGGAAAAACTAAAGGATCCTAGCTATCGGCAAAAGCATTTATTTGAAAAATATTTAGGTTTAATTCGAATGAACTTAAAATCACCGAATGCGTTGGTTTCAACGGACAATGAAGTAGAAATTTTTAATGACGGGCATCGGAAATTTGCTGCATTATTTGATGATATTCGTGCGGCTGAAAAAGAAATTAATATCCAATATTACATCATTCAAAGGGATTCACTAACCGAAAAACTCCGCGATGAACTGACAAAAAAAGCGAAACAAGGTGTAAAAGTACGTATTCTTTACGATGAAATTGGATCACGTAAAATTTCACCTTCCTATTTTAAAGAAATGGTGGCACATGGGGGTGAAGTCGCCGTTTTCTTTCCTTCCTTTTTGAAACTGATTAACTTTCGCATCAATAATAGAAATCATAGAAAGCTCTGTATAATCGATGGAGAAGTAGGTTACATTGGTGGGTTTAACGTAGGTGAAGAGTATTTAGGGCATGATGAAAAGTTCGGTTATTGGCGTGATACCCATCTTAGAGTGAGAGGGGGAGCTGTTGATCAAATTCAAGGGAGGTTTATTTTAGATTGGCATTATGCTACGAAACAACAACAATTGAACAGTGAACAATTTTCATTTCGAACTAAAAATCATGATGGACAGAGTTCAGCCCAAGTGCTTGCAAGTGGCCCCAATTCTGAAACCGAATACATAAAAAACATGTATATCAAACTCATGATGTCTGCGAAAAAAAACGTGTACATACAAACGCCGTATTTCATTCCTGATGCTAGCTTCATGGATGCGTGTAAAGTTGCTTTGTTATCTGGTGTTGATGTACATATTATGATTCCGAATAAACCGGATCATCCGTTTGTTTATTGGGCTACTTGGTCATATGTTGGAGAGCTTTTAAAATATGGTGCGAAAATATTGATATACGAAAATGGGTTTATGCATGCCAAGGCGATTGTCGTTGATGGGGAAGTGGCTTCTGTAGGTACGACGAATATTGATAACCGTAGTTTCAAATTGAACTTTGAGGTTAACACCTTACTTTATGACCAGCAAGTGGCTGCCGATCTCCATGAAATGTTCTTGGAAGATCGTGAAGTTTGTTCAGAATTGACTTTAGAAAGGTATCAGAAGCGACCTCTATTTATCAAATTTAAAGAAGCGATTTCTCGTCTTTTATCGCCGATTCTATAAATGTATAACGGTGTCAGCAACAAAAAAAGTCAGAAACCCTGAAATAGGGTTTCTGACTATATGCGTCATTATTAACGAGAGTACCACTCAACGATGAGCTGTTCGCTAATTTCAGCAGGTAGTTCAGAACGCTCTGGTAGGCGTGTGAATGTAGCTTCTAGCTTTTCAGCATCAAAGTCTAAGTAAGCTGGAACGAAGTCGTTTACTTCAACAGCTTCTTTAATTACGTCCATGCTGTGGGACTTTTCGCGAACGCCGATCACTTGACTAGGCTTAACGCGGTAAGATGGAATATCAACGCGACCACCGTCAACTGTTACGTGTCCGTGGTTAACAAGCTGGCGAGCTGCACGACGTGTGCGTGCAAGACCCATACGGTAGACAAGGTTGTCTAAACGAGATTCAAGAAGGATCATGAAGTTTTCACCGTGGATCCCGCTCATGTTACCAGCTTCATCAAACAAACGTTGGAATTGACGTTCGTTCATTCCGTAAAGGTGACGAAGCTTTTGCTTTTCTTGAAGCTGTAAACCGTATTCAGTCTGTTTTTTACGTTGAGTAGGACCGTGTTGTCCTGGAGCGTAAGGACGCTTTTGTAATTCTTTCCCTGTACCGCTTAAGGACATACCTAAGCGACGGGAGATTTTCCATGTTGGACCTGTGTATCGAGCCATGGAGACTCCTCCTTTATCGTCTTTATTTTGTGAAAAAATAAAAACAGGGGTGATCTCACTCACATGGGCATTTTATTTTCATGTACCTTCGCCCCGACAGCTAGGGGTTACGCGATACACCTCATTATTCCAGTAATCAGCCGCTGGGAATGGGAATAAAATGCGTCACATGATGTTCACCTTGGCTGTCTTATTTAACACAAAGAATAGTGTATAATCTTTTTTTGTTACTGTCAAGGTTGTTGTGTTATTTGATTCATATTGAAAAAATGGAGTAAAATGGTCGTTTTGAAACGTGAGTTCTAGTAAAATGACAGTAGAAGTTAGTAATATCGGAGTGTAGACCTTCCGTTTAAATAAAAGTAGGTGGTAAACATGACGGACAGAATCATTGAGAAGGTCGATTATAACATGTTATTAGAAGATATGTTTCAACTTGACGCAACGTTGACTGATTATTTTCAACGGGCAGTATTGTTTTTAATAACAGAACAGCACAATGTCATTTTGATGAAGGAAATTGGAGATGTTAATGAAGACATGCTCGATGCGTTTTGTCGTTGGAAAGCTTCACGTACATTAGGCGAAAAGACGAGTTTGTTTCAGGGTTTTCGTTTTGATCTCGTGGACGTTTCATTAGAGTACGACACCAAGGCGGGAAACGCATCCGTCGGTCTCATGGTTGTAGATCATGAAGTGGAGATGTCTCAAACTGGTCCATTTTTAATGTTGGCAAGACAAATGATTTCTTTTTCACTCAAAGCTAAGGAAGAGGCAGGACATAAGCAAGTTTTCAAACGTGATGACATCGAAAAAGAAATGATGTCTCTACTACATGAAACGGACGATATGAACCATCTGTCAACTTTTGCTCAACAATGTTTGGCGCTGCTCAAGAGTCGTATGGTAGATGGTGACTATTCCTTTTTTATTTTTGAGGATATCATTGAGCAATTTCAATTACTAACATCAACAAACGAACAGATGATTGAAAGTGCTGACGATTATTCGATAGATCTTGAAAAATGGGAAGAAAATGAGAAAGTGTTTGAAAGTAAAGGTTACTCCGCGATAAGTAAATGTCATGTCGGAAAAATGGCTCTTTTTGATCGCCAACGTGCTCCTGCTGACTACGCCTTATTTCCTGTTCAATATGATGGAGATATTCAGGCACTTTTCATGTACTCAGTTTCAACAGGGATATGTAACCAAACGTATTTTTCTGACATACAAAAAGTATGTGATTTGCTTAGCAAACGTTTGAAGAGACTCGTAGATTTTGAACGAATGTACGATGAACACACGCGTAAACAACATCTTCTTAAAGTCAATCAAAATTTCCATTCAACGATGAATGTAAGTGCGATCTTAAAGCAAATCATTTTTGCTCTTAATGAAATTTATCCTCATTATGATGTTTGTCTTTACTTATCACATGATTGGGATGTTTCTGATCAATTACCGATTCATAAGCTCCGCTATTCAATGCAAGAACGAGACAAACCATCTGCCAAAGCGTATATAACAGGAGAAGTACAGAGAGAAACAGATGATAGTGGCACGGCAGTATATGTCCCTTTAAAAGGGAAACAAGGCGTTTATGGTGTATTACAATTGCAAGTTCAACACGTTCGTTACATTGTAGATGGCGATATTCACGATATTCAACTGTTAGCTGATATGGCAGGAAATGCGATTGAAAATGCTGATTTATATCAACAGTCACAAAAATATATTGCTGAACTCCGCCTCATTAACCAAACATCTCAACAGTTGAATTCAAACTTAAAGTTATCTGAAGTCGTTCGTTATATGAAAAACCGTATGGTCGATTCTTTTTCAGCTGAAGAAGTAGGATTTATTTTCTTTGATGAAAAAGATCACTCTGAACATATTTTGGAAGGAAGTAGTCCGTTCTTTTTTACAAAGCGCTGTCAACGAACGCTCGGTTGCGTATTAGAATACGTTCGTACAAAGGAAGAGGCGGTTTTTGTAAATGATTTAGAAGAATTCATTCCAGTAAATGAAGAACAGGAAGAACCTCTTTATCGATCGGTCATAGCTGTACCGATGAAACAAAATGATCGCCTAATGGGCGTCGCGGTCGTTGTTTGTCAACCTCCGAATGCTTTTACATTTGAGACGTTCAAGCTTTTTCAGGCACTCGTTCATCATTCGTCGTTAGCATTTGCTAATTCGAAGCTCCATGAGGAATTAGAAAACCTTGTCGTTACAGATTATTTAACAAAGTTGTATACACGTAGTTACCTTGATGAAATTATTGATAAAGCAATGAGACAAGACGAAGGTGGGACACTCATTTTAATTGATGTGGACGATTTTAAAAATATTAATGATTATTATGGACATCAAGTGGGCGATAACGTTCTCGTTCAAGTTGCCGATATCCTTAAGAGCCAAATACGTGAAAACATGGATGTTGCTGCCCGTTGGGGTGGCGAGGAGATGGCGATTTACTTACGAAAAGCTGATGAAGAGGTTGCTAAAAAAGTTGCGAAGCGGATATTGTCAAGTGTGAAAGAGGAAACAGAGCCAGCGATTACGATTTCATGTGGGGTCGCTAGTTGGTCAAAAGCAACTGATCCATTCCTATCGTTAAAAAAACTGTTTAATCAAGCAGATCAGGCGTTGTACTCTGCTAAAAATAGTGGGAAAAATCAATATCAAATGAGTAAACCCGCGGAAAAATAACGGTTTGATCATAAAAGAGGCTGCGCAAAAAGGAAGCCCCCTTTAGTACAGCCTCTTAATGTATGACCAATCGATAGGATTTAAAGGTAATTGACCAGCGTGTCAACAAAACGGTTTAATTGTTGTTCATCTTCAGCCGTGAAGCGGTTCTTTATTGGACTATCGATGTCAAGGACACCTAATAATTCACCATCTTTCATCATAGGGATGACAATTTCTGAATTTGAAGCTGCGTCACAGGCAATATGACCAGGAAATTTGTGAACATCTTCTACACGAACCGTTTCTCTACGTTCGACTGCTGTGCCACAAACACCTTTGCCTGAAGGAATACGCACACAAGCAGGTAATCCTTGGAATGGGCCGAGTACAAGCTGGTCTTGCTTCCATAAGTAGAAACCAACCCAGTTAATATTATCGAGAAATTGATTTAATAATGATGTAGCGTTACTTAAATTGGCGATGAAATCATCTTCTCCTTCGAGAAGTGCCTCAAGCTGTTTGGTAACTTTATTGTACTGCTCTGTTAAAGTACCTTCATATGATTCAACGTTAAACAATGCTTACGCCTCCAAAGTTGATAATTTTTTTAGAAGTATAACATAATTAAAAAAGAAGAGATATCAAAAAAAGTTAATGCCAAATGAGAAGGAATTCATTCAGTTTATTTCGAAATGGTTTAGGAGTGGTAATTTTTCTACTCGGGAGGTTCAGATCATGGAAGCTACGAGGACGAAAAAAGAGCGCGTATGGAATGCAGCGATTGAGCTGTTTAACGTTTACGGCTATACAGGTACGACCGTTCGCGACATTGCCGAGCGTGCAAATACGAACGTCGCTTTGATTTCATATTATTTTGGAAGTAAGCAAGGGTTGTTAGAGCAGTTAATGGCGTCATTTTTTGAAGGGTATATTGAAACGTTAGAATCAACCGTTTTTGAACTGAATTCAGAAGAAACAAGTTTCAATCGTTTATTGAAAGCTGTGTATAACATTCTTGATTATCAAAAAAAGCGCCATAACCTTGCTCGATTTGTTCATCGTGAAATTACGCTCGACTCGACACTTGTTCGTGAGCTAATGAGCACTTATTTAATGAAGGAACGCCACTTATATCAAATGCTTCTTGATGAAGGGGGGGAGAGTGGCGAAATCATCGAAGTTGGTGACTACTTTGTACTACAATTGCGGGGGATGATTATCATGCCGTTTTTGCACCCGCAATACATTCGTGAAGTGTACCATCTCATGCCTCATGAAGATGATTTCGTAGACACATATTTTCAAGAGTTAAAAAAGTGGCTCCTGAGTATGACGAAAAAACATTTACCAACTTGAATCATTAAGTAGAATAGGGTTCAGGTTTAGAAAAATCTAATCCATCAATCTCGAATAGAGCATTTGGTTTTTGCGCAATAGCTGATGCAACATGGGCATCGGATCCGTAGACGATTGGAATCTTCAAATCATTTGCCTGACGAATGACTTCAAGTGGTGGATAAGGTTCTAAGCAATCCTTTTTGTTGACGCCTGCACCGTTTGCGTCTATTTCCATATTAAATTCAGATATAATTGGGAGTAAATCGAACGCACCTTGCATGGCCGAATCCATGACAGGGAAACGGCGATGGAATTTTCGTACGAGTGTAAGGTGGCCGATACGCTTTGGTTTGTATTTGCCTAAGTCAGTGCGAATGGATTTGCGGACCGTTTCAAAATATTTCTCGTAAACAGCTTCGACACTGCCAAAATCATCAACGAGTTGTTGAAAGGATTCATGGTTGTAATCAAGACAGATATAACGGTCATTTGTACTTTTAAGAAAGTGGACGGATAAAATGGCATCATCTAAATATTGTCCCCATTGATTGAGAAACGTTCGTGTCGAACGTTCAAACCCTTCAATAAAGTCAACTTCTAACCCAGTCCGAATGTCAATCGTACCCTGATAATTCTTTTTTAATTCATCGACCGCTTTTAGATAATCTGGAAGTTTCTCTAGTCTAAGTGCGCTATCTTGTTCAGGGACAGGATCGGTAAAACCAATTGGTAAGGGGGCGTGTTCAGTAAAGCTGATCCCTTTATAACCATTTTCTATCGCCTTTTCGACATATGCTTCTAGAGGGTCAGTTGAACCGTGTGGGCAAAATGGCGTATGTACATGAGCGTCGAAGAACATAAACTGTCATCCCTTTCAGCTTGAGAAATTTTGAAAATCACTAAAAATATTGACAAAACCCTCTCAATTTCGATTGTTTCCATGATATTATATAAGGAAGTTTACATTTTCTATTTCATAAATTAATTCTAAATTATACATATTTTGTTTACGTGTCAATACAACAAGAATCAAGTTGCGGGAGGAGGCCCAATATGTACGTGTTGTCATTTGTCATCGTTGCGCTCATTGCTTTTGTTAGTTTCACAACTTGGTCAAGACGCAAAGTTTATGGGAACATTGACCGATTAGAGACGTGGAAAACGGAAATCATGAATCGCCCTGTAAGCGATGAAATTGCAAAAATTAAAGGGTTACATATTTCAGGTGAGACAGAGGAGCGGTTTGAATCTTGGCGTGAAGAATGGGATGATATTCTCGCAAAGCAGCTTCCTGACATTGAAGAAAAACTTTTTGATGTCGAAGAATTAACAAATAAATATCGATTTCAAAAAGCGAAGCGTTATATAAGCAATATAGAAAAAGAGTTAGACATCATTGAGAACAGGATCTCTGATATGTTGACTGAAATTAATGATCTTGTTAACAGTGAAGAACAGAACAGAAATGAAATCGAAGATGTTAAACATACATACCATGAAACAAAAAAACGCCTCTGGATGCAAAAAGGGGCACTCGGTCAAGCAGGGCATGCATTAGAGCGGACCCTTGAAGAGATGGGAGCAAAGTTTCGTGAGTTTGAATATGAAACTGAAGAAGGAAACTATTTTCAAGCTCGGGACATTCTTTTACAGTTACAGGAAAACATTTCTCAAGTAAATGAGTTGATAGAGGAAATCCCAAAACTGCACGTGAAAATCGAAACGGATATTCCAGGTCAACTACAAGAACTAGAATCAGGGTTACATGAAATGGAGGAATCTGGATATCATTTAGCCCATTTTTCGTTTGCGTTGCAAGTACCTGAAATGCGTCGTCGCTTAATGGCTTTACTACCTTTACTCGATCATTTACGGATGGAAGAAGTCCGCGAGCCGTTAGAACATATTGAACAAGAAATTGAAAATATATATGAAAAATTAGAAGAAGAAGCATTGTCCAGGCAGTACGTTGAAAGGGATTTTCCGAAACTTTATCAACGAGTTGAGAAGTTGGAAACTAATTTTGATTCTTTAGATGAAGAGATGGAAGAAGTGAAAATGAATTATCATTTGCCTGATGAAGCTGTGAAACAGCAATTAAAAGTTGAGAAGTGGTTGAAGGAGTTAAAAAACCAACGTTCTGTTATAGAAGATTCTATTGAGAAGCGCAAGCAATCGTTTACAGCTTTGAAAGCGATGGTTTATGATTTTGCCTCTGAAGTTACTTCTTGTGAAAATCAGGTTCAAGAAGCCTTGGATAGTATTCGTTCTTTAAGAAGTGATGAAATTCAAGCGAAAGAGACATTGGCTGAGTTAAAGCAAAAGTTATTTCATGGCCAACGTGAGTTACAAAAAAGTAATGTTCCAGGTGTTCCTCAAAAGCTTCTAGAGGCGATTCAGGAAGGGGAAAAATCTCTTATGTCGGCCAATGAAAAGTTAGATGAGACGCCGTTATCAATGGAAGAAGTGTCTTATTATGTGAAAGAAGCCAGTGAACACATTGAACACTGTCTCGACTTACTCTATGATACGATAGAAAAAGCAAACCTCGTTGAAAGAGTGATTCAATATGGAAATCGTTACAGAAGCCGAAATGATGAATTAAACATTAAATTATTACAGGCTGAAGAATGCTTTCGAAATTTTCAATATGATGAAGCGTTAGAAGTAGCTGTAAAAGCGATAGAACCATTCGACGCCCATGTATTATCAAAAGTAGATGAAGGGTTGCAAGAGCATGTATATCAATAGGATTCACTTGAAGTTAATGTGAACAACGTGAATTCTTAAGAAGATACACAATGATTTCAAGGAGGAAATTTAGGTGAAAAAACATTTTCTCCTCCTTCTTTCGACAGCTGTCGTTTGCCTCGGAATTTGGGGCGTTGCTTTATTTATCATCTTTCAGCCTTCGGAAGAAGCAAATCTGACTCACGATAAAACGATATCGGATTTTGAAAGTGAAGAGTTTAATGAATCTCTAGCTGATGATGGTTCTTTACAACACCGAGATGGCGGCCAACAAGAGAAGGAGGAAAGCAGTAGGGTAAAGGAGACTTCTGCTTCTAATCATGAACAAGATGAAAAGCGAGATCTCGATCGGATATCTGAGAGCGGTATTCAAAGAGAAGATGTTCATCATATTGCTCCTGATGGACAGGCCTCAATCGATGATTTATTAAATGTTTTACAAAAGTAAAGTTGACCGTAAGTATGCTGACAATAACAAAAGCGCTATACTAATATAAGTGTTAAAGGTTGGTCTCGAAGTTCTTTATTTCCATGCATCATCAAGGGGAGTGAGAGCTGTTTTAGAGGGCAACCTTTCCTTTGTCTAAATATATTTTGATTTTTTTTCTTTTTGAAATGTGGTACCATCATATGATGCAGATGAACGATTAAAGGAGTCATTTGAAATGATTTATTTCGATAATAGTGCGACGACTCAACCTTATAAAGACGTTGTTGAAACGTATACGAAAGTTGTCCAACAGTATATAGGCAATCCTTCCTCTTTACATCCTCTTGGTAGACAAGCAGAGCGTTTAATAACACAAGCACGCGAAGCGGTTTCTTCACTTTTAGGTGTCAAGAGTAAAGAAATTTTATTTACATCTGGTGGAACAGAAGGGAACAATTTAGCCATTAAGGGAACGGCTTTTCGTTATCGTAACCGCGGACGACACTTGATTACGACGAAAGTCGAACACCCTTCCGTTTATGAGGCGTTTCAATACCTTGAAGGTCAAGGCTTTGAGGTGACTTATTTACCTGTTGATAAAACAGGAGCGGTGTCTGTGCAAAAAGTAAAAGAAGCCTTACGTGAAGACACGATTCTCGTTTCGCTTATTCATGTCAACAATGAACTCGGTACTGTGAACCCGATTCAAGAAGTTGGTCGTTTATTGGCCGACTACCCAAAAGTGCTTTTCCACGTCGATCACGTTCAAGGAATAGGGAAAGTTTCACTTCCTTTTAAGGGAAGTGGTATTGATTTATGCACCGTGTCAGGACATAAATTTCACGGTTTAAAAGGGACAGGCTTCCTTTACCTCCGCGAAGGGATTTGGATTGATCCACTTCTTCACGGAGGTAGTCAAGAGCTTCGTCATCGGGCGGGAACCGAAAATATCGCAGGAGCTGTTTCACTTGCTAAGGCGCTAAGATTGACATTGGAAAATCAGCAAAATAAAACTGAAAAAATCAAGCAGTTACAGGGGATGATTGTAAATGCGGTGCGAGAAATTCATGGTACGCATGTGAATTCAATGGAAGATGGTGCGCCACATATCATTCATTTTTCCGTGCCTGGTTTAAAACCTGAAGTGCTTGTACAAGCGCTCGCTGAAGAAGGTATTTATGTTTCTACAAAATCAGCTTGTTCTTCGAAACAGTCAGAACCGAGCCGAGTATTGCAAGAAACGTTCCGTGATGAGGAATTAGCGAAAAGTGGTATTCGTGTCAGTTTGTCATATGACAATACGGAAGAAGAAGCGAATACATTGATCACAACGCTCAATCGTGTGATCCCAGAACTATTGGAAGTGGTGAATATATAAATGGAATACAATCATCTGTTAATTCGATACGCAGAGTTAGCCTTAAAAGGGAAAAACCGAAAAGATTTTGAGCTACAACTTCAAAGGAATATTCGTCACATGTTACGAGACTTCCCGAATGCGAAAGTGAATCGAACACATGGGCGAATGTTTATTACATTGAATGGTGAGGATCCAGAAGCGATATCAAACAAGTTAAGAAATGTTTTTGGAATTCAATCTTTTAGTTTTGCGCTTAAATCTGCGTCAAATGAAGAAGATATTTGTGAAACGGCGCTTGCTGCATTAAGAAAGTCATTACCAAATGAGGTAGGGACATTTAAAGTGTCGGCAAGGCGTGCTTTTAAGCAATTTCCCAAAGATTCACAAACGTTAAATAAAGATATCGGTGCTTATTTACTCCGAAATACTGAATCGATTACTGTCGATGTTCATAACCCTGACGTGGAATTGGTCGTAGAAGTTCGTAAAGATGCGACTTACATTATGTGTGGTGAAGAAAAAGGAGCTGGTGGATTACCTGTAGGTTCAGGTGGTAAGGTGATGCTCATGCTCTCAGGTGGAATTGATAGCCCTGTTGCTGGATATTTAGCGATGAAAAGAGGCGTCGAAATTGAAGCGGTTCACTTTCATAGCCCGCCTTTTACAAACGAGCGAGCGCGTCAAAAAGTTGAAGATTTAACGAGCATTTTAACAGAGTATGGTGGACCGATTCGCTTACACATCGTTCCTTTCACAGAGGCGCAAAAGACGATTCATGAAAAAGTACCGGACCATTACGAAATGACGATTATGCGACGAATGATGATGCGGATTACTGAACGCCTAGCTGGAGAAAAAGAGGCGTTAGCAATTGCGAATGGGGAAAGTTTAGGGCAAGTAGCGAGTCAAACGTTGGAAAGCATGCACACGATTACGGAAGTGACAACACTACCGGTTTTACGCCCACTTGTAACAATGGATAAAAACGAAGTGATCGACATTGCGCAAAAAATCAATACGTATGATATTTCTATATTGCCTTATGAAGACTGTTGTACAATCTTTTTACCTCCACAAACGAAAACAAAGCCGAAACGCGATCGAGCTGCGGCATTTGAAGAGAGTTTAGATATCGAGAAAATGGTTGAAGAGGCCGTTCAAGGTGTTGAAACGAAAGAAATTGATGGAACACTAGAAAGTGACGCATCGGTCGAAGATTTATTTTAATATGATTTCATAACTTTACCATCAAATTTTTTGTATCACATCCCTTTCTCGTACACACTCTAGGTGTACAACGGAAGGGAGGTGAAAGTCATGGCTAACAACAACAGTTCAAACCAACTCGTTGTACCTGGCGTTCAACAAGCACTAGACCAAATGAAAACAGAGATTGCTCAAGAGTTTGGAGTTTCTCTTGGTGCAGATGCAACTTCCCGCGCAAATGGTTCAGTTGGTGGCGAAATCACAAAGCGCCTTGTTCAAACAGCTGAACAACAATTCAATGGACACCAACAATAATTGAATATGATGGCTAGGGGGTGCTTTAAGCACCCCTTTTTTGTGTTGCAAAAAAACTGGTAACCGAGCACATATTTTAACGATTTCTTGCTTCATTTGAAGATTTTTGTCAAGATAGTGTAAGTAACTTTAAAATGATGGAGGAAACCGAGATGGGAACGCTTTGGTATGGTGGAAAAATAAGAACGATGGAATCACCAGAAGCCCTAAAAGAGGCAGTATTTGTTGAGGAAGGTATAATCGTAAGCGTTGGGGATGAGAGCGAATTACGAGAGAAATATCAAGATCATATAGACACCGAGCAACCGCTACAAGGTGCAACAATGTTTCCGGGATTTATTGATAGTCACTTACATATGATGGGGCATGGGGAGAAATTACTCCGGCTTGATCTTTCGATGATCTCTTCGGCAGAAGAAATGAAAGAAGTATTAAGAAAAAAAGTGGTCACTGCAGGGGAGGATGAGTGGATCATTGGTGAAGGATGGAATGAAAACCTTTTTCCTGACCGAAAAATGATTAAGCGTGAAGAGCTTGATGAGATCGCTCCGCATCACCCACTTGTATTAAGCCGTGTTTGTCGACATGCGCTCATTGCCAATTCAAAAGCGCTAGATATCGCAAAGGTTGATGAAGCATGCGAAGATCCCTCAGGAGGAAGAATTGAACGAGATGAAAAAGGACAGCTAAATGGTTTATTTCATGATCAAGCGCAATCACTCATTAGAGAAGCGATGCCTGAAGTGAGTAATCATCACTTAAACCGCGCCTTGAGTAGTGCTTTAAATGACCTGTACGCACATGGGTTTGTTGGAGGTCATACAGAAGATTTAAACCATTACGGTGACGGTGTGCAAATGTTAGAAACATTTTTACAAACAATTGATGGCAAAACGAAAAAATTCCGAACGAATTTACTTGTTCACCATGAAGTTCTAGATCAGCTTATAGAAGCAGGGTTCTCGCTCGGGAAACAAACGGAATTTATTTCTACAGGTGCAATGAAGATTTTTGCAGATGGAGCGTTAGGAGGACGTACAGCGCTTCTTTCAGAACCATATAGTGATGCAAACGATACACAGGGACTTGCGATATACGATGGAGATGAGTTAAAAGCACTCGTATCAAGAGCACGAGAGCAACAATTGCCCGTTGCCATTCACACG
This sequence comes from Texcoconibacillus texcoconensis, assembly GCF_014202575.1. Classification (GTDB taxonomy): domain Bacteria; phylum Bacillota; class Bacilli; order Bacillales; family Salisediminibacteriaceae; genus Texcoconibacillus; species Texcoconibacillus texcoconensis. The sequence goes on along the minus strand of NZ_JACHHB010000003.1, from coordinate 127,979 downwards.
ATTGGAGATGAAGCACTTGACCGATCCATTGCCGCATTAGAAGAACACCCTCCTACTCAAGGTGTACGCGATCGTTTGATTCATTTGCAAGTGGTACGAGAAGATTTATTAGAAAGATTGAAAAAACTCTCCGTTATTTTAGATATTCAACCCCGCTTTGTTGCCAGTGATTTCCCGTGGGTGATTGATCGGTTGGGTAGAGAGCGACTACCATACGCATTTGCATGGAAGCGGCTGCTTTCGGCAGGTTTAATATGTGCTGGAGGTTCTGATGCACCCATTGAGCCAATAGACCCTCGCTTAGGTATTCATGCTGCCATTACGCGTCGAAAACCGAATGAAAGTCATGAAGGTTATTTGCCGGAGGAAAAATTGACTCGCTTTGAAGCCGTTCGTTTATTTACAGGAGGTAGTGCAATGGCGGTGTCAGAGGAATCTCTCCAAGGAAAAATTGCCCCTGGTTATCGAGCTGACTTTACGATCTTTGATGTTGACCTTTTTGATATTAAAGAAGATGATATTTTGACAGCGCAAGTTGTGAAAACCGTCGTTGATAATACAATAATGTATGAATTGGATAGGTAAAAGGCAACTTTCTTACTGGAAAATTTTCCTCTGTGAAAGTTGCCAAGAACAGGTAGAATATTAAAGGAAGCTTTTTTTAACTTTGTGAAAAAATGAGTTGTCTTTTAATTTCAAGGTTTTCACCTGTCTATCTGCAAGTTTGATACGAACTTTATGACAGTTTCTTATAGGAAGTGCTTCGTTATCAGCACTAATAATCGGATGGTCGTTTCCGTTTTGAACGATGTTAAGGCGAAGTTCACGGTCTCCTAAAATTAAAGGTGACCCGAGTGTCCGATATTCATTATTGTTTAATGAAGAAATTTCGGTTAATTGCATTGCGCCTAAATCAGGATCGACGACGGCGCCATTTAACGATTTGTTATACGCGGTACTTCCAGTCGGTGTTGAAACAACAAGTCCATCGCCGCGGAAAGTCTCAAAGTGTAAGTCGTCGATGTATACATCGATCGCAAATGTCTTGATGATATTGGAGCGAATTGAGCATTCATTGATACAAAAAAATGATTTTTGGTCATCTACGTTCACTTCAATCACGGGATAACGGAAAACTTTAGTCATATCGTTTTCTATAGATTCTTGTATCCTCTGAATATTATCGATATCAAAATCAGTATAGAACCCTAATTGTCCAGAATTAATTCCTAGATACAAGGCATCTTCTTGAAAGCCTGTTTTCCTAATTGCTTGGAGAAACGAGGCGTCTCCACCAACACTGGCGATAATATTGGCGTCACGATAATCATCGACGAGATGAAAACCTTGTTTTCTCCCAAGCTCATGAAGTTGGTCAATCTTGGGCATAAGTTCAGGCGTTTTTTTATAAAACAAATAAACATTTTTACGATCGAAATTTCCCATACCTTAGACGCTCCTTTCTTTATAGCTAACATGATAAACTTTCGCTATGAAAACGCTTTTTCCTGCAAGTGCAAAATAAAATCTTAAATGGCCGGTAAAAAGGAGGACAATGAAAATGATGAATGGAAAACGATGGATTGCATTGGTGATTGCTGCGGGATTGTTATTTTTATCTGCAATTGTAAGTGCAATATCAGCAGTTGCCACAACGAACTTTGAGAATTTATTTGAAGCAGCAGATCAACCTTTCGAAGAACGAGTGATTGAGGAAGGAAATCACCAAGGAAAAATTGCTGTTATTCATTTAAACGGAGTGATTCAAAGCACGTATGACGGTCAAAGCTTTTTACAAAGTGCTGGATACAATCACCAACGATTTATGGAAAAATTAGATAGTGCTGCAGAGGACGCGAATGTAGACGGTATTATTCTACAAGTGAACACGCCAGGTGGCGGGGTTGTGGAAAGCGATGAAATTCACGATAAGGTCGTGGAAATTCAAGAATCTTATAATAAACCAGTGTACGTGTCAATGGGCAATATGGCAGCAAGTGGTGGCTATTATATAGCAGCCCCAGCTGAAAAAATATACGCACACAACCAGACAATTACAGGATCGCTAGGTGTCATTATGCAATCGATTAATATCGCAGAGCTTTTCGATCAATTTGGTATAGAGTCAGAAGTGATAAAAAGTGGTGAGCATAAAGACATTATGTCGCAAACGCGCGAGATGACAGAAGACGAACGGGACCTCCTTCAAGAGATGGTCGATGAATCGTATGAACAATTTGTCGATGTCATTGAAGAAGGAAGAGATATGGAAAGAGAAGAAGTATTAGCATTAGCTGATGGAAGAATTTACAGTGGGCAACAAGCATTACGAGAAGGGTTAGTTGATGAACTCGGCCATTTTGATGATGTTGTTGAAGATATGCGAGATAACATTGGCAAGGGAGATATTCAAGTTGTTGAATATGGGGATTCCCTTGGTATTCCAGGCTTATTTGCATCAGGTCTTCAAGAAATATTTGGTACTCATTCACAAACAGCTGTTGTGAATGAATGGCTGCACCAAGCAGATACACCTCGTCTCATGTACCTTTACAAGGAATAGGGGGATATCGTCATGACAGAAGATAAACAAAACAATGAAAGAAATGAAGAGATAGCGTTTGATGAAGATGAGGATCTTTCAGTAACAGATTCAGTTGAAAAACGAGATGAAAGTTCAAATACTGTGGAAATGTATGCAGGTTTTTGGATTCGCTTTTGGGCGTATCTAGTAGATATTATTGTTGTGTCTAGCATTAACGGTATTCTCGTAACACCGTTTTTTCGATTTACAGATTTAATGGATCAAATGGTTGCACAAATTTCAGTGTTGTCTGTTACGACAACCCTTGTAGGGTTCATTTATTTTGTTGTGTTAACAAAATGGCTCGGGCGAACGATCGGAAAACAACTATTCGGGTTGGTTGTCGTTCGATATGATAACGCCCCCTTACGTTGGAACGATGTCGTATTTCGAGAAGTGGTCGGTCGTTTTATCCATCAAGCTTTCTTTTTCTTGTATGCTCTTTACTTTGTTGTCGCTTTTCATTCTAAAAAGCGTGGATTACACGATTTAATTGCTGATACGCAAGTGATTTGCATACGTGAACGAAAAGTGTAAAAGATATATCTTTAGGGCGAACGTTTTCTCTTGCTCGGTTTGTTGATATGACAAACGAGATCGAGGTGAAAACGTTCGTTTTGTTTATTTTCAAGGCAAGTCGGAAAAACTGGAAGAAAAAAGGGGGTTCCAATTTGTGGTTCACGATCTGGCTCGTTATTGGCTTGATTCTTTTTCTATTCTTAATAGTCTCGATTAGCAAACTAACGATACATATGAGTTATGAGCATCGAGGTGACGATGATCAATTAACGATTCGTTTTCGCATGTGGTATGGGCTTATTCGTTACTCTATTTCTGTTCCTGTACTTACGATCGATGAAGAGACAGCATCTTTGAACTTTAAAGAAGAAACGGATTCGCAGGTAGGTCACTCTGAAAAAGAAAAGAAACTTTCCTGGCGTAGAATTCTTTACGACCTTCGTCAATTTGAACGTTTTCTAAAACATGTTCATGGTTTTTATAAAATCACGCGGCGTTTTTTGCGTAAAATGACCGTCAAGCATTTTAGTTGGGAAACCGCAGTAGGACTTGACGATGCGGCTTTAACTGCACAGTTTTCTGGCTTATTATGGTCGATTAAAGGGAATATTTTTGGCCTAATGGCTCATTATATGCGTGTGAAATCAAATCCAACATTGTCAGTCAATCCGATTTATCAAGGGTTTGTCTCGAAAACGAGGTTATCATGTATGTTATCTTTTAGAATCGGTTATGCTATGATCGCAGGTTTACAAGTGCTTTTGCATGGACGTCGTTGGTTTCTTAACAAAAAGAAGTCACAAGGGCTGAATGAAGGAGGAATGAAGCATGTCTGATCATCCAATTCAAGGATTAATGAAGACAGCGATGGAAAATTTAAAGGAAATGGTAGATGTTAATACGATTGTTGGTGATCCGGTTGAGACGCCAGATGGAAGTGTTATATTACCGATTTCAAAAGTTGGATTTGGGTTTGCAGCTGGCGGTAGCGAATTTGTTGTTGAGCAAAAATCTTCTAGTGCCGGGACTGGGTCTGGACAAGAAAAGAAGAACCCTTTCGGTGGAGGAAGTGGTGGCGGTGTATCAATCACGCCAATTGCATTTTTAGTCGTCGGTACTCAAGGTGTAAATATGGTCCATTTAGACCAACAGACGCACATCTATGAGAAACTGATGGACTTTGCTCCGCAAGTTGTAGATAAAATTCAACAGATGATGCAATCAGGTGGAACGAATCAAGGAATGAACCAAACAACTGGAGTAGATGCAACAGGAGACCAGCCACAACAGCCACAACAGCCGCCAAGCAATTTTGATCCAAATCAACCAGGGATGTAATCGGGAATTTGTTTTGAAATTTCAAAATCTGTGAGCATTTCCTCGTTTTACATCGTGTAATTTGTGGTATCCTATCTATGTTAAGGAACATAGATAAAGGAGGACGTTTCAGTGGCAGAAATTACATTTAAAGAAAAACCTGTAACATTACGAGGGAATGAAGTTAAAGTAGGAGATCAAGCACCAAATTTCACAGTTTTAGCGAATGATCTTTCCGAAGTAACATTAGATGATTCGAAAGGACGCGTGCGTCTGATAAGTGTTGTTCCATCGATCGATACAGGAGTTTGTGATCAACAGACACGTCGCTTCAATGAAGAGGCTGCAAAACTTGATGGTGTTGAAGTGTTGACGATTAGTGTTGACCTCCCATTTGCTCAGAAACGCTGGTGTGCAGCTGCGGGGATTGAAAATGTACAAACATTATCTGACCACCGTGACCTGTCATTTGGTGAAGCTTACGGCGTAGCGATCGAGGAACTTCGCTTATTAGCTCGTTCGGTTTTTGTTATCGATTCAAATGACAAAGTAACCTATACAGAATACGTGTCCGAAGCAACGAACCATCCAGATTATGAAGGAGCTTTAGAAGCTGCTCGTCAAGCAAAATAATTGTATCTTACAATATCAAATTTGAATCATTTGTTTTGATATGCATGTCCAATTTCTCGATTTCGTGAAGTGAATGGAAGCTGGAATTCCGCTTTCCTCTCCTTTTTTCGAGAAATTGGACTATTTTATGTTTACATAAATGTAAAAAGCTCAATATTGGTTGTTAGGTAAATTTTTGATAAAATAAATGTTTGTACAAAAAGGTTAAATAGGGGGAGAAAATAATGGAAGCAACAACAAATGTAGAAAAATTATATGAATGCCTTGATCGTGGGACAGAATGCTTGCAACGGTACTTACAAACCCCTTATTTGGATGCACTAGTTGCAATGGGAGAAAACGTATTTCATCACGATGTGATGCAACAACTAGATAAGGAAACGACCGATGAAATAAGAGAAGCCTTAAATGAATTACCAGATGAGTCGTTACGTAGCGAGGAAGTAAGAAAGGCGATTCAATTAGCAACGTTAAAAGGGATGCGAGCTTCTACACAACCACACCATGCCATGACACCTGATGCTGTCAGTCTTTTTATTGGTTATCTCGTTGAAAAAATGGTCATCAATAAACGAGCGGATAATAATGATGAGCCTCTCTTCATTTATGATCCGGCAGTGGGATCAGCAAATTTATTAACAGCAGTATTGAATACAATATCAAAGCCTGCAAAAGGGAAGGGTATCGACCCAGATGAGACTCTTATTCAATTAGCTTACGCAAATGCGAATTTGCAAAACCATGATGTCAACTTATTTCATCAAGATAGTATCGTAACAAAAATGGACGAATTAGATGATGTCGTCATTTGTGATTTACCTATCGGTTATTATCCGAATGAAGAAGTCGCTAAAAATTACTCCCTAAATCCAGGAGGAAACGAAAAACCTTATGTTCACCATTTGTTAATCGAACGAGCGATTGAACAAACAAAGCCTGGTGGATATGGCATATTTTTAATACCCAATGGTTTATTTCAATCAGACCAAGCGGATCAACTCCATGAATGGATTAAGAAAGAAACGATGATCTATGGATTATTGCAACTTCCACAATCAATGTTTAAAAATCAGCAATACGCAAAAAGTATTTTTATCGTCCGGAAACGAGACGAATATTTACGCGATCCAGACCAAGCCCTTTTAGCGGAGCTCCCTTCATTTACGAATAAAGCGGCAATGGCTGATATGATTAAACAAATTGAGGATTGGATAGATGGACAGATTGAAAAGGATGTGTGAATTTTCACAAAATTGTCACAAAAAGTTCACATTTTTGTTCAACTTTATGTATGATGATATTCGGCTGTTATGGAAACAGTATAAGCACAGTATATAAAAGCTTTAGCAAGATATATGTATAGAAAAAATGAAACTGTTATATATAAAATGAAAATTTGCATGTAACACAGAGGGTTGAAATCTACTTTCGTTAGTGGTTTAATAGGTGTTGTGAAATTACGACAGCTTTAATGTTTTGAATTCGTAAGGATAATGAAATGTAAGGGTGAAATACGAACCGTGTTTTTGACTCTACAGACGGTTAGAGACTGCGGTACGTATATTTTTTTCTGAAGAGGTAAGCCTCTTCTCTTTTCATGTTATCAATCATTTATTAAAAAACAAGGAGTTGAGGAACCATGTCGAAAATTATGGCGATCAATGCCGGAAGCTCGTCATTGAAATTTCAGTTATTGGAGATGCCTGAAGAGACAGTTGTCACAAAAGGAATAGTTGAACGAATTGGTTTAAACGATTCAATTTTCAGCATCGAAGTAAATGGAGAAAAGAAAGAAGAAACGTTAGATATTGAACATCATGCACAAGCTGTTAAAATCTTACTTGATAAGTTGACGAGTTTTGGCATTATTCAATCACTAGATGAGATCCAAGGTATTGGCCACCGTGTTGTTCATGGGGGAGAGAAATTTAATGACTCAATCTTAATTAACGATGAAGTGCTAGAAGGAATTGAAGAAGTATCTGAATTGGCACCTCTTCATAACCCAGCGAATATTACTGGTATTCGTGCTTTCCAAGAAGTTTTACCGAATGTTCCAGCGGTTGCGGTTTTCGATACGGCGTTCCACCAGACAATGCCAGAGCAATCTTACCTTTACAGTATTCCTTATGAATATTACGAAGACTATGGTATCCGTAAGTACGGTTTCCATGGTACAAGTCATAAGTATGTTTCTGAGCGCGCAGCAGAAATGCTTGACCAACCAAAAGAAGATCTTCGTATCATTTCTTGTCACTTAGGAAATGGTGCAAGTATCGCTGCGATTGAAGGTGGAGAATCGATCGAAACATCAATGGGCTTCACACCATTAGCGGGTGTGACTATGGGGACACGTTCAGGAAATATTGACCCAGCATTGATCCCGTATGTTATGGAGAAAACAGGAAAAACAGCAGACGAAGTCATTCAGATTTTAAATAAGAAAAGTGGACTTCTTGCACTTTCCGGATTTTCAAGTGATTTAAGAGATATCGAGCAAGAAGCTGAAGCTGGAAACGAACGTGCGCAATTAGCTCTTGACGTATTTACATCTCGTATCCATAAGTATATCGGCTCTTACGCAGCGCGTATGCATGGCATTGATGCAGTTGTCTTTACGGCTGGAATCGGTGAAAACAGTATTACCATTCGTGAAAAAGTGTTAAAAGGATTAGAGTTCATGGGTATTTATTGGGATCCTTCCTTAAACGAAACACGTGGTAAAGAAACATTTATCAACTATTCGCACTCACCAGTTAAAGTCATGGTCGTTCCGACAAACGAAGAAGTGATGATTGCACGCGATACAGTTCGCTTAGGAGATATTCAATAAAAGCTAGGTGAACGATTGCTATGATAATATGACCCTTAACAATGACTACTAAAATGTAGTTGTCTGTTAAGGGTCTTTTTTCATTTTTAAATGATATTTTTAAATAAATCGCCTCCAAATGGAAGGGATAGGTAAATAAATTGAGAATAAGGTAAATAGTGAGGGCTTATACATCGTTGTTGAATTGAATAAGGAGGAAAATGATATGTCACTTACGAAACGAGAACAACAATTGTATGAAGAATTATTAAGATGGGAGGAAGAATGGTTTGTAGACAATGACTCACCAGCTTCGTTAACGTATCAATCTTGGTTAAGTAAAACGATGTCCTCGTTTGAAGGGAAATGGAAAAATAAAGTGTTGAAGATCGTTGATGAAGGACTCTTCCAAATTCAAGCTTCGATGCAACAATCAAAGTTTGATAAACAGGCAGTAGATCACATTTTAACAACGGCTCGTGCATTTCAAGAAGATGTACAAACAGTTAACGATATGAAAAAGTTAAGAATAGATCAGCTAAAAATGATTGCAGATAAATCGTTAGCAAAACAACGGCTGTTATCTTTAGGTCAAGGAGGGGCGTCAGGAATTGGAGGACCTTTATTTTTAGCTGCTGATTTACCAACACTTATGGCGGTCAATATCCGCGCTATTCAACTTGTGGCTACGACATATGGATTTGATTTACGAAAACCGTACGAGATGATGCTCGTTTTAAAACTTTTTCATGTTGCCTCTTTGCCACGTCCATTACAGCGAAGTGAATGGCTTTATTTAGAAAAAGAGGTGCAGGGGTTTGATGATGATTGGTACTTTTATGAGGGGAAAGAACAAGTGATCAGCTTTGATTGGTTACATCAGCCAGCAAAGCAATTATTAAAAGTTTCGTTGCTTTCTTTATTACGGAAAAAATCCACTCAAACGATCCCTGTTCTCGGAGCCTTCATTGGAGCAGGCATGAATTATCGGTTTACAGAACAAGTCACGACAATCGCACATCACTTCTACCAGAATAGATTTATACAAGAAAAACAAATAAGTAATGGATAACATAAAAAGCAGCCCTCTACTCCAGTTTCCTAGCTAGGGCTGCTTTATGTGAAATCCATAAGAACTACGTTGTTGATATGTGGTAAGATAAAATGTTGAAAATTCCGTTTTAAATCATTTAAAATGAACTTGAAGAAAATTGTTTTGAAACTGATGGCGACGTTCGGTACCAAATCCATAGGTCGTTGATCACCGAGGCGTATTCTGCAACTTCATCATTCAAGGCGCAGGATCGTTCGAACTCTTCCTCTTGGTTTAACTCCATTTGTTTGTCCTCAATGCTCATTTCAATGTCCGCGATCTTTTCAGGGATCGTTCCTCGAATAAGTTCCCACTGAGTAAGAATTTCAGTTTGGTTTTTTACAGAAAGTGTCTCCCATGGTTGATCTAAATAAGGCAAAGAGATACCAAGGCGCCTATCGTAGATGAACTCCACAATTTCCCCTCCTCATTTTGTTGTTTACTATTCTTGGTTTCGCACAATTAAAACATCACATTGAGAATGACGAGTAATATGCTCGGATACGCTACCAATTAAGAATCGTTCTACAGCATTTAAACCAGTTGCTCCTGTAACAATTAAGTCTACTTCATATTTCTTAGCTAAATCCTTGGCAATTTTCACTTTCGGAGACCCGTAGTCAATAATTAATTCAATTTCATTGACGCCTTCTGCTTGTGCTTGTTGTTTGTAATCTTGGAGCATTTCTTCAGCGTATTGTTCAGCTTCAGAAATGATCGCTCTGTCGTAATGTTCGACGGAAGCAAACGTGCGGGTGTCGACAACATGTGTAATTAAAAGTTGACTACCATGATATTTAGCGAGTTCCACTGACTTTTTAAAAGCTCTCTTCGATTCATCAGACCCGTCGACTGCCACTAAGATTGTTTGATAATTCATTGTCATTAGCGAAACCTCCTTTAAGATATACAACCTTCACCCTCCATTATATCAAACAATTGAAGTAAATGATGCATTTGTATGAATAGTTTATAAATTTTAACAAACAATAAACATGATGTACAAAGGGATAATAAAACACATATTTGAAAAGAGGAGGTGTCTCGGAAATGTCAAAAGAAACAAAACTTGACTATGGTTTTTATGATAATGAAGGTGAATCAGAAGTTCATGATGAACTGATGAACTCGTATTACCAAAATTCACCACACCACCCGGAACGACAAGGGCATGAGAAAAATAAGCAACGTAACGAAAATAAGTATCAATAACGGCTTTCATAAAAATCATTAAGGGAGTGAGTATCTCTTAATGATTTTTTATTATGTTTACTGAAAGGAATATCTATTTCATATGAAGGTAGTTTTGCGCTTTTTTTTACATACCTATTAGAAAAGCGTATAATAGAGTGAGTCAACGGTGATCTCCATGGATACAAAGGAGGAAGTTTGATGCGCCATGTATTGATAACTGCAGGTAGCAAAGGGTTGGGGAGACGCGTAACTCAATCACTCCTCGAAGAAGGGTATTCAGTAACGATTCACTATCGGAGTGATGAAGAAGCTGTACGACAACTTAAACATCAATGGTCTCAATACAAAGAACGTATGCAGTTTGTCCGCGGTGATATTACAAATCGAGAAGATACGAAACGCATCGTTCGTGAAACGTATGATAATTGGGGGCGGATTGATATATTAATTTGTAATGCCGGCCCGTATATTTTTGAGCGAAAAAAATTGGTTGATTATAGTGATGCGGAATGGGATGAGATGATAGATGGGAATCTAAATTCAGCTTTTCATTTATTTAAAGAAGTCATACCGATCATGAGGAATCAGCAATTTGGGCGCATAATTACATATGGTTTTCAAGGGTCGGTTGGGACACCGGGTTGGATTTATCGATCAGCATTTTCTGCTGCGAAAGTCGGTTTAACCTCCTTGACGAAAACGATTTCAATTGAAGAAGCCGAAAATGGGATTACAGCGAACATGATCTGCCCTGGCAAAATCGTTGGTGATATGAAAGAAGCCGAAATTTCAGAAGCGAAAGGTCTAGAAGATGAAGAGACGCCAATCGGGCGACCTGGGAGTGGGGAAGATATTGCCCGTAGTGTTTTGTTTCTCGTAGGTGATGAAGCCGACATGGTCACGGGAGCTGTTTTAGACGTTACAGGTGGAATGGATGTGGTTCATCGTTATCGTTCGATATCCAATGAATAAAATGAGTGAGCAAATGGAAAACTAAGGATGAGGTGATGGAAATGTTTCCCTTATTCCGTTTTCTGATGATGATTTTCCTTAGTTTTTCAATTCTTATCTCACCTAATTCTGTCAATGCCATCAATTGGTCGAAAGACTTTGAAATGACAATGACAATTCGTGACGCAGGCGTAGAATATGTCTGGATGTACCGTAATCCAGATACTTTTGTTTTCGAATGGGGGCACCGACTTATTAAAGGCGATCCTGCACGACAATCATTCGAAGAATTGTTAGATGAATTAACATTTTCTGAAGATACGCCGGTGGAGACGATTGTTGAGCAGGCGAATGAGGTAGGCTTTGACGAATTGGAACGTTTAGAAATCAAGCTCCATAATGGTGAGAATAAAAGGAAAACTTGGGTATGGGATAAAGAAATATGATTAGTTAAGAAGGCTGTCCAACGAATTTGGGCAGCCTTAGTCATATACTTAGTCGCTTTCGTTAATAATCTGAAGTTCTTTCGGAAAGTTTGTTAAGCAAACGGCGTTCCCATTTTCGATCACAACATCGTCCTCAATACGCACCCCGCCAATTTCAGGGTGATAAATGCCTGGTTCAATTGTAAAGGCCATCCCATCAACGAGTGTTTCCTTATTATGTTCATGCATAGATGGTGCTTCGTGAACATCAATACCTAAACCGTGTCCAATACGGTGGGGGAAATACTGGCCATATCCCGCGCCTTCAATAAGCTTTCGAGCTGTTTTGTCTAGCTCGCCAATCTGTGTCCCAGCTTGACACCTAGCTAATGTTTCATTTTGTGCTCGAAGGACAGTTTCATAGACTTCGCGTTGTTTTTCATTAGCTTCGCCGTATACGACTGTACGCGTAATGTCTGAACAGTAACCATCAATGATCACCCCAAGGTCAAACAATACAAAGTCTCCTCGTTGTAATCTCCGGTTGCCAGGATTTCCATGTGGGTCACTCGTTTTCTCACCAAACAAAACCATTGTTGAAAAAGACATCCCGACCACGTTCTTTTTCTTTAATGCAGCTTCAATGTCAGCTAATACTTCTACTTCAGTTTTTCCTAGTTCCAGTGACTCAATGCCAATCTGGACACCGTAGTCGGCTAGTTTCGCTGCTTTTCTTAAAGCGTCAATTTCATTTTCACTTTTTACTTTTCGTAAAGCATGGACTTGTTCGTCTGCTCTTACAATGTCCACGCCAGCAAAGACCTCAGATAATTGCTCTGCTCGTGCTAAGCTCATTTCTTGTTTTTCGACACCTACCTTCTTTACACCAATGCCTCTCGACTCTATGGCTTTTTTTACAAGTTGCCATGGGTCTTCGTGGTCATGATATCCAATCACTTCGCCTTTGAAACCAGTATCTCTCGCTTGATTTACTTCCATAGAAGGGCAAACCATAAGTGGGATTTGGGTTTCGTCTTGAAATAAAAACAAAGCGACGAGACGTTCGTGAGGGTCTGTATAAAAATCACTAAAATAAAAAACATTTGCTTTTGATTGTAGGCATGTAACGTCGACATTTACCTCTTTCATCCATTGTTGCATGGCTTTTTCTTTATCGGACATATTGTAATCATCTCCTTGAATTGTAGTTGATATTGTTGACGTTTATGTAAGTTTCATTATAGTGACGTTAACTGTAACATGTGAGGAGTGAAAAATAAAACGAACCGTGAATGACATGTAGAGAAAAAGTCGTTATAAAAAAAGAGGTTTTTTTATTCTTGAAGGTGGGAAAGAAGATATTGTGAATGATATAAGGGATATACCATGAAGATTGAGTATTGAAAGGAGTGGGCTCACGTGAAGCTATCTTATCACGGACATTCAGTAGTAAAAGTTGAAACGAATGATAAAACGATTATTATTGATCCATTTATTACAGGGAATGGGAATACGGATCTTAATGCTGATGACTTGAATGTTGATGTGATTTTGTTAACGCATGGTCATAATGATCATGTTGGTGATACTGTCCAACTAGCGAAAAAGAACGATGCTCAAGTCGTCGCTCCGTTTGAATTAGCAACATATTTAGGATGGCAAGGTGTTAATGCTCATCCAATGCACATCGGTGGCCAACATACATTTGATTTTGGAACGGTAAAGTTGACTCAAGCATTTCACGGTTCTGCGTACACAGAGGAAGAGAATCAGCGAATTGTTTATACGGGCATGCCAGCAGGGATTTTGTTTACTGCTGAAGGTAAGACGATTTACCATGCGGGAGATACAGCGCTATTTTCAGACTTAAAGCTTATTGGAGACCGAAACGATATAGACGTTGCATTTCTACCTATTGGTGACAATTTCACAATGGGTCCTGATGATGCAGCACTTGCAGCAGAGTGGGTTCAAGCAAAAAAAGTAGTTCCAGTTCATTACAATACATTCCCGCTTATTGAACAAGATGGAGAAGCGTTTGTAAACAAATTAAACAGTGGGCAAGAAGGTCATGTAATGAAACCTGGAGATTCGCTTGAGGTTTAATAGAATGAAGTGGTTTTAAAAAGAGGCTTCCTTCAGCTTGATAACTGAAGTGAAGCCTCTTTTTAAGCATGATAACAATTAAGATCATTCTTCTGCTTCTTCCTCTTCCTCTTCTAAATAATCATAAACCTCTTGCTCGTAAAGTTGGCCGAGTTGAAAGCTTTCTACAACTTCATCTGTTGTTTGTTGATACTTTTCCATTAATAAAGGCATCAGCTTTTGCCAGATGACACTTCGTTCAGCATGATCGCGGTCAAACTCAGACATAAATTCTTCAACAGTCATATCAAGACCTTCAGCCATACCAATGATCGTTTCGGGCATTTCATCACCGAATAAAGCGAGGTTATATTCTATCTGTTCTTTAATAGATGTTTCTGAAGCGTGAATATGATAGCGTTTTTCAGCTAACTCTCGCCAAGCAATTTCGTATTTAAAACGTTCTTTTGCATCTTCTAAAATGTTTTCATTTGTTTTCTGAATTCGGTTTTGTAAATGAGATATTTTCTCTCGAATAAACCATCTTCGTATATCAGGATCATCAATATTTTCATCGTTTAAATATTCATTGGCTTCTTCTGTAATGTTACGGTAATCTTCAAAATTTAAATCTTCAATTTCATTATCAAAAATGATTTCTACTTCTTCGTTTTCTTCAAATTGCTCTTTAATAGGTGGGGAATCGTTTTGACAACCCGTCATTGCTATAAGTAAAAATATAAAGGTTGCAAACGAGGAATACAAGAAAGTGCCCATCTAATACGCCCTCCTTTCAAACTCTTGGTAAATGACAGAGGCATAAGGTAAATGTTCCTTCATATGTATCGGTGACTGTGAATATCATCATGGAATATAAAGCCTGTACATATTATGATACAGGAGGTGGCAGTATGTTGAAAGGTCAACGTTATTTTGTTTGTTTATTAGCTGTAGGTGCACTTATTTATCAAGCATTTCAATCATTTTCCTTCCCTAGCAATAACCTTCTATTTTATCTTTTCATTATTTTATGGGGGATTATATCTTTGTTTGCGCTAGTCGGAAACTTCCAGGCTTGGATGAAGTCGAAAAAAACAACGAAGAAATCTGCGGAGGATGTTTGACGTTTGATCGAGTAGTAGATGTTTTAAAACAGCTTGCACTCCTTCTGTTCTAGGATTATACTTGTATTAGTACAGCCGTATCTGGATGGTAAAACAGTTGTGATGCGTAGAAGGGGGAAGCTTCGATGACGAAGCACGAACAAATTTTAGAACATATCTCGTCGTTAGATGTAGGTCATAAAATATCTGTACGTCAAATCGCTAAAGCATTAAATGTAAGTGAGGGGACGGCCTATCGCGCGATAAAAGATGCTGAAAATCAAGGGCTTGTCAGTACAATCGAACGTGTAGGTACGATTCGTATAGAAAAAAAGCAAAAAGAAAATATTGAGCGTCTTACATATGCTGAGGTTATTAATATTGTTGACGGTCAAGTGCTCGGTGGACGAAATGGTTTATATAAAACGTTAAATAAATTTGTCATTGGTGCGATGAAAGCTGAACAAATGATGCGTTACGTTGAAGCGGGAAACTTATTGATTGTCGGTAACCGTGAAGAAGTACATAAATTAGCATTAGAAGAAGGGTCGGCAGTTTTAATTACAGGTGGCTTTGATACGAGTGAAGAAGTGAAAAGACGCGCGGATGAACTTCATTTACCTATTATTTCAACTAGCTATGACACCTTTACTGTCGCAGCAATGATTAATCGGGCAATTTATGACCAATTGATCAAAAAAGAAATTACGCTCGTTGATGACATTCTTATTTCATTAGAGAACACGCATTATATGACAACCTCCCATACAGTGGAAAAATGGCATGAGCTCAACAATAAAACGAGTCATAGCCGCTATCCTGTTGTTGATGAACTTGGCAAACTGCAAGGGATGGTTACGTCTAAAGACGTGATGGGTGTTAGTCAAATGATCGAGATTGAGAAAGTGATGACGAAAACCCCTATTACTGTCACAGGGAAAACCTCAGTTGCTTCAGCAGCGCATATGATGGTCTGGGAAGGGATTGAACTTCTCCCTGTTGTCGATGCAAGCCGTAAGCTCTTAGGGGTTATTAGTCGTCAAGATGTGTTGAAAGCATTGCAAATGATACAACGCCAACCGCACGTTGGTGAAACGATAGAAGACTTAGTAACAAGTCATTTTTCTGATGCATCAACGGCTAATGAGTATGCTTTTCGTTTAGAAGTCACACCACAAATGACAAACCAGCTCGGAACGATATCTTACGGGGTTATTACGACGATTGTCACAGAAGCAGGTAGTCGTGTGCTTCGAAAATATAAAAAAGGTGACCTCGTTGTTGAAAATATGACGTTATTTTTTATTAAGCCTGTTCAAATTGATTCGCAAATAGATGTTTATCCAAAAGTGTTAGAAGTTGGTCGAAAGTTTGGGAAAGTAGATGTTGAAATATATCACGATTCGCAAATTGTTGGGAAAGCAATGGTAATGGCACAATTAATCGACCGCTAATGGCGGGGAGATCGAACAAAAAAGGGGAGTATATCTCCCCTCTTTTTGTTCAGTTTGATAAAAACGAACATCCTCAAGAACTTTGGATAGCCTGTTTTGGAAAACATGACAATCACCTTGTCTAATGTTTTCTTGTTTTAGTGTTGACTTTTGATAGCGGCATCGCGAGATTGTTCGGATTCTTTTGCGGCAAGAGGTAAATAATAGCGGTATAGGCGGTAGCCTAGAATGAGATTAACAAGGCCAAGCGCTATAAAACTGAATCCGACAATATAGGCAACGGTCGTTTGACGATAGATGATCTGGTCAAGCCCGAAAGCGGTAAGGAAAACACCGACGGCTATGTTACCTTTTGTTGATTGCCACTGTCTGCTCATTGGTTGTTTCGTTCTGATTTGCTTTATTTTATAATAAGCAAATAATACAAGTGAAGCGATAATGACTGTTGTAAAAATCATAATAGCGTCTCCTTTTATTATATATCGTTAATTTCTTACATTTTAACGCAATATCGTTTCAGACGCTAATATCACGAATGTAAATGAAGGAGAATTGTTTAATGAAACAAGAAATCAAAAATATGATCGAACAATATAACAAGATTATAATTCACCGCCATGAAAATCCCGATCCTGATGCCATTGGTTCACAAGCAGGTCTGAAAGCATTGATTCAAGAGAATTATCCAGATAAACAAGTGTTTGCTGTGGGTGAAGAGGAAGAATCGCTTACGTTTTTAGCAAAAATGGATGAGATCGATGAAGAAATGTATGAAGGGTCACTTGTGATTGTCTGTGATACGGCTAATTTGGAACGTGTAGACGACAAACGTTATGAGCGTGGAGAAGCACTTATTAAAATTGACCACCACCCTGAGGTGGAAGAGTATGGTGACGTCTCTTGGGTTGACATTAATTCGAGCTCAGTTAGTGAAATGGTCTATGAGTTGTATAATGCTTGGAAACAGGATGGGATGAGCTTATCTTCTGAAGTAGCACGTCTTTTATTTGCAGGTATTGTTGGTGATACGGGACGTTTCCGTCATCCTAATACAACAGAAAAAACGTTCCGTATTGCGGCGGAGTTAACGAACTATACTTTCTCGCGTCCAGATCTTTTTAACGAAATGGAAAAGTCATCGCTTTCATTAAAACGCCTTGAGGGATATGTACTTTCAAATGCAGAAATATTAGATTCTGGTGCTGGATACATAAAGTTAACCTCTTCATTACTTACATCATATGACGTCACTTCAAGAGAAGCAGGCGGGATTATCAATACGTTGTCAACGTTAGAGGGTTTGAAAGCATGGGTGTTTTTTGTCGAAGAAGAAGAGATCATCCGTGTGCGTCTGCGTTCGAAGGGGCCAGCAGTTAATAAAATCGCTAGCCGTTATAATGGTGGCGGACATGAATTAGCCGCAGGTGCAAAAGTGAGCTCGTGGAATGAGGCTGATCAACTTCTCGCAGAATTAGAAGAAGCTTGTCATAAAGGTTAAAAAATAGGTCAGGCTCTCTTAAAGAAGAGGGCCCGACCTATTTAAAACGTTCCTTTGGGATAAACCATGATCCGGTTGATGACGTTTCTTCCATTACGTCAACGTTTAACTTATGACACTCTCGTTTAATCAATGTCGACACTTCTTCAGTTTCTGAATAAGCGGAATAGCCAGCAAGTAAATTGTTGACTTTCTCCTTAGCAAGCCTTCGTGGACTGATAACCATGGTCTTCACCTTCCTTTGCTTTTTAGAGAAAGAGAAAAAAGTTTTACAAAGGGTTCTGTTAAAATGGGTAAATGTGTTGGAGTTGACGGTATTTAGTATGAAAAGAAAAATCGCTACATTTATTATAGCGATAAAAGAGGAAAATGTGCGGAGTTTTACTTAAAATTCATAAAATATTCGAAAAATAAACAACTCTCCGACTTCAAGACATTTATATGTGTGGATATGAGGTTTATGAACTTTTTTGATTAGGAATCTTCTTCGATTCTTACGAAAATTTCCAGCGTGGTAAATAAAAACAATTGTTCAATGTTAAGTTTATAACGATTTTCATTTACGACGAAGGTTTTATTTTCGACGGCTTTTAATAACAATTCTTTTGTGTTTGCGACCGTTTCGATGTTTTTGTTCCTAACAATTTCAAGCTCGTGCTCAACATTTGCTTTTAATTCGTGTAAAGTAAGCTCACTTAGTTTGATGTCTTCTTCGTTGACGACGGTGATTTTGATATCTTGAACAGTTAAGTTCTTCTTTGCTTCTTCGTTTATTTCCTCTTGGTCTCTCTGTAAAATGTCTATTGTTTCTTCTTGATTTTCAATTGTGGATTTTTGTTTGTTGATTTCCAAGACCAATTTTTCGTGAACATTGCCAAAATTATAAAGGAAAAACAACCATCCAATAATCATACCTACAACAATGCCAGCAAAAAAACGTTGCCATGTGGAATCATTGTAAAAAGGAGGGATCCTCATTATTGCATACCCTCCTGTGTCAACCACTGAATGAAAACAGTTCCCGAATGAGCGCCACTCAATGCTGCAAAAATAACGACGACGGTTCTGAAAATATCTGAATGTGTCCCTTCAAAAATTCCTCGTTCTAAAGTAGAAATCGCGTCAAACGTCCCCCCAATTGCAGCGACTAATGCCCATATTTTTAAGCTACTAGCTAGATCATACATGACAGATAATGGCGGTTTTCCGATCAAATATGCACCAACGCCTCCGACGATTGTTCCGCCAATTATGACACCGAAGGCTACAAAGTAATCAATCACGAGTGTTGCCAAAAATTCTCGGTCCAAGGTTAACAGCCCTCCTCTCATTGTGAGGTCACTGATAAATATATATGGACAAAGTTGACAAGATATGTTCTTTTCTTTTACAGGTGGAAATGGGTGTATGTCTTTCTTGTTTACGATACAATGATTGAAGGAAAATGATATATATAAGGAAAGATTGTTTGTTAAAAAGGAGAAGGTATGATGAGCTTTGTTCATCTGCACGTACATAGTTGTTACAGTTTATTACAGTCTACGGCGACGATTCCATCCCTCGTCAAAAAAGCGGCTGACCAAGGGTATAAGGCACTCGCTTTAACCGATATCGATGCGATGTATGGAATCGTTGACTTTTATCGCACTTGTTTAAAGTACAAAATCAAACCAATTCTAGGTGTGGAGTTACTTGTAAAAGATCCTCATTCTGAAAAAGAAGGAGCACTTGTTTTCCTTGCAAAATCAAACGAAGGTTATCGCGAGCTTTTGAAGTTAACATCGCTAGCCCAATCGCGTGCTGAGCGGAACAGACCGCACCTTTTTATTCATGATATTTCAGAAGTCGATGATTTAATTGTGATATCGCCATTTGACGAAGGATTATTGCAAAAGTTCATCATCGAAAAAAGAGACGCAGATGCAAAACGTTGGCTTACACTTTGCCAAAATTCCGTCGGCAAAGACAATTACTTTGTGGAAATTCAAGATCACAAAACGCCGAATAGTCACGAACGTCTTTATACGGTTTTGTCATGGGTGAAAGAAGAGAGCGTATTATTTATTGCATCAAACCATGTACACTTTGTTGAACCAAACGAAGAACAAGCTTTAGAAGTGCTAACAGCGATTCGGCATGGGGAACAATGGGATAGAGAAACGTACCAAAATTCTTCGCCTGAATTTGCGCTTAAAAGCCCTGAAGAGATGAGGGACAAGTTTCATTACATACATGAAGCGTTAGAGCAAACAGTTACAATAGCGAACCGATGCAATGTCAATTTACCAATAGGTGAGACGGTACTACCAGCATACCCTGTACCTAATGAAGGGTCAGCGCGCGACTTTTTAAGGCAGTTATGTCAAAACGGAGCGACTGAAAAATATAGTGTCGTTGATTCTGACGTGGATGAACGTCTAGATTATGAATTATCTGTTATTGATTCAATGCAATATAATGAATATTTTCTTATTGTTTGGGACTTTATGAAATACGCACGTGAACAGGGGATTCTAACAGGTCCGGGAAGGGGGTCAGCTGCCGGATCGCTTGTGGCCTATGTATTAGGGATTACAGATGTCGATCCTTTAAAGTATGACTTGTTATTTGAACGTTTCTTGAATCCGGAAAGGGTGTCGATGCCAGATATTGATATTGACTTTTCTGATGAGCGCCGTGATGAAGTCATTGAGTATGTTGCACATAAATATGGAAAAGATAAGGTCGCTCAAATTGTTACATTTGGAACGTTGGCCGCGAAAGCAGCGATTCGTGATGCCGGTCGTGCACTGTCGACTGATTCGAAACTCGTTGATCAAGTAGCTAAACTCATCCCTTCTCGTCCAAATGTTACCCTTATTAAAGCATTAGAAGAAAGTGATCAACTTCATTCGCTTATCAATAAAAACAACGAAGCAGCGGGTATTTTTAGCATTGCGCGTCAAATCGAAGGGTTACCTCGACACACATCGGTTCATGCCGCTGGAATCGTGATTAGTCGCGATCCATTGACCGATGTTGTCCCTCTGCAGTTAGGAGCGGACGATTTAGCAATTACTCAATATGCAATGGGTGATTTAGAAGCCTTGGGCTTATTGAAAATGGATTTTTTAGGGTTGAGGAATTTATCGTTTATAGAAAAAGTGCTGCATAACATTCGCGTACGTACAGGGCAACGTTTGGATATTCAGAAAATACCCTTTGATGACTCGGCAACATACGAATTACTCAGTGAAGGGAAAACAACAGGAATTTTTCAACTGGAATCACAAGGGATGAAAAGTGTTCTGCAAAGATTGAAGCCGTCGATGTTTGAAGATATCGTCGCGGTCAATGCACTTTATCGTCCAGGTCCGATGGAGCAGATTCCTGTTTATATCAGAAGAAAACATGGTCAAGAAGAGCCACAGTACGTTCACCCAGACCTCAAGTCCATTTTAGAACGGACGTATGGCGTGATTGTCTACCAGGAACAAATTATGCAAATCGCTTCAAAAATGGCTGGTTTTTCATTAGGAGAAGCAGATATTTTACGGCGAGCGGTCAGTAAAAAAGAGCGAAGCATCTTAGAAGAGCAAAGAGAAAGATTTATCAGAGGGGCAAAGCAAAAAGGTTATGCTGAACAAGAGGCAAACAATGTATATGATACGATTGTCCGGTTTGCCGATTACGGCTTTAACCGTAGTCATGCTGTCGCCTATAGTATGATTTCATACCAGTTGGCGTATTTAAAGGCGAATTTTCATACGGAATTTATGACGAGTCTTTTATCGAGTGTCATGTATAATCAGGACAAAATTGCTTCATATCTATACGAAGCAAAGCAAAATGGGGTCGGTGTTCTTCCGCCATCGATCAATCGGAGTGAAGCTGATTTTACAGCTGAAGAAACCGAGATACGCTATGGTTTAGGTGCGGTTAAAAATGTTGGCCATCGCGCACTAGAGGCGATCATTGCAGAAAGAGAAAACGGCCCATATACATCCATTGATCAACTTTGTCGACGAATTGATCGAAAGCTAGTTCCCAAAAGAGCACTAGAATCTCTCATTTTAGCGGGGGCATGCGATGAATTACAAGGCCATCGCGCACAACAACTGGCCGCGCTTGTCACAACTTATGATCAAAACGACACCGAGGACGGGGGCTTAGTTCCAACGGATTCCGCTAAAGAACAATTACCGGAAGTCCCGCCATTTGAAAATGTTGAAGCGCTCCAATATGAGCGGGATGTGTTAGGTACTTATCTTTCAGATCATCCTATAACCCCTTATTTATCTACATTAGATGGCTATCAAAGGTACACGATTCATGCGGCAGAAAAACAAAATCTTGTTACTTTTCGTATTGCAGGTGTGGTTGAAGAAATTCGGGTGATTCGTACGAAAAAAGGGGCACAGATGGCTTTTTTAACAATTGAAGATGAAGAGGGGCGGGCTGAGCTGACAGTATTTCCTATTGTTTATGAAAGGATGGTTCACCTTTGTGAAAAAGGAAAAATATTGTTTCTTGAGGTGAAGCGTGATCAATATGGTGGTGAGGAAAAATGGAATGTACAAAGAGCAACGAACGTATCATCACTTAAGCCTATAAGTGAACAACCTCAAAACGAAAACGAGGAAAACCAGGAAAACCAGTTATTTATACGAATTTCCAGTCATTTTGAATCAAAAACTTTCCTCCACCGTTTGAAAGAAGAGCTTGTAAATCACCCTGGTAACACAGAGGTCATTCTTTATTATGAACGAACGAAACAAGTTCGTGCTTTGCCATCATATTTAGCTGTTGAACCTAATGCGTTATTGATTTCAAAATTACAGTCGCTTCTTGGCGAAAAAAATATTTATGTAAAGAAAGAGCATGGGGTGTAAGGACAGTTATGTTTTGTTATAATGATAGAAGGTTAACGGTGGTCTGACCACTTGGTTGATTATTAATAAAGGGAGTGTGGGAAGTGGCGACGTTACGAGAAGAAGCCCTACATATGCACAGAGTGAAAAAAGGGAAGTTAGAGACAACGCCGAAAGTTGAAGTCAAAAATGCCCACGATTTGTCTCTCGCTTACTCACCTGGAGTTGCAGAACCTTGTAAAGAAATTTTTGAAGATCCACAACAAGTGTATGAGTATACAATGAAAGGGAATATGGTCGGTGTTATATCCGATGGTACAGCTGTTTTAGGATTAGGAAACATCGGTCCAGAGGCTGCATTACCAGTAATGGAAGGAAAAGCGGTTCTTTTTAAATCATTTGCTGGTGTAGATGCATTCCCTATTTGTCTGAAAAGTAATGATGTCGATACGATCGTCGAGACTGCAAAGCTTATGGAACCCAACTTTGGAGGCATTAATTTGGAAGATATCGCAGCTCCAAAATGCTTTCAAATAGAAGAACGCTTGAAAAAAGAAATGAATATTCCTGTTTTTCATGATGATCAGCACGGTACAGCAATTGTAACTGGAGCAGGTTTATTAAATGCGCTTAAATTGACAGGGAAATCAATTTCTGAGATTAAAGTTGTGATTAACGGAGCTGGGGCTGCAGGGATCGCAATTATTAAGCTGCTGCGTAATATGGGTGTTAAAGAAATCGTTTTATGTGATTCAAAAGGAGCAATTTACGAAGGCCGTGAATACGGAATGAACGATTTGAAAAATGAAATCGCAGCAGTTACGAACCAATCGAAGAAACAGGGAGAACTAAAAGATGTGATTGCAGGAACGGATGTATTCATTGGTGTTTCCGTTGAAGGTGCATTAAATGAGGAAATGGTAAAATCGATGAATCCTGATCCAATCATCTTCGCGATGGCAAACCCAATCCCAGAAATTATGCCAGAGGCAGCTAAAGAGAGTGGGGCTAGCGTCATTGGAACTGGGCGTTCTGACTTTCCAAACCAAGTAAATAATGTTCTTGCATTCCCAGGCATTTTTCGAGGGGCATTAGATGTCTATGCGACGCATATAAATGAAGAAATGAAAATCGCTGCTGTTGAAGCGATTGCTTCACTTGTTTCTGAAAGTGAACTAGAGGCTGATTACGTCATCCCAGCACCTTTTGATTCGCGTGTCGCTCCTGCGGTTGCTAAACATGTAGCAAAAGCAGCAATGGAAACAGGGGTCGCTCGCCGACAGGTCGATGAAAATCAAGTTGAAGAAAAAACGAAGCAGTTAACAAACATCAAAGAGTAAGCTTACTTTTTTGAAGGTGGACGAGCTGTTCCAAGCTTTCGCGGGAATAGACAGACAGCACGATAAAATTGCGATCGCTTTGGAACAGACCTACCTTTTGTAGAATAAAATTGGAGAGGTTGCGATGTCTGAAGGCCGCAGCAAAGTTTATTTAGAAATATTAAAAGAAATTCATTCTATTATTCATGAAGATGATCTACTTCCAGGAGACAAACTGCCATCAGAACGAGAGTTAGCTGAGCGATTACATGTAGGAAGGTCCTCTGTGCGTGAAGCCCTCCGTGCGCTTGAATTACTCGACTTGATCGAAACGCGCAAAGGTGAAGGGACGTTTATTCAGCAAGCAGGAGGTCACCGATTAACAGAGATCCTAGCAAGCTTTTTTTTACGAGATAAAAAAGCCCGCGAAGATGTAAAAGAAACGAGGAAAATCCTCGAAGTTGAAGCGATTCGACTTTCTTCAATGCGAATGACGGAGTCACAAATGACGAAATTGAGTGATTGCGTGAAAGAAGCAAAAAGAAAATGGGAAAAAGGGATGGTTCCATATGAAGAAGACTACCTTTTTCATAGAACGATCATAGAAGCGAGTCATAACCGACTGATGCTCAATATATGGCGTCCTTTAGTAGAGTATAGTAAAAAAGCATTGGAAGCATCATTATTGCGTGAAGGGCGAATTCCGGAGTCAATCGTTGAGCACGAGGCCATTTTTAATGCGTTGAAAGCGCAAAAAACTGAAGAAGCAGCAGAAAAGTTGAAATATCATTTAGAAAACAGCCAGTTTTAACGATACATTCTAAAGTTTTGATACATAAATGTATTAAAAGCGCTGAGCTTGTCTGTCTGTTAGAGTGATATGGTTGAAATTATTGGATATTGTTTGAATGAAAGAGGTGATGTTATGATACGTGATTTATTTTCTAAGAAAAAAAAGTATGCAACAATCCCTTCGGAACAAGCAAAGCAAGAGGTTCCGGAAGGTCTGATGTCAAAATGCCCAGAATGTAAATCGATTATGTACACAAAAGAACTGCAGAAAAATGAAATGGTATGTGAATCTTGTGGCTATCATCACAGGTTAACAGCTCATGAGCGTATTGAAACGTTAATTGATGACGGAACATTTGAAGAATTCGATCGTGATATGATTTCTAAGGATCCTCTTTCTTTCCCGTCATACCCTGATAAATTAGAGAGTGATCGAAAAAAGACCGATCTTAATGAAGCAATTGTAACTGGAAAAGGTACGATTGAAGGGCACCCTGTCGTTATCGGTGTTATGGATGCACGTTATCGCATGGGGAGTATGGGCTCGGTTGTAGGTGAAAAAATCGTCCGCTTGATTAACAGGGCAATTGAAGAAAAGCGGCCTCTTATATTATTTGCTGCATCAGGTGGCGCCCGAATGCAAGAAGGTGTATTAAGCCTCATGCAAATGGCGAAAACAAGTGCAGCTTTGCAACAATTACATCGAGAAAAAGGCTTATTTATTTCCGTCATGACCCACCCAACAACAGGTGGTGTATCCGCCAGTTTCGCTTCTCTTGGCGATTATAACTTAGCCGAGCCTGGTGCACTTATCGGATTTGCAGGGCGACGAATTATTGAACAGACAATTCGGCAAGAGCTACCGGAGGATTTCCAAACAGCAGAATTTTTACTGAAGCATGGACAATTAGATCGGGTCGTTCATCGTCACGAGATGAAATCGACATTATCTGTAATCCTCAAATTGCATGAAATGACTGACGAGGGAACGGGGGAATAGGCGATGGCAGACAATTTACCATTTGAAAAACCGATTGTCGAATTACGAACGAAGATCACTGAACTTAAAGCCTTCACAGCCGAAAAAGGGATTGATATGTCTGGTGAAATTGAAAAACTTGAAGCTAGGCTAGAGCAGTTGGAAGAAGACATATATGGGAATATGAAACCGTGGGATCGTGTGCAAATCGCTCGTCATCAAGAGCGTCCAACAACCTTTGATTATATTTCGAGAATGTTTGAGGATTTTTTAGAACTACACGGTGACCGTGTTTATGGAGATGACGAAGCAATTGTAGGTGGTATTGCGACGTTTGAAGGTAAGCCAGTAACCGTCATCGGTCATCAACGTGGAAAAGATACGAAAGAGAATATTCGTCGTAACTTTGGTATGCCTCATCCAGAAGGATATCGAAAAGCAATTCGGCTTATGAAACAGGCTGAGAAATATAATCGTCCAATCATTTGTTTTATTGATACAAAGGGAGCGTATCCAGGAAAAGCTGCTGAAGAACGAGGTCAAAGCGAAGCGATTGCGCGTAACTTAATTGAAATGGCTGGGCTTGAAACGCCGATCATTTGCATTGTCATTGGAGAAGGTGGAAGCGGTGGTGCACTAGGTCTAGGGGTAGGAGATCGTATTTTCATGTTAGAAAACAGTACTTATTCAGTCATCTCTCCAGAAGGTGCTGCTGCCCTCCTATGGAAAGATGCTAATCAGGCTCAACGAGCAGCAGAAACAATGATGATAACTGCACCAGACCTAGAGTCACTAGATGTTATTGATGCTATTATTCCTGAGATAAAAGGAGGAGCTCATCACGATATTGACAAACAAGCCGAGTTCATTAGCGACGTGCTTACAGAATCTTTAGAATCATTGGGTCAAGTCCCTAAAGAAGAACTTGTGACAAGTCGTTATGAAAAATTTAATAAAATGGGCCAATTTACGTTTGCAAACGATAACAATTGCGTAGAATAAGCATGAAGCATTCTCGATATAGAGGATGCTTATTGCATTATTATAGGGCTTCTATTGTTTTTAAGAAATGAAAGTGTTATTTTTAACACATGTCGAAAAAAGTAGCAATTAAACGAGGTGAAAGACAAACATGAAACGAATTGGAGTTTTAACGAGTGGTGGAGATTCCCCAGGGATGAATGCTGCCATTCGGTCTGTTGTTCGTAAAGCGATTTACCACGATATTGAAGCTTACGGAATTTACTATGGGTATAATGGATTAATCGATGGGAATATTGAAAAGTTAGAGTTAGGTTCCGTTGGTGATATTATCCATCTTGGTGGAACGATGTTATATACGGCCCGCAGTGAAGATTTTAAAACGCTAGAAGGGCAAAAAAAGGCCATTGAACAACTGGAAAAATTCGGCATCGACGGTCTTGTTGTCATTGGTGGAGATGGATCGTTCCAAGGAGCACAAAAACTTGTCGAACATGGTTATCCAGCAGTAGGTGTTCCTGGTACAATAGATAATGACATCTCTGGTACAGATTTTACGATCGGTTTTGACACCGCGTTAAACACAGTGATTGATGCAATCGACAAAATCCGCGATACGGCCACATCTCATGAGCGTACATACGTGGTCGAAGTTATGGGAAGAGATGCAGGAGATATTGCACTTTGGTCGGGCCTTGCTGACGGTGCAGAAACGATTCTTATTCCGGAAGAGGACTACGATATGAATGAGGTCGTTGAACGTCTGAAGAGAGGTCATGACCGAGGCAAAAAACACAGTATCATTATCGTAGCTGAAGGTGTCGGTAGTGGATTCGATATTGGAAATGAAATCAAAGAAAAGGCAAACTTAGAAACAAGGGTGACTGTTCTCGGCCATATCCAACGTGGTGGGAGACCAACAGCAACAGATCGAGTGTTAGCGAGTCGCCTCGGCGCAAAAGCTGTCGAATTATTGCTTAACGGTGAAGAAGGTAAAATGGTAGGTATAGAAGAAAACAAACTGACATCACACCGAATTGAAGATGCCATTTCAAGAAAACATACCATTGATAAAGAAATGTATAAGCTATCTAAGGAGCTATCCATTTAATTAACTTGACGAGATAGTAGGTTTCAGCGCTCCTTTGTGTAAATAGTGCGAAAAAAGTCGATTTTTTTAGGAGGATGATTATGAGAAAAACGAAAATTGTTTGTACCATTGGTCCATCTAGTGAAAGTGAAGAAACTTTAGATTCCTTGATTGAATCGGGAATGAATGTTGCTCGATTAAACTTTTCTCACGGAGATTATGATGAGCATCGCGCGCGTATTATAGCGATTCGAAAAGCTGCGAAAAAAGCAGGAAAAGATATTGCGATTCTTTTAGACACAAAAGGTCCAGAAATCCGCACGCAAACACTTGAAGGTGGGGAAGCGGAATTAGAAGAAGGATCAGAAGTGGTTGTATCGATGGAGGAAGTCGTAGGAAATAAAAACAAAATTTCTGTCACTTATCCTGGCTTAATTCAAGACGTTCAAGTCGGTTCAAAATTACTTTTAGATGATGGTTTGATCGAGTTAGAAGTAACAAATATTGGAGAAAAAGAATTAACGACAAAAGTCGTCAACAGTGGTGTCTTGAAAAACAAAAAAGGTGTCAATGTACCAGGTGTAAGTGTTAACTTACCAGGGATCACTGAAAAAGATGCGAATGATATCGTATTCGGTATTGAAGAAGATGTTGATTTTATTGCAGCATCCTTTGTCCGTCGTGCATCAGATGTTTTAGAAATTAAAGAGCTACTAGAAAAACATGGTGCAGACCACATTCAAATCATCCCGAAAATTGAAAATGAGGAAGGCGTCGAAAACATTGACGAGATCCTTGAAGTATCAGAAGGTTTGATGGTTGCCCGTGGTGACCTTGGTGTAGAAATCCCAGCAGAAGAAGTGCCTCTAGTTCAAAAACAATTGATTAAAATGTGTAACAAATACGGTAAACCTGTTATTACAGCAACACAAATGCTTGATTCCATGCAATGGAACCCGCGCCCAACTCGTGCAGAAGCAAGTGACGTTGCAAACGCAATTTTTGATGGCACAGATGCGATTATGTTGTCAGGTGAAACAGCAGCAGGGGATTACCCAGTAGAATCCGTACAAA
Source organism: Texcoconibacillus texcoconensis (assembly GCF_014202575.1). Lineage (GTDB taxonomy): Bacteria > Bacillota > Bacilli > Bacillales > Salisediminibacteriaceae > Texcoconibacillus > Texcoconibacillus texcoconensis. The sequence continues at coordinate 99,226 of NZ_JACHHB010000003.1, read as the reverse complement.
CGATGCGTGACATTGCGGTGCGTACTGAATCAGCATTGAAGTATAAAGATATCCTTCGTAAAAGAAGTCAAGAAAGCGAACATACGATTACAGACGCGATTAGTCAATCCGTGTCTCATACAGCGTTAAACTTAGATGCTGACGCAATCCTTACGGCAACAGAGAGTGGACATACTGCTCGAATGATTTCAAAATATCGTCCACAATCTAAGATTTTGGCGATCACAAGCAGTGAGCGTGTTTCACGTGCACTTGCGCTTATGTGGGGAGTTCATCCACAAGTTGGTCCAAAAGCTAATTCTACGGATGAAATGCTAGCGAATGCTGTAGAAGAGTCAATGAAATCAGGCTTTGTTGAGCGCGGAGATGTCGTGATTATTACGGCAGGAGTTCCTGTAGGTGAACCAGGGAATACGAACCTTATGAAAGTCCATGTCGTTGGTGAAGTTGCAGCTAAAGGTCAAGGGATCGGACGCAAATCTGCAACAGGGCATGTCAAAGTTACTCACAGTGCACAAGAAGCCATTGATAAAGTGAACAAAGGCGATATTATTATTGCTCATAGTACAGACCGAGACATGATGGAAGCGATCGAAAAGGCAAGTGCAATTATCACTGAACACGGTGGCTTAACTTCACATGCGGCGGTTGTTGGATTAAACTTAGGTATTCCAGTCATCGTAGGTGTTGAAAATGCGCAAAATCTATTTGAAGATGATGAAGAAATTACTGTAGATGGCCATCGCGGAAATATTTACAAAGGGCAAGCGAGTGTTCTATAATAGAGGTTAGACATCATATGAGAAGAGGTGACAGCCTCTTCTCATTTTTTCAGGTTACAGGAATGGACGTTTCATTAAAGCGGACAAGAAGGGGTTAACGATGGGAAAGCTCATATTATTGTTATTAATTGTCGTTCCCGCGTTAGAAATTGGTGTGTTAATCCTATCTGGTAATACACTTGGGATATTACCTACGATTGCTCTAATCATTCTAACCGGGATATTAGGAGCTGCATTAGCGAAACGTGAAGGATTGCAAGCAATGCGAATGGCTCAATTGCAGACGCAACAAGGGCAATTGCCGAGTAGTGTCCTCTTAGATGGGATTTGCATACTTGTCGGGGGCGTCGTCCTTCTCACACCAGGATTCATAACGGATGCGATCGGATTCATTTTACTTATCCCGCAGACAAGGTCATTTTTCAAAGGAATGCTTAGACGGTTGTTTGAAAAAGCCGTGAAATCTGGTGGCATTGTATACGTTAATCGACGTCGTTGGTAATCAAAAAATCATTCACCTTAAAAGTGCAAGCAGGTCGTTTTCATAGACCTGCTTACTTTTGTGACCCAATAATGAATTGACGAAGATCACGAAATAGACCTGTTTGAATAATTGATTGTATGACCACAAGTGCAATTGGACCAATTACAAGTCCTAAAAAACCAAACAGTTTATAGGAGACAAATAAAGCAAATAATAGCGCAAGAGGTTCAACACCGATGTTTTTTGATAGTACTTTTGGTTCCATAAACTGTCTTTGTAAAATCACAACCGCATATAAAACAGATAACCCAATGGCCAGCGTCCATTGTTCTGTAAAAAAAGTATAAATTAACCAAGGGATAAAAATGAGCCCTGTTCCTAAGTAAGGAATAAAGTCAACAATAGCAGTAAAGAAAGCGATCGTTAAAGCATAATCCACATCAAGGATAATGAGACCAATTAATACGATGACAGCTGTCGCTGATACTAAAGTGATTTGTGCAAAGATGTACCCTACGACAGCACCTTTCATGTCTGAAATTAAGGAACGTATATAATTTTGTATTTGACTTGGCACCCACTGCACGTATAAGCGCATGAATCGAGGCCAATCTTTCGCAATAAAAAACGTGGCGAGAAGAGAAAAAACGATCGCTGTTGCGAAATCTGGGATATTCATTAGAAAATCTGAAATTTGTTGTAAAACTTGGTTTAATAATATCGACGTTGTTTCACCAACTTGATTAATAATTGAATCAAGGGAGGAGAGAATTGTTTGTTGTTGTTCGACATTTAACGACTGAAATAGTGAAGTGAACCGTTCGTAAATCGGGACAGCCGTATGGCTTATCCATTGTTCAGCTAAGTGAATGAATTGTTGGATATGACTAGGAAGTGTTCTTGCTAAATAAAGAGATCCAGAGATCAGTTCAGCAATGATAACAGATAATATCCCAAAAAGAAAAATCGAAATCATCGCAAGTACAAATAATACGGCCAACCAACGAGGCCATTGAAATCGATTTGCGAGGATGTTGACAAATGGAACAGTGACAAACGCAATGAAAAATGCGATGAAAAAAGGATATGTATAAGGAAAGAGCAACCAAACTCCAACAAAAAATCCAGTAACAGCAAGTAATACATAGACGATTCGAAGCCAAATCATAACATGATTCCGAGCTTTCATATTTGACCCTCGTTTCTTTAATCCATGGTTGTACAACTATATGCACGAAATGTTAATGACATACATTTGATCTAAATCATTTGAACAACCTTTTTTCAAAAGAGGAAGCTCAGTTAGTTAAAGCTGATTTGTTTTTCTAAGGCAGGCGTTTTCTGTCGCAATGAAATTGAAAACTGAAAGAAAGGGCGTGCACCATGACACTTACACAACCGACTTTATTTATGTTGATTTTATTGGCCGTTGGACTTGTAGCGAAAAACCAAGCGCTTATTATAGCTGTATTGTCTTTACTGGTTATAAAGTGGTTAGGTATCGGGGATAAAGCATTCCCGTTTATTCAAGATAAAGGAATACAAATTGGCGTTACGATCATAACGGTTGCGGTATTAGTGCCGATTGTTACAGGAGAAATTGGTTTTAAGCAGTTAACAGAAGCTTTAAAGTCATCTTATGCTTGGGTTGCATTGTTGTCAGGAATTTTCGTGGCGGTGATTGCTTCTCACGGCATTGATTTATTAAAGACAGACCCGCACATTACGACTGCTCTTGTATTCGGGACGATTTTAGCCGTTGCATTATTCAATGGTGTTGCGGTAGGTCCATTAATTGGTGCGGGAATTGCTTACCTCGCAATGAGAATTGCAGAAATTTTTACATCAATGGGAGGATAAGGCTGTGCCGAAATGAGCGGACCAGCCCTATATTCATTCCATTTTTTTGTTTGTTTAAAAGTCAGATAAATGTGAATTTTTACTTGATTTTAAATTTTTTCATTCACAAAATTGCCTCAAGTCGTTATAATGTAATTGATAGAGAACGCCCAGAAAGAAAAGTTCGAAAACCTTCTTTCGAAAACGGTTACATGGTAAAAGGGATAAAATGCCATTCTTTCGTACTTATAAAGTTCATTTTTAAACGAATAAGCATACATTTGTTTTTGAAGTTTTTCTTGGAAGGATGGCGAACAGTTAGTGATTTAGTTCTAGATGATGTTGAGTGAAAGAAGAGGTTTTTGAACGGAGGATGAATGAGCGTTTGTTCATCCAATAGGGTAAACTTTTGCAAAGGAGTGGTTGGTATGAGTGCTACAAAAGGATTAGAGGGTGTCGTTGCAACGACATCAAGTGTTAGTTCAATTATCGACGGTGTATTAAGGTATAATGGGTACAATATCGACGATTTAGCAGAACACGCCAGTTTTGAAGAAGTTGTCTTTTTGCTTTGGAACAATCGCCTTCCTACTGAAAAAGAATTGACGAGCTTGAAGAAAGAGTTGGCAGAAAACGCGAAAATCCCACAAGCGATTATTGATCAATTTAAATCGTATGCGATTGACGAAGTTCATCCAATGGCTGCCCTTCGTACAGCGACGTCAACACTTGCTTTATTTGATAGTGAAGCAGATGATTCTTCTGAAGAAGCAAACCGTCGCAAAGCGATTCGTTTGCAAGCACAATTACCAACGATTGTAACTGCCTTTGCGCGGGTACGCGCTGGGAAAGAGCCGATTGAGCCGAGAAATGATTTAGGCTTTGCGGCAAACTTCCTTTACATGTTAAATGGTGAGGAACCAGATGACATATCGATTGACGCCTTTAACAAGGCACTCGTTTTACATGCGGACCATGAATTGAATGCATCGACATTTACGTCGCGTGTATGTGTAGCAACGCTATCAGATATTTATTCCGGTGTTACTGCAGCGATCGGTGCACTAAAAGGTCCATTACACGGTGGTGCTAATGAGCAAGTCATGAAGATGCTCGCAGATATTGGTGAAGAACAATATGTTGACGAGTATATTCAGAATGCGCTAGATAACAAAGTGAAAATCATGGGATTCGGACACCGAGTTTATAAGAATGGTGACCCACGAGCAAAACATTTACGTGAAATGTCTAAACAATTAACACAAATTACCGGTGAAAAGAAATGGTATGATATGAGTGTTCGTATCGAAGAGATCGTGACCGAGCAGAAGGGATTGTTGCCAAATGTGGATTTCTATTCCGCTTCTGTTTATCATAGTCTCGGTATCGATCACGACATCTTCACACCAATTTTTGCGGTAAGTCGTGTATCAGGTTGGATTGCTCACATTCTCGAACAATATGAAAATAATCGACTCATCCGTCCGCGTGCTGAATATGTAGGTCCTGCAGACCAAAAATATGTTCCAATTAATGAGCGATAATAAAAAAAAGCAGGAATTTTTGACAAAATGTCGAATATTTAAAATTGAGGAAGGGAGTCATAGGCTCTCTTTCTTCGCTCCCTTCCTTAAAAGTACATATTAGGAGGTTATTGTCATGTCAACAGCAGAACGAATTACAGTGGATCAAGGACATTTACATGTTCCGAACCATGCAATCATTCCTTATATTGAAGGGGATGGCATCGGATCGGACATTTGGAAAGCCTCATCTCGAGTTATTGAAGCGGCGGTAGAGAAAGCATACAACGGTGAAAAGAAAATTGAGTGGAAAGAGATTCTTGCGGGAGAGAAAGCTCACCAACAAACAGGTGAATGGTTGCCGCAAGAAACGTTAGATACGATTCGTGATTATATCATTGCAATCAAAGGACCTCTAACGACACCAGTAGGTGGTGGAATTCGCTCACTAAACGTTGCACTTCGCCAAGAACTTGACTTATATACTTGCCTTCGTCCTGTTCGTTGGTTTGAAGGCGTTCCTTCCCCAGTAAAAAGACCACAAGATACAGATATGGTTATTTTCCGTGAGAACTCCGAAGATATATACGCGGGAATTGAATACGAAGAAGGAACACCAGAAGCGAAGAAATTGACCGACTTCTTACAAAATGAAATGGGTGCTGACAAAATTCGCTTCCCTGAAACATCAGGAATTGGCGTTAAGCCAGTATCTAAAGAAGGAACAGAGCGTCTCGTTCGTGCAGCGATTGAATACGCACTTGATGAAGGAAGAGAAAGTGTAACGCTTGTTCATAAAGGAAATATTATGAAGTTTACGGAAGGTGCCTTTAAACAATGGGGCTATGATGTTGCCCATAATGAATATGCAGATCGCACGTTTACATGGCAAGAATATGATGAGATCGTTGAACGCGACGGTAAAGAAGCAGCAAATAAAGCGCAAGATGAAGCAGTAGCAGCTGGTAAAATCATTGTTAAAGATGCCATCGCTGATATTTTCTTGCAACAAATTCTTACACGTCCGAAAGAATTTGACGTCGTAGCTACAATGAACCTAAACGGTGATTATATTTCTGATGCATTAGCTGCTCAAGTCGGTGGAATTGGTATCGCACCAGGTGCAAATATTAATTATGCTTCAGGGCATGCAATCTTTGAAGCAACACACGGTACTGCACCAAAATATGCTGGTCAAGACAAAGTGAACCCATCCTCTGTTCTCCTTTCTGGTGTTCTTATGTTACGTCACCTTGGTTGGGGAGAAGCTGCTGATCTTATTGAAAACTCGATGGACAAAACGATCGGTAGCAAAGTTGTCACTTACGATTTCGCTCGTCTTATGGACGGTGCAACTGAAGTGAAATGTTCAGAATTTGGTGATGCACTCATTAAAAATCTGTAAACTTTCATTCGATAATAGCCTCGTCTTGTGTTCACAGTATCAAAATATACTTGAAAGGGGTGCAAGATTGTATGGCAATTAAACGAAGAAAAGTGTCTGTGATTGGTGGAGGGTTTACGGGGGCAACAACAGCTTTAATGACGGCACAAAAAGAGTTAGCTGATGTTGTACTCGTTGATGTACCAGATATGGAAGGGCCTACTAAAGGGAAAGCTCTAGATATGCTAGAGTCAACGCCTGTCCAAGGTGTAGATGTCAATGTTGTAGGAACAAAAAACTATGAAGATACGAAAGATTCGGATATCGTTATCATTACTGCAGGAATCCCACGTAAACCTGGAATGAGCCGCGATGACCTCGTAAATACGAATGTGAAAATTATGAAACAAGTAACGGACCAAGTTGTTCGTTATTCCCCAAACTGTATGATTCTCGTGTTGACGAACCCAGCTGATACAATGACTTATACCGTTTATAAACAATCAGGTTTTGAAAAGAACCGTGTCATCGGTCAATCTGGTGTTCTTGATACGGCAAGGTTTAGAACGTTCGTAGCTCAAGAACTAGGCGTTTCCGTAGAAGACGTTAACGGCTTTGTTCTTGGTGGACACGGTGATGATATGGTACCGTTAATTCGTTATTCGTATGCAGGTGGTATTCCACTCGAGAAGCTCATTGATAAAGAGCGACTTGATGAAATCATTGAGCGTACGAGAAAAGGCGGCGGTGAAATCGTCAACTTGCTAGGTAACGGAAGTGCTTATTATGCACCGGCCGCTTCACTAGTAGAAATGACTGAAGCGATTTTAAAAGATAAAAAACGAATTTTACCATCGATTGCTTACCTCGAAGGAGAGTATGGATTCAATGATCTATACTTAGGTGTGCCTACGATTTTAGGTGGAAACGGTATTGAAAAAGTACTTGAATTGGATTTAACGCTTGAGGAAAAAGCCGATTTAGAAAAATCAGCAGATTCCGTCCGTGAGGTAATGGGGCTTATCAAATCATAATATCTGAAGAAAAGGGATCATTTCCAATGTCTTGATGTATTTGGAGGTGGTCCCCTTCATTTTTACAATGAACAAATGAACATTGTTAATACAAGGTGGAACCTAATTCCTCCTTTTTAAAATTTAGTTTTAAAGAAAAGTTTGTACTTACTGTTGCCTTCGCGCAGCAGTTTTTTTGTTTCTCATTGTCTAGATCTTAGGGTCTCGTCTTTGTGAACGGTAAAAAATGATGTAAGATAAGAAGTGAAAAGATACATTGTTATAAAGAAGGCCTTCGCACTTTAAAAAGTTAGCTTGAAGGTTCAGTTTACAGGAGGCTTGGCCATGAGTCGAAATATACTTGTAGTCGATGATGAAGAATCGATTGTTACCTTATTACAATATAACCTTGAACAAGCGGGTTTTACAGTGACGGTGTCCATGGACGGAGAAGCTGCTCTTCAAGAAGCGAAACAAACAGCATATGACTTGATCGTTCTTGATTTGATGCTCCCCAAAATGGATGGACTTGAAGTGTGTAGACAACTTCGTCAAAATCAAATTCATACACCGATCTTAATGCTAACTGCGAAAGATGATGAATTTGATAAAGTGTTAGGTCTTGAGTTAGGGGCGGATGACTATATGACAAAGCCATTTAGTCCTAGAGAAGTTCTTGCGAGAACAAAAGCTATCTTTCGACGAACAAGTGATTTACAGGAGAAAAAACAAACGCAACGTGAACATGATGCACAATTACAAATTGGTGATGTGAAAATTTTCCCGGAAAATTATGAAGTATACCTACATGGAAAAGCGTTAGAATTAACACCGAAGGAATTCGAATTGCTCTTATATTTAGTGCACTATAAAGGGAAAGTTCTTACACGCGATCAATTGTTAAATGCAGTGTGGAATTATGAATTTGCAGGTGATACGCGTATTGTAGATGTCCACATTAGCCATTTACGTGAAAAAATAGAACCGAATACAAAGAAACCTGTTTATATTAAGACTGTTCGCGGATTAGGCTATAAATTAGAGGAGCCGCCAGCATATGAATAAAATTCGTCGAAGTTTCCTTTTACCGTTGTCACTTATTGTGTTCCTTGTATTAGGAAGCCTAGGCGTAATCTTGGGGCAACTTTTTCAAGACCTTCATTTAGACCAGGTGAGTGAACGATTGGAAATGGAAACGAACCTTGTGGCCATGAACCTTATAGAACAAGACGTAAATGACGAGAGAGCGACCCAAGATTATATACAAACGTTAGCGGACAAATTGGATGTTCGTTTAACCGTTTTCGATCAACAAGGGGAAGTCATTGCTGATTCGTTAAAATCCTTTGATGAAATTGACCACTTTGATGAACAGCTAGATTTACAATCAATGATTGAAACAACAGAAGCGGACGGGGCTCAGGTCAGTGATTTGATGAATGACGAACTACTTTATCATGCGCTACCATTAGAAGATGGTGACACTGAAATTGGTTATATTACCCTTGGTATTGAGGTCGATGAAGTAAGTAGAGTTTACCAAAGTATATGGACGCTAATCATTGGAAGTTTTGCAATGGCGTTTGTCGTCATTCTTGTATTAACAGTGAAAGTAACAAATCAGTTAACAGCTCCTTTAGAAGATGCGATTAAGTCGGCAAAGCAGTTAGCCCGAGGGAATTTTAAGGTCCGTTCGAATGAAGGGAAAGGTGATTTGGTCGGAGAATTAAACAGATCGTTAAATACACTTGCGAAAAATCTTTTGCAAATAACAAAAACGTATCAAATTCAGCAGGAAAATATGGAAACGCTCATTGAAAATTTGGAGAGTGGCGTTTTGCTGATTAACGCGAAAGGTGATATTACAATCGTCAATAAAACGTGCGATGATATATTTCAAGAAGATACAAGTCGTTGGCTCAATCAATTATATTACAAAGTAATTGACCATAAAGAAGTCAATAAAATGATCCAGAATGTATTTTTAACAGAGGAAAGAAGTCAGAAACAAATTCAATTGCCGGTGCATATTGAAATTCACCATTTTGACGTTTATGGCGCACCAATCATTAGTAATAACGGTAAATTGAAAGGTATTGTGCTTGTTTTTCATGATATAACGGAATTGAAGAAATTGGAACAAACGAGAAAAGATTTTGTTGCAAATGTCTCTCATGAATTAAAGACGCCCGTTACGTCATTAAAAGGTTTTACAGAAACACTGTTGTCCGGGGCAATGGATGATGAAAAGACGCGCAAACAATTTTTAACAATCATATCGAAAGAATCACAGCGACTAGAGAATTTGATTGATGATTTGCTTGAGCTATCGAGAATTGAACAAAATCGTTTTCAGCTTCGGTGGCAACAAACGAATCTTGAGCCAGTAATCGATGATGTATTAACGATGCTAGAAGAGCGTGCTGAAAATAAGCAAATTACGATCCATAAACACGTACATGCAAACGCTACGCTTGAAGCTGATGCGTCACGTTTGAAACAAATTATCATCAACTTAGTAAACAATAGCTTAATGTACACACATGAAGGGGGCGACGTTTGGATTCGAGTCAATGAACAGGGAGAGCAAGTGGTCCTAGTGGTTGAAGATACCGGTATTGGCATGAATCAATCGGAAATCCCACGTGTATTTGAGCGATTTTATCGTGTTGATCGGGCGCGAAGTCGGAATTCTGGTGGAACAGGGCTAGGCCTTGCGATCGTAAAGCACCTAGTGGAAGCCCACGGTGCTCATATTGAAGTAGAAAGTGAAGTCGGTGGTGGCACATCATTTAAAATCTTTTTCCATAAAAAGCGCCAACTTGAGGGTGAATGTGAGTAAGAATAAATGTCAATAGCAGCACTTCATGCTACAATAAATAGATTATAATAAACGAGGTGGATATTTGTGAAAAAACTCGTCTTAATAGACGGAAACAGTATAGCTTTCCGGGCATTTTTTGCCCTTCCTTTATTGAATAATGATAAAGGTATTTATACCAATGCTGTTTATGGATTTACAACAATGCTTTTAAAAGTTTTACAAGAGGAAAAGCCGACACATGTTCTTGTCGCCTTTGACGCAGGGAAAACAACATTCAGGCACGAAACATACACGGAGTACAAAGGCGGGCGAGAGAAAACGCCACCAGAACTTTCAGAACAGCTACCTGTTATCCGTGAAGTGCTTGATACACTGAAAATTGCTCGCTACGAAGCGGAAAATTATGAAGCCGATGATATTATCGGGACAATTGCCAAACGAGCGCAGAGTGATGATTGGGAAGTAAAAGTATATTCAGGTGATAAGGATTTATTGCAACTTGTTAGTAACAACGTTGACGTTGCGTTAACACGAAAGGGAATAACCAATGTTGATACATATGATGTGAAGGCAATCGATGAAACATATGGTTTTGAGCCAAGTAAGATTATTGATATGAAAGGGCTCATGGGTGATAGCTCCGACAATATCCCTGGTGTTCCAGGTGTCGGTGAGAAAACAGCGTTAAAACTATTGAAACAGTTTGGTTCTTTAGAAGGTGTGTATGAAGATCTCGATTCAGTATCAGGGAAGAAAATGAAAGAGAAACTTCACGACAACCGTGAGCAAGCATTTATGAGTAAACAATTAGCCACCATCAAAACAGACGTACCGATCGATGAGCAGTTAAGCGATTATCAACTTGGAGAACAAGATGAAGATCAGGTGATTTCGCTGTTCAAGGAACTTGAGTTTTCATCCCTTCTCGATCAATTGGGCATCGAAGCATCAAATGAAACCGATGATTTTGAGGAATTAGAAGTCAATGTGATCGATGAGATCGATGAAGATTTACTTTCTTCATCGTGTGCGCTCGTCGTTGAAGTGATGGATGAAAATTATCATGATACAGAGATTGTTGGCATTTCCATCTATCATGAAGACCAATATGGATTTATTCCTACAGACGTTGCTTTACAAAGTGAAGTATTCAAAAACTGGGCAAAAGATGAATCGAAACAAAAGTGGGTATTTTCTTCAAAACGAGCAGTTGTCGCCCTCGGATGGCACGGCATTGATTTACGCGGTGTCACGTTTGATATGCAGCTTGCCTCTTATTTACTTGATCCATCGGTTAGTTCCCACGAATTAGCTGATATCGCTAAACGGAAAGGGAGTGTTCAACTTCCTTCTGATGAAGCAATCTACGGAAAAGGAGCAAAGCAGCAAATCCCTGACCAAGAAACATTGGCTGAGCACCTGATTCGTAAAGCTTCCGTTGTCTACCGCATGTACGAGCAGATGAGCCAAGAATTGACAGATCTAAACATGAAAGAGTTATTTTTCGATTTAGAAATGCCGCTTTCGGTGATTCTCGGGAAAATGGAAATGAATGGCGTACGTGTAGATGTCGATGAACTAAAACAAATGGGAGAATCTCTTACGAAATCATTAGCAGAGATCGAACAAGAGATCCATGCTTTAGCAGGAGAACCGTTTAACATTAATTCACCGAAGCAACTCGGAGTGATTTTATTTGAACGCCTTGAACTTCCAGTTATTAAGAAAACCAAAACCGGTTACTCTACATCCGCTGATGTTTTAGAAAAATTGCGTGATGAACACGAAATTGTCGAGAAAATATTACATTATCGTCAACTTGGGAAGTTGAATTCTACGTACATTGAAGGACTTTTAAAAGTCGTTCATCCGAATAAAAATAAAATTCATACGATTTTCCAACAAGCGTTGACCCAAACAGGGAGGTTGAGTTCGGTTGAACCGAATTTGCAGAACATTCCTGTCCGTTTAGAAGAAGGAAGAAAAATTCGTCGTGCGTTTGTGCCAGATCAAAAAGGTGCTTACATTTTTGCGGCCGATTATTCGCAAATTGAACTGCGTGTACTCGCGCACATTTGCCAAGACGAAAGGTTACTTCATGCTTTCAAAAATGATATGGATATTCATACAAAAACGGCGATGGATGTCTTTGATGTTACTGAAGAAGAGGTAACAGGAGACATGAGACGTACAGCTAAAGCCGTCAACTTCGGTATCGTCTATGGAATTAGCGATTATGGATTATCGCAAAACTTAGGAATTACGCGAAAAGAGGCGAAGTCATTTATCGATCGTTATTTTGAAAGTTTTCCAGGCGTAAAAGCATACATGGATGATATCGTAGAAAAAGCACGAGAAAATGGTTATGTGACAACGATGTTGAACCGTCGTCGCTATTTACCTGACATTACGAGTCGTAATTTTAACAAACGAAGTTTTGCAGAACGAACAGCAATGAACACACCAATCCAAGGTTCCGCTGCAGATATTATTAAAAAAGCTATGTTACAAATTTCAGACCGGTTAGAAGAAGAACAATTGTCATCGAAAATGTTGTTACAAGTGCATGACGAATTAATTTTCGAAGTACCTGAAAACGAGCTAGAAACGATGAGTAAGATCGTCCCTGAAGTCATGGAACAAGCAATTGAGATCGATGTACCTTTACTCGTTGATGTTGCATACGGCTTTTCATGGTACGATGCTAAATAGCTTTAAAGGGACCACGAAAGGAACGACGAATAATGCCGGAATTACCTGAAGTTGAAACAGTCAAAAAGACTTTGGAATCGTTAGTTTTAGGTCACAACATCGAACGTGTCACGGTACGGTGGCCGAAAATGATTAAACGTCCAGACGATATTCATGAATTTGCTCAACTCATTGAAGGGCAGACATTTCGTGAGGTCGCACGCCGGGGGAAGTTTTTAAAGTTTCACCTTGACGATGTGACGATCGTTTCACACTTACGAATGGAAGGGCGTTACGGCGTATATGAAGCTAGTGAGCCTTTTGACAAACATACGCACGTCTGCTTTCATCTAGATGGCGATTTGGACCTTCGTTATCGCGATGTGCGAAAATTTGGCACAATGCATGTATTTTCTAAGGGTACTGAAGAGGATTATCGTCCCTTATCGGATCTTGGTCCTGAACCCTTTTCGGATACGTTTACGGTCGATGCTTTTTATCAACGTTTACAAAATACGAAAAGAAATATTAAAGCGACCTTACTTGATCAGACGGTTGTCACTGGTTTAGGTAACATTTACGTTGATGAAGCATTGTTTCAAGCGGGGATACATCCAGAGAGAACAGCCAGTCATATCACAAAAACAGAGGTTGAAAAATTGCGTGAAGCGATCATTTCTACACTCTCCCATGCCATTGAACTTGGTGGCTCCTCAGTGAAATCGTATGTTAATGGCCAAGGAGAAATGGGCATGTTTCAACAACAACTATTCGTTTACGGTCGCGCTAGTGAAGCTTGTAAAAATTGTGAAACACCGATAGAAAAGTCAGTCGTCGCTGGGCGAGGAACACACGTATGTCCTAATTGTCAACATAAGTAGATATTCTCAAAATAAATTAATTTTTGAAACGTACGTTGGATGGGCTTTAACCATATACTATCGTATCCAATGATAGTAAAAAGGAGCTCATGCCGATGATCGAGTTGTTTTCACTTATCATGCTGTCCTTTGCCGTCAGCTTAGACAGCTTTGGCGTCGGATTAACGTACGGATTAAGAAAAATGAAGTTACCTAGAGCTTCGCTGCTCTTTATCGCCTCTTGCTCGGCATTGACTGTTTTACTTGCGATGACGATCGGAAATGTGATCTCCGCGTTTATGTCACCGGAGGTAGCAGAATCAATCGGGGGCGTGATTTTAGTATTAATTGGTGCTTGGGCACTTTATCAAACGTACCGTCCAGCAAAGCGTGAACGGAAAAGTAAAAAAGATAAAAAAGATGATGTCCTTTTCACATTAGAAATCAAGGTGATCGGTGTCATGATTCGTGTGCTACGCAAACCAATGGTAGCAGACCTAGATGACTCAGGGACGATAACAGGTCGAGAAGCTTTTCTTTTAGGTCTTGCTTTGTCAATGGATGCATTCGGAGCTGGTTTAGGTGCAGCATTAATGGGTTACTCTCCAATCATGATGGCTGTGACAGTTGGTCTTATGTGTGGTTTTTTTCTCTTTTTAGGTATGAAAAGCGGATATCGGTTCTCGGATAACAAATGGATGTCAAAACTAAAGTTTTTACCAGGTGTTTTACTTATTACACTAGGGTTATGGGAAATTTTACTATAAGACGCAGGTGATATCATGATCATAGGATTAACAGGCGGAATTGCTAGTGGAAAAAGCACCGTTTCAAGTTTTTGCAAAGAACGAGGGCTTCCGGTTATAGATGCAGACTTGATTGCTCGAGAAGTCGTCGAACCTGATGAGGACGCTTATAATGAAATTGTGAAAACATTCGGCGAGGATATTTTGCAACATGATGGAACAATCGATCGTCAAGCGCTCGGAAGGCTCGTCTTTGCAAATGAAGAAAAAAGGCAGAAATTAAATGCGATTGTTCATCCAGCCGTTCGAAAACGTATGAAAGAGCGGTTAAATGATTACTTACAAAGAGGGATGGAGACGGTTATCCTTGATGTCCCTCTTTTAATCGAGAGCCAACTGACGGAGCTCGTTGACAAAGTGTTACTCGTTTACGTTGATCAACATGTACAATTGGAACGGCTACAAAAACGGGATGGCTTCGGAATTGAAGAAGCAACGCAAAGGGTTGAATCTCAAATGCCATTAGCTGAAAAAAGAGCGCTTGCTGATGAAGTCATTGTCAATCACGGAACGAAAGAAGAGACGAAAAAACAACTTGAGACGATTTTAACAAAATGGAAAGTGAAATAAAGAAAGTTGGCGTAATTTTTACGTCAACTTTTCTTTTTGTTCGCATATCTACTTATAATGGGGCGGACAAGAAAGAAGTGAAAATAAACAAAAAACTAGATAAATATTGGAAACAATTGGTGTCATCAAACGTAAAATGTGTTATACTAATTTCAGTAAATAATAAAAAGTATAACATAAATGGTTAAGGGGTGGGACGATGAACGTAGCGATTAATGGTTTTGGACGAATTGGTCGGTTAGTTTTAAGAAAGGCGATGATTGAACGGGATATTTCGGTGACGGCGATTAACGCTTCCTATCCTACAGATACACTAGCGCATTTATTTCAATATGATACAGTTCATGGTACGTATCAAGGAAACGTCGATTGGACAGAGGATGCACTCATTATTGACGGTCAAAAAATAAACGTTTGTTCAGAGCGTCAACCTGAAAAGTTGCCTTGGCAAGATCTAGGGGTTGAACTTGTCATCGAAGCTACAGGGGCTTTCCGAAAACGTGAAGAAGCTGCGAGACACTTGGAAGCGGGTGCAAAGAAAGTATTGATTACCGCACCTGGGAAAAAAGTAGATGAAACATTTGTTTATGGTGTCAATCACGATGATTTTGATCCTACTAAGCACCATGTTGTTTCAAATGCGTCATGTACGACGAATTGCTTGGCACCAGTTATGCAAGTGGTTGATGAACAGTTAGGTGTAGATGCAGGGATCATGACGACTGTACACTCATATACAAATGACCAAAATACAAATGATAATCCTCATAAAGATTTAAGAAGAGCGAGAGGGTGCCAACAATCGATTATTCCAACATCAACAGGTGCAGCAGAGGCGCTATCGAAAGTATTACCTTCTCTTGAAGGAAAAATGAATGGGATTGCTCTTCGTGTACCAACGCCAAATGTGTCGCTCGTTGATGTCGTCGTTGATGTGAAAAAGTCTGTGACTGCCGAAGAAGTGAATCGCTTGTTCCAACAAGCTTCAAAGTCTAGTAAACAATCAGTCATATCCTACAGCGATAGCCCACTAGTGTCTGTAGATTATAACGGGCATCCATCGTCAGCAATCATAGATGGTTTATCAACGCAAGTCATTGGAGATCATAAGATTCAACTAATTGCTTGGTACGATAACGAATACGGATACGCTTGCCGCGTTGTAGATATGGCAAGTCATATGATTGAATCGATGGGCTCTTCAGCATTAAACGAAATTTCAGAAAATGACCGATCGATCGTATAGAGGAAATAATCGTATATCTTAAACGTTAAATTCAAAAACTAAATATAATTATGGAAAGAGGGGATATGACGTCCTCTCTTTTTTCTGATCTTAAAGGAAAAGGTCACCATGGTAGAAAGGATCTGTGATTGATTCACAATTTATTTCCTGCTATTCTATAAATAGAATAGGCGAGGTGAAAAGGTATGGGGATCATTCAATCACTCAAGCGTTTCTTTAGTAAACAGACTGAAACATCTGAAAAAAATCATGACCAAGCACTACAGTCTCATTATTATAAAATGACGAAAGACAAAACATTTCGAGAGTTAGAAAACTTTTTTTCAGAAAAAGAAGGATTTGAAATTCGCTCTGTGTCCGAAGAGCATGGTGAAATGATCGTGAAGCGTACAAAAGGAAAACCGGCGTTCATCGTCGTTACAATTATAATGGTCCGGCCATTTCGAACGTCTGTAGACTTTTCAGTTGCATCGGAAACGATGTTATTTACTGATTTTGGGTCAAGCCGTCGTTTGATATATGGATTATACGAAGAATTAAATCAAAGGCTTACATTTGTGGGGACAGGCCTCGGAGATGAATTAGCGAAGTAATATCAATTGAAGAAATTGGAGCTTTCTTGTTGGAGATGATCAATATGAAATGTCCGAACTGCCAATATCAAGGTTCGCGCGTTCTCGACTCACGCCCAAGTGATGAAGGAAAGGCAACACGTCGACGTAGAGAGTGTGATCAATGTCAGTTTAGGTTCACAACTTTTGAACGAGTTGAAAAAACCCCTTTGATTGTTGTGAAAAAAGATGGGAACCGTGAAGAATTTAGTCGGGAAAAAGTATTGCGAGGACTGATTCGTGCCTGTGAAAAGAGACCCGTTCCACTAGAACAATTAGAAAGTATTGTCGACGATGTCGAAAAAGATATGCGAAATAGCGAACGTTCGGAAATCCAAAGCCCTGATATCGGTGAATGTGTGATGGAAAAGCTCGCCCATATCGATGATGTTGCATATGTGCGTTTTGCGTCGGTATATCGACAATTTAAAGACATCAATGTATTTGTTGATGAATTAAAAGATCTTTTAAAGAAGGCAGATCAAAACGAATAGCTTGATAAAATGAGCTTAAGTTCCAATCACTTTAAGCTCATTTTTCTACTTTTAGCATGATTTTCTTATAGAATATTTTGAACATGTCGTGTTTCAAATTTCCAAAGTTGAGGGGACGCTTATGCATTGGAAAGAATTGCTTCCGATTGATAAATACGAAATTTATACACGTGATCGTTTGCATGAAACGGATGACCAAGTATTGACGTTGCTGTACCAACCGTTGATAGGTGCAGTTGCCTTAAGTCTCTACTTAACATTTCGTCATGAAGCTTCTCATGATGGATCGGATTCGTCGCTAAAAACACACAAAATGTTAATGATCATGACGGGTCGTCCTTTAGATGAGTTATTTCAAGAGCGTAAAAAACTCGAGGCAGTTGGGTTGCTTGAAACGTACCGACGGGAGGAAGACGGGGAATCGGTTTACATGTACGAATTGTACCCACCCATGTCTCCAGATCGTTTTTTTCAAGATGATGTACTCAGTGTGTTTTTATATAACCGTCTTGGAAAAACAACATACCGCTCAATAAGGGATCGTTTTGGCTTAACCCCATTACCTAAAGACGATGAAGCAATCGAACGAGTAACAAGGTCATTTGATGAAGTGTTTACATCATTGAAACCGACGGAAATGGTTGCCTCCAATCATCCAGAGACAAGGGAGGTTCTCCATTCCAACGAAACAATGTCATTTACCGGTCGAAATGATCATGATACGTCGTTTCAAGTTGAAGGTGCCGACTTTGATTTTCAAGCCTTACTTCATCATTTACCAGCATTTGTTGATCAAGAGCAAATCGACCGTGATGACGTAAAAACATGGGTACATCGACTAGCTTTCGTTTATCAACTTTCTCCGATTGAGATGAGTCGTGCCGTCCAAGAAGCGTTATTGCATGATGAAAAGCTAAACATTGAAAAACTACGCAAACAAGTACAACTAAGGTATCGAGCTTTGTACGGAAATGAACCCCCTACGTTAGGGATGCGTGTTCAACCTGACCATTTACGAACGATGAGTGAAAATAAAGCTGAAACTGAACTTGAAAAGATGGTTTTATTTTATGAAACAACCCCTCCCTTGACGATGCTAGAAGCAAGAAGTGGAGGAGCTAAAGTACCACCTCAAGATGCGAAAATTGTAGAACACTTACTTCTTGATTACCGATTACCCCCTGGTGTTGTAAACGTGCTTGTTGATTATGTACTCATGGTCAACAATCAAAAATTAACGCAAGCTTTTGTCGATAAAATCGCAGGGCATTGGAAGCGGAAAAAAGTTGAGACTGTAGATGAAGCGATGAAAATCGCTCAAGAAGAATACGATGCAAGAAAGCAATGGAAACAGGCGAAAAGTGAAACATCAACCAGTAGCTTTTCAAAATCAGCTTCTGAAAAAGGAAATGTTCGTAAAGAAAAGCTTCCGAAATGGCTTACCGAAGAGGAAGAAGAAGGAAACGTTCAACAACAAGATGACAAGGAAGTCGAAGAAGCGAAAGAAACGATAGAAAAGCTTATGAAGCAATACGAACATCCGGCAAAGAAGGAGGATTAAGATGGATTCTATTTCCGACCAACTCAAAGGGTGGAAAGATGGTGCGTTTCAAAAACGGCTGCAAAAAAAAGAAGCTGAATTGTTAGCAAGTGAACGGATACAAAAGCTGATTAATGATGATTCAATCATTACAGAGGAGATCGTGAAGAAACATTTAAATGAATTTGATCAGTATAACAAAGAGCGGAATCATTGTGATCATTGCCCGGGATTAGAGGACTGCCCTAATATGATGCAAGGATATCAACCTGTTGTAAGTTCTGATTTCGGTGATATTCGTATTGGCTATCAACCTTGTGTTTTAAAACGTCAAGACGATCAAAAACACCAACAGCAAAATATGATCAAAAGCCTGTATATACCGAAGGAGATCGTTGAGGCGACGTTTTCGAATGTTGATGAAGATGACACGTCGAAATTGAGAGCAAAAGCGAAAGCTCTTGAATTTGCACACACAGCTGACCCAGGAAATGACGGCCAAGGTCTTTACTTTTATGGGAAGTTTGGTGTTGGAAAAACGTATATGATGGGGGCGATAGCAAACCTTCTAGCGGAACGGGATATTGAGACGATGCTCGTCTACACTCCAGACTTTTTCCGAGAGATCAAGCAAGGGATTTCTGACGGTTCATACCAAGAAAAGTTAGAAGCTGTAAAATCGGTTCCTGTACTGATTTTAGATGATATCGGTGCTGAAAACCTCTCCAGTTGGTTGCGTGATGAAGTGTTAGGTTCGCTATTACAATACCGTATGATGGAAAAGTTACCGACATTATTTACATCCAACTATGATTTCGATGAATTGGAAGCTCATTTAATGTACACGCAAAAAGGAAATGTTGAAAGGGTTGAAGAATTGAAAGCAAAACGGATTATGGAAAGGATCCGTTATAACCATGAGCCGATCTATTTAAATGGTGAAAATCGTAGGAAAAATAATTAGCTTAGGAAACGATTTTAAATAACAGCGAACGAAAGAAATGTATGTTACGATAGGAAAAGCGAACCGAAGAGGTAAAAGAGTAGAAATAAGGAAAATATTGTAAAAGATGGGGGAAACAGGATGAGTGTTGATCATATCTTACATCGAGCACTTCAAGGAGAACGTCTATCCGTAGAAGATGCTGTACAACTTTATGAAAGTGATGAAGTCGAAAAAATCGGTTCCGTCGCTAATGAAATCATGAAACGTTGGCACCCAGAACCGGTCACGACATTTGTTATCGGTCGAAATGTCAACTACTCGAACCTTTGTGATACGTACTGTCGTTTCTGTGCGTTTTATCGCCCACCTGGCCATGAGGAAGGGTATGTTTTAGATAACGAAGAAATCTTTCAAAAGGTCCTAGAAACAAAGGATGTCGGCGGTACAGAAATCTTGATGCAGGGTGGAACACACCCTGACTTACCGCTGAGCTATTATACGAATCTATTAAAAGAAATCAAAAAACGTTTTGATATTACGATGCATTCATTCTCTCCAGCGGAAATCTGGAAGATGGTTGAAGTATCCGGGCTTTCTTTAGAAGAAGTGCTAACAGAATTAAAAGAAGCAGGGCTTGATTCTGTTCCAGGTGGCGGAGCAGAAATTCTTGACGATCGTACGAGAAAGAAAATTAGTCGTATGAAAGGGTCATGGCAAGAGTGGATCGAATGTATGAAAATGGTGAGAAAAGTAGGTATGCACGGAACAGCAACAATGGTAATCGGTTTTGGAGAAACATATGAAGAACGAGCTTTACACTTACAGCGTGTAAGAGATGCTCAAGACGAAGCGGAGTGTTTCTTAGCCTTTATCCCTTGGACGTTCCAACCTGATAATACAAACATGAAGGGTGAGAAAATCACACCAGAAGGTTATCTGAAAAACTTAGCGATTGCGCGTATCTTTTTAGATAATATTCCAAACTTCCAGTCATCATGGGTGACAATGGGAGCAGAAACAGGTAAGCGTTCATTATCGTTCGGCTGTAATGACTTCGGTAGTACGATGATGGAGGAAAATGTTGTGTCTGCTGCTGGTGCAACGCATAAAGTAAATACGAACTTAATTTTACGTTTAATTCGCGAGGCTGGTAAAATTCCTGCGCAACGCGATACAAAATACAACACACTCCATGTGTTTGACCAAGAAGAAAACGTAGATAAAGATTTTGTTATGCAAAATTAGGGTTAAAAGTTAAAGGAGGTCGACATGCGTCGGCCTTTTTTTGTGTCAGGCACCCTTCGCTTTTCTTAGTGTCTAGCTAAAGGTGCCATCGGCTCGAGGTCGCTTCGCCTCGTCAATAGAAGCAAAAAGCGCTTCTACTTGCCGAGCCTCCAGCGCTAGTCGCCGATTGCCAGGCACCCTTCGCTTTTCTTAGTGTCTAGCTAAAGGTGCCATCGGCTCGAGGTCGCTTCGCCTCGTCAATAGAAGCAAAAAGCGCTTCTACTTGC
>NZ_JACHHB010000003.1:0-78004 GCF_014202575.1 Texcoconibacillus texcoconensis | reverse complement strand
GCCGAGCCTCCAGCGCTAGTCGCCGATTGCCAGGCACCCTTCGCTTTTCTTAGTGTCTAGCTCAAACGCCTACGAGCTCGAGGTCACTTCGTTCCGACAATTGAAGCAGAAATCGCTTCTTCTTGTCGGAACTCCAGTGCTTGTCGCTCGTGTTCGAGGCGTTTTCGCTTTTCGTAGTGTCTAGCTATAGGTGCCATCGGCTCGAGGTCGCTTCGACTCGTCAATAGAAGCAAAAAGCGCTTCTACTTGCCGAGCCTCCAGCGCTAGTCGCCGATTACCAGGCACCTTTCGCTTTTCGTAGAAATTGGGCATAAAACGTTTTTGGACCCATATACATGTATTAGATATTGCGATGGGGCAAAGCCCTGTTTTCGCTATGCATGTTCAGGGGGGATGCCGGTGCTACGAATTTACTTTGATGACGTTGATTTAGGAAGTCAATTTTCCCAACATATACAGGATTCATTTCATACATATTATGCGAATGCACCAGAAACAGTTACATGTGTATTTCGTAGACAACGCAAGCAAAGTTCTGTTGTAATTATTCATTACGCTGAAGAAGCCAAAGAACAAGTGACTTCTTTACTGGCTTCCATTTTAAAAAATCAAACGTTAAAACATTTTGAAAAACATTGGCTGATTGAAGTACTGCGAAGTCGTTTTTTCTATCAAGATGAGGTTGAAATCGAACAGATTGTTCGTATGGCTCGTCAGATGTTGTTCGGTGACTACCCTGATTTATTTGATAAAGAACGCCGGGACGAGTGGCATGGATTTATTTATGATCAATTTTTGCATTTTTTAAGAAGTATGGTTGATTTTTCATATGATTCGTTTATTTATTTTCGACTCAAGCAGAAGGAAGACTATTTAATCCCTATTTTGGAAACGGCCATTGACGAATATAAATTAGAACAATCTTATCAAACGATGATTGAGACGTGTCGTGATTTCATTGCCAATCACCCTCCGAAGATCTCATCAGTTCACCTTGTACTAAAAAATGAGTTAACACTGTACGATGATCAGGGGAGTGAATTAGACGGAATGATGCTCCTTAGCATGACAGATGACCGTGTCAATTTTGACGAAGGTCTTCCTTTTTCTGAAAGGGTGATTAGTCCACTCGTTAGCATAGCACCAAATTACGTGTATGTTCATGCCCACCGGGAGCAGGAAGAAATCATGCAAACGTTATTTACGATTTTCCAAGAACGTATACGCATTGTGAGTCAAGAAAAACTAGGCGTATTTGAAAGAAGTTGAAGAGGTGACAAGTGACCCCCTTGATTTTCGTTGTTACGTTGGATATAATACCTTCATATAAGTGATCATACGATTCAATGTAATGACGAGGACAAGAGTGTCGTTTACGGTTTTCAGAGAGAGAAGTCATCGGCTGCAAGCTTCTTAACACGAAACGTCTACTTACCACCTCTGAACTTCAGCAGGGAACACTGATCGTAAGTATCTGCTGACGGCGACGCCCGTTACCGCGACCGAGTGCTGTTTCTCAGACGATGAAGTACGTCTTCTATTGTGATGAGACTGCAGAATCAGGGTGGAACCACGAGTATACACTCGTCCCTTTGAGAGGGATGAGTGTTTTTTGTATGCTTCGTTACTTTGTATGAAACAAAAAAATGTGAAGGAGTGAGAATGATGGCTGAAGAATTACAAATCACGTTTCCAGATGGACAAGCAAAACCTTTTCCAACTGGAACAACGACAGAGGATATTGCAGCTTCGATCAGTCCAGGTTTAAAGAAAAAAGCGGTGGCTGGAAAGTTTAACGGAGAAATGATTGACCTTCATACGCCCCTACCAACAGATGGTGCGATTGAAATCGTGACACTTGATCAAGAGGACGGATTAGAAGTTTTACGCCACAGTACAGCCCACCTCATGGCACAAGCTGTAAAACGACTTTACGGTGATGTGAAACTAGGTGTAGGCCCTGTGATCGAAGGCGGATTTTATTATGACATTGATATGGAACATACACTGTCACCAGAAGATTTGCCGAATATTGAGAAGGAAATGAAGCGTATCATTGACGAAAACTTATCGATTGAACGAGTAGAAATGACGCGTGAAGATGTGATGAAGCGCTATGAAGAAATCGGTGACGAATTGAAATTAGAACTTCTTGAAGACATTCCAGAAGGAGAAACAATTAGCGTTTACGAGCAAGGTGAATTCTTTGATTTATGCCGAGGTGTACACGTCCCATCGACTGGAAAATTAAAAGCGTTCAAGCTCTTAAACGTAAATGGCGCTTACTGGCGTGGGAATAGCAACAATAAAATGCTCCAACGTATTTACGGGACAGCTTTCCCTAAACAAGCGCAAGTCGACGAATACTTAAAACAACTTGAAGAACGAAAAGAGCGCGACCATCGTAAACTAGGTAAAGAGCTTGGCATCTTTACGATTAACCAAACAGTTGGACAAGGTTTACCGATCTGGCTTCCGAAAGGGGCAACGATTCGTCGTACAATTGAACGTTACATCGTTGATTTAGAAGAACGTCTCGGGTACGATCATGTTTACACACCGGTCCTCGGAAGCGTTGACTTGTACAAGCAGTCTGGACACTGGGACCATTACCAAGAGGATATGTTCCCGGCGATGCAAATGGATAACGAAGGTCTGGTCTTGCGCCCGATGAACTGTCCGCACCATATGATGATTTATAAAAACGATATGCACAGTTACCGCAACTTGCCGGTTCGTATCGCTGAACTTGGTATGATGCACCGTTACGAAATGTCTGGTGCTCTTGCAGGGTTGCAACGTGTACGCGCGATGACATTAAATGACGCGCACATCTTCTGCCGTCCAGACCAATTAAAAGCAGAATTTATCCGCGTCGTTGAGCTTATTCAAAATGTATACCAAGACTTCGGCATCGATGATTACTACTTCCGTTTGTCTTATAGAGACCCAGAAGACAAAGAAAAATACGTCGACAACGACGAAATGTGGGAAAAAGCACAAGCGATGCTAAAAGAAGCTGTCGATGAAATGGGTGTCGATTACGTTGAAGCTGAAGGTGAAGCAGCCTTTTACGGTCCAAAGCTAGACGTGCAAGTAAAAACTGCTTTAGGAAAAGACGAGACGCTCTCCACAGCGCAACTTGACTTCCATTTGCCGAACCGCTTTGACCTCACGTACGTTGGAGAAGATGGCGATCATCACCGACCAGTTGTGATCCACCGCGGGATCGTCTCGACGATGGAACGTTTCGTTGCATTCCTCATTGAAGAATATAAAGGTGCGCTTCCAACATGGCTTGCTCCTGTTCAAGTACAAGTCATTCCGGTCAGTGAAGTGCATATGGATTACGTACGTTCAGTTGAAGAGAAACTTCAAAAAGCAGGTGTTCGTGTGGACGTTGATGTCCGTGATGAAAAGCTCGGCTATAAAATCCGCGAAGCACAAATGCAAAAAACGCCATATATCCTCGTCTTAGGCGATAATGAAATCGAAAATCAATCAGTTAACGTACGTAAATATAGTGAAAAAGACACTGAAGAAGTAGGCTTAGAAACGTTCATCTTCAACATGAAAGATGAAATCGAAAAGCGTAAATAAAATGTACGAAAAGGGAGGCGTTAATATAAGCCTCTCTTTTTCATTTGAAAAAAATGGTTATTGTGTATGTCTGATGAAACGTTGTTGAACAATGACGAAAAAATGATAAAATTGCTGTAAGTTGTCAAAAAATCGTCAAGAAATTTAAAAGACATGTGAAATCAGGGGGATAAACGATGGTCACAAACGGTAGGTCTGATCGTCCACTCAACTGTGAAGCAATAGAGCAACTGCTTACAGAATTAGAAAATCATCAAATCAAGCCAAGTGAAAATACAAAAAATCAACTGACAGAATTCCAGAAACTGCTAAAAATTTTCGATGAAGCGTCAATTGTTGTTGTTACCGATAAAAACGGAACGATTGAACAAGTAAATGATACATTTTGTCGAATTTCAAAATATGAACGCCACGAATTAATTGGTCGCACGCATCGTATCGTTAAATCAGGTTACCACACGTCTTCATTTTATCGCGATATGTGGAAGACGATTTCTGCTGGAGAAGTTTGGACAGGGGAGATAAAAAACAGTGCAAAAGATGGGTCGACTTATTGGGTAAAAACGACGATTTATCCGATTTGTGACGATGAAGGGAAACCAGAAAAGTATGTTTCTGTTCGGACAGACATTACAGAAGGTAAAGAACATGAAGAAAGAATGCGTGAATTAATCGAAAGCGATTATGTGACCGTGATCGAAAACCTACAAAATTTTGTTGTGAAAATAAAAGACCAAGGGTCGGAAAACTATTGTTTAACACTTATAGAAGGTCGTTTAGCTAAAGAAATCGAATTGGATCCAAAATATTATCAAGGTAAGCAGGTCGTTGATGTATTTGGTGAAGAAAATGAACAACTCATGTTTGAACAAGTTCAGGAAGCATTTAATGGGGAAACCGTCAATTTTGACTTTGAATTACAAGGTCGTTATTTGCATGCTGACTTCTCACCGGTCTTTCAAGATGGTACGAATAAAGTTATTGAAGTTGTCGGGTCTGTAAGTGACGTAACGGATCTTAAACGATCAGAACTTGCTGTCAAACGCATTGCTTATCACGATATGCTCACAGAACTGCCAAACCGACGTAAGTTAGAAGAGGATTTAACCCCTCAAATTATAAAAGCGAAAAAAAACAGCGAAAATATTGCTGTACTTCTTATAGATTTAGATCAATTTAAAAATATCAACGATTCCCTAGGACATGCTGCAGGAGATGAGCTTATTAGAGGAGCAGCATCGAGGATTCAACAAGTAGGTACAGAAACGTTGACAGAGTCAGCCAGTTTGTACCACTTAGGGGGGGACGAGTTTCTTTGTTTACTTTACGGTGTAACAAAACAAGAAGCAAAGCAGTGTGCTGAAAATATCATTGACGCATTCGATTACCCTTTTTCTTATCGAGGTGGCGCGTTTTATCAAAAAGCAAGCATTGGTATTTGTATGTACCCTGATGCTGCTGCACATTCAGCAGAGCTTCTCAAATATGTAGATTTAGCTCTGTTAACGGCCAAAGAATCAGGTCGAAATACGTATCGCTTTTTTTCTAGTTCGATGAAAGACAAGCTGTTTTCCCGTTTTCAAATAGAAAATGATCTTCGAAAAGCGTTAAAGTCAGATACGCAATTTGAACTTTATTACCAACCGATCAACACGACCATAAATGGTACACTAGAGGGTGTTGAAGCACTAGTACGTTGGAATCATCCTGAGCGTGGCGTCGTATCACCATTGGCATTTATCGATATCGCTGAAGAAACAGGTTTGATTGTTCCTTTGGGGCAATGGGTTATTCGTGAATCGTGCCGTCAATTAAGATGGTGGCAAGGTATGGGTTACACATCTCTGACGATGTCTGTTAATATATCTTCACGGCAGTTTCGACATGGTTCGTTTGTAGAGGATATACAATCGATATTAGTGGAAGAAGGTGTATCCCCAAAGCATTTTCAATTAGAGATCACCGAAAATGGGCTTATGGAAAATACGGAAGAAATGATCAACACCTTAAAGAGGTTGCGTGAAATTGGTTTTCGAATTGCGATCGATGATTTTGGGACGGGATACTCATCGTTAAGTTATTTAAAGAAATTCCCAGTGACGAGTTTGAAAATTGATAAGTCGTTTGTATTTGGCTTACCGAATGATTTAGGAGATGAAGCGATCGTTTCTTCTACAATCCAACTGGCCCATCGTCTAGGGTTGTATGTGATTGCAGAAGGGGTCGAGTCACAGGATGCATTAGTAAACTTAAAACAACACGATTGTACCTATGTGCAAGGTTACTATTTTAGTAAGCCATTACCTGCAGATCAGTTCACAAACGAAATCCTTTCTAGAC
The DNA here is from genome assembly GCF_014202575.1 of Texcoconibacillus texcoconensis. Lineage (GTDB taxonomy): Bacteria > Bacillota > Bacilli > Bacillales > Salisediminibacteriaceae > Texcoconibacillus > Texcoconibacillus texcoconensis. The sequence continues at coordinate 72,064 of NZ_JACHHB010000003.1, read as the reverse complement.
GAACTAAAAATGAAGACTAGTTCTTATCTTCCTTGTTGTTGACAAAGAAATATAGCTATGTTACCTTATTCAAGTGAACAAAAATTGGACGCAAAGCAAGAAGAAGCGCCCGCTTCTCACCTGATTGACTTAAAAGATGTTGACAGGTTACCGTGTAGATCGAGTGAATCGGAAGTGTGGGCGACGTATGTACCCACACTTTTTTTAATGATTAAATGTACTTTCAGGGCGCTGATCGTGCGTTTGATGATAAAGCACGGACGGTGCTTATACAAACTTTTATCTTGCTTTGATCCGTTGAATAATCCTTGGAGGTGGCTCATTATTAGTAAAGACATGTTCATTAATGAAGACATTCGTGCCCGGGAGGTACGTGTCATTGGCCCAGATGGGGATCAAGCCGGTGTGAAATCGAAGCAGGAAGCTTTGCAAATGGCTGAAAATGCTAATTTGGACCTTGTTCTCGTTGCACCAAACGCAAAACCCCCAGTGTGCCGGATCATGGATTACGGTAAATATCGCTACGAGCAGCAAAAGAAAGAAAAAGAAGCACGTAAAAATCAAAAGACGATCAACGTCAAAGAAGTTCGTCTCAGTCCGAACATTGAGGAACATGATTTCAATACAAAGCTTCGTAATGCTCGTAAGTTCTTAAATAAAGGCGATAAGGTGAAAGCATCGATTCGTTTCCGTGGACGTGCGATTACGCACTCAGGAATCGGAAAAGACGTGTTAGAACGTTTAGCGGAAGAATGCAAAGATATCGCAACCGTAGAAGCAAAACCAAAAATGGAAGGTCGCAGCATGTTCTTAATGTTAGCGCCTAACAATACCGAAAGCTAACCTCAAGTTATTAGTGTTAAACATCACGGTCGAGTAGACCGCCTCATTCAACCTAAGACAACGAATTTTTATAGGGAGGATCACAGTTATGCCAAAAATGAAATCTCATAAAGGCGCATCAAAGCGTTTCAGAAAAACAGGATCAGGACGTCTTAAGCGTTCTCACGCATTCACAAGTCACTTAGCTCGCAGCAAGAGTGAAAAGCAAAAGCGTCAACTTCGTAAAGGTGCGCTTGTTGATAAGAGTGACCAAAGCCGTATTGAACAATTAGTTTCACAACGATAAATTGAACGGATATAAAAGATAAGCCGAGGAGGGATCAACGATGGCTCGAGTAAAAGGTGGATATGTCACACGTCGTCGTCGTAATAAAGTACTAAAGTTAGCAAAAGGATATCACGGTTCTAAGCACCGTTTGTTTAAAACAGCAAAACAACAAGTAATGAAATCACGTCAATACGCATACCGCGACCGTAGACAGCGTAAGCGTGACTTCCGTAAACTATGGATCACACGTATCAACGCTGCAGCGCGTATTAACGGTCTTTCTTACAACCGTTTTATGTATGGTTTGAAGCAAGCGGGAATCGAAATGAACCGTAAGATGCTTGCTGACCTTGCAATCAGTGATGAAAAAGCATTTGCTGATCTTGCAGAAAAAGCAAAATCGCAATTAAAATAATTAAGCAATATGTCTAATAGAAGAGGTTGACTCAGGTATAAGATGGAAAAGCGAATGGAGATGAGTAATTTTACGAATCTCCTCCTTTTTCATGACTACATGAGTCAGCCTCTTTTGCTTATGAAGACAAGTGCACGTTCGCGTTAGTGAAGTCAAGCATATGTTGTTAAAAGGCCAGGAAGTGGTGAAGCGTTATGTCAGTTGCTGCATATGGCGGCATCTTATTCGTTGTTATATGGTCATTTTTGAACTTGTTTTCTTTGTATATCATGATGAAAGATAAAAAGCGTTCACAGAAAAATCAATGGCGCGTGAAGGAGAAAACACTGTGGTACTGTGCGTTACTCGGGGGGAGTATTGGGGTATATATTGGTATGAAAATATTTAGGCATAAGTCGCAAAAGCCTATTTTTCGATATGGGATTCCGTTGTTAATCGTCGTTCAGATGAGTGCTTTTATCACCATTCTCATCACATTTTCAAGATTTTAAAATAAGCATAGTCTGATAAGCTCGTTCATATTTTAGAATAGAAGAGAGGAGGGTGCATCGTGGAATTAGGCATCGAAGAGATTCCTCATTTTATTGAAAGAGCTGGATGGATTGCGCCGCTATTATTCATTTTTCTTCATTTAATTCGACCACTCTTTTTTGTGCCAGTCATGGTTATTTGTATCATTGGTGGTTATCTATTTGGTGTTGTATATGGAACGATTTATTCTGTGATTGGTTTGTCTTTGATGAGTTTTATATTTTATCGCCTAGTCGAGAGTTTTCCTGCGATTCGTCAAAAAGTTACAAAGCTAAAAACGAAGCTATTTAAGGATCGAATGCTCACTTTAGGACAAGTGATGATTTTGCGAATGATGCCGTTTGTGCACTTTCATTTGTTAAGTTTGTACCTTATGGAAATGACAGGTTCTTTTCGTGATTATATGAAGTACTCTGTTGGAGGGGTTATTCTTCCATCACTTCTTTATACATCCTTTGGCAGGGCGATTACGGATATGCCGCCACTCATATCGCTTATTTCTTTTCTCTGTTTGATGGCCGTGTTTTACTACCTTGGCCAACGAGGGACGGTTAGTTACAAGTGGGATAAATTTTTCCCTTCACGGCAAGCGTCTTAGCGCGACGCAAAGCGTGGTGCATATTGGATTAAATAAAGCTGACTCCTACGTGTAGATACTGCGAAAATGGCAGTCATCCTTTGAAGTCAGCTTTTTAATGTTATTGTTTTTCAATTTGACGCATGAATTCCAAAATTGGACTTCTCCACTCAACCTTGGCTTTCGGATAGCGAAGGATTAATTCTTTTTCAAGGAAATAGAAATCATCCTTTTTTAAGCCACGCAAACGATCTGTCTCTTCGGTTCCGATTAAAATCTTGATGACATCGAACTTTTCCTCAGCGACCCCAACATATTTCTTCCCTTCAAATAAAACTCCGCGGTATGTGATTAACAAGTTTTGTCGGACATTTTCTTCATCGTCATAAATAAAAAAACGACCTTGATTGTATGCGGATTCAAAACTTCGTCGCGGGTCTCTTATATATTTCACAACACTGTAAATAATGATTGATATGGCGATGCCGATTAAAAATCGAAATAATAAAGGCGTCATTGAATTCTCCCCTTTGCGCACATTTACGTCTATAGGGTGCTCAATTTGATCATATCGGATGAAGAGTTATGAATCAATGCTTTTGTTTAATATATGTTTAAGTTTGATCAAAGGTTTCATTTTTCAATAAATAAAGGCAAAATAAAAGAAGAAATTATAAATAAGGAGTGCCGTTCATTGAATATTGAGACGTTATTTAATATGCAACGAGCTTTAGACAAACATATTGAAGAACAACACGAATTAACGAATGAAGATTTATTTGAGAAAAGAATACTCGCTTTTCAAGTCGAGTTAGGCGAACTTGCAAACGAGACGCGATGCTTCAAATTTTGGAGTACGAAGCCATCAGCAGACGCTTCTGTCATCGAAGAAGAATATGTTGATGGTCTTCACTTTTTGTTGTCATTAGGTATTGTATTAAATGCAGAGAATGAAGTAAGTGCAATGCTTGATGAAAAAGAAGAAGCTGAAAGTGTCACAACCCAAGTTGACGCTTTTCTTGATGTATTTGATTCATTGTCTCTTTTGCGTAAAAAAAGGGGTTCATCTGAGTATCAAACGTTATTTGTTCAATTTTTAAAGTTAGGACAAGTATTAGGGATTACTAAGCAAAACATGATCGATGCGTACATAAAAAAGAATGAAGTGAATTACCAAAGGCAACGTGAAGGTTATTAAATCCGAACGAAAATTGAGAAATTCAACAATCACCGCTATAATAGATAAGGTACATAGCGTAATTGAGGAGGGGCTACATTGGATCAAACATTAACAATGCTAAAAGAACTAACCGATGCTAATGGCATCCCAGGTAATGAACGAGAGGCACGCGAAGTGATGACTCGTCACATTTCTCCTTATGCCGATGAGGTAACTCAGGACAACCTAGGAAGTTTGATTGCGAAAAAAGATGGAACCGTAACGGACGGTCCTAAGGTTATGGTTGCCGGCCACTTGGATGAAATCGGTTTCATGGTTACAAATATCGACGATAACGGATTTTTAAAGTTTCAAACGGTCGGAGGTTGGTGGGAGCAAGTGATGCTCGCACAACGAGTCACGGTAATGACAAAAGAAGGAAATGTTCCAGGTGTCATCGGTTCAAAGCCGCCGCATATCTTACCGCCTGAAGCTAGAAAGAAAGCCGTCGATCAGAAAGATATGTTTATCGATATTGGCGCAACGAGCCGAGAAGAAGCAGAACAATTCGGTGTTCGCCCAGGCGATTCTGTCGTTCCTGTTTGCGACTTTACAGTTATGAAAAATGAAAAAATGTTAATGGCAAAAGCATGGGATAATCGCATTGGTTGTGCGATTGCGATTGAAGTGTTAAAACGACTGAAAAATGCAGAACACCCGAATACTGTATATGGTGTCGGGACGGTGCAAGAAGAAGTAGGTTTACGTGGAGCGAAAACGAGTGCCCATTATATTCAACCAGACATCGCTTTCGGTGTTGATGTAGGAATTGCTGGTGACACACCAGGTGTAAGTGAAAAAGACGCACAGTCAAAAATGGGTGAAGGTCCGCAAATCATCATGTATGATAAATCCATGATTTCTCATAAAGGATTGCGCGATTTCGTTACGGACACAGCTGATGAAAAGGAAATCCCTTATCAATTTGACTCGATAGCAGGTGGAGGAACTGATTCTGGCTCTATCCACTTAACGGCAAATGGTGTACCTGCTTTATCGATTACGGTTGCGACGCGTTACATTCATACACACGCTGCAGTTTTACACCGAGATGACTTTGAACATGCTGTTCAATTGATTGTCGAAGTCATTAAAAAACTCGATAAACAAACCGTTGAACGGATTACATTTACGTAAAAAAAGACCAGTCGTGAGAAGAAGTTCTCGCGGCTGGTCTTTTTGATGGCGCATGAGATTTATTCATAAAGTTGAGAGTTACACTCATAAAATCACTTCTGCTTAAATAAATAGCGGCTGTTCCATATGGTGGTAACACAGCCGCAGTTAAAGGTTTATCCTTGCTGTTGTAAGCCATTAGAGATCGTTTGAATCATTTGCTCTTTATCTTGATCGCTCGCTTGTTGCCAATAGACTTCGAACATGACACCTAAGCCCGGTAACATCTTCTCCTCGCCACTTTGTAAAGCATCATCAATTGTCGCTTCAACTTCTTCTGCACTGGAACCTGAAATGTTTTGCATGATCGCACCACGCAATTGAAAACTCATCTTATTAACCTCCTTAAATCCGATCAATTTGTTGCATGTCTGGTAGCCATGCCGTTATGACTTCTGTTATAGTATGTCTTATCTAGAAAATAATATGTAATGACACAAAGAAAAGATAGACCGTGAATGGAACGGAAAGGGAGCGTAGTATCAATGGACATGATTTCATCTGTGAAAAATGATCACGTCAAACAGTGGAAAGCTTTGCACCGTAAAAAAGGACGTAAAGAACAAGGGCGCTTTCTCGTAGAAGGACCCCATCTTATAAGCGAACTAACAAAAAGCGATTGGACAGTTGAAGAACTGATCATGACCGACCAACAAGCCGATATTGCACGTAAACTACCACAAGTACCACAAACGCTAGTAAGTGAAAATGTGTTTAAGCAAATTTCTGAAACCGAATCTCCACAAGGCGCAATTGCCGTTTGTTCATTACCGAAAATGGAAGTGCCTATAGAAGCTGAAAAGCGTTATTTATTGCTAGACCGCATCCAAGATCCGGGAAACCTAGGTACGATCATTCGTACGGCGGAAGCTTCAGGTGTCGATGGCATCTTTTTAGGTGATGGAACCGTGGATCCGTTAAACGGAAAAGTTGTTCGAAGCACGCAAGGAGCACTATTTCACTTATCGATTGAACAAAGATCGTTGCATGAAGTTATTGCAGAATGTCGTGAAAAAAGTATTCCTGTCGTTGGAACTTCACTTGAAGGTGACGATTATGGTGATATTGAACCGAGAAATAGCTTTGCGCTATTAATGGGCAATGAAGCACAAGGCGTAAGTGACTCTTTATTACCCGAAACGGATTTCAATACGAAAATACCGATCTTTGGACAATCAGAATCTTTAAATGTTGCTGTCGCTACAGGGATTTTATTGTATCATTTGCGCCGTGAATAAAAGCTTGTTTGCGAAAGCGCAGATTTTGTTTTATAATGACAGTCATACAATTGACTAAACGTATAACGACGTTGAAGGAGAGTAGTACGCTGATCACCCGCATCCAGGGAAGGAAAGCCATAGACTGAAAGCTTTCCCATGTTGAGGTCCAGCTGAATTCACTCTGGAGTCGGCACCGGAACAGAGAATGTTTGTAAGCGATGAGCACATAGAGGTTCATTCGCCTGTTGATAAAAAGCGTGGTTCTCTTAAGGTCGCCCGGATTTCATCCGTTATTGGAACGAAGTGTACCGACACATGCACACACCGAGTGTGTCTTTGTTCGGTGCAAAAGGGTGGTACCGCGACGAGCTTCGTCCCTTTTTTGGGGCGGAGTTTTTTTATGCGCAAATATCATTGTACATACGTCTTGACCGGTTGCCGTTTCGTTTATTAAAAAGACAAGTTTGCAAAGGAGGATTTTCCATGCTTGATCGATTGGGAGAATTAAAAAATGAAGCATTAGCCAAAGTGAATGATGCTTCAACGGTGAAAGATCTTAAAGACGTTCGCGTTTCCTATCTAGGAAAGAAAGGGCCGATTACGGAAGTCCTTCGCGGGATGGGACAACTTTCTGAAGAAGAACGTCCGAAAGTAGGTCAAAAAGCGAACGAAGTCCGCGAAGAAATTACGACAAAGCTTGAAGAAAAAGAACAACACCTTGAAGCGGTCGCTTTAGAAGAAAAGTTACAAGCTGAAAGTATCGACGTTACGCTACCAGGTCGTCCTGTACCTCGTGGGAATCGTCATCCGCTATCATCCGTGATTGAAACGGTAGAAGATGTGTTTTCAGGCATGGGCTTTTCCGTTGCTGAGGGACCAGAAGTTGAAACGGATTATTACAACTTTGAAGCGCTCAATTTGCCGAAAGAACATCCTGCGCGTGATATGCAAGATACATTTTTCTTGACGAAGGAATTATTACTTAGAACACAGACATCTCCAGTGCAAGTGCGCACAATGCAGAACAATGAAGCGAAAGAGCCGATTAAAATCGTTTGTCCAGGGAAAGTGTATCGCCGTGATGAAGACGATGCGACTCACTCTCATCAGTTTATGCAAATTGAAGGGCTCGTTGTTGACAGAAATATTCGCATGAGTGATTTAAAAGGCGTACTCGAGACATTTGTAAAATCTTACTTTGGTCCAGACAGAAACATCCGTTTACGTCCAAGTTTCTTCCCGTTTACTGAACCATCTGCAGAAGTCGATATTTCTTGTGCGATGTGTGGTGGAGATGGGTGCCGAACGTGTAAACATACTGGCTGGATTGAAGTGTTAGGTGCAGGCATCGTGCATCCGAATGTTCTTGAAATGGGTGGCTATGATCCGAATGAGTTTTCTGGATTCGCCTTCGGTATGGGTGTAGAGCGTTTAGCAATGTTGAAATATGGTATTGATGATATTCGTCATTTTTACACGAATGATGTGCGATTTTTAAATCAATTTGACCGAGCGTAATAAGGCTGAAACGAAGGAGGAATGAAACGTGCTCGTATCTTATGAATGGTTAAAACAATATGTTGATATTGAAGATTTAAGTGCTGAAGAAGTGGCAGAAAAACTCACGCGTAGTGGGGTAGAAGTCGACTTTATTCACGACATGAATAAAGGGGTGACGGGTGTCGTCGTCGGACACATTTTAACGTGTGAACAGCACCCTGATGCTGATAAATTATCGCTTTGTACGGTAGATATCGGTGAAGAGGAAACGGTCCAAATCGTATGTGGTGCAAATAATGTTGCCGAGGGTCAATACGTACCGGTTGCTAAAGTCGGCGCAGTACTTCCTGGAAACTTTAAAATTAAAAAATCGAAATTGCGCGGGGAAACGTCACATGGGATGATCTGTTCCTTAAAAGAATTAGGATTTGAAGCGAAGGTGACACCAAAAGAATTCGCTGACGGTATCTATGTATTCCCGAGCGTGATCGAACCAGGTAGTGACGCCATTGAATACATGCGTTTATATGATAAAGTCATGGAACTAGACTTAACGCCAAACCGTGCAGATTGTTTAAGTATGCTCGGCGTCGCTTATGAAATGGCGGCGATTTTAGGCCGCGATGTGAACTTGATTGATGAAAGTGTTGTTAGAGGTGAAGAGCAGGCGAGTGATTACGTCAGTGTTAACGTGAAAGATGATGCAACTGATGCTTGCCCTTATTACGGAGCAACAATGATTCAGAATGTGAAAATTGCGCCTTCACCAACTTGGTTACAAACGTATCTAATGGCAAGTGGGGTTCGTCCTGTTAACAACGTCGTTGATGTAACAAACTTCGTCTTAATTGAATACGGTCAGCCATTGCACGCTTTTGACTTTAATCGCTTCGGTTCTAACGAAGTGCTTGTAAGAAAAGCTGGTGAAGGTGAAACGATCGTGACGCTTGACGGAGAAACACGTACACTTTCAACGGATCACCTCGTGATTACAAACGGCCAACAACCAGTTGCGCTAGCCGGTGTCATGGGTGGTGCTGATAGTGAGGTTCAAGATGATACAACATCGATCCTACTCGAAGCGGCATATTTTGATGCACCAACAGTTCGTCGCGCTTCACGCGATTTAGGGATTCGTAGTGATTCAAGTGTTCGTTTTGAAAAAGGTGTTGACCCTAAGCGAGTCCCAGCTGCTGCAGACCGTGCTGCTCGTTTAATCGCTGAACTTGCTGGAGGAACGGTGTTACAAGGGCCGGTTGCTTATGATGAATTAAATGTCGAACCCAAGCCACTAGACATTTCACTACAAGCAATTAACCGTTCACTTGGTACTGATTTAGATGAAGATACTGTTGAGGCAATCTTTAAAAATTTACAATTTGCCTTTAAAGGTGATGAGAACGGTTGGACAGTTTATATCCCGACACGCCGCCAAGATATCATGATTGAAGCGGATATCATTGAAGAAGTGGCGCGCCTATACGGATATGATCAAATTCCGACGACGCTCCCAGATGTATCGTCAACGACAGGTGGGCTTTCCGTAGCACAAAGTGTCAAGCGAGCAGCAAAGCAATATTTAGAAACGGTCGGTGTGGCTGAAGCGGTTACGTATTCATTAACCTCTCCAGCTGTTGATGATACGTTTGACACAGTGGCAAAAGGAGAAAATGAAGCGCGTGCACAAGTTGCGATGCCGATGAGTGAAGACCGTAGCACACTTCGTACAACGGTATTGCCTCACCTTCTTGAAGCGGTCCGTTACAACCGTAACCGTCAATTACACAATGTTGCACTATATGAAATGTCTTCGGTATTTACAGGAGAAAGTGCGTCACCGAGCAAACAGCCGACAGAGACGCGTAGTTTAGCAGGTGTATTCACAGGCTTATGGCATGAGAATAGCTGGCAACGAGAAAAGAAACCGGTCGACTTCTTTGTCGTGAAAGGGATCTTTGAAGGAATGATTCAAGAAATGGGTCTTACAGAACGAGTGACGTATACTGCAGGGCGTCACAAAGGGATGCACCCTGGTAGAACGGCAACCGTTTATCTCGACGGTGAAAATATCGGATATATAGGTCAAGTTCATCCGCAAGTTGAGAAAGAATGGGGTCTTAAGCAAGTTTACGCGTTTGAATGTAACTTGTCGCTCCTTATTGATGCAGCGAGCAACAGTGAACCTGTTCGCTATATTCCGATTCCGCGTTACCCAGCTATTCAACGAGACGTCGCTCTTGTCGTTGATGAAAACACAACGGCGCTTGAGCTAAAAGAAGCGATTTATGCACGTAGCTCCAACCTATTAAAAGACGTGTCACTTTTCGATGTTTATGAAGGTGAAAACTTAGCTGAAGGTAAAAAATCATTAGCGTTCTCACTCGTTTACCGTGATCCAGAAAAAACGTTAACGGATGATGAAGTAAAACAAGAACACGAACAAATTATCGCAGGTCTTGAAACAGACTTAGGCGCGACGCTTAGAACGGAGTAACTTAAAAGGAAAAAATAAAGAGCTCGTCATGTTGTTATAAACAGTGACGAGCTCTTTTGCGTTAGGGGAACTTTGATTAGTGATTCAACGTTTTGTAACTCATTTTAAACTAAAAATAGGATAAATGATGAGGAGGGTTATTAAATGCCCTTTCAAAACGTCGGGATTACTGAATTACGCAAACAAGCGAGGCATTAACGCTTGTTTGCGATTTTTTTTGCTTTATCCGTATTGGCAAAGTGCCATTTTACCAATTTGTAAAGGGTCTTTTCACCGTGTCGATTCAAAATGGCAACTGCAGCATCATCAACCTTAGGACCAGCCCCTTTTGGAATCGTCATACCAACATATTTCTCCATCTTTTCCCACTCTTTTAAAAACGCATAACGAGCAATAATAGAAGCTGCGGCAACAGACAGGTGAATTTGCTCTGCTTGTGTTGCAAAATACATAGACTTGTCACGGATAATATTAGATTCTCCTTTAAGATAGGAAAAATAGCTTTCCGGTTTAACAAATTGGTCAACGAGTATGGCATCGTAATTTAAGGAGGCCTCGTTCGTTTTTTGAATACAGCGATCGAGTACGCGATTATGTAGGCGCGCTTTCATTTTTCCTTGATTCATCCCGCGTCTTTGTAAGTCATTATACTTTTCATTTGGTAAAACGAGTAAACTATAAGGGATGAGATCAACTATTTTTTTCGCTATCGATACAATCTCGCGATCACTTAAATGTTTTGAGTCTTTCACGCCAATTTGTTGCAATTCTTGTAGCTGTTCTTTAGCGACAAATGCTGCGACAACAGTCATAGGCCCAAAAAAATCACCTGTCCCAACTTCATCACTTCCGATGACAGCGTAAGTTTCAATGTTTTTTGGAGGCTGAAAAGAATGTTGGTCAACGGATCGTACAGACGAGCTCTCTTTCTTTTTAGCGGTCTGTAACGTCGTTTGCTGCTGCCATTTTTTTGCTTCTTGTTCAGCTCCTTTTCCTTGAAATAAAACTTTTCCAGATTGATAAGCGGTAATTGTACAGTTTGGATGTTTAGCTGAGAAGACTGCACCATTGGGTGTTTTAGCTTTTAAGTCTTTTGCATAGTACCCTTTCATTTCATCTAATGTTTTTCTGTTGGCTTTGACAACTGAATGACTCATTTTAGACAAACACTCACTTTCATTTTCGTTTTAACGAGAAGAGAAATTCCCTTGTTTAACTAACGTACAATGTTAGGATTTTTTACCTCTTCTTAGTATAGACAAGAGTAGGTCAGTCGTCATCGCTTTTCTATTTTTTAGATAACGATAACCTTGTCATTAATAAGAACGACTGTGCACGTATGAGATTATAATGATTTTCATTGCCCCTTCGACATGTTAAGATATACCTTAGGACAATTATGACGAATGGAGGCTTTTCGGTGGGAGAAAACCAAAAACGACGAACAAATGCAAGTATTTATGGACAACAGTATACCATCGTCGGCTATGAAAACGAAAAGCATGTCCGAGAAGTTGCAGACCTTGTCGACGGGACGATGCGCGAAATCAAGCGCCACAATCCTAATCTAGATATGAATAAATTGGCTGTCTTAACAGCTGTTAATATAGGACATGAATACTTAAAATTACTACGTGAGTTAGAAGAAGATGAACAGAAAGAAGAGGATATGTAACAATGTTGTTTAGTCTACTTATTCTATTTTTACTTACAATGAGCTTTTTTGTCGGTTTTAGAAGAGGGCTCATTCTGCAAATTATTCATTTATTTGGATTTATTATCGCTTTTATTGTTGCTGCTGTGTACTTTCAAGATTTGTCCTCTTACATAAGACTGTGGATTCCTTTTCCACAGCTTGATGAAAACGGAACGATGAATATACTTATTGAAGGTTTTCAATTAGAAGACGTTTATTATAATGGCATCTCATTTGTCATTCTCTTTTTCGGTGTGAAAATCGTTTTGCAAATTTTCGGTTCGATGCTCGATTTTCTTGCTCATTTACCGTTAATTTCAATTATTAATAGGTGGCTAGGCGGTGTTCTTGGCTTTTTAGAAGGTTTATTGATGGTCGTCATCGGTCTCCACTTACTTGCATTGCTTCAATTTGATTGGTCTCAATCGGCATTGGAAAACTCAATGCTTGCACAGCTTATTTTAGAATATACGCCTGTGATTTCACAACAATTGAAAGAATGGTGGATCGACCAACAATAACGAATGGAACTTCTCAAGATGGAGGAGTTCCTTTGTATGTTCGTAATCGCTGTTAGCAGGGCCTTTCAGCTTTTGTTTTGTTTTCTCGTTTGCTTTTCGCTAAAATATCGGTAGTGGAAAACAGGTAAAGGACGTTTAAGAAAAAACTTAATCGTATACCACCTATGTAGAAGGTGAGGGATAGATGATGAACAAAAAAGAGATTATTAAAGTATTAGAACAAATTGCTGTATATATGGAAATTAAAGGGGAAAATGCCTTTCGTGTATCTGCTTATCGAAAAGCAGCACAAGCGTTAGAGCAGGATGAGCGCTCACTCCGTGATATCGATGATGTTTCAAAACTAAATGGGATCGGTAAAGGAACGGCCGCAATCATAAATGAATTGATTGAAACCGGTGAATCAAGCGTACTAAACGAACTGAAAGAAGAGATTCCAGAAGGATTAATTCCACTATTAAAACTCCCAGGTCTTGGCGGAAAAAAGCTAGGTAAACTGTATCAAGAATTGGGTGTTAAAGATCGAGAAACGCTAAAAGAAGCATGTGAATCGAATCGGATTCAAGAACTTGCAGGGTTTGGAAAGAAAAGTGAGGAAAAAATTCTCCACGCATTGGAAGAAGCAAACACCCGTCCAGAACGTTTACCAATTGCAACGGTGGAAAAAGCGGCTCAATTCTTAAAAGACCGCCTTGCGTCATTAGAGGACGTTCGCCGGTTTGAATTGGCTGGTAGTTACAGACGTGCTCGCGAGACGGTGAAAGATTTAGATTTTATCGTGTCAACAGACGCTCCAGCATCGGTGCGAGAATCGTTGCTCAATATGGGGGAAATTGGTGAAATTATTGGACAAGGGGATACGAAATTAAGCTTCACTGTCATCATTGACGATGATTTCCCACTTTCTGTTGATGTTCGTCTCGTTGAAGATGAAGCCTTTGCGACGACGCTTCATCACTTCACTGGATCAAAAGATCATAATGTGCTGATGCGTCAGCTTGCTAAAGACCAGGGTGAGAAAATCAGTGAGTACGGTGTGGAAAATGTAGAAACAGGTGAAGTGAAAACGTTCGAAGATGAGACAGCGTTTTTCAATCACTTCGGCCTTTCATTTATCCCACCTGAAGTGCGTGAAGGGCGAGATGAATTAGCGCAGTTTCCTAAAGATAGCGATTTGCAACTAATTAGCAATGATGACATTCGTGGTGATTTACACATGCATACAACGTGGAGCGATGGTGCCCACAGTATCGATGAAATGATTGAAGCATGTAGAACACGCGGTTATGATATGATGGCAATTACGGACCACTCCCAATTTTTGAAAGTTGCAAATGGTCTCACCGTTGAACGGTTAAAACGCCAACATGAACAAGTTCGAATGTACAATGAACAATACGAGGATATGACGATTTTTACTGGCATTGAAATGGATATCCTACCAGATGGCTCGCTCGATTATGATGATGACGTGCTAGAAAATATTGATTTTGTGATCGCGTCGATTCATTCATCCTTTCAACAAGATCGCAACACGATTCAGCAGCGATTAGAAACGGCAGCCCGTCACCCGAAAGTGGCAATGATTGCCCACCCAACCGGTCGTTTAATCGGACGTAGAGACGGTTATGATGTTGACCTTGATTGGCTCATCGATCTCGCTAAAGAGACGGGAACGATTCTTGAATGTAATGCGAATCCAAATCGTCTTGACTTGTCAGCAGAATGGCTTGAAAAAGCACAAAAAGCAGGTGTGCCGATCGCCATAAACACCGATGCCCACCGTATAGAAATGTTAGATCATATGCCAATGGGTGTATCGACTGCCAAACGTGGTTGGCTTAACGCAGATTCAGTTGTCAATACGTGGGGAGCGGAGCGTTTAAAAGCGTGGATCGATAAAAAGCAAACTTAAATTTCAGGAGGTGGACCCTTTTGTTAACGAGGGTTTCGCGAATACTCGAATACGATAAAATGAAGGAACAATTAAAAAAGCATACGACGTCTACGCTTGGAGATGAGAAAGTCGATCAACTCGAACCGATGTATGACTTTGAGGATGTCGAGTTTCACCAGCAAAGTACGTATGAAGGCACGAAAGTATTGCGACTTAAAGGGCAAGTACAACTAGGGGGCATTCGCGATATACGTGCTTCGGTCAAACGAGCGGTGATTGGCGGTATGTTGAATGAACAAGAACTATTAGATATCGCTTCTACAATTCATGCGAGCCGTCGTTTTAAAACGTACATTGAAGGGCTCGTTGATGATGAAATCGACGTACCGATCTTACAAAATCACGTCGAGGACATCGTTCCCCTTACAGATGCGGAGCGTGAAATCAAGCAATCCATCGATGAAAATGGAGAAGTTTTAGATTCAGCAAGTCCACAACTTCGCTCCATTCGCCAACAAATCCGTCAATTTGAATCGACGGTCCGTTCAAAGCTCGAATCGATTACCCGTTCTTCAAATGGACGAAAAATGTTATCCGATGCGATTGTCACGATACGTAACGAACGTTACGTATTACCTGTAAAACAAGAATATCGCACTCATTTTGGCGGCCTCGTCCATGACCAATCTTCATCAGGGGCAACTGTATTTGTTGAACCAGAGTCAGTTGTCGCAACGAATAATCAATTGCGTGAAGCAAAGTCAAAAGAAGCACAAGAAATCGATCGCATTTTGCACGAGTTATCACAACACATTGCCGAGTATGAACAAGAGTTATTGACGCAATTAGCAATCATGACTGAGATTGATTTCTTGTTTGCAAAGGCTTTTTATAGCCGAGAGCTAAAAGCCGTACAGCCGACATTAAATCGTGACGGTCAGATTGACTTTCAAAAGGCACGTCATCCGTTAATTCCGCAAGATGAAGTTGTTCCTATAGATGTTTCCTTAGGAAGCGAATATCGCTCCCTTGTTATTACGGGTCCTAACACGGGCGGTAAGACGGTGTCATTAAAGACGATCGGACTTCTTACACTGATGGCGCAATCAGGCTTGCACATCCCGTGTGAAGAAGGGTCGGAAGCTTCAGTATTTCAAAACGTTTTTGCAGACATTGGAGACGAGCAATCGATTGAGCAAAATTTAAGTACGTTTTCATCACATATGACAAACATCGTTGACATCCTTGATAACGTCGATCATGAAAGTCTCGTATTGTTTGACGAATTAGGTGCCGGAACTGACCCGACAGAAGGTGCTGCGCTTGCAATTTCAATTCTCGATCACGTATATGATGTCGGCGCACGCGTTGTCGCTACAACGCACTATAGTGAGCTGAAAGGCTATGCTTATAACCGGACAGGCGTTATGAACGCAAGTGTCGAATTTGACGTTGAAACATTGAAGCCAACGTACCGTTTATTGATCGGTATTCCTGGGCGCAGTAATGCATTTGCGATTTCTGAGAGGCTAGGATTGTCATCCGATGTGATCGAACAAGCGAAAGGCCACATCAATGAAGAGACAAACCAAATGGAGACGATGATTCAAACGTTAGAAGAACGCCGTCAACAAGCGGAAGAAGCGTGGGAAGAAGCAAAACAGATTCGTTTGGAAGCAGAAAACTTACAGCAAGATTTGGAAACAAAATGGGATCAACTTGAACAAAATAAAGATCGTCTCTTAGAAAAGCAAGAACAAAAAGCAAAAGAGATCGTCGACGAGGCGAAAAAAGAGGCTGAGACGATCATTTCAGAACTGAGGGACATTCAAAAGCAAAATCCAGCCATTAAAGATCACGAGTTGATCGAAAAGAAAAAACGATTGGAACAAGCAGCGCCTGATCAAGAACGTAAGAAAAAGCCAGCATCAAAACCGAAAAAAGCTGGTCAAGATGTGAAGTTGCTCCCAGGTGATGAAGTGAAAGTACTAAGCCTTGAACAAAAAGGGCATATCGTTGAACAAGTGAGCGATAAAGAGTATGAAGTCCAACTCGGAATCATGAAGATGAAAGTACCGAAAAAAGATTTACAATATATCGATCGTCCAAAACCGATCGAAAAGAAACCTCTCGCAACAGTTAGAGGGTCCCAGCAACATGTCAGCGCTGAGCTTGATCTTCGTGGTGAAAGGTATGAAGATGCAGTGCTTCGTGTAGAAAAGTATATTGACGATGCTGTGTTAGCAGGTCTACACCAAGTTTCGATTATTCACGGAAAAGGGACGGGTGCACTTCG
Source organism: Texcoconibacillus texcoconensis (assembly GCF_014202575.1). Taxonomy (GTDB): domain Bacteria; phylum Bacillota; class Bacilli; order Bacillales; family Salisediminibacteriaceae; genus Texcoconibacillus; species Texcoconibacillus texcoconensis. Next base: position 55,411 of record NZ_JACHHB010000003.1, on the reverse strand, counting down.
AAAAGGGGTACAACAGTTTCTTGAAAAGCATCAAAACGTAAAAAATACGAGGCTTGGCGGGTCTGGTGAAGGTGGATCCGGTGTTACCGTTGCCGATTTAAAGTAAGTCTCTTTACGTTTCGTTGAATGTTGAATACTGTGAATATTTCACAATTCATTTAAGATGTGAAAATGAGGGAGGGGTTTTCCCTGGAAACTTTAATTAAAGTTCTCATTGTTCTCTGTGCCGTATTTGTTCTTTCCGGAGTCGTTTATTTAGCGTTTTTCGCTTCTTAAACGGCTCTTTTTTTGTTTGGTGTTCTATTGGGTATGGGGGGGCTTCTAAAGTATCCGATGTTTGAGGCTCGAGGTCCCGTCGCGGACATACGTTCCGTTATGTCAGCTAAAAACGTCATTTTAAGGGGCGAGCGGCACGGAGGACGTGACCAAATTGACGCAATGAAACAAATTTTTTCGATAAATGCAATAAGAACAAGTTAACTTTCATAAAATTGAAATAAATGGATTCCAGTTTGTTAACGTTTACACTAAAATAGAAAGTAGAAAGGAGCGTGTATTTTGTCAGCGTTGAATTTGTCCTTTGTTGAATGACACCACCGCAGTCTATGAGCAGAGCTCGATCAAAGGAGGAGAGAGTGATGGATCAGTCCCTTAAAAGGCCTTGGTTTCAACACTATCCAGATGAGGTGCCGGCGTCGATTGATTATGAAAATCGTACATTACAAAGTTACTTGCATGAAGCAGCCGAACATTACCCAGATCGCTCAGCGTTGCATTTTATGGGAAAAGAAATGACCTATTCCGAGCTGTACGAGTCGGCATTAAAATTTGCCAATCAACTGAGAAGTATCGGTGTTGAAAAAGGAGATCGAGTTGCGATTATGTTAGCCAATAGCCCGCAGTCAGTCATTTCTTATTACGGCGTACTCTTGGCTGGTGGTGTAGTTGTCATGACAAATCCCCTTTATGTTGAACGCGAAATCGAGCACCAATTAAATGATTCAGGCGCCAAAGTGATGGTCTGTTTAGATCTTGTTTATCCACGAGTAGCAAAAGTAAAAGACCATACGAGCCTTGAGCATCTGATTGTCACAGGAATAAAAGATTATTTACCGTTTCCTAAAAATATCATTTACCCATTTATCCAAAAACGACAACATGGCCTTCAAATTGATATTTCATATAATAAAAACTTGCATCCGTTTGTCTCATTTATGGAAGCAGGAGAAGTAGAAGAGATGGCCATCGATATTGATCCGAAAGAAGACTTAGCACTGTTGCAATATACAGGGGGGACGACAGGACCTGCCAAAGGTGTGATGCTCACCCACTATAACCTCGTGGCCAATACGACCCAATCTGTTGAATGGATGCATAAGCTCGAAAAAGGAGAAGAAGTCATTTTAGCTGCTTTGCCGTTTTTTCACGTCTACGGACTAACGGTCGTTATGAACTTAGGGGTTATGTTTATGGCGAAGATGGTGATCTTACCGAAATTTGATCCAAAAGATGTGTTAAAGGCGATTGAGAAGCAAAAGGTCACCCTCTTTCCAGGGGCACCGACGATGTATATTGGCATATTGAACCACCCTGATGTTAAGAGATACGATCTTTCTTCGGTTGAAGCGTGTATTAGTGGCTCGGCACCGCTTCCTTTTGAAGTTCAAACTCAGTTTGAGCGTGTCACAGGTGGTCACCTTGTAGAAGGTTACGGTTTGACGGAAACTTCCCCTGTTGCGACAGCGAATTTACTTTGGGGTCAGCGTAATCCAGGTAGCATTGGGCTTCCTTGGCCTGATACTGATGTGGCGATTTTGTCTACTGAGACGAGGGATCTTGCAGAAACCAATGAAATTGGGGAAATCATCGTTCGTGGCCCCCAAGTGATGAAAGGGTATTGGAACCGACCTGAGGAAACGCAAGCTGTTTTTAAAGATGAATGGTTCCTTACAGGAGATATGGGTTATATGGATGAACATGGTTATTTTTATATCGTTGATCGTAAAAAAGATATGATTATAGCTAGTGGTTTTAATGTTTATCCAAGGGAAATAGAAGAAGTATTATACGAACATGAAGCTGTTGAAGAAGTGTGTGCGATTGGTGTTCCAGATCCGTATCGAGGTGAAACTGTGAAGGCATTCGTCGTATTACATGAAGGGAAAATAGTTAGTGAAGAAGAATTGGATTCGTATTGTCGAAAGTATTTAGCCTCATATAAAGTCCCGAAGCGTTTTGAATTTCGTGATGAACTTCCAAAGACGATGGTTGGAAAAGTATTACGACGCGTGCTCGTCGATGAAGAACGAGAAAAACAACAAGACTCATCGTAAAACCTATTCGAAGGGTGACGGTGTTTATTTTAAACTGTCACCCGTTTTCATTGAGCAATTGCCTTAACCTGTCTATCCATTTCATTTTTTTCATCAACAAGTTCATTTTTTGTCATTGAACTTCATACGATGTACTGAGGGGAATGCTTCTTAATGGAATGGGGAGAAGTTTTAAAGGAGGCGTCATACTATGGGCATGACGTTCAAACGGCCGTGGCTTGCTCACTATCCAAAATCTATTCCTGGGCGAATCAACATTGAAGAAAAAGCGTTACATATGTATTTGCAAGAAGCAGCAGAGGATGAACCTGAAAAAGTAGCGCTTGAATTTATGGGAACAGAAATGACGTATGAAGAGGTTTATCATCAATCTCTCGCGTTATGCGAACGTCTACAATCTCTCGGAATAGAACAAGGCGATCGAGTGGCCATTATGCTACCAAACTGTCCCCAAGCTGTCATTAGTTATTATGGTACGCTCATGGCAGGTGCGGTGGTTGTTCAGACGAATCCATTATATGTTGAACGTGAATTAGAGAATCAAATCGTTGATTCAGGTGCAAAGCTGATTATTTGTCTTGACATGGTCTATCCAAGAGTGATGAATATTTTCGGTCATACGAATCTCGAACATGTCATCGTTACAAAGGTAGAAGAGTATTTACCATTTCCAAAAAGCATGATCTATCCATTAATGAAAAAAAGAAATCATCAAATGCTTGTAAACACGTATCATACAGATCATACCCATTCACTAAATACGCTCATAAAAAATGGACATCCAACTCAAGTCAATTCGGTATCGGTCGACCCAAAAAGAGATTTAGCTTTATTGCAATATACTGGTGGCACAACACGTTCGGCAAAAGGGTGTATGTTAACCCATAGAAATCTTGTTTCGAACACGGCCCAGGCTCTTACCTGGATGTACAAAATTGATCATGGCAATGAAGTTATTTTATGCGCGTTACCTTTCTTCCATGTATATGGCATGACTGTAGGTATGAATTTTTCGATCATGGATCGCTCGAAAATGGTCATTGTTCCACGTTTTGAGCGTGAACAAGTGTTAAAAACAATTCAAAAGCAAAAAGTGTCAATTTTTCCTGGAACGCCGACAATGTACATTGGAATCATCAACGATCCTCATGTTCATAAGTACGACCTTTCATCGGTCAATGTCAGTATTAGTGGCTCAGCGCCATTGCCGTTTGACGTTCAGATGAGATTTGAACAATTAACAGGTGGAAAGCTAGTGGAAGGGTACGGTTTAACGGAAGCCTCACCTGTTAGCCATTTTAATCTCGTGTGGGGATACCGGCCGAAAGGAAGTATTGGTTTACCTTGGCCAAATACAGATGTAAAGGTTATCTCTCAAGAGACAGGTGAAATGGTGGGTCCAGGGGAAATTGGAGAAATCGCCATTTGTGGTCCGCAAATCATGCGTGGATATTGGAGGAGACGAGAAGAAACAAGAGCATCGTTTCAGGAAGAGTGGTTGTTGACAGGGGATATGGGGTATATGGACGAAGAAGGATTTTTCTACATTGTTGATCGGAAAAAAGATATGATCATTGCAGGAGGCTTTAATATTTATCCGCGCGAAATTGAAGAAGTTCTCTTTAAACATGATGATGTTCAAGAAGTGGCTGTCGTTGGTGTCCCCGATCTATACCGTGGCGAAACGGTTAAGGCGTTTGTCGTGTTAAAAGAAGGCGCGACAGTAAATGAAAGAGAATTAGATATTTATTGCAGAAAGTATTTAGCTGCTTATAAGGTACCGAAGATGTATGAATTTAGAGAAGAATTGCCGAAAACGACCGTAGGGAAAGTGCTAAAAAGAGAATTAACGAATGAAAAGAAGCCAATTGTTTCTCGGGAAATATCAAACGATTAATTTATGAAGAAAACCGTCTATTCATGTTTGCCTAAATGCTATTCAAACTCTCTTAGTATGGCGCTCTTCTGCTTTTGGTTATCACATGAAGAGCCTCTAAGTTCATTGACTAGGAATTTTACTTCAAATAAAATAAATATGAATGAGTGATCATTCAGAAAAATATGGAAGAGGGATTTGATGGCAAAGAAAAAAGGGCAAAAGTTCAACCAAATCATTGATGCAGCTGTCAGTGTCATTGCTGAAAATGGCTACCACAATTCGCAAGTATCGAAAATCGCCAAAAAAGCAGGCGTCGCTGACGGGACGATCTACTTATACTTTAAAAATAAAGAAGACATTCTCGTTTCCTTGTTTGAAGAAAAAATGGGCGTGTTTGTACAAAAAAGTAAGGAACGTTTAGCAGAACAAGAAACGATTGAAGACAAACTTTATACATTGATAGAAATGCATTTGTGTCAGCTAGAAGCGGACCATGACTTAGCGATCGTTACCCAATTGGAACTTCGACAATCAAATATTGCGTTACGAAACGAAATCAATGAAGTGTTGAAAGCTTACTACGGCTTAATTGATCACATCATTGATGAAGGCGTCGAACAAGGGGTCTTCCCACATTCATTAAACAAGCGAGTCGCTCGGCAAATGACCTTTGGTGCGATTGATGAAGTTGTAACGAACTGGGTGATGAAAGATATGCGCTATGATTTGGTAGAACTAGCGCATCCGTTGAAAGAAATGATCTTTCACGGATTAAAACAATCGAAAACAGGTTGACCTTATAAGTTTCGTATAAGAGTAGGTTGGTGCTATGGTCTACTTCCTTAAATAGTGAAAGGGGTTGGACGAATGCCGGAGGCGAAGCAATTAACCGTTCACCAAGAAGACCAGATCGCGGTCGTTACCTTGAATAACCCACCAGCGAATGCACTTTCACAAACGATGATTCAAGAACTCGATGACGCCTTTAAGCGAATGGAGCAAGATGATGAGATACGTGTTGTCATTTTACAAGGAGAAGGCCGTTTTTTTGCCGCAGGCGCGGACATTAAAGAATTCGCAAATGATTTAGAAGGTGGCGATTTTCAAGCGTTATCGCAAATGGGTCAACGTACCTTTGAACGCATTTCATCATTTTCAAAACCTGTCATCGCAGCGATTCACGGTGCTGCATTAGGTGGAGGTTTAGAATTAGCGTTAGCGTGTCATTTACGTCTCACGACGGAGTCAGCGAAGTTAGGTTTACCAGAGTTGCAACTTGGGTTAATTCCAGGTTTTGCAGGTACGCAACGGTTACCTCAACTAGTTGGGCGTGCAAAGGCTTTAGAAATGTTGCTTACTGCAGAACCGATCCGCGGGCAAGATGCTGTAAAGTGGCAACTAGTAAACCGCGTTTGTTCAGAAGACGACTTAGAAGAAGAAGCACTAAATCTCGCTCGTACGTTTGCAAGAAATAGTAGAAAGACCGTTGAAGATGTTTTATCGTTAACTCGTTATGCAGCGTCTTCAACATTTACCCAAGGAAGCGAAGAAGAAGCGCGCTTATTCGGGCAAATATTCAAAACCGATGATGCGAAAGAAGGAATTGAAGCGTTTTTGGAAAAACGAAAGCCTCAATTTACTGATCGTTAAGTCGGCTTTTTCTTTATCATATAATGTCGGAAAATTCAGAAAAGAAACACCTTTTTTAAAACATAAATCGATATTCCATTTTAGGAGGGAGATAGATGAACATTTACGTATTGTTAAAACGAACATTTGATACAGAGGAGAAAATCGAAATTGAAAACGGAGAAATCATTGATGACGGTGCGGAATTTATTATTAATCCTTACGATGAATATGCCGTTGAAGAAGCGATTCAAATCCGTGACGAGCACGGTGGCGAAGTGTCTGTTGTAACTGTAGGTGATGAAGAGGCAGAAAAACAATTGCGTACGGCACTGGCTATGGGGGCAGATCAAGCGTACTTAATTGAAGACGAGGACATAGAAAATGGCGATGAGTACTCGACACAAGAACTATTAAAAGCCTTCTTCGCCGAAAAAGAGTACGATCTGATACTCGGTGGTAATGTTGCTGTAGATGGCGGGTCGGGTCAAATCGGACCGCGCCTTGCTGATCAACTTGACATCGTTCATGTTACATCAGCTGTCGACATTACGCTTGAAGGAAACGAAGCAAAGGTTGAACGTGATGTTGAAGGTGACCAAGAAATTATATCTGTATCATTACCTGCGCTCATCACAGCTCAGCAAGGTTTAAATGAACCGCGTTATCCTTCGCTTCCGGGGATCATGAAAGCAAAGAAAAAGCCACTAGAAACCCTTGATTTGGATGATTTGGACGTAGATGAAGAAGATGCGGAAGGGAAGACAAAAACGGTTGAGCGTTTTCTCCCTCCAGAAAAACAAGCTGGGCGCATTTTAGAAGGAGAAGTAGAGGGACAAGTGCAAGAACTCGTTCGTTTATTAAAGACAGACGCAAAAGTACTGTAAGGGGGAGTGGTAAAATATGAGTAAAAAATGGATCGTTGTAGGAGAAATCCGTGATGGTGAATTCAGGCATGTTAGTTTTGAAGCAATTGCAGCTGTGAAGTCTATAGATAGTAATAATGAAGTCGTCGGTGTGTTATTAGGAGAAAATATAAGCGATTTTGACAAAACGATGTTTGCTTATGGTGCTGATCGAGTCTTAAAAGTTGAACATCCTGATTTGCAACAATACACCCCTGATGCCTATAGTCAAGCGCTCATGCAAGTTATTGAATCAGAAGAGCCAGAAGGGGTTCTGATGGGTCACACATCCATCGGTCGTGACTTGTTACCGAAAGTAGCAAGTAAGTGTGGAACTGGATTAGTATCTGATTTCGTCTCGGTCGAGGTTGTCGGAGAAGAAACGATATTTACCCGTCCGATCTATTCTGGAAAAGCATTTGAAAAGAAGGCGATTACAGACGGAAAAATATTTGCGACATTGCGTCCAAATAATATTTCCGCACTTGAAAAAGATGAAAGTCGTGATGGAGATGTAAGTACTTTGGATGTGAACATCAAAGATTTACGTACAACCATTAAGGAAGTTGTCAAAAATACAACTTCAGGTGTCGACTTGTCTGAAGCAAAAACAATTGTCTCAGGTGGACGCGGTTTAAAAAGTGCAGAAAACTTTCAATTGCTCGATGATTTAGCAGAAGTATTAGGAGCGGCTGTCGGTGCTTCGCGTGGCGCCTGTGATGCAGAGTATTGTGATTATGCATTGCAAATCGGCCAAACAGGAAAAGTGGTCACGCCCGATCTATATATTGCTGTTGGTTTGTCAGGGGCGATCCAACACGTCGCAGGGATGTCTAACTCAAAAGTGATCGTGGCGATTAACAAAGATCCAGAAGCGGAAATTTTCAAGATCGCAGATTACGGTATTGTTGGTGACCTTTTTGAAGTCATTCCAATATTAACGGAAGCGTTGCGTCAAGAACTCGTCCAGTCGTAATGATTCATCGTGAAAATAGGGTGCTCATGGAAGGGGTCAAGGAGAGCTCGTAAAGCTTGGACAGTCTGATTGTTCTCAAGGGGAAATGGGGGAAGCAAAGTTTTTGATTTCGTGGCTTGTTTGGGGTAGGATAAAAGTCAGTGGCTGTGGGGTGGAACCTTGCATGGTCACGGAAACATTTCGTTCGCATCATGATGCGGGTAAATGGTATAATAATCCTTGAAATATGATGTGTTTATGAGGAGGACTTTAAATGGCTATTGTAAATGCAACGGATCAAAATTTTGCGTCTGAAACGAGTGAAGGCGTTGTTCTAGCTGACTTCTGGGCACCATGGTGTGGACCTTGTAAGATGATCGCACCTGTTTTAGAAGAGCTTGATGGTGAAATGGGCGACAAAGTTAAAATTGTGAAAATTGACGTCGATGAAAACCAAGAAACAGCGAGCAAGCATGGTGTGATGAGTATTCCAACGATGATCGTATTTAAAGATGGTGAAGTTGTGGATCAAATCGTTGGTTTCCAACCGAAGGAACAGCTACAAGAAACATTAAACAAACATTTATAATTCGCGTATGGGGAGGGCCTTTCTTTTCTAGTTAAACACTAGGATGGGGAGGCCTTTTTATTTTGGGGAAGTGGGGCGTGGGGTTTTATGAACGAAAATTCTTGTGTAATGAACGAAAAATGGGCATTTACGAACGAAAATTTGATGTTTACGAACGAAAATAAACTTGTTACGAACGAAAAACGATGATTTACGAACGAACAGTGACTTAAGTCCTGTGAGTGGTACGGCGAAGGTTGTTTCCGCATCTTCACTATCCCAGCAATCATCTGCTTTATAGCACGATTGGCATTGTGCTATAGTAAATATAGATGGATACTCGGGAAAGGAGTACACCGGTGATGGATGCGTTAAAAGAGAAGTTAAGCATTATCCCTGATCAACCAGGGTGCTATTTAATGAAAAATAAACACGATACGATTATTTATGTTGGAAAAGCGAAAGTGTTGCGTAATCGTGTTCGTTCTTATTTCACAGGTTCACATGATAAAAAGACGCAACGGCTCGTGTCTGAGATTGTAGATTTTGATTATATCGTTACTTCATCGGATATTGAGGCCTTGATTCTCGAACAAAATTTAATAAAAAAATATGAGCCGAGATACAATGTTTTATTAAAAGACGATAAAAGCTACCCGTACTTGAAAGTGACGAAAGAGGAACATCCGCGTTTGATCACAACGAGAAATGTGAAAAAAGACGGTGGCAAGTATTTTGGCCCTTATCCAAATGCAGGCGCGGCTAACGAAACGAAAAAGTTGCTTGACCGCCTTTATCCGTTACGGAAGTGCCGAACGCTTCCTGACAGGGTATGTCTTTACTACCACATCGGTCAGTGTTTAGCGCCTTGCGAGTTTCATGTAAGCGAGGAACAAAATGATGAACTCGTCAAAAAAATCGTTCGTTTTTTAAGCGGTGGACACGGTGAGGTGAAAAAAGAATTAACCGAAAACATGCACGAAGCTTCGGAAAACCTAGAATTTGAACGAGCGAAAGAAATGCGTGACTTGATCCAACACATTGAAGCCGTGATGGAAAAGCAAAAAATGACTGTTACAGATCAAGTTGATCGAGATGTGTTTGGTTACACGTATGACAAAGGGTGGATGTGTGTTCAAGTCTTCTTCGTCCGTCAAGGGAAGTTGATTGAGCGCGATGTATCGACATTTCCGATGTATCAAGAGCCACAGGATGATTTTTTGACGTTCATCGGTCAGTTTTACCTAGACGAACAACACAAAAAGCCAAAGGAAATTTTTGTTCCGACAGATATTGATGCCGATGTCGTCAGTGAATTTTTATCAGTGAAGACGGTTCAGCCAAAACGAGGGCAAAAGCGCGAACTTGTTGATCTAGCGACGAAAAACGCAAAGGTCGCATTAGAACAGAAGTTTTCTTTAATCGAGCGGGATGAGAAAAAGACAGTTGTCGCTGTTGAAAAACTAGGTGAGGCGTTAAATATCGACACTCCACACCGTATTGAAGCCTTCGATAACTCGAATATTCAAGGGGTTGACCCAGTATCGGCGATGGTCTCATTTCTCGATGGAAAACCAGATAAATCGCAATATCGAAAATATAAAGTGCGTACAGTGGAAGGGCCGGATGACTATGAATCGATGCGAGAAGTAGTCCGCCGACGGTACACTCGCCTTTTGCGTGAAGAACGTGCGATGCCAGATTTAATCGTGATCGATGGTGGGAAAGGGCAAATTTCTGCTGCGCAAAGTGTGCTTGAAGATGAACTTGCGCTCGATATTCCTGTTTGTGGTCTTGTTAAAGATGATAAGCACCGTACGTCGCAGTTGATGATTGGTGATCCTGCAGAAGTGGTCCCTTTACCTCGAGATAGCGAGGCGTTTTATTTATTACAGCGTGTGCAAGATGAAGTACACCGTTTTGCGATCTCTTTCCACAGAAATCTACGATCGAAATCTATGACTTCTTCTTTTCTCGATGATATTCCGGGGGTTGGTGAGAAGCGGAAGCGAAACTTACTGAAGACGTTTGGTTCAGTGAAAAAAATGAAAGAAGCGAGCGTTTCCCAATTACAGGAAGCAGGAATTCCACGTACGGTCGCGGAATCGATAAAAAATTCCGTGCAAGAGAATCAAGAAACAGATTCATCGTCTAAAATGGAATGATTTCGTAGTTGTCAAAGGAATACTTTCTTGTTAGACTAAGTTCCATAATAATTGAATCGCCTAACTTCAGCTCTTGAAGTGAGGGTAGAGGAGCGATATTCATCAGTAAAGGATCAGAAAGGGATGAGCCTTAATGAAGATCTTTGAAAGGGAATGGTCGCCGAAGGTGGATAAAACTCATCGTTTATCTATCTGGATCTGTGTTGAATAAGCACAGGGCTGTCATACAACGAAAGGTTGTATGGAGAACTATCTCACCGAGCGACAACGTATGAATCTGTCGTGATGGCCAGTGAGGAGTTTTCCTCGCTGGCTTTTTTGATTAACAAAAATGATTCAAAATTACGACGACGATATACGTGTCGCTTGTATGAGACATCGAGTATTGAAAAACCGATGATTATAGGGAGGATGATCGTGATGGCAACGGTAGTACAAAAATTTGGGGGAACATCTGTCGGTGACGTTGAAAAAATTAAGCGCGCCGCCGACCGCGTTTATCAACAGAAACAACAAGGAAAAGACGTCGTAACGGTCGTCTCCGCAATGGGAAAAACGACGGACACGCTCGTTGATTTGGCTTATCAAATTAGTGACGAGCCAGCACAGCGAGAAATGGATATGCTTTTAACAACAGGAGAACAAGTAACGATTTCTTTAATGGTTATGGCCTTGCAAGAAAGAGGGATTGAAGCTGTTTCATTGACGGGGTGGCAAGCTGGAATTAGAACAGAAGACCGTCATGGCGATGCGAGAATTACGAACATTGAAACAGAAACGATAGATGGCCACCTTGAAGAAGGGAAAGTTGTTATTGTAGCAGGTTTTCAAGGGATGACAGAGGATAGAGAGATTACGACTCTTGGTCGTGGGGGATCTGATACATCAGCCGTTGCATTAGCTGCAGCATTAAAAGCGGAAAGTTGCTCCATTTACACAGATGTAACAGGTGTTTATACAACAGATCCGCGCTATATAGAAAAAGCAAGAAAGTTAGATGGTATTACTTATGATGAGATGTTAGAGCTTGCGAACTTAGGAGCGGGCGTCTTGCACCCGAGAGCCGTAGAATTCGCTAAAAATTATCAAATTCCATTAATTGTTCGTTCTAGTCAAGAAAATGTTGAAGGAACACTGGTAGAGGAGGATGCATCAATGGAACAAAATTTAATTGTACGTGGTATTGCTTTTGAAAGTTCGGTAACAAAAATTACAGTAGAAGATTTACCAAACGAAGTTGGAAGTGTTTCAGGCTTGTTTTCCAAACTCGCTGAATCAGGGATTAACGTAGATATTATCGTTCAACAAGTTAATCAGCATAACAAAATGAATATTTCTTTCTCTATCCATTCTTCTTCTTTAGAAGAGACGTTAGAAATCTTGGATCGAGAAAAGAGTACATTAGGCTTCTCTGCCATTCAACACGAAGACGACTTATCGAAAGTATCGATCGTCGGTTCAGGGATGATTTCCAACCCAGGTGTAGCTGCGGATATGTTTGCTGTATTAGCGGAAAAAGAAATTCCGATCCAGATGATCAGTACATCTGAGATCAAAGTATCCGTTGTTGTTAGTGAACCAGATATGGTAAACGCAGTTGAAGCACTACACACGTACTTCGAATTGGATGAACGTATCCCAATCACAAACGAATCTTAACCCAAAAGCTGAAACGCCTTGGGCACGAGCGACAAGCACTGCCTCTTCCTCTGCAAGCTTTACAGAGATGTGTATCCGTCGAGGCAAATCGCAGCTTACTCGCCGATGTAAACGCTCTTTGGAGTAGCATGGATGCCTAAGCCGCTTTATGGCTTCAGAAAAGGCCTGAAGTGACCTTGAGCCGATGGCCACCTGAAGCTAGACGCCCAAAAGCTGAAGGTGCCCGCCTATCGGCGACAACAGTTCACATAGGATAAAAAAGGATCTAACTCACTCCACTAGGAGGAAGTTAGATCCTTTTCTATATTATTCATGATCTACAGGTTCTTTCCGATTCCAAATAACATGAAACTGAATATATTTTGGTTTTCCACGCTTGACAACATAATTTGTTTCAGTCGTGTATCCTTTCCATACCTCAACTTGTTCAGCTAGAAAGCCAGCTTCTAGATATAATGATGGTATGTTGTCATCAGGATACGGTAAATCGGATAATTCAAAACGATACTCTGTTGGCTTTTCTTTTTTTAGATGCAAACTTCCCCAACGTGCAGCTTGAAAAAATTGTACGAGCTCTTCTAGCGATTGTGTTCGGTGTTTGCGAGCGAGTGCTTTTCCCGCCCAATACAAAACCATGCCATCATCGTCGTCAAAGATTTCATTTAATAAATCACGACGAATTAATTGATAACCAAATGAGTCATCGTATTCCGAAGTATGTGTATATTCGTTTGAAGAACTCATCATTCGTTTCATCCCTTCTACCTACAACCAAAATTCTGATAGGGACATCATATCATATTCATTGTAGATCGTCCCTATTTTTTTCGATTATCAAACATGATATAGCCACCGCATATTAGGAATGATATACTAAGGCGCGAAGTTTGTACAAAAGGATTACAGTGTAGAGGAAGGATAAAAATGCGCTTAGGAAAAAATAAGTTTTTAACGCCTTTTCGATTTATTCTCATTTCATACTTAATTGCTATGGCTACATTTAGTATTTTATTTTATCTTCCTATTTCGACCCAAGATGGAATAGAACTTACATATTCAGAAGCATTATTCACGGCAGTCAGTGCTGTGAGTGTGACAGGGCTGACGGTTGTAAATATTGCTGATACATTTAGTGGTTTTGGTATTCTAGTCTTGTCTTTAGCGATTCAATTAGGTGGTATTGGTATCATGACGCTCGGGACATTTGTGTGGATGATTTTAGGTAAGAAAATTGTCTTGTCTCAACGCATGCTTATCATGGTTGACCATAATCAAAATACAGTCGCGGGACTTGTTAGCCTCATGAAAGGAATCTTAGTCGTTGCGCTAATGATTGAGTTAGTTGGTGCACTCGTATTAGGAACGTATTATATTAATTACTTTGATACGGTTCTTGAAGCCTATTATCAAGGAGCTTTCGGTGCATTGTCTGCGTTTACGAATGCAGGGTTTGACATTACAGGAGAATCACTGATTCCATTTGCGGATGATTACTTTGTACAACTTATTAATATATTGCTCATATTTGGTGGAGCGATTGGTTTTCCTGTTCTAATGGAATTGAAAGAATATTTCTCAAAACATAATCCGAATTTCCGCTTTAGCTTATTTACAAAAATCGCTGCCAGTAGTTATCTGGTTGTGTTTTTGATTGGTTTTGTCGGGCTTTGGTTGTTAGAGATTGGTCATTTTTATGAAGATATGGAATGGCACAGGCAACTCTTTTTCTCCTTATTTAATTCAGCAACAGCCCGAAGCGGTGGCTTAGCGACAATGGATATTTCTAACCTAGGGTTGGCGAGTCTTTTGTTCCTCTCAGGTCTCATGATTATTGGCGCAAGTCCGTCTAGTGTTGGTGGGGGAATACGTACAACGACTTTGGCGATTATGTTTTTAACGATCCGTAGCTTTGCTTTAGGTCGTAAGGATGTGAAAGTTTTTGGGCGTGAAATCCATCCAGAGGATCGCCAAAAAGCCTTTATCGTTTTGAGCGTGTTTGTATTCATATGGTTCTTAGCTGTGATTGTGATTTCTAGCTTTGAACGTGGTAATGATATTGAACTTATGGGGATCATTTTTGAAGTGAGTTCCGCATTTGGGACGTGTGGCTTATCGATGGGAATTACTTCTGACTTATCATTACCAAGCCAATCTGTGTTGATGATACTCATGTCTATTGGCCGTGTCGGTCTGGTTGCGTTCTTATTCTCGATACGAAAAGAAGAACGAAAAACATACTATAAATATCCAACCGAACGAATTATCATCGGGTAAAATGATATCGAAACAATGAAATGGGATTGTATTAAAAGTCTGTCGTGATAGTTAAAGTCATGACGGGCTTTTTCTTTTTGACGAAGAAGCTAGGTTTCTTCAAAGTTCAATACTATTTTAAAATAAAAACGTCAATATGCAATGATGAAAAGTTTGAAAATTTTTATGATTAATCAATCAGAATTTTTTAAAGATTGTGTCCAAGCGAGGATAAATTTGTTAAAATAATTATGAATCCGTTTTCTTGACGATTTTGCTATAATAGCGGTAAGATGAAATTGTCACACTTTATTCAAATTTGAGATAGTTGCATCTATTAACATTTGAATGAATATTGTGACACAAAAAGGGAGGGTTGTTTTAAGCGGTAAGTTCGTCTTCTTTCCACTGGGAGAAAAAAATAAAACAGGGGGAAACGTGTATGTCCACGAATCGAGAGTTTTTTTACCGTAAGTTGCACTCTTTATTAGGCGTCATACCAATCGGCGCATTTCTGGTAGTTCACTTGTTGGTAAACTACCAAGCAGTTTATGGAGTTGAGCGTTACAATCAGGCAACTCAATTTATGACAAGTTTACCATTTGTGTACGTTTTGGAAATTTTCTTGATTTATTTGCCGATCCTTTTCCATGGGATTTATGGCCTCTACATTGCATTTCAAGCGCGCCACAATACAACTACATATGGCACCTTCCGTAACTGGATGTTTCGCTTCCAACGGATTACAGGTGTGATTACGATCATCTTCATTGCGTGGCACGTTTGGGACACGCGTGTCCAAGCGATGTTGGGTGCGGAAGTGAATTATCAAATGGTAGCTGATATCGTTGCCAATCCGTTAGCATTGATCCTTTATATCATCGGAATCGTTGCAGCAGTATTCCACTTTGCAAATGGTTTATGGGCGTTTGCAGTAACGTGGGGAATTACGGTAACACCGAGATCACAAGTTATTTCCACATACGTAACATTAGGCATCTTTGTAGTAATCACATTCGTAGGTGTTCGAGCGATCTTAGCATTCGTTTAGACAAATAGAAGGAGTGTTTCGTTATGAGTAAAGGAAGAATGATCGTTGTCGGTGGAGGACTGGCTGGTTTAATGGCAACTATCAAAGCTGCAGAAGCCGGCGTATCGGTTGATTTATTTTCCGTAGTACCAGTTAAACGATCTCATTCCGTATGTGCGCAAGGCGGGATTAATGGAGCTTTAAATACAATGGGTGAAGGTGACTCAACGTGGGAGCATTTTGACGACTCCGTTTATGGCGGGGACTTCCTTGCTAACCAACCACCTGTAAAAGCGATGTGTGATGCTGCACCTGGAATTATTCATTTGTTAGATCGTATGGGTGTTATGTTTAACCGTACTGGCGAGGGGATTTTATCATTACGTCGCTTTGGCGGAACACAACACCACCGTACAGCTTATGCAGGTGCAACAACAGGTCAACAGCTTTTATATGCATTAGATGAACAAGTTCGTAGACATGAAACAAACGGATTAGTGACGAAGTATGAGGGTTGGGAATATTTGAGCGCAGTGATTGATGATGATGGGGTTTGTCGCGGAATCACAGCTCAAAACCTAAGTACATCAGATATTCAAGTGTTCAAGGCAGACTCTGTTGTTCTTGCAACAGGTGGGCCAGGAATTATTTTCGGAAAATCAACAAACTCAATGATTAACACAGGTTTCGCTGCAGCTTCTGCTTATATGCAAGGTGCTTACTATGCAAATGGTGAATTTATCCAAATTCACCCGACAGCTATCCCAGGCGACGATAAGCTCCGTTTGATGAGTGAGTCTGCTCGTGGTGAAGGTGGCCGTGTTTGGACTTATAAAGACGGTGAACCATGGTACTTCCTTGAGGAAAAATATCCTGCGTATGGTAACTTGGTTCCACGTGACATTGCAACACGTGAAATCTTCGACGTATGTGTGAATCAGAAGCTAGGTATTAATGGCGAAAATATGGTTTATCTTGATCTTTCTCATAAGGATCCAGAAGAATTGGATATTAAACTTGGTGGAATTATGGAAATCTATGAAAAATTCATGGGTGATGATCCACGTAAAGTACCAATGAAGATATTCCCTGCCGTTCACTATTCAATGGGCGGACTTTGGATCGATTATGATCAGATGACCAATATCCCTGGTTTATTTGCAGCAGGAGAAGTTGACTATTCTCAACACGGTGGAAATCGTTTGGGTGCTAACTCTTTACTTTCTGCGATTTACGGAGGTATGGTTGCTGGTCCGAAAGCCGTTGAATATATGAATGGCCTCGAGAAATCAGCTGAGGACATTTCTTCCACGGTATTTGACGACCAATACGAAAGAGAGAAAGATCGATTTGAAAAGATCTTATCTATGGATGGAACAGAAAACGCCTTTAAATTGCACCAAGAGCTTGGACAACTCATGACTGATAATGTCACAGTTGTTCGTGAAAATGACAAACTACAAAAAACAGATGAGAAGCTTCAAGAGCTCCTTGAACGTTATGAAAATATTAACATTCAAGATACAGCTCGCTGGAGCAACCAAGCTGCTGCATTTACAAGGCAGTTAGAAGGGATGATTCACCTCGCGCGCGCGATTACACAAGGGGCATTAAATCGTAATGAAAGTCGCGGGGCTCACTATAAGCCAGAATTCCCAGAGCGTAATGATGAAGAATGGTTAAAGACGACGAAAGCAAGATTCGACCGAGAAAACAAAGCACCAGAATTTGAGTACGAAGATGTTGACGTTTCTTTGATTACGCCTCGAAAACGTGACTATACATCGAAAAAGAAAGCGGGTGCTAAGTCATGAGTGACAACAAAGTAATTCGACTCATCATTAAACGAAAAAATGATGTGAATTCACCTTCGTACGAGGAAACCTTTGAAATTCCTTATCGTAAAAATATGAACGTCATTTCTGCGCTTATGGAAATCCGACGTAATCCAGTCAATGCAAATGGTGAAGAGACAACCCCTGTTGCTTGGGATGCAAGCTGCCTAGAAGAAGTATGTGGGGCGTGCTCGATGGTAATTAATGGGGAAGCTCGTCAGTCGTGTACGGCACTTATTGATCAACTTGAGCAGCCTGTACGACTCGAACCAATGAGTACATTCCCAGTTGTAAGAGATCTACTCATTGACCGTAGTCGAATGTTTGAGTCTTTAAAGAAAGTGAAAGCTTGGATCCCGATCGATGGAACATATGATCTCGGGCCAGGTCCACGCATGGCTGAACCGAAACGACAATGGGCCTATGAATTGTCTAAATGTATGACATGTGGTGTTTGTCTTGAAGCGTGTCCGAACGTAAACAGTAAGTCTGACTTCATGGGGCCAGCGCCGCTTTCACAAGTCCGTTTGTTCAATTCTCACCCAACTGGAGAAATGAACAAAGCTGAACGTTTGAACACAATTATGGATGATGGCGGAATTACAGATTGTGGAAACTCGCAAAACTGTGTTGAAGTATGTCCGAAAGGCATTCCGCTTACTACATCAATTGCATCTCTTAACCGTGAAACGACGATTCAATCATTTAAAGATTTCTTTGGAAGTGACAAAATTTAACGAAGCCTCACTCCAAGCGAGGAGGCTTCTCCTCGCGAGTGATTATGAGTGAGTATTCATTCATAATATATTGTCTTTTTAAAAGGATCTTTTCGTAAACGATGTGCTTTTTGACAAACTCATAGAAACGAAAGGTGACGATTTGAGATTGGTTAAATGTAATCACATCCACTGTTTCTTTCGCTCCTGACATTGATTCCGTTATTCGCTTCAAAAAGGCTGTTTTTGAACTTTTTGCGGACATGAGTTCTGCTATTTGTAAAAAATCGCCCTTTATTGCATGCAAAAGTGAGGGTTAACGGAACATATGCAGCTAGAATAAAAAGTGGACTCCCCTTTAACAGAATTGGTAATACTGAGAATAATAAAGGAGGAGTTCCCTATGGGTGAACATCGTCAACGGTATAACGAAGAATTTAAAAAGCAGACAGTTCGCTATGTCCAGGAACAAAAGAAAACGGTATCTGATATGGCCGAGGAGTTAAAGGTACCAACAAGCACTTTGTACGAGTGGATCGCTAAATATCGTGAATTTGATAATGAACCTATTGTATACGATGAGCGAATCCAACAGCTAGAACAACAATTGAAAAAGAAAGAACGTGAATTGAAAGATAGGGAAGAGGAATTAGCTATCGTAAAAAAGGCAGTACACATCTTCAGTCGACCAAAAGTGTAAGGTTTCAATTCATTGAGAACCATCGCTCCGAGTTCTCAGTGGTGAAGATGTGTAAAGTGATGAACGTGTCTCGGAGCGGTTATTTCAACTGGAGAAACCACCAACCAAGCCGACAAGAACGAAGGAAAAAAGCGATCCAAGAACGAATTTTATTTCATTATTACGATTCGAAGAAGATATATGGTGCCCCAAAAATTACCCACTTATTGCGCCAAGAAGGCTACAACATTATTGAAAGAACAGTGGGCCTATATATGAATGAACTTGGTATACAATCGACAGTTATCAAAAAATTCAAAGTAAGCACAACTAACTCAAATCATAATAACCCTATCGCTCCAAACACGTTGAATCAACATTTTACAACCACTGCCCCTAACAAGGTTTGGGTTTCTGATATCACCCAGATTCCTTGTCGTGAAGGGAAATTATATTTAGCGAATATTCTCGACCTATATACACGTGAAGTTATAGGATGGCGCCTGTATGGACATATGACGAACCAACTGGTTCTCGATGCGTTGAACGATGCCTATCAAAAGAAGCGACCAGGTAAAGGCTTAATTCATCATTCCGACCGAGGAACTCAATACGCTTCTAATGAATACCGCGAAAAATTAGAAGACTACGGCATGGTCGCTAGTATGAGTCGTAAAGGAAACTGTTACGACAATGCATGTGCAGAATCCTTTTTCAGTGTTTTGAAAAAAGAGTTGATCCAAGGAAAAAGGTTCAAGACCAAACAACAAGCCTATGATGAGATTTACCGTTATATAGAGTTTTTCTATAATCGTAAACGAATTCACAGTGCGATCGGTTACAATTCCCCAATTCAATGGGAAGAGAAGTTTTACAAAGGTCACTCTGCTTAATGATCCTAGGCTGCCACAGCAGTCTAACCCCTTCTTCACAGTAACTACCCATCAGATGATAGAGCGGGATGGGTCAAGCGGTTTGGGCTTGACGCTTCCGCGGCATCATCTACGCTTTGAAACGTGAAGAAGGTTTAACTCACAACCAAAATCAAAAAAGTATATATTCCGTTATTTGGGTGTCCACTTTCTTGACATAGGTCCAATATGTCCCTCTGAACCCTAAAAATGACGTATTTGGCTGAAATAACGGAACGTATGTCCACGACGGCGAACTAAACTAATTCTTTAAAAAGCAACAATATTTTAGAAAAAGGCCTTTTGAGAAAATAAAACATGTAAAGGGTGGGCGAGGATGAAACCTAGCTATATTGACGAATGGGAAACATGGCTGAGTTCTTTTAAATATCGTTACCCTATTAAGGTTCGCTTTTCAGAAACGGATGCCTTTGGGCACGTGAATAATACGGTTCCGTTCATATACTTTGAGGAGGCAAGGATCAACTTTTTTGATGAAATTGGCCTGAATGCCGTCTGGTTTGACCATAATGTAGAAGAAATTCCGGTTACAGCTGATTTACAGTGTGACTTCATTCAGCAAATGTATTTTCCAAATCAAATTGATGTGTATGTAAAAATAGCGCACATAGGAAGGGCATCGGTAGATCTACATTACTGTATTTGTAATGAAAAACAAGAAACATGCGTAACTGGTCGTGGGACAATTGTACAAATTCACAAACAAACTGGACGTCCCTCAGCGTGGAGAGAATCAACCCGAAACCTGTTCCACCAATGAACTGACTGCTTTATTGAGATCATTCCGTTTCTTTAAGTAGAGGTCTAATTTAAGGTTATTGTACAAAGGTGTAACATCCCTTTTCCTGCTTACATAAGATGTTGGTGACTAAATACCTGCCAAAATAGGAAATCGGTGCAGCCCAGCAGGAAAGGGTGAAACGATTGAGAGAACACGAGTTCAGGCCAAAACCGCTGTTAACAAAACGAGAACGTGAAGTCTTTGAACTACTAGTTCAAGACAAAACAACAAAAGAAATTGCAGAACAACTTTTTATCAGTGAAAAAACAGTACGTAACCATATTTCAAATACAATGCAGAAATTGGGAGTTAAGGGGCGCTCTCAAGCTGTGATTGAGCTCATCCGACTAGGAGAACTAGAAATTTAAACAAAATATTTATTTTGAAAGTCTTCGTTACTCTCTCCTCAACGATTAGTGAATTAAATGGGGTGAGTATCGGAGACTTTTTATATTATGAAGAATTTCACAAGGATGAGGAGGTTGTCTTTTCATGTCGAAAAAGCTGTGTTATCCTAAAAGAGATTTAGATGTCAAGGTGAAAGATAAGGAAAAGTCCTGAGGCTGTCCCTTCACTTTTATGTTGATGTCTGTTGAAAATACTTGTCAAATTTTTTATGGGTGGTAAAGTAGTGGGTGTCTATCTTCTGAACAATCACTTAATAAAAATCCGTTCCTTATGTTTTACTTGGTCAGTGAATA
The DNA here is from genome assembly GCF_014202575.1 of Texcoconibacillus texcoconensis. Classification (GTDB taxonomy): domain Bacteria; phylum Bacillota; class Bacilli; order Bacillales; family Salisediminibacteriaceae; genus Texcoconibacillus; species Texcoconibacillus texcoconensis. The sequence goes on along the minus strand of NZ_JACHHB010000003.1, from coordinate 34,391 downwards.
CATAAACGTAGGTGGATTGCTTGTTTTAGTAAGTGTTAAATATGTTTCATGAATGATAATGGATGAATCATGAGCATTTCGTACACATTAAACAGATAAATAGGCTTTTTTAACAAGTGATGTTCAGTATTTAGTCATATTAAAAAGATGAAAAAAATGCTATAAGTTAGGAGTGTCTTTCATGGCAGAGAAAACATTTACAATTACAGCAGAAACAGGACTTCACGCACGTCCAGCAACACAATTGGTGAATAAGGCTGGTCAATTTGAATCCGAAGTTACTTTAGAGCATAACGGAAAATCTGTGAACTTAAAGTCAATTATGGGTGTTATGTCGCTAGGCGTAAGTCAAGGTGCTGAAGTTACGATTAAAGCAGAAGGTTCAGATGCTGAAGAAGCAATGAAAGGTATCGAAGAAGTCATCAAGGAAGGACTTGGAGAATAATGAGCCAAACGCTAACAGGCATTGCTGCATCGGCAGGGATTGCGATTGCAAAAGGCTTCCGCCTAGAAAGTCCTGACTTAACAGTGGAAAAAACATCGATCTCCGATGTTGAAGGTGAACATAAGCGCTTAGATGATGCATTAGCGACAGCCAAAGGCGAGTTAGAAAAAATTAAGCAACATACGGAAAATGAAATGGGTGCTGATAAAGCAGAGATCTTTGCAGCTCACCTTTTAGTTCTAAGTGACCCAGATTACTTAGATGGCGTTCGAAACAAAATCAAAGACGAGCAAGTTAATGCTGAATATGCTTTAGATGAAGTTTCCAACTCGTTTATTACGATGTTTGAAAACATGGATAACGAGTATATGAAAGAGCGTGCAGCGGATATTCGTGACGTTTCTAAGCGTGTGCTTGCTCACCTCTTAGGTGTGAAGTTAGCCTCTCTTGCAGAAATCAATGAAGAAGTTGTGATCATCGCAGATGACTTAACACCTTCTGATACAGCACAGTTAAACCGCAATTATGTAAAAGGTTTTGCTACAGATATCGGAGGTCGTACATCTCATTCAGCGATTATGGCACGTTCACTCGAAATCCCTGCAGTCGTTGGTACAAAAGAAGTGACTGAAACTGTTGAAAATGATGTCACAGTCATTGTAGACGGCTTGGATGGCGAAGTGATTGTCGACCCTTCAGAAGATCAAATAAGCACATATAAGCAAAAGCTTGCAGATTTTGAAGAACGCAAAAAAGAGTGGGCGAAGCTTGTCGATGAAAAGACAGAGACAAAAGATGCTCATCACGTTGAATTAGCAGCGAACATCGGTACACCTGAAGATGTCGAAGGTGTTCTAAATAATGGAGCAGAAGGAATCGGTCTTTACCGAACAGAGTTCCTTTACATGGGTCGCACTGAATTGCCAACAGAAGATGAACAATTTGATGCGTACAAAAAGGTCGTTGAAAATATGGGTGACAAGCCAGTTGTTATCCGTACCTTAGATATCGGTGGAGATAAGGAACTTCCTTACCTTGACTTACCAAAAGAATTGAACCCATTCTTAGGTTATCGCGCAATTCGACTATGCTTAGATCGCGATGATATTTTCCGTACACAATTACGAGCGTTACTTCGTGCGAGTGCATACGGGAACTTAAAAGTTATGTTCCCGATGATCGCGACAGTCGACGAATTCCGACAAGCGCGTGCAATTCTTGATGAAGAACGCGAAAAGCTTGAAGGTGAAGGGGTGGATGTCAATCGTGACATGGAAGTTGGGATCATGGTTGAAATCCCATCCACGGCTGCGATTGCTGATATTTTCGCAAAAGAAGTCGACTTCTTTAGTATTGGAACGAATGATTTGATCCAATATACAATGGCGGCAGATCGCATGAATGAACAAGTTTCTTACCTGTATCAACCATACAATCCAGCGATTTTACGACTGATTAAATCAGTTATTGACGCATCGCACGCTGCTGGGAAATGGACAGGAATGTGTGGAGAAATGGCAGGAGATGAAACGGCGATTCCGATCTTACTTGGTCTTGGATTAGATGAATTTAGTATGAGTGCAACATCTGTCTTACCAGCTAGAAGTCAGATCGCAAAACTGACACGAACGGAAGCAGAAGAAATAGCTAATAAAGCGTTGCAACTTGAAACATCTGATCAAGTCGTTAAACTTGTTGAAGAGCGTTCGTTAAACGTTCAATAGTTTTTCTGCCCCAAAGAAAGAAATGAGTGATAAAGGTTGGACCTGATTGTGTCATGCTCGTACAAATCGGTTATAGGCGGTGAAAGTGTGTTAAATCCTTAAAGGATGGCCTGTCTCACCCTAATTTAACCGTACTGTACACATGGCCTCTTCTAGGTACCGACCTTTTTTCACGTTTAGTCGTTCGTCTGCATTTAATATGACCATAGGAAATAGTTGAAATTTTTGCTGAAAACTAAGAAAATGTATGTAACAAATGTAGCTGTACAGAAGGAGGGACGACTATGGCAGAAAACGAAGTGCTAGATAAACAGCAAGTTGCGAACATCGAAAAGTCGTTGCGACGAATTTCTGATATCGTGAAACAAAAAGGAAGGGAAATTTTAAACGAATTTCCGATTACCCCTCCTCAATTTGTTGCATTGCAATGGTTACATGAGTATGGTGATATGACCATTGGTGAGTTGTCATCGAAAATGTATCTTGCGTGTAGTACGACGACAGACCTTATAGACCGAATGGAGAAAAATGAGTTAGTTGAGCGGGTCAAAGATAAAAATGACCGTCGCGTTGTCCGTATTCACTTGTTGGAAAAAGGGGCAACAATCATTCGTGAAGTGATTAACCAAAGACAAGATTACTTGCAAGATGTTTTAGGGGATTTTTCAAAAGAGGATGTTGACTTTTTAGAACGTAGCTTACGTTTTTTGAATGATGAAATGAAGCGGGATGCAGAAACGTGGAAGTCATTTTGATTGAACAGCAAAGATTGAAACAAAGGGAGATTTATTGTGGATAAACCTATTGGTGTGATTGACTCTGGTATCGGTGGCATGACCGTCGTCAGTGAAATCATTCGACAATTACCAAAAGAAGAGATTGTTTATATTGGTGACACAGCGCGATGCCCATATGGTCCGCGTACACGTGATGAAGTGCGACAATTTACGTGGGAAATGATCAATGCTCTAATGGCTCAAGAAATCAAAATGCTTGTGATTGCTTGTAATACAGCAACTGCTGTTGTGTTAGAAGAGGCGAAGGAAATTTTGCCAATTCCGGTCATCGGTGTGATTCATCCTGGAGCGATTGCGGCCTTAAAAGTAACAAACGATGATTATGTCGGCGTCATAGGTACTGAAGGAACAATCCGTAGTGGCGAATATGAGCGAACGCTAAAAGCGATCAATAACCATGTACGGGTAGAAACGCTTGCTTGTCCGCGTTTTGTTCCGCTTGTTGAAAAAGGGGCTGTATCAGGTATGGAAGCGAAGACAGCTGTTGAAGAATCGCTTGCCCCGCTGAAAAACACTGCGATAGATACTCTCGTTCTTGGTTGTACACATTATCCTCTACTTTATGACGTAATTCAAGACGTCATGGGACAAGACGTTCATATTATATGTTCGGGAGATGAAACCGCTCGAGAAGTCAGTTCTCTTTTATATCATCAACAGCTTCTATATATAGGAGATCGTGAAGCGAAACATCAATTTTATACGACAGGTATGTCTTTATCCTTTAAGGAGATCGCAAACCGCTGGTTAGACATTCCTGTAGCGAATGTATATACGATCGCTCTTACGGCGTAGATTGCCGAATGGGTGATCGTTTTTGTGTATTTGGGGAAACAATTAAGAAAAGTGGTCTAAATTTTAGTTAGGCTCGTATACATCATAGTACAACCACCTTAGGAGGGAAGAGTATGCGAGTCAATATTGGACGAAAGCCGGTGTATTTCTTGTTCGGTGTCGCTTTCACCGCTATGATTGCTGTCGGATGTAGCGGAGATCCGACTTCACAATCGTTGGAGGATATCGACCCACCACCGATCGATTATATGGATGAAGATGAAATTGAAGAGAGTGAATTGGAAGAGGGGAATATGGACGGATTAGAAGAAGAATCGGATGAACAACAAGATGGAAGTGACGAAGAAACAGACATCCGAGAACTTTACTTAATTGATCAATATGGCATGGTTGCTCCACAAAGTTTTCCGTTACCGAAAACAGAAACAGATGAACAAGAAGAGAAAATTGAGCAATCCCTAGAATACTTAATGAAAGATGGTCCAATCACATCAATGCTACCAAATGGGTTCCAAGCTGTGTTGCCTTCAGGGACAGAAGTTTTAGACATTGAGAAGAATGAAGAAGGGGTACTCGTTGTCGATTTTTCAGAAGGAATTGAAGACTATCATCCTGATGAAGAAATGCCAATGCTGCAAGCTTTAACGTGGACGCTTACGCAGTTTGAAGAAGTGGACGAAGTAGAAATTCGAATTGATGGGGAAGTAGTCGAAAATATGCCACAAAATGGAACGCCTGTACGAAATGGTCTTTCCCGTGACAATGGCATTAACCTTGAGCAAGGGACTGTGGCAGATGTGACGGCAAGTGACTCAGTGACCGTTTACTTCCTTGCCGAACAAAGTGGTGAAACCTATTATGTGCCAGTCACTAGACGGGTTGAACCATCAGACAACCAGTATGAGACCGTTGTTAATGAACTTCTAGGTGGCCCTGCGTTAACGACACACTTATTAACTGATTTCACAACAGATGTCGAGTTACTCGAAGAGCCTGAGTTATCAAATGGTGTCTTAACGGTTAACTTCAACGATGAAATTTTGAGTCGAATGGATGGAGCAGCGGTTTCTGATCACGTATTAAATATGATTGTATTGTCGCTTACTGAAGATGAAAATGTTGATGAAGTTTCGATTCTTGTAAATGATGAAGAGGAATTGTTACATGCTTCGGGAGAGTGGATTTCCGAGCCAGTGAGCCGACCTGATCAAGTGAACACAGGTGAATTTTAATCTCGGAGCGATTTGAATTTCAATTCGTAAACGATTATGATGTAAAGGGATGGCCATTAAGCCATCCCTTATTTCTTGCAACGAAAATAGAGGAGTGATCAAATGCGTTCAGAAGATCGTGGAAATGAACAATTACGTCCGATTAAAATTGAAACGAATTACATAAAGCATCCAGAAGGGTCGGTGCTCGTCCATTTTGGAGATACGAAAGTCATTTGTTCAGCAAGTATTGAGGAGCGTGTGCCACCATTTTTGCGCAATCAAGGGAAAGGGTGGATTACGGCTGAATATAGCATGCTTCCACGGGCGACCGAACAAAGAAATATACGAGAATCATCAAAAGGGAAATTAACAGGTCGTACTGTTGAAATTCAACGTTTAATTGGACGTGCTTTACGTTCTGTCGTTGACTTAGATTCAATTGGAGAACGAACAATCTGGATTGATTGTGATGTCATTCAAGCGGACGGTGGGACGCGTACAGCTTCCATTACTGGGGCGTTTGTTGCTTTAGTTTTGGCGTGTGATCAGTACAAGAAAAACAAGAAATTTTCAACCTTCCCAATCACTGATTATTTAGCAGCAATATCAGTTGGTGTCAACAGTGAAGGAGAGGTATTACTTGACCTAGATTATCTTGAGGACTCTAATGCAGATGTAGATATGAACATCGTGATGACAGGGAAAGGGGAATTCGTTGAGGTTCAGGGAACAGGTGAAGAGGCGACATTTTCACGTCAACAATTAAATGAATTGCTTGATTCAGCAGAAAATGGTTTACACCGTTTGTTTGAAATTCAAGCAGAAGCGCTTGGCGATATTGTGAATAACATCCAATCTGTGTCACAATCAGACTCGGGGGAATAAAAATGAAAACAATCATCATAGCGACCAAAAATGAAGGAAAGGTAGCAGAATTTCGCGCGTTGTTTGCGGAGAGAGGTTTTCAAATACGTTCACTCAATGATATTGATGAAGATATCTCTATCATCGAAGATGCGTCAACCTTTGCAGGAAATGCCTGCAAAAAAGCGGAAACAATTGTAGGCTATACAGGGAACGTCGTTGTTGCTGATGACTCTGGTTTAGAAGTGGAGGCTCTTGACGGAAAACCTGGCGTTTATTCGGCTCGCTATGCAGGGGATGAAAAAAATGACCAAGCCAACAATCAAAAACTGTTAAGGGAATTAGAAAATGTAAGTGATGAAGATCGTAAAGCTCGTTTTGTATGTGCGTTAGCGGTTGCGTTTCCAGATCGAGAGACAGAAGTTGTCATTGGCACTTGTGAAGGTAAGATTGCCCAAGAACCAAAGGGGGATCATGGGTTTGGATATGACCCGGTTTTTTACCTTGAGGATAAACATAAAACAATGGCACAACTAACGTCTGAGGAGAAAAATGAAATCAGCCACCGAGCCAATGCATTAAAAAAATTAGAAGAAGAATGGAAAGAGTGGTTTTAGAAAGGGGAATTCAAGGTGCGTATCCTCATTACAAGTGATAGTCACGGGTGGCAAGAGCCGTTAGCGAAGGTGATTGATCGTCATGAGTCGGAAGTTGATGGAGTGATTCATTGCGGTGACTCAGAACTATCAGAAGATGCTAAAGAGCTGAAGAATGTTTTTGTTGTCCAAGGGAACTGTGATTTCCAAGCGAACTTTCCTAAGGAAATTGTGGACGATATTCAAGGTGTGCGCTTTTTAGCTGTCCATGGCCATTTGCACCAGGTAAAAACATCTCCAATGCCCCTTGCTTATCGTGGTGAAGAAGTTTCGGCCAATGTCGTCTGCTTTGGACACACACATGTGCCAACCGCGTTTGAGGAAAAAGGGATGTTGTTTATTAACCCCGGCAGTTTACGGTTGCCTCGTTCAGTGTCTGTTGCGACTTATGTGATTTTGACTATTGACGAGAGTGGATCACGTGATGTAAGCTATTATACGCTAGAAGGTGACCGTGTCGACGCGCTTAGTCAAACGTTTTAAAGTAAAAAAATAAAAAGGTGAGAAGAAAGATTTGAATTGCCAGTTGACTTCTTTCTTCTCATCTGATATATTAATAAATGTCGCGAAAAGATATAAAAAACTTATCACTTTGTCCCAGTAGCTCAGCTGGATAGAGCAACGGCCTTCTAAGCCGTAGGTCGCAGGTTCGAATCCTGCCTGGGACGCCATACATAAAAAATCACCCCCCTTGCATGCAAGGGGGTTTCTTGTATATGAAAACAATCGCGTTCACCCATAACAAAAGACACTCCTTTCCATGTCTAGAGTGTCTAATGTCCACGATCGTCATTATAAAAAGCTCTTTTCGCGTAAACTTTGTTGTTTCTGATGAACTCGGAGAAGTGAAAGATGACGATGCTATGAAGGCTAAATATGGTCACGTTCACTGTTGTGATGTTCGATGCGGACATTGATTCCGTTATTTGCTTAAAAAAGGCTGATTTTTAGCGTTTTGCGGACATGTGTTCCGCTATTCGTAAAAATTCGCCCTTTATTGCCTGCAAAAGAGAGTGATAACGGAACATATGTCCGTTCGCCCCAAAAAAATGGCGTATTTAGCTGAAATAACGGAACGTATGTCCGCGAACCACAAGACACACGCTTTATCACTTGAGCTTACAACCAACAACGTCCACCTGTAGCGTCTGATAGTTATACTAACAGATATTACGGTTGATTCACTCCTAGAGGCAAAAGAATTCATTCCTATCTTTTCCAAGAGTGTGACATAAAAAACGTGTTAAAATTCATTTGAAAACGTTTGTTTTTCAACGGTGAAATTGGTAAACTGAACACCAAGTGATAGCAAACGTAAATTAGAGGTGGCGCGTATACATGGGCAAAGAACCGAAAGAGTGTAGGGATAACGTTGTCTTGTTCCCAGGGCTCGCAAATCGCCTCGTTGAAAAAGGGATGACGTCCTTAAAAGAAAAAAAACACCTAGAGGCGTTGCATTATTTTCAACAAGCAGTGGAATTGGAACAAGAACACCCACAAGCAAGGTATGGTATAGTCATTTGTTTTATAGAGATGAAACGTCTCGAAGAAGCTCGTGAACATTGCGAGCGTCTCCTGAAAGAAGGGATTGGACAATATTTTGAAGTTCTGCAAGTTTACGTTTCCTTGCTCGTGCAACTAGGTGAATACCAAGATGTTGTCGACGTTTTAGAGCCAGTCGTCCAAGAAGAGAAACCGCCGCCCGATATGGCGGAATCCCTTTATCAATTATTGGATTTTAGCCGTCATATGGTGAAGCCAGACCAAGAGGAACACTTTAAAGACCTCGATGTAGGTGAGGACTGGACGAACACGAAGGAATGGTTAAAATTCTTACAAAAGGGCAATAAAGATCAACAGTGGGGAGCCATTCAACAACTGGGTCCAAAAATGGACGAGGAAGTACTCGATGCTTATCGTACTTTTTTAAAAACAGAAGATAATGACCCAGCTTTAAAAAGTTACTTGTTACAATTGTTAAAAGAAAACGAAGTCACTGAAACGTTTTACATTGCGAAGTTTGGGCGTACATATTCTTTAATACCGAATGAATTAGAAAGTGTGTTTCATGAAAGGTTTGGTGAAAGGGTACTAGCCATTTTGCATGACACATTAGCTCATGAGAATCCGACTTTATATGAAATGGCTGAGCAACTTTGGTGGCACTATTTATTTGCGATTTTTCCGCAGTCTCCTGAGCCTGATGAAGAAAGCGTGTGGGCGGCAGCTCTCCATGCTTTAACGAGTAGATTACTTGGTGGTGAAGATGAAGCGGATGAAATTGCGATGATCTATGAAGCGAACGATGAAAAGGTAGCAGAAGCGATGGCTAAAATTGTAGCCATTGAAAACCATGTATTTCATCCGACGTTAGATCATACATAAATCGAATTGAACATATTGAAAAGCGAAAATCCTATGTTATAATAAAATGGTTGCATAAACGGATATCGCACATAATAGAACCTTTGATGTTGGAGGGAAAGAATAAATGACTGCAAAATGGGAGAAACAGGAAGGGAATACCGGTGTATTAACAGTAGAGGTTGAGCCGGAAAAGGTAGATACTGCATTGGACCAAGCGTTCCAAAAAGTTGTTAAAAAAGTAAATGTACCAGGTTTCCGTAAAGGGAAAGTACCTCGTAAAATTTTCGAACAGCGCTTTGGCGTTGAATCCCTTTACCAAGATGCTGTAGACATCATTCTTCCAGAAGCTTATTCACAAGCTGTAGAAGAAGCTGGAATTGATCCTGTAGATCGTCCAGAAATCGATGTTGAACAAATCGAAAAAGGTGAAAAAATGATTTTCACTGCAAAAGTGACTGTAAAGCCTGAAGTAGAACTAGGTGACTATAAAGGCTTAGAAGTTGAAGAGAAAGACACAGAAGTCACTGAAGAAGATGTACAAAACGAATTAACGCAAATGCAAGAAAAGCATGCTGAACTTGTAGCAATTGAAGATGGTGAAGTTGCTGAAGGTGACACAGTCGTAATCGACTTTGAAGGTTTCGTTGATGGTGAAGCATTCGAAGGCGGAAAAGCTGAAAACTTCTCCCTTGAAATTGGCTCGGGTCAATTTATTCCAGGATTTGAAGAGCAATTAGTTGGTGCAAAATCTGGCGAAGATCGTGAAGTAAAGGTAACATTCCCAGAAGAGTACCATGCAGAAGAACTTTCTGGAAAAGAAGCGTTATTCCAAGTGAAAGTACATGACGTAAAAAGAAAAGAATTGCCAGAACTTGACGATGAGTTTGCTAAAGATGCAGACGAAAACGTTGAATCATTAGACGAGCTTACAAACAATGTACGTGAACGTCTAAAAACACAAAAAGAGCAAGACGCAGATACTGACATGCGTGATACGCTTGTTGAAAAAGCGACAGAAAACGCAACAATCGATATTCCTGAAGCGATGGTTACAAAAGAAACAGATCAAATGCTTCAAGAATTCAGTCAGCGTCTACAAGCTCAAGGCATGAGCTTAGATATGTACTACCAGTTCGCAGGTACAGATGAAGAAGGCATGAAAGAACAATTTAAAGAAGATGCTGAAAAGCGTGTTCGCATGAACCTAACGCTTGAAGCGATTGCTGAAGCTGAAGGCTTAGAAGCAACAGATGAAGACGTTGAAGCAGAATTAGATAACATGGCTGAAATGTATCAACGTTCTAAAGAAGAAATCAAGCAAATCCTTGCAATGCAAGGTGGCGTAGATATGCTTAAAGGCGACTTAAAAGTACGCAAAGCAATCGATTTCTTAGTTGAGAACCGTACGACAGCAGCATAATTTAACATAATTTGCAAGGCGCGAAACATTTCGTGCCTTGTTTTGTACATATTTGACATGTTTATACGGATAATGAAAAAAAGTTGTGAATGCTTACGTTTGACATGTTTTTTTCACTGTTTTATCCTAGTTACACATAATAATCGCTCCACCGTGCTGATGCGAAGGAGCGTCTAAAAATGGCAATACATAATACGAAAGTAAGTTCATGTGGTACAATAAGAGTGGGGATTAATTGTACGAAGATCAACAGTTTCAAAAAAATGTGGTTAAAAATGAGGGATCAGACGTACAATGTAAGAAGATGCAGTTTTAGCTAACATTCAAGAGATCGATCTAGCTTCATATAGACGAAGGTTCCTCGGAATAATAAGTAAGGGGTGAACGGAATGTTTAAGTTTAACGAAGAAAAAGGGCAATTGAAGTGCTCCTTTTGTGGTAAAACTCAGGATCAAGTACGTAAGTTAGTTGCTGGTCCAGGGGTATATATATGCGATGAGTGTATTGAACTATGTACCGAAATTGTGGAGGAAGAACTTGGTAATGAAGAAGAAGTTGATTACCAAGAAATCCCGAAACCACAAGAAATTCGTGAAATTTTAAATGACTATGTCATCGGCCAAAATCAAGCGAAAAAGTCCCTATCTGTTGCTGTTTATAACCACTATAAACGTGTGAACACGACCAAACAAAGTGATGATGTTGAGCTTGCTAAGAGTAACATCTGTATGATTGGACCAACAGGAAGCGGTAAAACGTTACTTGCTCAAACGTTAGCACGTATTTTAAATGTCCCATTTGCGATTGCTGATGCTACGTCTTTAACTGAAGCCGGTTATGTAGGAGAAGATGTGGAAAACATTCTTCTAAAACTTATCCAAGCGGCAGATTATGATGTTGAAAAAGCAGAGCGCGGTATTATTTACATTGACGAAATTGATAAAGTGGCTCGAAAATCTGAGAACCCATCAATCACGCGTGATGTATCAGGTGAGGGTGTACAGCAAGCCCTACTAAAAATTCTTGAAGGAACATCCGCAAGTGTCCCACCTCAAGGCGGAAGAAAGCATCCTCATCAAGAATTCATTCAGATCGATACGACGAACGTTCTCTTTATCGTAGGTGGTGCCTTTGACGGTATTGAGCAAATTATCAAGCGTCGCCTTGGTAAAAAAGTGATCGGGTTCGGATCTGATGTTGAACAAGATGAGTTAACAGAAGATGAATTTATGGACAAAATCCTTCCTGAAGACCTACTTCGTTACGGATTAATCCCAGAGTTTATCGGACGTATTCCAGTTATTTCTGCTTTGAAACAGTTGGACGAAGAAGCGCTTGTTGAAATCTTAACAAAGCCGAAAAATGCGCTCGTTAAACAATACAAAAAGTTACTCGAAATTGATGATGTTGAACTTCAATTTGAAGATGAAGCATTACGTGAAGTCGCTCGTGAAGCGATTGAGCGTAAGACAGGGGCACGTGGCCTTCGTTCGATCATCGAGAACTTAATGCTAGATGTCATGTATGAATTACCATCCCGTGAAGATATTGCCAAATGTATCATCACGAAAGATACGGTAAAAGATGGTGAACGTCCTACGTTAGAAACGAAAGACGGAGAAGTTTTGACACCAGACCAGCAAGAACCACGAGAAAGCGCATAGTTAAAAGTGGGGAGGTTGACTCATGCGAACGAGTTAACCTCCCTTTTTGTAAAGCGAACATTGTTGCGGTTGGATGAGTTTTTTTGTTTGAGCAGTTCGGACATCGAGTCCGTTATATTTGAAAATCACAGGTTATTTGCTTTTTATAGGGGCGTTAACGGAATCAATGTCCGTAAGGCGACCAAAAATCACGTTTTTAGCTTAAATAACGGAATGAATGTCAGCACCCCTCACCACCGTTACCTATCACCAACTTGGAGTTAATAGAGACCGCGTCCCTCGTACCTAAAGTACTTCATGTTTGCCAATTCCCTAATTATTGCCTCCCCTTCACAGAGAGTAGCTTCGTATCTTCAGGTCATACTAATCACGGAGGAAGCTGTATGTGAAGGAGGAAGATATCTTGAATTGGACAGGATTGGCATTATTGATCCAATTGTTTTTCGGAATTGTCATCGGTCTCTACTTTTGGACAATGTTACGTTCGCAACGAAATCAACGCGTTTCAGTAGATAAGGAATCGAAAAAAGAATTATATGAACTTCGTCGTTTACGCGACATATCTTTAAGTGCACCATTAACAGAAAAAGTTAGGCCGAGAACGTTTGATGACATTATCGGTCAAGAAGATGGGATCCGTTCCCTGCGAGCGGCATTGTGTGGACCCAACCCTCAACATGTGATTGTTTATGGACCGCCAGGGGTTGGAAAAACGGCCGCAGCTCGTCTTGTACTAGAGGAATCCAAAAAGGAAGAGTCATCACCTTTCCGTTCATCCTCTGTATTTGTCGAGTTAGATGGTGCCACAGCGAGGTTTGATGAGCGGGGAATTGCCGACCCGTTAATTGGTTCTGTACATGACCCGATTTATCAAGGGGCAGGTGCCATGGGGCAAGCAGGGATCCCGCAACCAAAACAAGGCGCGGTGACGAAAGCCCACGGTGGTGTGCTTTTCATTGATGAAATTGGTGAACTACACGGTATTCAATTAAATAAGTTGTTAAAAGTATTAGAAGATCGTAAAGTATTTCTTGAAAGTGCTTATTACAGTGAAGAAAATAGACAAATCCCAGACCATGTTCATGATATTTTTCAAAACGGTTTGCCAGCTGATTTTCGCCTAATTGGTGCAACGACAAGAAGGCCTGAAGAAATTCCACCAGCCATTCGTTCTCGTTGCCTAGAAGTGTACTTTCGTGCATTAACTCGTTCGGAAGTTGAAGAAATCGCTTCCTCGACTGCTAAGAAGTTGTCTATAGACATTGATGAGCGGGTATATTCATTTATTAGTAAATATGCAACAAATGGACGCGAAGCTGTCAACATGATGCAAATTGCAGCAGGTGTAGCTGATGGAGAAGGACGTTCGCGGATCGAATTGCGCGATATGGAATGGGTTGTAAACGCCAGCCAACGCGCCCCGCGTCCAGAAAAATCGATTATTAAAAACAATCAAGTAGGATTTGTAAATGGGCTTGCAGTATTTGGACCAAATTTAGGTTCTGTATTAGAAGTTGAAGTGACGGTGTTTTCAAATCGAGGAAATGGTGATGTAACAGTGACCGGGATTGCTGAGGAAGAAGAAGTCGGCGGTCACGGGCGCTCTTACCGACGAAAGAGTATGGCGAAAGGCTCTGTTGAAAACGTCGTGACGGTGTTAAAACATATGGGGATACCAACGTTTGATTATGATATTCACGTCAACTTCCCAGGTGGAATCCCCGTTGATGGTCCTTCTGCAGGTGTTAGCATAGCAACTGCAATCTATTCAGCGATCCATAATATCTCGGTTTCATGGGATGTTGCAATGACAGGGGAATTGAGTATTCACGGCACGGTAAAACCTGTTGGTGGAATTATTGCAAAGGTTGAAGCAGCGAAGCAAGCAGGTGCAAAACGGATTCTCATTCCTAAAGAAAATGACCAATCGATATTAAGAGAAATTGATGGTGTCACTGTTCATCCAGTAGAACATTTTCATGAGGTTCTTGAGGCGTCACTAATAGAGGAACCGAAGCATGAAGAATCGGTTACTGCAAATGATGATTTAGCAGGTGGCTTTTCAAATGAAAAGACCCCCGTCTAACGAGGAAGCATGTCCTCGTTAGACAAAGCCATGTCGATAGGATAAAATTGTACAGAGGTTAGGGCGTTAGTACGGTGACTTACATCCCGGAATTTGCTTGAACATGTCAGGTAACCTTGGAGGTGTTACATATGGAAAAAGAAAAAACGGTCACCCGTCCGTTGTTGCCACTTAGAGGTTTGCTCGTATATCCCACGATGGTTTTGCATTTAGATGTCGGACGAGAAAAGTCAGTGGCAGCATTAGAGACAGCAATGGTCGATGATGACGAAATCTTTTTAGCAACGCAACAAGAAGTTTCAGTCGATGAACCGACCGAAGACGATATTTATCAAATTGGTACGTTAGCAAAAGTGAAGCAAATGATCAAGCTTCCAAATGGAACGATTCGCGTTCTCGTTGAAGGGTTAAAACGTGGTGAAGTCTCTTCGTTTGTTGAACGAGACACTTATTATGAAGTGGACGTTGACCTGTATGAAGAACGAGAAGAACCGACTGCCGAAGAAGAAGCACTGATGAGAAATGTGCTAGCACAATTCGAGCAGTATACACAAATGTCCAAAAAAATCTCTCAGGAGACGTATGATTCAGTGGCAGATATTGAACAGCCAGGTTGTATGGCAGACATTATTTCGTCACATTTACCGCTGAAAATTTCTCAAAAACAAGAAATTCTTGAGACATTTGATATTACCGATCGACTTACACGCGTACTTAACATTTTAAATAACGAAAAAGAAGTGTTAGGTCTAGAGAAGAAAATAGGTCAACGCGTAAAAAAATCGATGGAAAAGACGCAAAAAGAATATTATTTGCGTGAACAGATGAAAGCCATTCAAAAAGAACTCGGTGATAAGGATGGTAAAGATGGCGAAGTCGCTGAACTGCGCGAAAAAATACAAGAATCGGATATGCCTGAGCACATTGAGGAAAAGGCATTAAAAGAACTAGGGCGTTATGAAAGAATGTCACCTAGTTCAGCGGAAAGTTCCGTTATTCGAAACTATATCGAGTGGCTAACACAAATTCCATGGTCCTATGAAACGACAGATCACCATGATATCCACCGCTCAGAAGAAATACTAAATGAAGATCATTACGGCTTAGAAAAAGTGAAAGAACGCGTGCTTGAATATTTGTCTGTTCAACAATTGACAGAAAAGCTAAAAGGACCGATCCTTTGTCTTGCAGGGCCACCAGGAGTAGGGAAAACGTCGTTGGCTCGTTCAATTGCTCGTTCCCTTGACCGCCACTTTGTTCGCATTTCCCTTGGTGGTGTCCGCGATGAAGCTGAAATTCGAGGTCACCGCCGTACGTATGTTGGTGCGATGCCTGGACGAATCATTCAAGGCATGAAAAAAGCAGGTAGTATGAACCCTGTATTTTTACTTGATGAAATTGATAAGATGGCCCATGATTTCCGTGGAGATCCTTCTTCTGCGCTCCTTGAAGTACTCGACCCAGAGCAGAACAATGCGTTTAGTGACCACTTCATTGAGGAACCTTACGATTTATCGAAAACAATGTTTATCATGACTGCAAACAATGTTGGAACAATCCCGGCCCCACTTTTGGACCGAATGGAAATCATTCATATTAGTGGTTATACTGAAGTGGAAAAGGTGCAAATTGCGAAGACGTATTTGCTTGATAAACAAGTCGAAGATCACGGCTTAACACGTTCCCAAATTCAAGTAAAAGACGAAGCGATTATAGATACAATCCGCCATTATACAAGAGAAGCAGGCGTTAGAAGCTTGGAGCGTCAGTTAGCAACAGTTTGCCGTAAAGCAGCGAGAATTATTGTGTCTGGTGACAAAAAGCGCGTGATTGTGACGAAAAACACGTTAAAAGATTTTCTTGGTCAGCCGAAATATCGCTACGGTAAGAAAGAAGCGGAAGATCTCGTAGGAGCTGCTACAGGTCTTGCTTATACGTCTGCTGGTGGCGATACGTTAACGATCGAAGTTTCCGTTTCACCAGGGAAAGGGAAGTTGACACTAACAGGAAAACTTGGAGATGTTATGAAAGAATCAGCACAAGCTGCGTTTAGTTATATCCGCTCTCGTTCAGACGAGTTAAATATTGATCCTGAATTTAATGAGAATCAAGATATTCACATCCATGTTCCTGAAGGTGCGACACCAAAGGATGGCCCTTCAGCCGGGATCACGATGGCAACGGCACTCATATCATCGCTTACAGGTCGCCCTGTTCGAAGAGAAGTTGGGATGACTGGTGAGATTACCCTTCGCGGTCGTGTACTACCGATCGGTGGTTTGAAAGAAAAAGCGATGAGCGCTCACCGTGCTGGTTTATCCGTCATCTTAATGCCGAAAGAAAATGAAAAAGATTTAGAAGAGATTCCAGACAGCGTCCGTGAAGATCTAACATTTATTCCTGTCTCACATCTAGACGATGTCTTAAAACATGCAATGGTAGGGGAGAAATAATGAAAATTAATCAAGCAGAAATTGTAATTAGTGCTGTAGGCCCCGACCAATACCCAAAAGCGCCAATGCCAGAATTGGCGCTTTCTGGCCGTTCAAATGTCGGGAAGTCATCATTTATTAATAAAATACTAAACCGGAAACAGTTGGCCCGAACATCGCAAAAACCGGGGAAAACACAAACACTTAATTTTTACCTTATTAATGAAGCTTTCCATTTTGTTGATGTTCCTGGGTACGGTTTTGCAAAGGTAAGTAAAGCAGAACGTGCTGCGTGGGGACGTATGATGGAAACGTACTTTCAAGAGCGTGAACAACTACAAGCAGTCGTACAGCTCATCGACATGCGTCATTCGCCAACGAGCGACGACGTGATGATGTACGAATGGTTAAAACATCTTGAGATTCCTGTTATCCTTATCGCAACGAAGGCAGATAAAATTCCAAAAGGGAAACATCAGAAGCACTTAAAAGAAATTAAAAACAAGTTAAATTACGATTCCGAAGATTACTTAATCCCTTTTTCTGCTGAAACCGCACAAGGAAAAGAAGAAGCTTGGAAAGCGATCCGTTCCTTTTTGTAGGAACGGATTTTTTACAAAGTTCTTTTCGTAAACTTTCATTTTTTAAAGATTAGTAAATAAACACCAAGTATCATCAGCGCCACTGGCCATAGTTGATCAATCGCTTCAAATACACGGTGAAATGACGAGAGAAAAGGCTGATAAAAAAAGCTTAATAAAGACAAAATGAGTAGAATGATCGCGATCGTTAATCCGCGCCTTTTAGATTGCAAGTAACGGATAAAAAAAGCAAGTGAGATCACGAGCGTATACATTCCCCAGTGTGAAGGCCACGTTTGGAAAAAGTTTAATGCATGAAAATGAGCGCTCAATCCACAAAGCAAAGTTCCCACAAAAGTATGATCAGGGTACTTTACCCAAAAACCGTGAAACAAAAATGCAAAACCAATCATAAAAAGAAGCGTTGGCCAAGTAAGCCATTGGTTTGAGATCGGCACATCCCACTGAAGAAGAAGAAAGTAACTACCGATATTGATTAATAACAGACCATAGAAAAGTCCTTGACGACGCATGATTAACAAACCACCTTAGAAAAAATAAATGTAGATGATACCTGTACCACAATGTTCCATTAAAGGATTGAATATACTAACTCGATTTTTAACACGAGAGAATGCGGTTTGTGAAGTTTTTGTCACAAAATGTTCATATATGTTTGAGCCTTTCATTTTACAGGTGCTATTTCAGTGTTATAATTGTACATGATGAAATGTGATTGTTACGTGATGTTAGATAGATTTTATTCGAACTAGGAATTTTTCGTTGGTGGACGCATATGTAGTCGGGGGTGAATCGGGTGCACATCCTAGTTGTCAGTTTGAATTATAAAACAACACCTGTTGAAATACGAGAAAAATTTACGTTTCAACAGGACATTAATGAAGCATTAACGACATTAAAACAGTCGAAAAGTATTTTAGAGTGTGCGATTGTATCTACGTGTAATCGAACAGAAATTTACGCGGTGGTCGATCAACTTCATACTGGGCGCTATTATACAAAAGCGTTCCTTTCGAACTGGTTCGATTTGCCGAAACAAGATTTTGCACCGTTTTTGCAAATTCGCGAAGGAGAACATGCTGTTGAGCATTTATTACGAGTAACGTGCGGTCTCGACTCAATGGTTGTAGGGGAAACGCAGATTCTCGGACAAATTCGCGAAGCATTTTTCGCGGCGCAAAATCAAGAAACAACGGGAACGATTTTTAACCACCTATTTAAAGAAGCGATTACGCTTGCTAAACGCGCGCATTCAGAAACGACGATCGGAGAAAATGCCGTTTCTGTTAGCTATGCAGCAGTAGAATTAGGGAAAAAAATCTTCGGTTCTTTCGAACAAAAAGATGTACTTATCGTTGGCGCTGGTAAAATGAGCGAATTGACGGCAAAACACTTGCACGCAAGTGGGGTTGAAAAGATTACCGTCATGAACAGAACGTTTGAAAAAGCAGCTGAGTTAGCAGAAAATTTCCAAGGCGCAGCCAAACAAATTGATGCTATTGAAGAGGAATTAGTGAACACTGATATCTTGATCACGTCTACTGGAGCGAAAAATTATGTCATTCAAAAAGACATGATGGAAGAAGTGATCAAACAACGAAAAGGACGCCCACTTTTCCTTGTAGATATAGCTGTACCAAGGGATATTGATCCAGAATTAGAACAGTTTGATAACATTTACTTGTACGATATTGATGATTTACAAGGGATTGTTTCTCAAAATATCGAAGAAAGAAAGCAAGAAGCAGAAAAAATAGAGTTGCAAATTGAGGAAGCGATTGTCGCTTTTAGTGAATGGGTAGATACGCTAGGAGTTGTACCTGTTATTACTGCTCTACGCTCGAAAGCTTTATCGATTCAATCGCAAACAATGGACAGCTTAGAGCGTAAACTCCCCGACTTATCGGAGCGTGAAAAGAAAGTCGTTCGCAAACACATGAAAAGTGTTGTAAACCAAATGCTCAAAGATCCGATCCTTACAGTGAAAGAATTACCTGAGGAAGAAAATGCACATGAATCAATCGAGTTATTTACGAGAATTTTTAACCTAGAAGAGGATTTGAAGGAGCAAGAGCATTTACAACAGGTCAAATTAGAAATTGATAAAGCAGAGCGGGAATGGAAAATCGCGAAGAAAAAAAAGACTACTATGGCGTCCAACCAAGCAGTGGTTCGCTCTTAATGAAGATTAAAAACAAAAGGTTAGGATCCACTTCTTTTTCACTCGAAAATGAGTAAACTAGAACAAAGATTCCTAACTTTTTCAACACCTTAAATGAGAGGAGCGCTCATACCGTGCTCTTAAACCTCATTCACGTATTTATCATTGTCTTTTATTGCTTCAGTGTTTTAGGTTATTTTTATGATTTTATACAAAACAACCAGAAGGTAAATCGATGGTCCTTCTGGTTGCTTTCTATTGTTTGGATACTACAAGTCACATTTATTATTTTGCGAATGTTAGAGTTTGACCGCTTGCCACTCATGACGATTTTTGAAGGGTTATTTTTTTATTCTTGGTTACTCGTTACATTCTCACTTGTCATCAACCATTTATTTCGGGTTGATTTTCTTGTCTTTTTTCTTAATGTGATTGGCTTTGCGTTGATGGCGATTAGTATTTTTGCACCAGCTGGTGATATTTCACCACAACTAGCTGAGCTACTTATCTTTGAATTGCTTGTTATTCATGTTGTGGTTGTATTACTGTCATATGGAAGTTTCACACTTTCGGTTAGTTTTTCGATCATGTACATCGTGCAACATCAAATGTTAAAGCAGAAAAAATGGGGAAAGCGACTTGGTCGTTTTGATAACTTAACAAAACTTGAACGCTCTTCATTTATATTTACGATCATTGGTTTTCCACTCATGCTCACAGGTCTTATTTTGGGTATTGTCTATACATGGATCACCTTTGATTCCGTACCATGGTTTGACCCGAAAGTGGTTACATCGTTTTTAGTACTCCTTGTATACGGCGGCTATTTGTTTCAACGAGTGGTTCGAGGTGTGCGTGGATACAACTTAGCGTTATTTAATGCAGGGGCGTTTCTTGTTTTGCTTATTAATTATTTCTTATCTAATGCTTTTTCTGACTTTCATTTGTGGTATTAAACGTTAATAACTTATTGATATTGGGCAAAATGATGGAGGGACGTATGCGAAAAATTATTATTGGATCGAGAAAAAGTAATCTTGCTTTAACACAAACAGAGTGGGTGATTAACGAGCTCCGTTCATTGGATGTTCCATATGAATTTGAAGTAAAAGAAATTGTCACAAAAGGTGACAAGATCCTAGACGTTACACTTTCAAAAGTAGGCGGAAAGGGACTATTCGTTAAAGAAATCGAGCAAGCGATGTATGACGGAGAAATTGATATGGCTGTTCATAGCATGAAAGATTTACCTTCAGAAATCGCAGAAGGTTTAGTGGTTGCTTCTGTACCGCGCCGTGTTGATCCACGTGATGCATTTATCTCTAACAGCGGTCAAGGTCTTATGGATTTACCTGAAGGATCGGTCGTTGGTACAAGTAGTTTGCGGCGCTCGGCGCAAGTTTTGGCACAACGTCCAGACCTTGAAATTAAATGGATTCGCGGCAACATTGATACAAGGTATCGAAAACTCACTGATGGGGAATTTGATGCGATTGTCCTTGCTGCAGCAGGCCTTGAAAGAGTTGGTTGGGATAAAGGTATCGTCAGCGAATTTTTAGCGCCAACGCTCAGTTTACCAGCCGTTGGTCAAGGGGCACTCGGTATTGAATGTCGCGAAGACGATGAAGAGATTCGTCAGTTGTTGGCAAAAATCAATCACGGTGAAACAGCACGAACAGTTGAAGCGGAACGTAGCTTTCTACACGCCGTTGAAGGAAGCTGCCAAGTACCAGTTGGTGGATACGCAATGTTAACTGATGATAATCAAATATCGCTCACCGCGCTTATCGCGTCACCAGATGGTAAAACGATATTTAAGGAACAAAAAACGGGTGAGAATCCTAAAGAGCTCGGGGAAGAAATTGCTCATACGCTTTTAAATCAAGGAGCAAAAGAAGTGCTCGATCAAGTGAAAGCGGAGTTAGATAAATGATGTCAGGGGCTGAATATGAGCGCCTTGCTGGAAAAACGGTTTTAATAACCCGAGCAATTCATCAAACTGATGAAATCATGACGATGCTTGAATCTAGAGGAGCTCATCCGATTCACGTTCCACTGTTAACGATTGAAAGACCAAAAGACGAACAACCAATTCGTCACGTTTTGAATCAAATGTCAGTATACGAGTGGGTCATCATCACGAGTGCTAACGCTGTTGGCCCTCTCGTTGACTATTGTTATGAAATACAAGGTTCGTTACAAGAATTAAAGAAGAAGAAAATTGCCGTTGTTGGCTCAAAAACTGAAGCCGTTCTGAAATCTTATGGACTCGAGGCAGCTTATGTTCCGCTCGCTTTTACAGGGGAAGACTTAGCTAATGGCTTAAAGTCAAAAGTCAGTCCTGGTGAACGTGTGTTGTTTGCGAAAGGACAACTCGCTTCAGATACGGTTGAATCGATTTTACATAAGGCGAGAGTGGACGTCGACGCGGTCGATGTATACGAAACATTTCCAAATGAATCCTCTCGTGATCAATTGCAATCATTAGTTGAGGATAATCAGCTTGATGCTTTAACGTTTACAAGCCCATCGACAGTAGAGACTTTCGTTTCATTTATTAACGACGAATTATGGGAAGAAAAGGCAAAATTTCTCCCTGTATATACGATCGGTCCAGTGACTGGAAAAACTGCACGAGAGCACGGGTTCCGATATGTAACAATGGCTAGAGAATATACGGTCCGTGGACTCGTCGAGACGGTCGAGCGAGGGCTCATCCATCAACAAAACTTGAAATCTAGAAAGGAAGATCGGTCGTGACTGAAGTAAACTTTCAACGACATCGTCGTTTGCGCCGTACAGCCGGTATTCGTCAGATGGTACGTGAAACGACATTGCATACAGATGATTTGATTTATCCTATTTTCGTAAAAGAGCAAGGTACTGACAAAACGGAAGTTCCTTCAATGCCAGGTGTTTATCAGTTTCCGATTGATCAAGTGAATGAAGAAGTAGATGAGGTTGTCAACCTCGGTATTCCGTCGATTATTTTATTTGGTGTACCCAACCATAAAGATCACGAAGGCACATCGGCTTTTGATGAGAAGGGGATTGTTCAGCGGGCGACACGTCAGATCAAAGACCGTCACCCTGAACTAACTGTTATTGCAGATACTTGCCTTTGCCAATTCACAGATCACGGACACTGTGGTGTGATTGAGGATGGAGAAATTTTAAATGATCCATCACTAGATCTTTTGGCTAAGACAGCCGTATCCCAAGCACAAGCAGGTGCTGATATCATCGCACCATCAAACATGATGGACGGTTTTGTAGCAGCAATTCGCCAAGGTCTTGATGAAGCAGGATTTAAAAACATCCCGATCATGAGTTATGCGGTGAAGTATGCGTCCGCTTTTTACGGTCCATTTCGGGACGCGGCTCATAGTTCTCCGTCATTTGGTGACCGTAAAACGTATCAAATGGATCCAGCAAACAGAAGCGAAGCCCTTCGCGAAGCGCAATCAGATATTGAAGAAGGCGCAGATTTTCTCATTGTAAAGCCCGCACTCTCTTATCTAGATATTTTGCGTGAATTAAAAGACCGTCACCCGTATCCGCTCGTTGCTTACAACGTTAGTGGAGAATATTCAATGATAAAAGGTGCTGCAATTCAAGGGTGGATTGATGAACAAGCCGTTGTCATGGAAAAATTGACGAGCATGAAACGAGCAGGTGCTGATCTAATCTTAACGTACTTTGCAAAAGATGTAGCAAAATGGTTGAACCAATAACAGATGAGGTGATCGCAATATGTTAAATTTAAACCGATCGGTCGCAGCGTTTGACAAAGCGAAAAAAGTGATGCCAGGTGGTGTGAACAGTCCTGTTCGTGCTTACAAATCCGTAGGGATGGATCCAATCTATATGGAACGAGGAAAGGGTTCGCACATTTGGGATGTGGATGGAAATGAATACCTCGACTACGTGATGTCATGGGGACCACTTATTCTTGGACATGCTGATGACCAAGTTGTTGAATCATTAAAGACGATGGCTGAACGAGGCACGAGCTTCGGTGCGCCAAGTGAAATGGAAACAAAACTTGCTGAGCTCGTCATTGAGCGTGTACCATCGATCGAAGTTGTCCGCATGGTCAACTCTGGAACAGAAGCAACGATGAGTGCATTGCGCCTCGCCCGCGGTTATACCGGCCGTAATAAGATCGTTAAATTCGCAGGTAACTTCCACGGACACGGTGATTCCTTATTAATTAAGGCAGGCTCAGGTGTGGCGACACTAGGTCTCCCAGATAGCCCAGGTGTCCCTGAATCTGTCGCGCAAAACACATTAACCGTTCCTTATAACGACTTAGAAAGCTTGCGTTATACGTTTGAAAAATTCGGCGATGATATTGCTTGTGTCATTATGGAACCAGTCGCAGGAAACATGGGCGTTGTTTTACCAGAAGAAGGTTTCTTACAAGGTGTACGCGACTTGACCAACGAGTACGAAAGCTTATTAATCTTTGATGAAGTGATGTCTGGCTTCCGTGTCGGCTACGAATGTGCCCAAGGAGAATTTGGCGTTACGCCTGACTTGACTTGTCTAGGAAAAGTCATCGGCGGTGGTCTGCCAGTCGGTGCTTATGGTGGAAAGAAAGAAATTATGGCACATATCGCACCGGACGGTCCCATTTACCAAGCCGGCACGTTATCAGGTAATCCTCTTGCGATGACGGCTGGTTATGAAACGTTACGTCAATTGACACCAGAGTCATATGAACAATTTAACCGCCAAGCAGAGCGACTAGAACAAGGTCTACATGAAGCAGCTGAAAAACACGGGATTCCACATCATATTAACCGTGCAGGTTCGATGATTGGCTTCTTCTTCACAAGTGAAAAAGTTGTTGATTACGATACAGCTGCTACATCAGATAAAGAGATGTTTGCAAAATATTTCCGTTCGATGATTGGACAAGGCATTTCCTTGCCACCTTCTCAATTCGAAGGGATGTTCCTCTCAACAGCGCATTCTGATGAAGATATCGAAGCAACGATTGAAGCAGCAGAACGCGCATTTGCAGAAATTAAATAGTAATGGGTTAGATAGACGAAAAAACCGACAGTTGCTGTCGGTTTTTTTGCGTCTTTAGATGAAAGGGAAACATGTTCAGCTGAAGGAAAAAAGAGTTTACCTGAAGGAAAAAACGGTTCAGCTGAAGGAAAAAATGGCTTACCTGAAGGAAAAATCGACTCACCTGAACGAAAAACCAGTTCACCTGAAGGAAAAAACGGTTCAGCTGAAGGAAAAAAGAGTTTACCTGAAGGAAAAAAGAGTTTACCTGAAGGAAAAATCGACTCACCTGAAGGAAAAAACGGTTTACCTGAAGGAAAAAACGGTTTACCTGAAGGAAAAAGTTTACCTGAAGGAAAAACCACCTCACCTGAAGGAAAAAACGGTTTACCTGAAGGGAAAATGAGTTTAGCTGAAGGAAAAACTGATTCACCTGAAGGAAAAATCGACTCACCTGAAGGAAAAACTGCTTCACCTGAACGAAAAACTGCTCCACCTGAAGGAAAAAGTGATTCACCTGAACGAAAAACTGCTCCACCTGAAGGGAAAATTGCTTCACCTGAACGAAAAACCAGTTCACCTGAAGGAAAAAGTGATTCACCTGAAGGAAGAAGTGATTCACTTGAAGGAAAAAGTGATTCACTTGAAGGAAAAAGTGATTCACTTGAAGGAAAAAGTGATTCACCTGAAGGAAAAAACGGTTTACCTGAAGGAAAAACTAGTTTACCTGAAGGAAAAACTGATTCACCTGAAGGAAAAAACAGTTCACCTGAAGGGAAAATGGTCGTACCTAAGGGGGAATTAGTTTACTTGAAGAAAAAAGAAGTCACCTGAACGAAAAAACGGTTTACCTGAAGGAAAAACTAGTTTACCTGAAGGAAAAAACGGTTTACTTGAAGGAAAAAGTGATTCACCTGAAGGGAAAATGGTCGTACCTGAAGGAAAAAGTGGTTCGCCTGACGGATAGTTGGTTTACCTGAAGGAAAAAACGGTTTACCTGAAGGAAAAAGTGATTCACCTGACGGAAAAAATAGTTCAGCTGACGGAATAGTTGGTTTACCTGAAGGAAAAAACGGTTTACCTGAAGGAAAAACTGCTTCACCTGAAGGGAAAACTGCTTCACCTGAAGGAAAAACTGATTCACCTGAAGGAAAAACTGCTTCACCTGAACGAAAAAACATTTCACCTGACTCTTGGCAGCGCACAACCGCAAGATTGTTGGTGACTACAAACATCCAATTACTCTATCCATATTTGGAGCGTTTGTTGTTATTATTATGACATACTTCGGTATGAACACATTAATATCTCAGAAACCACAGCTATTTGCTTAAGTGTCTAAGGAAAGCTACAAAAACCTTTCTCATATATAATATAGAAAGGTACTGATTTTCTCTGTAGGTGGTGAAAAAATGCAGTTTCATATAACACCATTAGGAGATACAGGACTACGAATTCATTTTGGAGAAAAGATTTCACCGCAAATCAACCAGTTGATTCGTCGTTTTGCGATTCTCCTTGAACAACAAGAACTCCCAGGTGTGATAGAATGGATTCCGACTTATACAGCGATATCGATTTCCTATAATCCGTATATCGTGTCGTACCATGACTTAAAAGCAACCTTAATAGAAATGAAAGACAAACAAACAGATGCAACACTTCCGCCCGCTCGAATTATTCATATGCCAACATGTTATGGTGGCGATTATGGCCCCGATTTAGCTGAGGTAGCAAAACGAAACGGACTCCGGGAAGAAGAGGTGATATCTATTCATACAGCCTCAGACTACCTCACCTATATGATGGGCTTTACACCAGGTTTCCCATACCTTGGAGGAATGTCCCAAAAGATTGCAACACCAAGACTTGCCGAACCACGGGCACATGTGCCTAAAGGTTCTGTCGGCATTGCTGGATCGCAAACAGGCGTTTATCCGATGTCAACACCAGGAGGATGGCAGCTCATTGGCCGAACGCCTCTTAAATTATATGATCCATATCGGGAAAATCCGATTCTATTACAGGCTGGCGATTACTTAAAATTTATCGCGATATCAAAACATGAATATCAAAATATCGAACGACAAGTTCAAGACGGAACCTATGAACCTTATATTGATTACTACACAGGTAAGGAATGAGTCTGAAAATGGCGTGAAATCACGCAGAACATTTTTCATCGA
Source organism: Texcoconibacillus texcoconensis (assembly GCF_014202575.1). Lineage (GTDB taxonomy): Bacteria > Bacillota > Bacilli > Bacillales > Salisediminibacteriaceae > Texcoconibacillus > Texcoconibacillus texcoconensis. The sequence continues at coordinate 7,959 of NZ_JACHHB010000003.1, read as the reverse complement.
TTGAGAACGGAGGGGATACAAATGACTTACCAAGTAGATTTAAATAGCGATTTAGGAGAAAGCTTTGGCGCCTATACGATCGGCCAAGATGAACTCGTCCTTGAACAAATCACATCCGCAAACATTGCATGTGGCTATCACGCAGGCGACCATAACGTCATGAGGCGAACAATCAATCTCGCCGTAGAAAAACAAGTTGGCTTAGGCGCCCACCCAGGCTTACCCGACTTAATCGGTTTCGGGCGCCGCCAAATGAACGTAGACCCAGATGACGTGTACAATTTCATCATTTACCAAATCGGCGCATTACAAGGCTTCGCAGAGCTACACCGACTCATGCTCAATCACGTCAAACCACACGGCGCGCTCTTTAATATGGCGACCAAAGATCCAGCCATTGCACAAGCGATCGCAGAAGCCGTCTACCAACTCAATCCCCATCTCATTCTATTTGGTCTAGCAAATGGCGAGCTCGTAAAAGCCGGGGAAAAGGTCGGTCTCACCGTCGCCAACGAAGTGTTCGCAGACCGCACATATCAGCCAGACGGATCACTGACACCGCGTACATCACCGAATGCGATGATCCATGATGCCGACGAAGCAACCCGTCGTGTCATTCGTATGGTGAAAGAAGGGAAGGTTGCGGCGGTCGATGGGTCGGACGTTGACTTGACAGCTGACACCATTTGTGTCCATGGGGACGAACCGAGTGCTTTGCAGTTTGTCAAACAGCTCCGACACGCGCTAACAGAGAATGGTATTACATTAAAGCGGGTTGGGAGTTAATGGCGGCGGTGTTTCGGATCGTGAAGCCGGGACTTCTGACGACTGTGCAAGATCTTGGGCGTACAGGTTACCAACAATACGGGATGGTCGTGTCTGGTGCGATGGATATTTATGCTTTGCAAGTCGGGAACTTGTTGGTCGGAAACGAGCGCGGGGAAGCGGGGCTTGAAATCACCATCATGGGTCCTGAGATTGAGTTGCTAGAAGATGCGGTGATCGCGATTTGTGGCGCGGATCTGTCTGCGACTGTAGACAACAAACCAGCCCCTTTATGGAAATCGTTTTACGTGCAGCAAGGGCAGACAATTCGTTTCGGACGACCAGTAAGTGGTGCGCGTGCATATATTACCGTCGCCGGTGGCATTTCGATTCCAACGGTGATGGGAAGTAAATCAACGTACATGAAAGCGCAAGTCGGTGGCGTGGACGGTCGTGAACTGCAAAAAGGTGATGTAATAGAGAAGGGGAAACCAACCTTTCATAACAGAGGTCTCGTCAGTCGAAGTTTAAAGTCATCGCTTGTCCCTGACTATGAACGAGATCAAACATTGCGTGTCATTTTAGGACCTGACGAACAAGCTTTCCATGAATCAAGTATCGGTACATTCCTATCAGAAGCGTATGAAATCAGTCCACAATCAGATCGAATGGGTTATCGCTTGCAAGGGGCGAAACTTACACACGTTTCAGGAGCAGATATTCTTTCCGATGCGATATTTCCTGGAACGATCCAAGTACCTGCAAGTGGTGAGCCGATTATTTTACTAGCGGATCGGCAAACGACGGGCGGATATACGCGAATTGGGACCGTCATTTCTGTCGATTTGCCTTACCTTGGGCAAATGTTACCGGGGAATAAGATATCGTTTCAGGCGGTGTCTATTGATGAGGCACAAGCGTTAAATGTGAAGCGGGAAAAAGCTTTCCGTCAACTAAGCTTAGGTGCAGGTATAATCAATTGACGAGCTTATTTCGTCGTTTCAATGAAGGATTGGATCGTTAGTCTATTTTCAAACAATCCCTAATGAAAGAGTTGATCAACTTGAACAAAAACTTTCATTGCTGTGCAACGTGCGAGCATTTTCGAGCAGAGAAATTAGAAGATGGGATGCGTTATTATTGTGCTAGGTTAGGCTTTGATACGAAGACGACGTATCAGTTTAATTGCTGGCGTCCGAAAGACCATATTCGAAAGCTTATGGAACAGGATCAATCAAATAAGTAAAGCAAGAGGCGCTTGATCCGTCTCTTGCTTTATTAGATTATCCTTCTGGTACATGGCTTTTTCCTGATTTGCCTTTTCCGTTTCCAAAAAGCTTTTTTGAAATCTTTGGCGCATAAGAAAAGAGGACGATTCCAAACATGGCAGATATCAAGATATACACACTGCTAAACGCCATGATTTCCGTTGTGGCAAGACTTGCCATAATGATGGAGAATTCCCCTCTTTGTGTAAATGAAAGTCCTGCACGAAGCGCCACTTTTTTTGACAGTCCGTACCATTGACCGCCGTAATAACCAACGACTAATTTGGCGATCACTGACCAGATAAATACGGCGATTAACAGTCCGATCATTGGAATGCCTTCACTTAGGTCAATACTCGTCCCAAAGTAGACGAAAAATAAAGGCAGTGTTAAGTCACGTAAAGGTAACATTAACCCTTCTAATTCATGTGTGCGCCGTGCTTCTGCGACAATGATCCCCGCGAGGAAAGCGCCGAGCACTTCCGACAATTCGAAGTAAAGGGCAAGCCCGCCATACGAGAGGGCGATACTGACGACAAATAAAATGAAGACGTCTTGATGTAGATGACGGATAAAAAAAGGTCCGAGCTTACTGAATATGAAATGACCGAGACATATCGCTAGTACAATCAACCCGACGACTTGTAAACCTAACAAGCTCATCGATGTAACGGTAATATCTTCACCGGCTGTTAAGGCAACGAAAATTGCTACCATTACAGGTGCAACAAGATCTTCAAAAATCAAAACCCCAAGCATAAACTCAGATTCGGGGTTGGCTGTTCGTTTAGAACTCTCGAGCATTTTCATCGTAATTGAAGAGCTCGTCGCATACACAACACCACCGATGATCATCGACATCAAGAGATCGATTCCAGCAAGAAGACAAATGCCACTTGTGACACCAAAACTTAAAATAACATCGATCGTCCCAGCTGGTGTCACTTTCTTGGCAATTTTTATCAGCTCTTTAATCGGAAATTCCATGCCGAGCATGAAGAAAAGCAGAACAATCCCTACTTCACCGATAAAATGAAGCATGTCATTACCGCTTAGCCAACCACTTAAAGAAAACCCGAGTAAAATGTAGATGACGACCTCAGGAATCTTAAATTTCGCACCAATAAAACCAAAAATGCCCATGAGTAACAGTAAAAGACCCGCACCAAACATTTCTGGCATCTCTAAAGCCACCTACAGATCCACCTCACCTTCAATCCAACGTTCAAGCAATTGAATTTGTTCGTTTTTTCCAACGGCCATGATCGTATCCCTTGCCTCAAGACGTTGGTCAAGTGTAGGACTTGCAATGACATCATCATCTCGGAAAATCCCTACAATTGAAGCCCCTGTTTTTTCTCTCACTTTCGCTTCTTCAATTGTTTTCCCCGCAAATGGAGACGTAGGATTCACCTTCAACCATTGCATTAAAATCTTGTCACGGAACAACTTCATTTGCTCCGTCTCTATCGGCTGATACGTCGCACCAAGAAGTTGAGCCCCTAATTCACGGGTTTCATCGGCATTCATCTCAATACTGAAATCCGCTTCATCCTCATCAGCCTCATCAAAAAAATAAAGCTCCCTTTTCCCGGTGTGATAAGTCACTAAAACAATCATACTGTCATCCATCGTACGAAAAGAAATCTTCTCTCCAATTCCAGGTAACTTTGTCGAATGAATGTTCATAAACAAGCCTCCCAATATTTCGTTAGTATATCCTTCGCTTACAAAAACATGTAAACAACGAGCGCAAGTTCATTTCTAAAAGGTTGGATCGTTGACAGCAGCAATTCGTACCACAGCAACTACGACCACACGATGTTGAACCTGGTCAGGTGAATGCGACTTGCAGACACAGATGACAGATGCGGGTGCGGACGTATGTGCCGTACATCTTCACTTTTTCATGCAATAAAAAGCGAAATTCATGTCCGAAGCGCACGAAACAGCCGATGTGATCACATTTATCAAAAACAACAAAGTTTACGGAAAGAGCCTTTTTAGAAGAAGTTCGATTTTTACCTGTTCACAAATCGTCTAATTAACTATATAATACCTATTAGAATAGTAGGAATTAGTTGGGAGGTTGGGTATGATGAAATGGTTGTTCCCACTTACGGTCATTATGATGTTATTATTTCCATCGCAAGCTTTATCTCATGCACATTTGGAATCATCTTCTCCTAGTGGTGGGGAAGACGTCGAAGAGAAACTTGAAACGATTGAACTCGTTTTTGATTCGGGGATCGAAGAACATACAACAGTTACCGTTTTCGATGATGAAGGTGAGGAATTGGAAATCGCAGAAGAAATTGTGGACAGTCCACAATTAACAGCAACTTTGGCTGAGCCGCTCGCAAGTGGCGATTACACAGCCGAATGGCAAGCGCTAGCAACGGACGGACATACGACAGACGGAAGTTTCTCATTTACAGTGTCGTCTGATGAAGCAGCATCCTCAGATCAAGAAAGTGAAGAAGAGAGTCGAGACGAAAGTGAAAATACATCGACAGTAGAGGAATCAGTCAATGAGGATATTGAAAATGAAGCATCAGAAAATGAAGTTTCAGAAAGCGATGAAACGGCTGGGGAAAGTGATGATGAGAACGACAACTGGTTATTGTATGCACCGATTGCGATTGTACTTGTGATCGGCGGATATTTTGTTCTAAGGAAGAAGGGATAAAATGATCGCAATCAGTGATGCACTCCTTTATGTAAGCTTTGCGTTTGTTTTTGGTTATCTCATTCTTTCAGTGATTTCGGAACAGAGAAAGCCAGAAGTTGCGATGAACCGGTCCTATTTATTCATTGCCATTGGCGCGATTGTTCTGTTAGCAGCCGCGCCAGCGATTGATATCGTGCAGCATTTAATGACTGCATTCCAAATGCCGATTTTTGAAGCTGCTATCACGGTATTAGGGGATTACCAAGTCGGTCAGGCTTGGATGTTTACACTTGTATTGGCTTTGATGTTGATAGGGCTTTTGAAATTAGGATTTGAAAAAGAAAAAGGCTATCGACCTTTCCTGCCGCTATTGCTTGCGGTCGGGATGGTGTTCTCCGTCAGTTGGGCGAGTCACGGTGCGTCACTTGATGCGATCGGTGGTTTTTTAGGCAATGGGATGCACTTATTAGCAGCGGTGAGTTGGATCGGTGTGTTACTTACCGTTTCATTTTTTGTAAAAGAGGATGCGAATTGGGATAAGTTTTTACAGTGGTTTACACCGTTTGCGATTGTATGTGTATCGGTGATGATCGCATCCGGATTTGTACTGATGGGATATATCGTGCCTGAGTATATGAATTCTTGGATGCTTCCATACGGACAGCTTTTGCTGTTAAAACATTTATTGTTTATTCCTCTCGTGTTTTACGGATTTGCACATGGCTTTTTGTTGCGGAAGAAGATTGAACGTAAACCGCAGTTTTCACCGAAACGGTCGTTTCAAATTGAGAGTGTCATCGGCTTAGCTATTTTTGTTGTCACAGCGGTGATGTCACATCAAACCCCACCTCACGAAGTCGCCACGACGTTACAATTTGAGTTGCCGTCTACAGTTGCAACGGCATTGATCGGTGATTTTGTCCCAGGGAGCGATTTACAATTCGTCGTTTTCCACCCAGCTCTGTTGGCAGCGGTTGCTGCGTTTGGGCTGTTTATTTGGCTAGGGATGATTTTAAAAACGCAACGTCGATTGTTACTTGCCCCTATTGTCACGTTAGGCATTGTGGCAGCAGGGTATACTTGGGTCATAGGAAGTACGGAAACGACGACGGCGACAGTCGATGATACGGTCTATGAAGACGTACAGTCAGCGGTAGAGGTGACACAAGACGGTCGCCAAGTTGATGTGTTAGTCGTGGAAGAATACAAAGATGGTTACGAAGCGGTCGTTTATGTCGTTGATGATGAATTGCTCGTGACTGAACTCGTCGAAGAAACGGAAGACGGATATCAGCGGCTGCCAAATGCCACCCTCACCGTCGGTGGTGAACCAGTGAAGCAAGCAGACCATACGATTCGTACGTTCATCGTTCGCGACGGCTTTTGGGACCACGAAGACTATGAATATACGTACGTCACATTAGGATACGTGCAAGAACCAGCAGAAACGAGCCGCGTCGAAATCGAATACGAACAGATGGGCAACTTCGTCGATGTTGAAAATGATGCATTCATCAACATCGCCCATAGCGACGAAGCATGGAGCGAAAACCATCCAATCAATTTCATGGCAGATGACGGCACAGTCATCGGAGAGTATATGAGAATGGAGATGGAGACTGGGGCGTTTTGTCATTAAAGGCGAAGCTACACAATTATAATAATGTCGTCGATCTCTAGTTGAACAATAAATCCAGGGGATCGACGACAAATAGGAAAAAGAAGAAAAAAAGAAAATGTGGAAGGTTTTTAAAGCAAACCTATTATTATAAAGCTTAAACTTTGATTGAAAATTTCAGGAAGGATTCTTTTGGTCTATAAAGAATACCTATATTAGAGGGAAGTTTGGGGTTTTCATCTTACCTATGAGGAATTGAAACACCACTTGTTGCCCCCATCTTCAATAGATAAGATTGTTTTCATCTTACCTATGAGGAATTGAAACAATTTATTCTTAGTAATTTTTGTTCGTTGATTGTAGGTTTTCATCTTACCTATGAGGAATTGAAACCGGGTTTTCCCGTATAGATGTATTACCAACGTCAAACGTTTTCATCTTACCTATGAGGAATTGAAACTTCGATAATTTCGATGTCTTCACGCGTTATGTCTTCGGGTTTTCATCTTACCTATGAGGAATTGAAACGTGTCTACATATGCAAACAAAGGTTTTTCGCCATTAGTTTTCATCTTACCTATGAGGAATTGAAACACCATCAAAGTCTGCGGCTGAATGTTGGTCGTATAGGTTTTCATCTTACCTATGAGGAATTGAAACATCCGTAAAGAAGAAAAAACGTGGGGGATTGATTATAGTTTTCATCTTACCTATGAGGAATTGAAACTCCGCAACAATGTCCTCAGCTTCTGACCATTCGTCCGTTTTCATCTTACCTATGAGGAATTGAAACAGATAAAACAAGATGTTCTTGATAGCGGTAGAGTTGTTTTCATCTTACCTATGAGGAATTGAAACTGATTATGCAAAATTCCAGTGCTGATGAAAATGGCAGAGTTTTCATCTTACCTATGAGGAATTGAAACCAGCACTCTAAAAACTCTTTGGCTTCGTCTTTATCCCGTTTTCATCTTACCTATGAGGAATTGAAACCTCTTTCGGTCAGTGTGCAGAGATAGCGCGTCCTCTGTTTTCATCTTACCTATGAGGAATTGAAACCAGCTCCTCGAACGATAGCATTTGCGAACTCTTCCGTTTTCATCTTACCTATGAGGAATTGAAACGATCCTCTCCACATGCAACCTTTAGGCGTAGAGTTAAAGTTTTCATCTTACCTATGAGGAATTGAAACTGATTATGTAGAAGGTGATGAAAGCATTCTCGAACAGTTTTCATCTTACCTATGAGGAATTGAAACACCCGATGGGTACGGTGACAGGTCGGTTCAGTTCCGGAGTTTTCATCTTACCTATGAGGAATTGAAACTTGCGCTACATTCCGCATTTAAGTTGTGCGCCGCAATTGTTTTCATCTTACCTATGAGGAATTGAAACTTGCGAACCGGGACGAAAACCCATCGCGCCTTCTTCTGTTTTCATCTTACCTATGAGGAATTGAAACTGCCTAGCGATTTCCTCGCCGTCCTTTTCGACGATTGTTTTCATCTTACCTATGAGGAATTGAAACACCACTGTTTGCGATTGGAATGTCAACACTAAACTGAACAATTTCTTTAAGGTACATTTACTTTTTAAAGAGCTAATAAGTTATGAATCTTCATTTGAAAATGATGCTAG
>NZ_JACHHB010000002.1:191218-400031 GCF_014202575.1 Texcoconibacillus texcoconensis | reverse complement strand
TCTTCAGCGCCGATGGTAGTTGGGGGCTCTCCCCCTGTGAGAGTAGGACGCCGCCAGGCATTTGAGAGCATGTCGCAGAAGCGATGTGCTTTTTTTATGTTTTCAAGAACTTGATCACCGCAAGGTGAAAAGGGGTTGTAATAAAAAGAAAAAAGCGAGGAATCCGAGAAACAAGAAGTTCTAGGAAGCAAGCGATCGAGACTCGCAATGGACACCCGTCCATGAGAATCTGTCTAGTTCAGGCGCCATCGGCTCGAGGTCACTTCGGTCCGGCAATTGAAGCTGAAAGCGCTTCTGCTTGCCGTACCTCCAGTGCTAGTCGCCGATAGGCGGGCGCCTTGTACTTTTCTTATGAGAGAGCAGGTGACGAAGAAATTCGCCGTTAATCGGATTCCGCAGCCCGGCGATGGTAGTTGGAGGCGATCCCCTGTGAGAGTAGGACGCCGCCAGGCATTTGAGGGCATGTCGCAGAAGCGATGTGCTTTTTTTATGTTTTCAAGAACTTGATCACCGCAAGGTGAAAAGGGGTTGTAGAAGGCTGTTTTCTAAAAGATTGTTGCTTTTTAAGAATTAGTTCATACCGGATATGCTACAGGTGGACGTTGGTGATTTGAGCTTTAGGTCAATATGGCTCACGGACATACATTCCGTTATTTAAGCTAAATACCCCATTTTTAGGGGACGGACATATGCTCCGTTAATTGTCTCTTTTGCAAGCAATGAAGGGGGATTTTTTACAAATAGCGGAACTCATGTCCATAAAAAACTCAAAATCAGCCTTTTTCAAGTGAATTACGGAATCAATGTCCGGATCGAACGAAAAGTGAACATGACCGCATTTGGCCAGCCTTGCGTCACCACCTTTAGTTTCTCTGACTTCATAAAAAAACAACAAAGTTCACGAAAAGATCCTTAGGAAAAGATAACCGAAAAGTGAAAGGGGAGTTTTAACAGGAGTTTAGGTTAGATTCTTCAAAGAAACAAGAGGATAAAACAAAAGAAGCTTGCGTAAAAGCAAGCTTCTTTTGTTAACATTTATTGTGCAAGCATTTCATCAACTTGGTCACGGTTTTCTTCGATCCATTCTTCTGCTAATTCATCAAATGGAATTTCATCTTCCTCGTATGTTAACATCATTTCTTCAAGGTCCCCTACTTCTATACTCCAGTCTGAGAGGATTTCATAAGCTCTTGGATGTTTTTCTTCAATACTATCATAAGAAATCACGTAGACATTATCTGGTTTGAAGTTTTCGTTTGGTTCTTCAAGAAACTTCAAGTCGTAGTTAGCAAACATAGAGTGTGGACGCCAGCCCGTGATGATGACAGGTTCTTCTTGATTGATTTTATTATCTAGTTCACCAATCATTGCGACTTCACTGGAAGTAGAAATATCGTACTCATCGGCTAAGTCATAATCTTCAACGGCTGCTTCAGTGATCGATACAATGCCAGCACCAGGATCAATAGAAACGATTTCATTATCAAACTTTTCACCTTCACCATGTAAATCCTCAACTGAATCAATATCAACATAAGAAGGGACAACCCATCCTAATGGCACTTCTTCATAACTGGCAGTGACTTTCGTTAAACTATCTTCATATTGATTCCAAAGCTCTTCTTCAGTATATGGAAGCCAAGCGTCCATAAAGAAGTCGACGTCTTCATTTTCCAAACCTTCAAAAATGATCGGTTGATCGAGTGTTGAGAATTCTACGTTGTAGCCAGCTTCTTCAAGAATCAAACGTGCAATCTCGGTTGGTGCTTCGGTGCTTGTCCATGTTGTTAAACCAAACGTAATCGTTTCTTCTTCAGGGTTGTAATCGGACTCAGTTGACTCTTCTGTATCATTGGAAGTGTCCGTAGAGTCAGCGTTCTCCGATACATCCGAAGTGTCCTCACTAGCTCCGCAAGCTGCTGTTCCTAAGATTCCTAGACTAGTAGCTACAAGTAAAAACTGTTTTTTCATGATTACTCACCTTCCTGTGTAAAGTTTATGATTTGATCAAATTTTTCTCGCATTGTTTCAGGAGTAAACTGTAATGAATCAGGTCGTGGGGATTTCCAAACCTTATAATCTTTATTGTTAAGTTTGTTTACTAACTGTTCAGTACTATAAATGCGTAGGTTATAAACCCAATTGGCCATTGTTAGCATGGCTGACATATGAGCACCTTCATTAGATGCGCCGGAAATATCATGTACTAAGTTCACTTGATAATCTCGGAAATAAGCATCAAAAACGGAAGTCATTAAACAACCATCTGTAACAAAACCACCAATAATTATGTGCTCAACACCCATATTTCGTAATAAAAGATCTAAACTCGTTTCATAAAAAGCACTCCAGCGGTACTTATCAATCACAATTTCGCCATCTTTAGGCGCGATTTCATCGAAGACTTCAATGTTTTCTGTGTTACTTGAATAGTAGACAGGTGTACCGTCTTCTTTTAAAGGTTCATCTTTTGACAAGCCAATCCCGTCTGCGCGATTGATATGGCGAGTGTAAATAACGGGAATCCCTTTCTGTCTACATTCCTCAATCAAATGTTTCGTATTTTTGACGGCCTCTTCAGTTCCTTCGATGCCAAAATTACTTTCTTTTTGTATATCAATTAAAACACAAGCTGTTTTTGTTAATTCCAATCGTAAACACCACGCTATTTATTGTTATTGTTTTTCGGGAAATATTCAAAAATTTTCCCGGATTCTAATGCATTCGCTAATTCCATTGTCCAATTAAGATAAGATGTTGAACGTGTGAGTTTTTCTAGGTCAGATTTTGCTGTTGTTGCAGCCTCATCTGTTTCTGCCTTTTTAGCCACTTCTTCGAGCATTGGTCTTGCTTGTTCATCTGCTTTCATGAGTAAACTTCTTTCTTGGCGAAGCATTTTTACAAAGAAATTAATAAAGTTTGTTAAAAAGTCTTTTTCGGCAATGAAGTGGTCTTTACGCTCGCCTTTTTTCCAAACTTTAATGACCATTTCTGTTTCTAATAGTTCGCGCATGCCGTTACTGACACTGGCTTTACTCATGGCAACTTCATCTTTGATGTCATCTAAAGATAGTGGTTCTTCGGAAAAGTATAATACGCCGTATATTCGACCTATAGATGGGGTGACACCGTAGATGACCATCGTCTGAGCAATGGCGCTAATCATGATATCTCTCGCTTCTTCAATTTTTTGCAAGTCCTCATTCATTTTTGGTCCCTCACCTCCCGGTAAAAACTGTAATGAGATTTATATATTATAATTTGTTTAATATAACTTGTATGAATTGAACAGTTTAAATTATAGGGTGGTTTGTGTCGTATGTCAAATTGGTAGGACATTGAAAACGAATTTTTTGTCTTTGTCGTTCACTTCCTTTCTTCACAAAAAGGATTGCGATATGATGGAGGGAAGATTCTTGTGGGAGGGATGGATGTGCATTTTCAAACGAAAAATGTTCATTTTCAGGAGAAGGTATCGGCTGATGAATTGAGTAAAACGAAGCCGATTTATCAAACGTCAGCGTTTGCTTTCGATGATTTGGATGATATGGAGTCTTATTTTCAAGGTGAGAAGAGTTATTTGTATACGAGAAATGGTAACCCGAATACGGATGATTTGGGGAAAGGGGTTGCTGATTTAGAGGGGGCTCCTGCAGGTGTTGCGACGTCATCTGGCATTTCGTCGATTTTAGCAGGGGTGTTATCGGTTGCGAAGAGTGGCGATCATGTGATTGCGACTGAGGATTTATATGGTGGTACATATCAGTTAATGGCAAATGAATTGCCGAATTTCGGTATAGATGTGAGTTTTGTGAATTTTGCTGATGAACATGCAGTGAGAGAGGCGATTAAAGACGAAACTGTGCTGTTGTATTCGGAGTCGATCACGAATCCGCTGTTGCGTGTGGAGGATTTAGCGCGGGTAAGGAAAATTGCTCAGGAATTTGGGTTAAAGACGATGATCGATAATACTTTTGCGACACCGTACTTGATTCGTCCTTTTGATGAAGGGATTGATCTCGTCGTTCACAGTGCAACGAAGTATATTGGCGGGCATAGTGATATTAGTGCTGGTGTGCTCGTTGGTCTTGAGACGCTGCTGAAAAAGGCGCGTATGAAAGTAACCAATCTTGGCAGTAACCTTGGTCCATTTGATGGATGGTTAGGTTGTCGGGGGTTAAAAACGTTAAGTTTACGTATGCAAAAGCAATCGGCGAATGCGGAGGCTTTGGCAGATGTGTTAAGAAATGAAGCTATGGTTACAAAAGTGTATTATCCAAGCGCCGCGTCGACTGCGGGCAATGGTGCGATCGTGACGATTGATTTAGGGGATGGTTATGATTTACACACATTCTTTCGGTCTCTTGCATGGGTGAAAATCGTGCCTACATTAGCTGGGGTAGAGACTTCTGTCACTTATCCAGCGGGAACGTCTCATAGAGCGATGCCAAAGTCTACCCGTGAAAAACTTGGTGTCACAGATCAAATGGTGCGTATTTCTGTTGGGATTGAGGATGAACGTGATGTCATCGATACTTTTCTAAAAGCGCTACAAGCAGCAAAAATATCGTAAAAAGAGATATAGGGACGGTGCCTTGCGCGCATCGTTCCTATTTGATGAGAGATTACGTTTGAAACAGCACCGAAGGATGAAAAATTTTGCTATAATAACAGTACCGTTAACGTCTGAAACGATGATGTTTCGACGTTTTTTATGTTAGCTAGCGTTGTAAATGGGTCATACTAAAAATAGATTGCGAGGGCTTTTCTTGGAGAATGAATTTGATTGGCTAAAAAAAGTTCAACCTCAAAAGACGCCTGGCCACCTTATTCAAGGCATTGGTGATGATGCGGCTTTGTATCAAAGTGAAGCCTCGTTTGATGAGGTGGCGACTGTCGATACGATGGTGGAAGATGTCCACTTTAAAAAGTCAACGATGTCGCCTACAGACATTGGCTACAAAGCGTTGGCGATCAATTTAAGTGATATTGCGGCGATGGGGGGAAAAGCATGCTACTATCTTGTGTCGATCGCGATTCCTCAATCGGGGTGGACAGAAGATGAGGTCGTTGAGATCTATGCAGGTATGAAGGAATTGGCGAACCGGTGCGGTGCTGTATTGATTGGTGGAGATACGGTTTCAACGAATGATCGACTCGTTGTGACGGTGACGGTGATTGGACGAGTGGAAACAGGGCGGAAGTTATTGCGTTCAAATGCGAAGCCAGGAGACATCGTGTTTGTTACAGGGCCGCTTGGTTCTTCTGCCGCGGGTCTTCACTTACTCCTTAAAGGTGATAAAAGGCTTGAAGCTTTTGAATATGAAGCGGTCGTCCGAGCCCATCAAAGACCTGAGCCGCAGCTAGATATCGGAAGGGTGTTAGCGAAGTCAGGTTTTCGGGTAAGTTTAAATGATGTCAGCGATGGTATTGCTAGTGAAGCACACGAGATCGCTGAAGCAAGTGGTGTTGTGATTGACTTGTTTGAGGGTGATCTTCCATATCATGAAAGCCTAGACGATTTTCCAGAACAAAAGTGGAAGTGGATCCTTTCAGGTGGAGAAGATTTTCAGCTTCTTGGCACGATCGCTCGAGATGAATGGGATCATGTGAAGGGAAGCGTTGAAGGTCAAGGAGGAGAAATCTACGCTATTGGTGAAGTAAAAGAAGGGGAAAGCTCGGTTTATCTTCACAATGAAAACGGGATACATAGCATTGATAAATCAGGCTATCAACATTTTGGTTGAGGAGTGCAATAGAAATGGAAACGTTTGAACATAAGACAGAAAATGAAAGCGAAACTTGGGAACTCGCCCATCAAATCGCTTCAAAATTGAAACCAGGCGATGTATTAACGCTTGAAGGAGATTTAGGAGCGGGAAAGACGACATTTACAAAAGGCATTGCCAAAGGGCTCGGTATCAACCAAGTCGTCAATAGCCCGACATTTACGATTATTAAGGAATATCAAGGTGATATACCTCTATATCATATGGATGTATACCGTCTTGACGATGAATCAGAGGAGTTAGGGTTAGAAGAATATTTTGAAGGTGATGGTGTATCGGTGATTGAATGGCCAACTCGTATTACAGAGCAACTTCCCGAAGAGCGCCTGGACATTCAGGTTGCGTATCGAAGCGAACATGAACGGTCGTTTATATTGATGCCACGGGGCGATAGATACATTGAATTATGTAAGGAGCTTGAGAAAAAATGAATGTTTTAGCGATCGACACGTCGACATATGTCCTCGGTGTCTCTGTTATAAAAGAGGGACAACCAGTAGGGGAAAAAATGACGAATATCAAAAAGAATCACGCCTTACGTTTAATGCCAGCTGTCGAGCAGTTGTTACGTGATGTGGACATAAAGCCAGCGGATTTAGATCGAATCGTCGTATCACATGGACCTGGTTCTTACACAGGGGTTCGTATTGCTGTTACAACAGCAAAAACACTCGCTTGGTCGCTGAATATTCCTGTTGTTGGTGTATCGAGCCTTGAAGCCCTTGCGCAAAACGGGCGGTATTTTCAAGGGCTCATCGCACCGTTTATTGATGCACGACGCGGGCAAGTGTTTACAGGGTTATATCAAGGGGGCACAGGAAGCGTTGAAAACGTGATTGAAGATGGGCTGACTGATCATCGTGCTTGGTTGGAAAAATTAAAGTCGTATCAGAAACCTGTTCTATTTCTCGGTAATGAGTGGGATAAGCATGTTGAAGTGATTGAAGAAATCATGGGTGAACAAGCAGTTTTAGCTAAACCTGCAGACCGGTTATTAAAGCCAGCCCAACTTGCGGAGCTTGGAATAGAGAAAACACCTCTTGAAAATGTGCATGCACTCACTCCACAATATTTACGTTTGGCTGAAGCTGAGGCGAAATGGATGGAGCAAAACGGACGGGAGGAAGAAAAGCGGTGAAGGCTATGGCAGAAGATGTTCGTATTCGTATGATGGAAGAAAGTGACCTTGAAGACGTCCTTCTTGTAGAACATGAAAGCTTTCAAAAACCTTGGAGTAAAAACGCTTTTTTAAATGAACTACATATTAACAAGTTTGCGCATTACTTAGTCGTTGAATGTGACGGAAGGGTGATCGGTTATTGTGGGTTATGGGTGATTATTGACGAAGCTCATATTACCAATATCGCGATTCTTTCTCATTATCGAAGACAAGGTTATGGACAAAGACTCTTAAAGGAAGCGTTGCAACTTGCCCGAAATAAGGGAGCGGAACGACTTTCTTTGGAAGTTCGTGTCTCGAACCTCGGGGCGCAAGCGATGTATCAAAACTTTGGTTTTCAAACAGGTGGTATACGAAAGAACTATTATACCGATAATCAGGAGGACGCATTAGTCATGTGGGTGATGTTAAGATGAATGAAGGATTTAAAGAAAAAGATATCTATGTGTTAGGAATAGAGACGAGTTGTGATGAAACCTCTGTCGCTGTTGTGAAAAATGGACGTGACGTATTATGTAACGTGATTGCCTCACAAATAGAAAGCCATAAACGGTTTGGGGGTGTCGTCCCTGAAGTTGCTTCGCGTCATCATGTTGAGCAAGTGACGCTCATTATCGAAGAGGCGTTAACGGAAGCGGAAGTCACGCTCGGAGACCTTGATGCTGTCGCTGTGACGGAAGGGCCAGGGTTGGTCGGTTCATTGCTTGTCGGTGTTCATGCAGCGAAGGCACTTGCATTTGCGAACAATTTGCCATTAATCGGTGTTCATCACATTGCAGGGCATATTTATGCCAACCACCTCGTTGATACATTAAAGTTTCCAATGTTATCTCTCGTTGTTTCAGGAGGGCACACAGAGCTTGTTGTGATGGATGAGCACGGGTCGTTTAAGGTGATTGGTGAAACAAGAGATGACGCAGTCGGTGAAGCGTATGATAAAGTTGCACGCACCATCGGACTTCCTTATCCAGGTGGGCCAGCGATTGATCAGTTAGCCCATGAAGGTGAACCATCGATTGATTTGCCACGGGCATGGTTAGAGCCAGATAGCTATGATTTTAGTTTTAGCGGCTTAAAATCAGCAGTTATTAACACATTACACAATGCAAAACAGCGTGGAGAAGAAATCGAAGCGAGTACACTTGCTGCCAGTTTTCAAGAAAGTGTGATCGATGTACTCGTCGGTAAAACAATGAAGGCTGCTCGTGATTATGGTGTACAACAAATTTGTCTCGCAGGCGGTGTAGCAGCGAATAAAGGTTTAAGAGAGCGATTGTCCACAGCTTGTGAGGAAGAGGACTATTCTCTGATCATTCCACCTCTTTCTTTATGTACAGATAATGCTGCAATGATCGCAGCAGCGGGCACATTCCAATTTATGCGTGGAGAAACATCAGAAATGGACTTAAACGCAAGAGCTAGCTTTCCACTAAGGTAATCGATAAACGTGCAGATCTGTTTTTTTGTTGTTAAGGAGATATCAACAACAGAAAAGCAGATTTTTTTATCATTTGTCGAAAGAAAAGTCGAAAAAGGGGAATTCTTGTTCTTGTGCACAATTTTTATTCAGAATCTGTGGATAATGGGGATAAATCATGTAAATGCTAATTTCATGGACTAAAAGTTGTTAACAATAAAATTGTGGATAACTCGGGGTTTTTGTGAATAACCTTCATAAACCACGGAATTATCGCTTTTTTATGTGGATAAAGGTGTGGATAGTGTGGATATGTCAGAAAATTTTACCTATTTATCAACAAGAGGCTTGAAATCAAGTGCAAAATATATCTTCATTGTCTATTTATTATTAACAATTGTGGTTCTTTCTATGTTTCATCCACTGAATGCTTTTGCAAATGGAGAAGAAGATGTGGATAATGACACGATACAAACGGTTCTTTTTCTCGTTCCTAGTTTTTCGTTTCAAGAGTTAGATGCTTTAGTGAGTCAGGAAAAGAGCGATTCAATTTGGCAAAAGGGCGGGACGGTAGCGGTTAACACGCGCCCTGATGGGGAATATTCTTATTTAAATAGTATGGTCTCGTTAAGCTCGGGAAGTTTAGCTGTCGGTGTCAAAGGGTGGAATGGTTTTCAACAAGATGAGCTGATCGAAAATCAACGAGCATCTCACGTTTATCAGCAATGGACAGGTCGTTCGCCTACCAAGCCCCTCATTCATCCACATATCGATGCATTAATGGGTAAAAATGCCGCAACGAACTATCGGGCACCTGTGGGTGAACTAGGGGAGCGTCTGCAAACATCAGGCGTAAACACGGCAGTGACAGGTCATAGTGATACGAGTGAGGAAGAGATCCGTTATGGGTCTTTATTTATTGTGGATAAGAATGGTGAAGCGGAAGGTTCTTTCGACGGGACTGTGGACAATGATGCTGTCCATGCTTCATTTGGTCAACAAATGAATGAAGATCTTGTGATGGAATGGTTAAATGAGCAAATCTCACAAGCCAATGATGAGGGTACGGATGGACTGTACGTTATAGAATGGGGAGATTTTCATCGTTTGTTTGAACAAAAGGCGGATATGAATGATTCACACTTTGAACAGCGGCTTGTGGATGAAGAGGAACGTCTTGTTTCGATATTATCAAGATTGATTGATACCGATCATTTACGGGTGCTTTTTTTGTCTCCGATGATGCATGGGGAGGCTTATCAAAATGGTGAGCAGTTGGCGCCTCTTTGGTATTGGGGGGAGGCGCGTGACGAGGTATTGTCCATTTATTCGTCGACGACCAGGCGAGATGATCTTGTTAGTAATCGTGATATTGCAGCGACGCTTTATGATTGGTATGATGTAGCACCTCCAGAGATGGTCACGGGAAAACCGTTATCGACTGAAGCTGTATCAACCATTAATTATGAAGTGATGAAAGAAGATCGTGAGCATATGTTTACTGTTTTTAAAGAGAGAGGGAGTGTGTTATCGCTCTATATTAGCGTGCTTGTTGTGAGTTTAATTGCTGTACGCATTTTGATGTGGCTTCGACCGCGCTCGATATTTTGGCAAAGGTTAATGACATATATGCTTGCAGCTGCTTCGAGTTCGCCGTTTTGGTTTTTAGTCACAGGACCGATTGTGAGTCATGTTTCAATGATGGTGTATTTTATCTTGATTCTTCTCGTCAGTTTACTTACATCGTGGCTTGTTGTCACGTTTACGAAACACCCGGTCATCTCTGTTTGCTTTTTATCTTTTCTTGCCTTAACGATCGATCTGCTTATTGGTGGCGTACTCATCAGGCAATCGTTTCTCGGTTATGATCCGATTATCGGGGCGAGGTATTACGGGATTGGAAATGAGTTAGCAGGTGTGTTTATTGTGAGCGGTTGGTTTATGCTGTTCCCGATTCTTCAAAGGGAAGGTGCGAAGCTTAGCAAAACGTTGATTGTTGGTGTGACTTTGACAACTCAAGTCATTTTATTAGCGGCAAGTCCGTTCGGTGCAAATGCGGGTGCTTCGTTGTCGGCGGCTGTCATGAGTACGTACATTTTATACAGGTTTACAAATCGGGATAAGAAACCGCAACTGTTGATTGTATCTAGCGTCTTATTTATAGGTGCGTTCTTTCTTTTATACTTGTTGAATACGATGACGTCTTCGTCTACACACGTATCTGAAGCTTTTCATCGATTGTTTTCCGGTGATTTTGCGTCAATCTTTGATATTATCAAACGGAAGTTAGCTGTAAATGTCAGGATCTTTCAATATTCGCATTGGACGCAGTTGTTTGTGACAACATACGTCTTGATTGGTTGGTCGGTATGGAAGCAAAGGAAACAAAAAAATGACCATTTACAAACGAGAATGATTCAGGCAGCGATTGTTGCATCGATTGCCTTGCTTTTTTTGAACGATTCAGGGGTTGTCGCAGCATCGACTTCAATGTTTATCACTTTAAATGTTCATTATGTTTGGAAGTTACGCGTGGACATTGAGGAAACGGGTGTAATAAAAAACACAACCTCCTAAACCGAGACGGTCGGAAGGTTGTGTTTTTGTGCTTTTGATTATTCATCTTCAGTTTGTAATTGCTCCCATTCGATAAAAAGGTCATCTACTTCATGACGTAGTTTCTCTAATTGTTCGTTAACAGAAGCGGCACGTTCATGGTCTTGATAAACGTCAGGGTCGAGTAATTGATTTTCTAATTCAGAGATATGCGTTTCCTTTTCCTCGATA
Organism: Texcoconibacillus texcoconensis; assembly: GCF_014202575.1. Taxonomy (GTDB): domain Bacteria; phylum Bacillota; class Bacilli; order Bacillales; family Salisediminibacteriaceae; genus Texcoconibacillus; species Texcoconibacillus texcoconensis. The sequence continues at coordinate 388,858 of NZ_JACHHB010000002.1, read as the reverse complement.
TTGGCCTCTAAATCTTCAATCTTTCGTTTGCGCTGACGTTCTTTACGTTTTGCTGCTTTGTCTTGTTCAAACGCTTGTTTAGCATCTTGTTCGTGAGGTTTCTTTTTGCTATTTCCTTTCGCTTCATGTCCCATTTCTTCTTCTAACTTCAATCTTTCACGTTCCGCATTTTCCCACTTTTTTGCGACATAATAATCGTAATCGCCTAAATAATCATCAATTCCTTGTGGAGAAACTTCAGCGATGCGTGAGGCCATGCGATTAATGAAGTAACGGTCGTGAGAAACGAATAAAATCGTCCCAGGGTATTCGATTAGTGCGGATTCGAGTACCTCTTTACTATCCAAGTCTAAATGGTTGGTCGGCTCGTCCAAAATTAACAAATTCGCTTTTTTCATCATCAGTTTTGCAAGCGCAAGGCGTGCCTTTTCACCGCCACTTAAGTCTTGGACCGATTTTAATACATCTTCTCCGCTAAACAAGAAGTTACCGAGGACCGTGCGGATATCCTTTTCAGGTGTGAGTGGATAATCATCCCATAATTCATGAAGCACATCTTTATTTGAGCGGAGGTTCGTCTGTTCTTGGTCGTAATAACCGATTGTGACATTGCTTCCGTAACGAATGTTCCCTTCTTTCAAGGAAAGGTTTCCATTGATCGCTTTAAGAAGAGAAGTTTTTCCGATTCCATTCGGTCCAATCAAAGCGACACTTTCCCCACGGTTGAGGTGTAAGTTCACGTCTTGGAGAATTGTTTCATCACCGTAACCGAGTGCTGCCTTTTCGATAGAAAGTACGTCGTTTCCACTTTGTTTTTTAATATCAAATTGGAATTTTGCTGAAGCGAGATCACCTTCAGGGCGATCGATCGTCTCCATTTTTTCTAATTGTTTGCGTCGACTTTGGGCACGTTTACTCGTTGATGCACGTGCAATGTTTTTTTGTACGAAATCTTCTAAACGTTTGACTTCCTCTTGATGTTTTTCAAAACGCTTCATTTCTTGCTCGTATTGTTTTGCTTTCTTTTCAAGGTATGTTGAATAGTTTCCCGTGAACTTTGTCGTTTTTGTTCGTGAAAGCTCATAAACGTTGTCGACAATTTTATCGAGAAAATAGCGGTCGTGAGAGACGAGTAAGATCGCTCCACTGTAATTGTTTAAATAATTCTCCAACCAAGTGAGTGTTTCAATGTCTAAGTGGTTGGTGGGCTCGTCGAGAATCAGTAGGTCAGGTTTTGTTAAAAGCAGTTTCCCGAGTGCAAGGCGGGTTTTTTGTCCACCACTTAATGTATTGATGGGGGTATCGTAATCACGATCATCGAAATGAAGACCAGATAACACGCTGCGGATATCAGCTTCATATTGGTATCCACCTTCATCATTGAAACGAACTTGAAGTTGATCATAATCAGCAAGTAGCTTTTCGTAAGCTTCGTTGCTTTCAAATGATTGCGGATCGCTCATTTTCTTTTCCATATTTCTTAAGTCCGACTCCATTTTACGAAGGTGTGAAAATACACTCATCATCTCGTCCCAAATTGACTTTGTTGATTCAAGGCCTGTATTTTGTGATAAGTAACCAATTGTGACGTCTTTCGGTTTGATGATTTCACCTGAATCATAAGGGAGTTCTCCTGTGATGATTTTTAAAAGTGTTGATTTTCCTGTACCATTACGTCCGACGAGTGCAGTTCGTTCACCTGTTTGGACTTCTAATTTCACATTCGATAAAATGGGTTCAACACCGAACGATTTATTTAACTGTACGCATTGTAATAAGATCATATTTTCACCTTCACATTTTGACGTTCATCATTATCATTGTCCTTAATAAAGTGTACATGACAATGTCGAAACCTAGCAACTTTTCATCTATTGATAAAGATGCATGACAATTTTGTAAAAGGTGTTGTACAATAAAAATTAGAGAAGAAGGGAGAGAGATTTGTGGCATCGTTTACCCATTTTAATGATCAAGGGCGGGCGAAGATGGTTGATGTGTCGGACAAGCAAACGTCCACACGTACAGCCGTTGCTCACTCAAGTATTCGTGTGAATAAGGAAATTTATGAGCGTGTACAAGAGGGGAAAATCGGTAAGGGAGACGTACTTAGTGTTGCGCAAGTTGCTGGTGTTATGGCAGCGAAAAATACATCTCAGTGGATTCCAATGTGTCATCCACTTAATTTAACAGGTGTTGATGTCACGTTTGAATGGGACGAACATCAAGAGGGAGACTATGAATTGCAGATCGATGCGACGGTGAAAACGAAAGGTCATACAGGCGTCGAAATGGAGGCGCTAACAGCAGCATCTGCAACAGCACTTACTGTGTATGATATGTGTAAAGCAATCGATAAAGGGATGATCATAGGTCCTACCTACTTAGTTGAAAAAACAGGCGGAAAAAGTGGGGACTTTCAAAGAACGACATAAAGGGGTACCACTTCAATCATAAATCGAAGTGGTGGATGATTAACAAAACGTGTGTGTCTTTATTTTGGGGAGATAAACATGTGCGTAGATTTGGAGGCGAGTTATGGATATTGATCAAACGAAGATCCCTCAAGCAACTGCCAAGCGTTTGCCTTTATATCATCGTTTTCTCGAAAGCTTGTATGCATCAGGCAAGCACCGCGTATCTTCGTCTGAATTGAGCGAAGCTATCAAAGTTGATTCAGCCACAATCCGACGTGATTTCTCATATTTTGGGGCGTTGGGAAAAAAAGGATATGGATATAACGTCAATTATTTGCTTTCCTTCTTTCGGGATACGCTTGATCACGATGAACTTACCAAAGTAGCACTTGTTGGTGTTGGTAATTTAGGAACCGCATTTCTAAACTATAATTTTACAAAAAGTAATAACACGAAAATCGTTATGGCATTTGATGTAGATGAAAACAAAATTGGTGAAGTGATTAGTGACGTACCGGTTTATCATTTGGATCAATTTAAAGAAAAGATTAGCCAAGGTATTGAAGCAGCTATTTTAACGGTTCCTTCAAATGCCGCCCAAAGTATTGCCGATCAAATATGTGATGCAGGTATCAAAGGGATATTGAACTTCACACCAGCGCGTTTGTCTGTGCCAGACGATGTGAGAATTCACCATATTGATTTATCTGTAGAGCTACAATCTCTCATTTATTTCTTACGTCATTATCCTCTCTAACACGCATTAAGATAACGAAGGCTGACTCTTATGAAAAGGGTCAGCTTTCGTTATGGAACCATGCATACAAATGGAAGACGTGATATATTGGGGATGTCATTACTTCGATAGACGAAGGATTGGAGAAGGTCGAATCATGAAACGAATACCACATAAGTGGCTTGTTGTCATTTCAGTATTATTTGGAACGTTTACAGTTATTTTAAACAACAGTATGCTTAACCCCGCCATCCCTCACTTTATGGAAGTTTTCGACGCAGATGCTGTATCTACAGGATGGGTAATCACGATTTTTATGGTTATGATGGGGGTGACAATGCCCTTAACCGGGTACCTAGGGGATAAAATCGGGAAAAAACAATTGTTTATTGGCGGTCTATCGTTATTTGTGATCGGTTCACTTCTTGGCTCATTTTCATGGAACTTACCATCGTTAATTGCATTTCGTGGTTTACAAGGGATCGGTGGCGGTTTTATGATGCCGCTGTCGATGGCTTTGATATTTGAAGTGTTCCCTCGTGAGGAGCGAGGTTTGGCGACAGGTGTATGGGGAATCGCTGCGATGATGGCACCGACGATTGGACCAACACTGGGTGGAACGATTGTAGAGATGGGCTCGTGGCAATGGCTATTTTTATGTAATATCCCTACTGGCATTTTAGGTATTATTTTTTCAGCCATCGTTTTAAAATCACCAGCGAGTGAAGGTGAACTTCGTTTTGACTTAAGTGGATTCGTCTCAGTAACAATAGGAGTCGGAGCGATTTTAGTCAGCCTCGGTCGGATATCAGAACTAGCCCATTTACAAGACCCATTGAATATCATCCTTATTTTGATAGGGGGCATCAGCCTTTATATCTTTATCAAAATTGAACATCGAAAAGAACAGCCTCTTCTCGATTTATCGATTTTTAAAGTCTCTGCTTATAGTGTCAGTGTGTGGGTAGGAGTAACCAGTTCGGTCAGTTTGTTTGCAGGAATATTTTTAATTCCTCTTCTTATTCAAACAGTATATGGCTACGATGCGATTGTTACAGGTCTCATCTTTTTACCAGCTGCGCTACTCACTGGTTTAGGCATGACTGTCGGAGGGCGTATTCTTGACCGTAAAGGCCCCACATTGGTTGTAACATCGGGCCTTGTCATTATGACGGTTGGTACATTGTTATTTGGGTTTATTAGTATGCAAACGGCTCTTTGGGTGATTTTTGCTTTAAATGCCATGCGAGGTCTTGGTATGGGACTTAGTCAAATACCGGCAACGACAGCTGGTATGAATGCGATTCCGGAAAAATTTGTCTCAAGAGGTTCTGCGATAAACAACGTATTTCGACAAATGAGTTCAGCACTTGGTATTGTGTTTATTTCTGTTTATTTTGAAGTGCGCCGTGCACATGTCATGTTGACAAATGGTAGTATCGAAGAGGCGAGTTTACAAGCGATTCAAGAAGGATTCATTTTAGTAGCTGTACTCACATTTTTATCGATTCCAGCAGGCTGGTTGCTTGGCAGAAAGACGAAAGAGGCGTTAACAGAAGGAGTCAACTAACAATGTGGGTGATGAGATTTGAAAAAATGCTGTGCCAATCATGGTTTTACCCATGTAGCACAGCATTTTTTGTTACTTTTTCTTTCGACCTGACCGGAAAAATCGAATCGAAATGAAATAATCCATCGTAGCAACAGCCATTAGAACGATCGTTAATATATCCCAACCGTCGGTACGGGAATTTTGCTGGATTGCTAGGAAGAGAAAGAGTGAACCGATGAAAAAGTATAAAAATCCCCAAGATTTAGGTGATTGATTCATAAAAAGAAACCTCCAATAAAGGCTTGCATTTCTTCTAATTGATCTAATTGTTTTTCAAGGTCTTCTATATGGTCGCGGAATACGACTTGTACGAGCATAACGAATGAATTGATCCCGACGTGTGCAATAATTGGTACAATAATTCGTTTTGTTTTGACATAGAGAAAGGAAAATGCCACACCCATTGCAAAATAAACGAGTAAGTGCTCAAAATCCATATGAATAACAGCAAAGATGAGTGCACTAATCGCAGCTGAAATCCAAAATCCAAAACGTTGATAAAGTGAACCGAAAATGACTTGGCGGAAGACGATTTCTTCAACAATTGGTCCGATCACTGCAACAGCAATAATAAGAAGCGGAGCCGCGATCGCCATTTCAACGATCATATCGGTGTTTTCTGAGCCTGGTTCAATCCCTAATGCTGTCATTTGAATAAGGATTGCCACATATTGTGCACCGAAGGCGATAAAAATTCCGAGGAAGGACCAAAGCGCAGTTTGACCAGTGCTAGCTCGGCCTTCAATTTGATGTCTTTCCTTGATTGTCGGCATTAGCAACCAAACCATTATGAGGAACCCTAGCGTAAAGGCAGTAAAAATAGACAAGCCTTCAAGCTCTTGCATCGTATTAGCAAGTCCAAGCATGCTAATGATTGGTGCAATGACAATCGGTGATAACTGCATGAATATAAACGTTAAAATAATCAACCAATATCGTTTAGACAAAGATCATGTCCCCTTTATTTATCTTTCTTATCGTTCGTATACCCTTTAACAATATGCAGGATCGTCACACCGTTATTATTGTATCATAGTTCGTATGGTTACAATGAATAAAACGATATGAAAAAATGATCAAGGATTGAGTATAAAAATTAAAGCGCTGTCGATAGTAGGATGGGAACATTAAAAGATATAACAAAAAATGAAGGTTTACCAAATAATAAAAAGGGAATAAACAACATCGTGTCCGCAAACGACCTTCATAGAAAAATTCTAAAGTAAAGGGGTTGAAAAACAGCCCAAAAATCATTATGATTATAAATGTATTAGCACTCGTTACCACCGAGTGCTAACAATGACTTTTTAATGTATGCGCTACCGACTAAACGTAACGTTTATCGATGAAGCGCATTTGATATTGATTACTTAAAGGAGGTTTTTTTGATGTTAAAACCACTTGGAGATCGTTTAGTGATTGAATTGGTTGAACAGGAAGAGACAACAACAAGCGGTATTGTTCTTCCAGACTCCGCAAAGGAAAAGCCACAAGAAGGTAAAGTTGTTGCTGTAGGCTCTGGTCGTCTCACTGACCAAGGTGAACGCGTAGCACCAGAAGTAAAAGAAGGCGACGCGATTATTTTCTCAAAATACGCAGGAACAGAAGTGAAGTACGAAGGTAATGATTACTTGGTTCTTCGTGAAAGCGACGTTCTAGCGGTTATCGGTTAATTTAAGTAAACCTTAGCCATTTTCGGCTACATACAATTCAAACAGGAGGTTGATGAACATGGCAAAGGATATCAAGTTTAGCGAAGAAGCACGTCGTTCGATGAAAGACGGTGTTGATGCACTTGCAGATACGGTAAAAGTAACACTAGGACCAAAAGGACGTAACGTTGTTCTTGAGAAAAAGTTTGGTTCTCCACTCATCACAAATGATGGTGTTACAATCGCAAAGGAAATCGAACTAGAAGACAACTTTGAAAATATGGGTGCGCAACTCGTTTCTGAAGTTGCAAGCAAAACAAATGACATCGCTGGTGACGGTACAACAACAGCGACAGTACTTGCACAATCGATGATTTCTGAAGGTTTGAAAAACGTAACATCTGGTGCGAACCCAATGGGTATCCGTCGCGGTATTGAAAAAGCGACAAACGCAGCAGTTGAAGAGTTGAAAAAGATCTCTGAGCCTATCGAAAGCCGTGAATCTATTGCACAAGTTGCATCAATCTCTGCGGCTGACGATGAAGTAGGCGGTTTAATTGCTGAAGCGATGGAACGCGTAGGTAACGACGGCGTTATCACTGTGGAAGAATCTAAAGGATTCGATACAGAGCTAGAAGTCGTAGAAGGTATGCAATTCGACCGTGGCTATGCATCTCCATACATGGTAACTGACTCTGACAAAATGGAAGCGGTTCTTGAAGATCCGTACATTTTGATCACTGATAAAAAAATCTCTAACATTCAAGAAGTACTTCCTGTTCTTGAGCAAGTTGTTCAGCAAAGCAAGCCAGTTCTTATCATCGCTGAAGATGTTGAAGGCGAAGCATTGGCGACACTTGTTGTGAACAAACTTCGCGGTACATTCAACGCAGTAGCTGTTAAAGCTCCTGGATTTGGTGACCGTCGTAAAGCAATGCTTGAAGACGTTGCAACACTTACTGGCGGAGAAGTGATCACTGAAGATCTTGGACACGACTTAAAATCTGCGAACATTACACAACTTGGTCGCGCAGGTAAAGTTGTTGTTACAAAAGACAACACAACAATCGTTGAAGGAAGCGGAGACGCAGCGGCAATCTCTAACCGTGTAAGCCAAATTCGCAGTCAAATTGAAGAGTCAACATCTGATTTTGATCGTGAAAAACTTCAAGAGCGTCTTGCAAAACTTGCAGGCGGCGTAGCTGTTGTGAAAGTCGGCGCGGCGACTGAAACGGAAATGAAAGAGCGCAAGCTTCGTATCGAAGACGCATTGAACTCTACGCGTGCAGCAGTTGAAGAAGGTATCGTATCCGGTGGTGGTACGGCACTTGTGAACGTCATCAATGCAGCGAAAGCCGTTGAAGCAGCTGATGATGAAGCAACAGGTGTGAACATCGTTGTTCGTGCACTTGAAGAGCCAATCCGTCAAATTTCACACAACGCTGGACTTGAAGGTTCGATCATTGTTGAGCGTTTGAAAGGCGAAGAAGTAGGAAACGGCTTCAACGCAGCATCAGGCGAGTGGGTAAACATGGTGCAAGCTGGTATCGTTGACCCAACAAAAGTTACTCGTTCAGCACTTCAAAATGCAGCAAGTGTATCTGCTATGTTCTTAACAACAGAAGCAGTGATCGCTGACCAGCCTGATGAAGATGGCGGCGCAGCAGGCGGCGGCATGCCTGACATGGGCGGCATGGGCGGAATGGGCGGCATGATGTAATAAGAAAAGCGCAAGCGCCTTGATCACGAGCGACGGGCACTGGAAGGACTTTGATAGAAGCCGCTTTTTGGCTTCAGAAAAGGCCTGAAGTGACCCCGAGCTCGTAGGCGCTGAGCTGGACAACTTCCACATGGATGTGGTGGCTTAGGCGTTGCAACAGGACGTTGCGGTTTTAGCCTAAGTTCCTTAATCCAGGAAGTTGGTCACCCGGACTAGAGAGCATCGCGTTTCCCTAGTCCGAGATCCGCTCTATCCCCATTGCAATATAAGGATTTGTTAGTAAGGTGAGAGTGTAATGCTCACATTTTGCTCACATTGAGGATTTTAACGGAGGCTTCTCATGAGTTCGCTGAACTTTTGGGAAGCTTCTTTTTTATTTCTTAGACGTTACGTGGAAAAAATAAAAGACCATCCTGCCAAAGCGGTGACTGGAAGTAATGCATGATATAATATATGGAACGTCGATGTATTATTTATAGCAATGTTGGTATATATACATTCTAAAATGGTAACTCGCCATTATCTTTTAGTGTTATATTTTGGTTTGATTTCTTGCTATCTGTAAGAATGTTATCATCCTCGAACTTATCCGAAATAGTTACATGACATTTAGGACAATCAATGAATACATCATTTAGGTGAAACCCTACATATCCATGAGTACATTCTTGTATTTCAAAAATTGTTTCCCAATCCACCTCAAATTCATAATTACATTCTTTACAATATAATACACAAGTACCGAAGTCTTCTGTTTCGTTAAATCTTTTTTTATTTTTCCTTTTTTTCTTTCCCATATGAAACACTCTCCTTATAATAAGCCTAACTTTCTTACTTTATTTTCACAATTAAAATTACTCTAAACGGAGTTAAAAACAGGAGTATACTATTAAACAGACGCTATCTTGGCTTTAAGTGGCAAAAAAACTGTAGGCAGATATCCGTTACTTGAAGATAATACGTGTTATTTTCTGGCAGTGGACTTTGATAAAAAACAATGGCAAGATGATGTACGTGCATTTATTGAAACCTGTAAAAACTTAGATTTACCATATCACATTGAACGTTCCCGATCAGGGGAAGGGGCTCATATTTGGTTCTTTTTTGAAAAGGCAATAAGTGCTTCGTTAGCCAGAAAGTTAGGGATGGTTCTATTATCGAAAACAAGTGAAAAACGCTTTGAAGTTGGAATGGATTCCTTTGATAGAATGTTCCCTAACCAAGGTCTATTACCTAAAGGTGGTCTTGGCAATTTAATCGCTCTCCCATTACAGAAGCAAGCAAAAATGAAAGGGAATAGTGTGTTTGTAAATGATTCATTGCAAGAATATCCGAATCAATGGAAATATCTATCGGAGATAAAAAAGATACCTGAAAAAATCATTTTACAAATAGTGACAAACTTTTCTGAGGAAGAAAGCTCTATTAAGGTAAAAGAGAAAGTTGAGAATATTAATTTTCCCGAAGAAGTTACGATCGAATTAAATGAGGGTATTCAAATTCCTAAGACTTTATTACCAAGTATGATTCTAAATGAATTACACAAACTTGCAACGTTTGGAAACCCGGAGTTTTTCAAGGCGCAAGCAAAGCGTTTTTCCACTTATCGAATTCCTAGAATGATTGATTGTGCACAGGTTGAGGACAATATGCTTATACTACCAAGAGGTCTATTGGAAAAAGTGGAGGAAATTTTCACTGAATATAAAATCCCTCTTAAAATAATAAACAACCAATTCGTAGGAAAGTCCATTGATGCTAAGTTTCATGGTCAACTTACGATCCAACAAGAGGAAGCAGTTACTTCTATGGCTAATTATGACACAGGAGTATTAGCAGCAGATACTGGATTTGGAAAAACGGTGACAGCTGCATCATTAATTAGTAGAAGTGAAACCAATACACTCATCATTGTGCATCGAAAACAATTAGTTGAACAATGGAAAGAGAGATTATCAACTTTTTTAAACATCCCAGTAAAAGAAATTGGTCAAATTGGTGGTGGGAAAAATAAACCAACCGGTAACTTAGATATATCTACAATTCAAACTCTTAATCGTAATGGTTTAATAAAACCTGAGTTACAGCATTACGGGCAAATTATCGTAGATGAATGTCACCACATTTCTGCTGTTAGCTTCGAAAAGGTATTAAGAGCCGTTCGAGCAAAAAAAGTGTATGGTTTAACAGCTACGCCAGTTAGGAAAGATGGGTTGCACCCAATAATATTTATGCAATGTGGACCTATAAGATATAAAACGAATAATAAACAGCAAGCTAATATTCGCCCGTTTAAACAAATCCTTGTTAAAAGAGAAACATTAATGAAAACGGAGGAAACGGATATACAAGCTATATATTCTTTATTATCCACCAATAAAGAACGAAACGAAATGATTTTTAATGATGTTCTACAAGCTTTAGATGAAAGACGATCGCCTATAGTGTTGACGGAACGTTTAGACCATGTAAATGAGCTATATGCTCTTTTCAAGGGACATGCCAAAAACATCATTGTATTATCAGGAGCTATGAAGAAAAAAGATCGGCAACAGGCACTAAAAAAATTAATGAAATTACCTGATAGTGAGGAAAGGTTGTTAATTGCAACAGGAAAATATGTTGGAGAAGGGTTTGATGACTCAAGATTAGATACACTCTTTCTAACTATGCCAATCTCTTGGAAAGGAACATTACAACAGTATGTAGGACGGCTTCACCGCAATCATAGTGATAAAAAAGAAGTGAAAGTGTTTGATTATGTAGATTCAAATGTTGATGTTTTGCAGAAAATGTTTGAAAAGCGATTAAAAGGATATAAAAATATTGGTTATAGCCTAGATGATGAAAACAAAGAAAAAAGCCAACAAGTTCAATTATTCTAGTCGTTTGAAGTAAGACAAATGATTTAAATAATATAAGACTCTACTGTATGCCCTTGGTAACACTCTATAAAGTAAGTGAACATCTACACTAAAAACAGTTTTTCGAAGATTTCAGATATTACTGAAACTGCGGAAATAGATTAGAGTAAATGAGTAAATGTATACTCTTTACCAGATGTTTTGGTTAAAATTGATTTAGAAGGTGTATTCAGAGGAGCACGGTATTCTCAATCTAAGTATGTTTGAGTGAGAGAGGAGAAGCCAATGTTCGAACAAATTAATCAAAAAAAAGCTCTACTAGATGCGAACCGACCATTACCGAAATATACAGTCAAAAGTCTACGTGAAAAGGTATTACTCGAATGGACGTATAATACAAATGCGATTGAAGGAAACACGTTAACGATCAACGAAACGAAGGTAGTTCTAGAAGGGATTACTGTTGGTGGAAAAACGCTACGTGAGCACTTGGAAGTTATTAATCATCGTGATGCGATTCACTTTGTAGAGGAGATTGTACAAAAGGGTGAACCTTTGTCAGAGTGGCAAATTAAGAATCTACATCGACTAGTGCTAAAAGGAATTGATGATGAATACGCTGGTGTATATCGAGATCAGCAAGTATTTATCTCTGGTGCTAAACATATACCGCCAGCTCCTTTCCTCATAAAAGAAGAGATGGAGAAGTTGATGGCATGGTATGAGCAATCAGAAACGAAAAAAATGCATCCTGTCGCTCGTGGAGCTATGTTACATGCTATTTTTGTTGGAATTCACCCATTTATTGATGGGAATGGTCGGACATCACGTTTGTTATTAAATTTAGAACTCATGAAAGATGGTTTTCCGCCGGTTGTCATTAAAGTCGATAATCGCTTAGCTTATTACGAAGCATTAGACAAAGCGCATACACAAAAAGAATATGATGACTTTATTAAGTTAGTAACAACCGAAGTAGAAGATTCATTAAACCTATATTTAAGTACAATAAATAAAAACACTTAATAAAATATATAGTAAAATTGTCAGCTTAGGATATATACGTCTACATCATTTTATCTGCGTTGCTCACATTTTGCTAACGTAATCAAGTACAAAACGGTCAATTCACGTTAAAGATGTTACAGAAAAGATTTAATAAAACCTTGATATACCGCACTCTACGCACACAGCGTGTAAGGTATTACACACTCTCACCATAGGGGCGGCATGATGTAACTTCCACATGGAAGTGGTGGCTTAGGCGTTGCAACAGGACGTTGCGGGTTTAGCCTAAGTTCCTTAATCCAGGATGTTAGTCATTCGCACTTGAGCGCATCGCGTTGCGCTTTTAGTCCGAGATCCGCTTTATCCCCATTCCAATATAAGAATTTGTAAGTAAGGTGAGAGTGCAATGCTCACATTTTGCTAACATCAGGTATATAAAAGAGGCTTCTCATTAGTTGATTAAACTTCTGAGAAGTCTTTTTCATTTTGCTTATATTAAGAGGTAATGCATTATTAATAACAGTTACCTGATGATTTACAATCACAGTTCTTCGTATAAGGGGCAGGTTGAGTAATTCTTGTATTGCGTAGTAGTCTAAATACTGCGCAACAAAGATAAAGCCTTACTACAGAAGAGGTACTGGTAGTAATGCTTTTTGCACCAATAAGAAGCCATCGTTTCATAACTTCGTTTCTTTCGCGGGAAGCCCACTACTAGGCGCATCTGAAAATTAGTTGAATGTGCAGGTAAGTGTATTTTTTGTTAATATCTACTAATGATATAATGAATTATTAAATTAGAATTATTTGGAGGAACTATGCTTACATTTGATCAAAAACTTGCAATTATCGAGTCTTTCCCAGAATTAGAACGCCGCGATGTATCGCTAAATCGTGTTAATTTTCATTATGTGGGAGGCGACAGTGATAAAAAAAATGTCGTATACCATTTGCATCCAAACGGAAATGGGTTTGTTTATGCTGCAACACTTAAAGTACCGAAAAAAGATCCTAAAGGGATGGTTAATATCCGTGATTTTTCAGAAGAAGAATTACGTTCGATCATTGAACGCTCAATTGACTCTCTGCAATCAAACGCAGTTAGTGAAGTAGAGGAAACTCTTCAAAATATTGATGAAATATGGATGGACAAAGAAGGGCATAAGCTTACTATCATTTTTGAAGGTGACATGTGGAACGTCTATGCAGGTGAAAAACTAGACGGAACGTTTCCATCGTATAATGAAGCGAAGCAATATTTACTTGAAGAAGGATTTAAGCCGAAGCGAAAGTTTGATAAACGAATGAATTAATATTATTAACAAGGCAGAGATGGCCAGCAATGTGACCATCTCTTCCGTCCTTTCTCATTCTTTCGTGTAAGGATTTTTTATTTGTAATAAATCACTACAATAATTATACGAGCACAATAGCTGAATAAGATTTACGCTTTTCCCTATTAACAGTAGACGTTATACTGTGCAGCAAAGAACTTCATCATTAGGGGACTTTTTGAAACAATGGGTTTAATGTCGCAGGTTAGTAAAAAAGAGATGTTAATGTTTACAACATATCCTTTACTTATAATTTTTTGTGATTTTAAGACTCTAATTCATATTTTGAAATGACAGATAGGGATGCTTTAGTGGAAGAGAGGAGTGTTTCCATATCTCATTTCCTTTTTCAACAAACGATTTATTTCAATACGAAAGTAGTATAAAAGTATTATTAGTAGGCGATACCTACACGTGATTTTATATAATCGTTTTCTTTACGGTATTGGAAGCGGTTTCTCATTCGCGTTTCTGAGCTGATTTAATGAACGCCAGAGTGTATTTCGCATTAAATGTTTGTATTTAAGGATAATGATTGGAATGGAAGACGGCGATTCCCTAAGGATTAGCGCCGTCTGAAGGTCCACCAACTCCGGCGAGTATTATCGAGCCGGAGTTAGCTGAAGACAAGCCTTTGGGAAAGCGTCCGCCTGTAGTTTGCTTACCAAAAGAGTCTACGTGAAAAGGTATTTCTCGAATGGACATATAATACAAATGCAATTGAAGGAAACACGTTAACGATCAACGAAACGAAGGTAGTTCTAGAAGGAATTACTGTTGGTGGAAGAACGCTACGTGAACACTTGGAAGTTATTAATCACCGGGATGCGATTCACTTGGCAGAGAGTAGCTCTAAAACGGGCTACTCTTTTTGTATTTAACAGACAACTTAAGAGGCGGTTCTCCTGTATCACAAAGAATGTGGAGTCAGATAGGAGGCCGTACCTGAAAATAAGGGGATCACCCTATGTCATCTTTCTTAATATTTCATTTATTATATAAGTTGTTAAATAAAATTGTTAATTAAAGATCGTTACCCACAGGGTGGGGGTGTGGTCTCTGGCGCTTTATTTTTGTTTAAGCTGTGTTAATCTTGGCTGTTTCTAACGTGATCCTTAACAGAAGCAAACATTAAAGTACCTGTATATTAGCTTTAACTTGCTGAGATGTTCAACTAAATTAGACGAATTTTTAGTAATGATTTGACTGATTAAAGGGGATAGGAAGAATGTTAAAACGCTTTGTACCAGCAGCGGAATGGTTATCAAACTATAGGAAGGATGATCTTGCAGGAGACTTCCAAGCGGGCCTTATCGTTGCTATCATGTTAATTCCTCAAGGTATGGCCTATGCTATGCTCGCAGGACTACCTCCTGTTGTTGGTTTATATGCTTCGACAATCCCTTTAATTCTTTATGCATTGTTAGGCACTTCTCGTCAATTATCAGTAGGTCCTGTAGCTATGGTTTCTCTTCTTGTCCTCACGGGCGTATCGACGATAGCTGAACCTGGGACAGAGGAATATATCAGTTTAGTTATTCTTCTCATGCTGATGATCGGTGTCATACAATTATTAATGGGGATATTTAAACTCGGGTTTATTGTTCAATTTATTTCACATGCCGTTATTAGCGGTTTCACCTCTGCAGCCGCTATTATTATTGGCGTCAGTCAATTGGACCATTTATTTGGCATCAGTTTTAGCGGAGAGGGAAATGCCGTATTAACGTTCATTGAAGCAATTCAGCGAATAGGAGATATTCATCCGATCAGCTTTTTAATAGGAACTGTAAGTATTTTGCTTCTCCTCCTTATAAAGAAAGTATCACCCAAAATACCAGCCCCTCTCATTGTTGTTTTTCTCATGATTTTAATTGTGAATATATTCCAGTTAAATGAAGCAGGAGTGAACATAGTAGGCGAAGTGCCTGATGGGTTGCCTGTATTTTCAGTTCCAAATATAAGTTTCGATTTAATACTGACATTATTGCCTATAGCCGTGACCATTTCGCTCATTGGGTTTATGGAGTCAATTGCCATGGCCAAAGCAATAGCAGCAAAGGAGAAATACAAAATTGTGCCTAATAAAGAATTAATTGCTTTAGGTACTGCGAATATAGGTGGATCATTTTTTTCAGCTTATCCTGTTACCGGAGGATTTTCGAGGTCTGCTGTTAACTACCAGTCAGGAGCAAAAACACCACTGGCCAGTATGATCAGTGCCGGTATTATCATCCTATCTTTATTGTTTTTTACAGATGTTTTTTATTTTTTACCTAACCCAGTTTTAGCGGCAATCATATTAGTTGCAGTATACGGTTTGATTGATATTAAAGAAATGAAAAACTTATTCAAGGTGAGTCGCATAGACGGCTGGGTATGGCTGACTACCTTTACAGCAACTTTATTATTAGGGATAGAAGAAGGGATATTGATAGGGATTGCTTTTTCATTAATTATTTTGATAGGTAAAAGTGCGTTTCCTTACATTACTAAGTTAGGTTTTTCTGAGAAAAGTAAGCAATATGAAGACCTGCGTGTACAACCTCAAGCGAAAGTTAAGCCGGGTACAGTCATTGTTAGGGTTGATTCCTCTTTGTATTTTGCCAATGCTCCGTATCTAGAAGAAAAGTTAAGAAATATATTGGTAGACTTAAAAGATGGCGACCGCGTTATCCTGGATTTCAGAGGTGTCAATTATATTGATGCTACAGCTCTTCACAGCATGGAAGAGATCATTGAAGAGTCCCAAACTGCTGGAATCTCGATTGTATTTGCCGACCTTAAAGAGGGAGTCCTCGAGAAGTTTGAAAAAGCTGGTTGGAATGAAAGATGGGATCAACCGTTTCATTATGTAACAATTGATCATGCAATAACTTCAATTGAAGAGAAAAAACAAAGAGAAATCTGAGCTACAAGATTAGAATGCAAAATTAAACCACTCTCCAAGTCTTTATAAAGATTTGGAGAGTGGTTTTTTAGTACAGACTTTTTATGAAAGGCAGTTTTCTAAATTTAAGTAAATAACGGAATCAATGTCCGGAGCGACCGAGAAAGTGAACGTGACGCCACATTTCGCCACCTATCTTTCCTCCGATTTTATCAAAAACAACAAAGTTTACGAAAAGAGCCTTCTAAAAAACGCCTCTCTTAAATGAAAGCGTATACAAATAAGGGAATTCACCGATGGTACGTTCACAAAATTGACACTATTATGGACTTATAAACATAGTTAGCACTTTGGGAACAGTGGGAACCGTTAAAATAATATTGTGAGGAGGAAACGGTAATGAAATCACATTTTAAAATTTTAATCATTGGTGCAGGCAGTGCTGGAATTAGCGTTGCATCACGATTGTTGCGTCAATCAAGTTCTTTTAAACATGACATTGCTTTAATTGATCCGGCTATGAATCATTTTTACCAACCGCTTTGGACGCTCGTTGGAGGTGGTGCAGCAAAGAAAGAGGCCTCAAAAAGGGATATGAAATCAGTCATACCATTTGGTGCTCACCACATTCAACAAGCTGTCGTTGAATTTGATCCTGATAACAATGAAGTACGAGTAGATGACGGTCAAACAGTTAGTTATGACTATTTGGTCGTAGCTCCTGGTATTGAAATTAATTGGGATGGGATAAAAGGCTTGAAAGAGACGCTCGGGAAAAATGGTGTATGCAGCAACTATTCGTATGAGCATGTAGATTACACTTGGGAGACAATACGTAATTTTAAAGGCGGAAAGGCTGTTTTCACCCATCCTAATTCCCCGGTTAAGTGCGGAGGCGCTCCGCAAAAAATCATGTATTTAGCGGAGGATGCTTTTAACCTTCATGGTGTACGCGAGAATACGGAAGTCACGTTGTGTTCTGCAAATCCAGGAATCTTTGACGTAGAAGAATATAAGAGGGCACTTGAAAAAGTAATCGACCGTAAACGGATAAAAACGAACTTCAGAACAAACTTGACTGAAGTCAGAGGGGACAAGAAAGAAGCGGTGTTTGAAAATCTAGATACAGGTGAGGTTTTTACAACCTCCTTTGACATGATGCATGTCACTCCGCCGATGAAGGCACCATCTTTTCTAGCCGACAGTCCACTAGCTAGTGAAGAAGGTTGGGTGGATGTACACAAACACACTCTTCAACATGCGAAATATGACAATGTCTTTGGCTTGGGTGATGCCAGCAATCTGCCTACTTCCAAAACAGGAGCAGCGATTCGAAAACAAGCACCTGTGGTGGCAAATAACATCATATCACATTTAAAGGGTGCTCCCATGGAAGCCTCTTATGACGGATATAGTTCTTGTCCAATCGTTACTGGATACCGTTCGTTAATTTTAGCCGAATTCGATTATTATAAAGTACCAACAGAATCGATGCCGTTTAATCAGGCGAAAGAACGTCAAAGTATGTATCACTTAAAGAAAGACTTTCTTCCGATTATTTACTGGAATGGCATGTTAAAAGGGGTTATGTAACTGACGGTGAGCCAACCCTTTTATACTATAGTAAGGAGTGAATGCGATGACGAAGCAGGCAGAAGAAAAGAAACCACTGTGGGCTGAAACGCTGGAAAATCCCGACGTACAAGAGTCAATGACGTATTTGCTGAATAAGTTGCCTGAAATCCAAGCTTCTGTGGAATCGCTAGATCAGATGGTCCAATTTGGTCAGCACACGTTCGGTGATCGTGCATCAATGGATTATTTGGAGGAGCAGATAAGTCTGTCTTCGATTGATCAGGAAAGTTTAGAAGCGTTAGTAAAATTGATCGGGAAAATGCCAGTTTTACTTAAACTGGTAGAACGAACCGAAGAGATTGTAACATTTGCAGAAAGTGTTTGGAATGACGAAGAATCCCTATCATATATTTCCGCATCTATCAATGAGCACTCTCTCGCACAAA
This sequence comes from Texcoconibacillus texcoconensis, assembly GCF_014202575.1. GTDB lineage: Bacteria > Bacillota > Bacilli > Bacillales > Salisediminibacteriaceae > Texcoconibacillus > Texcoconibacillus texcoconensis. The sequence continues at coordinate 370,604 of NZ_JACHHB010000002.1, read as the reverse complement.
AAGGGAAAGAGTTGTTGGAAAAGGCTGATGAAATTCAAGCTCGTGCAGAGGAGATGAAGGGGGGACATATTTCAGTCTTTACTGTAATGAAATGGATGAAAGATCCAAGTGTCCAAAAGAGTTTGCGTTATGCTAAAGCGACTCTGGAAGCTATAAACACCAAGTAATAATTCTTAAGTAGTTTTCGTAGTTGATGGGAGGAGTGGGGCGAAATCGTCCTTTCCATATTATTTAACACTAAATAATCAAATGATAAGAGGGGAGTTTTTCATATGTTACTAAAATATTTTTATGACACGAAGTTAGCACAGGCTTCATACATGGTTGGATGTCAGGCGAAAGGGGAAGCGGTTATTGTCGATCCAGCGAGGGATATTGAACCTTACATTGAAGCAGCGAAGACGGAAGGGCTAGAAATTGTTGGGGCTTTAGAAACACACATCCACGCTGATTATGTTTCAGGTGCTCGTGAAATGGCTGAACGTCTCAATGCAAAGCTTTATGTATCAGATGAAGGTGATGAAAATTGGAAATATGAATATGTAGATGGTCTTCCGCACCAGCTAGTGAAGAACGGGGATCGATTCGAACTTGGTAATTTGACGTTTGAAGTTATGTATACGCCAGGTCATACCCCAGAAAGTATCTCTTTTCTCCTAACGGATGGAGGTGCGAATGCCAATGAACCGATCGGAATCTTTACTGGGGATTTCGTATTCGTCGGAGATATTGGGCGTCCCGATCTATTGGAGAAAGCAGCTGGAGTTGAAGGAACCTCTTTGTCTGGTGCCTATGATATGTTTGATTCATTAGAACGTTTCAAACAATTACCTGACTTCCTGCAAGTTTGGCCTGCTCATGGAGCGGGAAGCGCATGTGGAAAATCATTAGGCGCTGTGCCTTCCTCAACGGTAGGGTATGAAAAGCGATTTAATTGGGCGCTCAAATACAATGATAAAGAACAGTTTGCCCAGGACTTAATTGAAGGTCAACCTGAGCCACCTGTATACTTTGCTGTGATGAAACATGTGAATAAGGTGGGACCTGCCCTTTTAAGCAACCTTCCTGAACCTGAAGAACTAAAAGAGGTTTCTGAAGTCGAAACAAAAATCACAGAAGGCACGCAAGTGATTGATACGCGGGATCACCAAGCTTTTGCTCAGGAGCATATTCCTGGATCGATCAACATTCCATTTGGCGGATCGTTCCCAAATTGGGCTGGATGGCTTGTCGATTATCATCGTCCGTTAACACTATTGATTAGTAAAGATCAATCACTGAATGAAATTAGTACAGCTTTGCAATCTGTTGGCATAGACACTACTGACACTGTCATGGAAGCAGAGACCGCTCTAGCGCAAGCTGAGAAGACAGAAAGCTATCCTGAAATACATCCTGAAGAAGCTGAGACTAAAGTTAAAGAAGGAGAAGTTCACGTGATCGATGTTCGGAACTTATCTGAATATAACGATGGTCATATTAGTGGATCGCAACATATTATGCTCGGGACCTTGCCAAACCGAATGCAAGAAGTGCCTGACGACAAAAAAATTCTCATGCAATGTGGTTCAGGTCTTCGTTCTGCTATTGCCTGCAGTATATTACAAGCTAATGGTGTAAAAGATGTTGTCAATCTAACTGGTGGGTATAATGCTTGGATAAACCACCAGCACATAAAAACTACTTCAAATTAATGGGATTGATTTAAAAACAGCCGTTGCACACAAATGTGATGCAACGGCTGATCGTTCTTTTACCCTTTCTCTCCGTTATCCGTTACAATATAAGTATAGGGTAATATCAAGTGAGGTGATGGTTGCTATGAAACCTTTACATTTGGAAGACCGTTATTTAAGACAAATCTTTGAAAATATTCAAGATGGTGTCCTTATCATGGACCATGAAAGAAACATCTTAATGATGAATCCAGCAGCGAGAGATTTAACAGGTTGGCGGTTATTTGATCAGGTTCCTTATTGCAAGTTTTGCCAAGAGCGAAAAGTGGAACCAGGTGAAAATCGCTGTTACTTAATAGAGCAAGAAAAGGTTCCTTATTTTAAATCGCAAATGCCGACTTATCTGGGAGTAAAATTAGAAGTGGAAATGAGCACAGCTTTAATTTATGAAGACAATGAATCTCGTTCTAAGGAGTATTTGCTTGTCCTCCGTGATCAACGTCAGAAAAAACGAGAAGAAGAAATACGCTTGTCGAAATGGATGATTCAGAAACTCATCGAAGCTAAAGAAACCGAACATCAACGATTAGCTCAAGAATTACATGATGGTGTCGGTCAGTCCTTATATTCAATTTCTGTAGCTTTGCAAGCTGTAGAGTCATTTGTAGAAGATGAGCGGGTGAATCAATATGTTCATGAGGTACGCAATGAATTAAACAGAGTCATGGCCGATGTGAAGGCTTACTCCTCACAACTTAGACCTAAAAGTCTCGATCGTTTAGGCCTCGTCGCAGCTGTCGAAGATTTAATCGAAACGATGAAAAAAAATCACCCCCAGACAACTTTTACATTTCATTCTAATATATTTTCTCGTCTGCCTGCCGATGTAGAAATTAATCTATATCGTGTGATTCAAGAGGCTTTGCATAACACGAGTAAATACGCAAAAGCAACGAGCGTAAAAGTTCTTCTTGAAGAGAGATGCGACGGCCTATTTTTAAACATCTATGATAATGGAATCGGTTTTAATAGAAACGAATATGAACATAAAGGACTAGGCATGAAGCACATGGAAGAGCGAGTTGATCAAATAGGAGGGGTTTTCCGCTTAGAGTCTGCACCTGGAAATGGCACTTCGGTGTTTATTCACACCCCTTTGGAGGAGGGATGGCAATGATAAAAGTGTTAGTTGTGGATGATCATGCCTTGATACGTCTTGGAATTGTGATGTTACTAGAAGCAAATAACACCTTTGAGGTGGTTGGACAAGCTAGCGATGGAGAAGAAGCTATGCAGATCGCTTCGGTTGAACAACCAGATGTTGTTCTACTTGATATTTCTATGCCCGAGGGACTTGACGGTTTAACATCTGCCGAACGTATGAAAAAGGAGTTTCCGGATATTAAAATCATCTTCTTATCGATGCATGATGAAGAGGCCTATATTAAGAAAGCGGCGGAACTAGATGTGGAAGGTTTTATTCTGAAAAAGAGTGACAGAAGCGATATGCACGAAGCAATCAAACATGTTATGAGTGGGAAAAGATATTATAAAGTTGGTCTGTCTGATGAACAGATGAATAGACTTTTTCAAAGTAGGGGCAAAAGTTTTTCTATCCTTTCCATGAGGGAGAAAGAAATTGTTCGTCTGACTGTCCTTGGTTACACAAATAAACAGATTGCAGAACGCCTCATTATAAGTCCTAAAACTGTAGAAACTCACAAAACCAATATCATGAATAAACTTGACATTCAAAATAAAAGTGAGCTTATCCAGTATGGGATAAAAAACTTAAATGTCATTTAAGGTACCTGTGTATGAAATAAACAATATCGAATCACCTTCGTGAAATAGAATGTGGAGGAGAAGAGGATGAAAAAAGACCCCAGCGATTGTATGTAGTAAAATGAAGCTACTCGACAGAAAGCCTTTCTTCAGCTTAAAAAATTCGAATCAGCTCCTCCATTGGTTTGAACATCACTGTGTACCCTTGGCTCGTTGTAAATGTCGCTTCTGCTAATAGCATTCACTCCCTTTCTTCCATCAACTTTAAAAAAGAAAGCGATAGAAGAATCATCATCAAGGTGGAAGGAAGTGCGACGATAATGGTAACTGCTTGGAGAGTAGTAAGCCCTCCGATAAACAATAAAGCAGCAGGGGGGATGGCTAAGGCAAACGCCCAGAATAGACGGTTCCATCTAATAGGGTCGTTATTTAATGATCGTTGTGTGACGGCAGCGATTAAATATGAAGATGTATCATATGTCGTTGCGGTAAAAACAATCGCTAGAATTGTAAATAAGGTGACCAAGAGATTTCCCAAAGGTAGAGAATGTATGATTGAGATAATCGCTTCGTTGGCTTTTCCTTGTTCGATGATAGATGTAATGTCTAATTGACCTGTCAATTGTAAAGAAAGTCCATAATTTCCTAAGATGAAATAAAAGAGCCAGCAGCCTAAAGGGCCGAGTATTATTGTTCCTAGAATCATTTGCTTTATCGTTCGTCCTTTTGAAACCTTTGCGATGAATAAGCCAACAAATGGGGCGTAGACGATCCACCAAGCCCAATAGAAAACCGTCCACTTTTCTGGTAAACCAGACTGCCCGATAGGATCCATCCATGTATTTAATCGAAAAAAATTGTTTGCAATAAGCCCCACACTACTGGTTGAAACTTCTAAAATAAATACTGTCGGACCTAAGATAAAAACGAGAAGAAGGATGAGAAAAATTAAATAGATGTTCACGTTACTAAGGAACTTTATTCCTTTTTCAAGCCCGGCAAAAACACTGAATGCAAACAGGGCCGTGCAGATAAATAAAACCCCTAAATCTAGTATGAAGCTCCTTTCGATTCCAGTGATTTTCGCCACACCTGCAGACATCATTGGAACACTAATCCCTAAAGATGTCCCTGATGCTCCGAGCAAGCTAATCACAAAAAATAAATCTAAAGATTTTCCAATCAGTCCATCACTATGCTGCTTTAAAATAGGACTACATGCTTCACTAATTTTCAAAACTGGGCGTTCCTTCACGTGATACAAGTAAGCAATGGGCAAAGCAGGTAGTCCATATATAGCCCAGGCCGTAGGTCCGTGGTGAAACAGTCCATATGCCGCACTCCATTCAATAGAAGATGGAGTATGGGGAAGAAAACCAAATAGGGGTTCGTTCATGTGATACCCCCATTCAATCGTGCCCCAGAACAAAATGCCAGACCCAATCCCCGCACAAAAAATCATCGCTAACCAGCTGACATTTGAGAACGCTGGAACATCGTTTTCTTTTCCAAGCTTGATTTTACCAAAACGGCTAAACGCCACCCATATTAAAAACAATAACGAACACAAACCAATCCACAAATAGATGATGCCTAACGCTTCGTTTATCCGAACTCGTAAAGAGTCAAATAAGAGGAAAATTTGGTCTGGATATAAAAAGATGGACGCACATATTCCAATTAAAAACAAAATCGCTATAAAGAAAAAAGGCCAATCAATGGTCGACCTCTTCATGCTAGAAGCCCCCTTAGCGTTAACATTATTAATACATAAAAATGAATATGTGGACAAGAAGGAGGATATGATTTTAGTTATTAAGCTAGTAGGGACTATCTAAGGGAGATTTACGTGACTAAACGATCTCTAAAGCCCCTGGCTTGGACAACGAAAAATAAATTCGTTAGACTAAGAATCAAAGGGGATGTTGAGAATGAAACGACGAACTTACTCAAAGTTTAGTGAACCTCATTCCTTGTAAATATGCTAAAATAATAGGTAAGAAATGTCGGCTATAAGGAGCTAATTTTATGAAACTTTGGTTGAAAAAAATATCAGTTGTCCTTATTACGTTAATGACAGTCGGGATGTATATCCCGCCAACCTATTTAGATGGAAATGCAGAGAGCAGTAAGGCCGTTTCTGATAGTGAAGATCAAGGAGAAGCATTAGCGGCCGAACCGAATGCAGTGAATACAGAAGAGAGCCTTGATGAAGATTCTTCTATAGAAGAGGCATTTGCTGACCTTGATTCGAATACATATGTCATCGATGCTTTATCGGAACAAGCAGTTGATTATACGATGGCTAAACTAGGTCCTAAAATTATTGAAAAAGTCGAAGATGATGTCATGACAACCATATTGCCAAACATAGAAGAAGTTCTTGAAATGCTTTTACATGAAGAAGACCCTGAGAAACTTAAGTATCTCTCTATTTCTGAGCTCGGTTCATCACCTTATGGAGAAAAGATATTCCACCTTTATGACGACCTTAGTGAAGAAGAAATAGCAATGTTTCACGTCCGGCGTGATAAAAAGCCGAAGGATGGTTACTGGTTTAATTTCCACTACCATTTAAGTGATGATGATTTTGAAGAACACTATAATATCGGTGATGTATATTGGGATAAAAACACGCCGCCAAAGTGGATGTCATCATAATAAGTTAAGGCAGGTTCCTCAAAAAATGGGGAGCCTTTTTTTAATTTAAGTCACAGGCATTGCCTGAAATTATTGGGGAAATGATCTCCTCGTTTTTATAAAAGAAAACACCTGTAAATAGGAATTGTTACGATTTAATTTCATATATATTAAAGGAAGAAAAGAGTAAGCGATCATTAGGGAGTGGTAAAAGAATGAAAAAAATCCCGGTATTTGTTTTAAGTGGTTTTTTAGGGAGCGGAAAAACAACACTTTTAAAGCAATTACTCAGAAGATGTGATGAGAAGGGAGTTGCTCCTGCTGTCTTAATGAATGAGATAGGGGAGGCAGATATGGATGGAGAGATTATTCTCGAAAAAAATCAACAACAAATCATGGAAAAGTTATTGGATGGTTGTATTTGCTGCAGTAAAAAAAGTGAAGTTTCCGATTCGATCAAAAAGCTCCTTGAAAATAAGCCAGATGTAATTTTTATTGAATTGACCGGAGTGGCAAATCCGGAAGAAGTAGTAGATTCTTTGACTGAACCAGAACTAATCGATTGCCTTTATTTAGAAAAAGTAATAACTGTCCTAGATGGCGAGAATATTCTTGAGTATAACAGTATTTTTGAGTCCGTTCGAGAACTAGTTCAAACAACCCGAAGACAAATAGAAGTTGCTGATATATTAATATTGAATAAAGTAGATTTGATTTCAGCGTCTCATAAGGAGAAAGTAAAGAAAGTAATTAAGAAACAAAATGCAGAATCACCTGTTTATTTTACTTCTTATAGTGAAGTCGATTTAGACATCTTGTTAGAAAATGTAAATGTGATCGATAATAAAATATCATTACACAAAAATAACTATACACATTCTCAACGCGAAAATAAGCATCATCACAACCATGAACATAAACATCACCGATCCTATTCACGAATAAATACCATTATATTGGAATTTAATCAACACACGAAACAAGCTAAAGTGGATAAATTCTTAAAGAAGTGGCAACCAAATTTGTTAAGGGCAAAAGGATACATCCCTTTAAAGGATAGGTGCTACTTACTACAACACGTAATGAAAAGAACTTACTTGGAACCGGCAGAATATAAAGGAAGACATTACTTAGTGATGATTGGTATAGACTTAGATACTAATGAAGTAGAAAGTGAATGGGCAAAATTGAATGTATAAGAATAGAAGACAACAAAAGAATTTTCTTTTGTTGTTTTTTATCGGAGGTAAACCGTAATTATTTCGATTTAATGTCATAGCCGTTGCTTGTCTTCCATATGTTTTCAGTAAATATAAAAAGTTGGAGGATCAAATGATACGGCGTATTGAACAAAACTTAGCAGAAATAACAGGTTTTATGATTTTAGTTTCCGTATTTTATCTTGTGGTTGTCAATGAACGTTGGACGATAAAAATGATATTATTGCCAGATTCTCTGTTAGCCTTTAATACGATTTTTCTTAGTATATTAATTGAGGCTATTCCCTTTGTTTTGATTGGTGTTTTTATAGCGGGTATTATACAAGTTTTTGTTACAGAAGAGCATATTAAAAAGCTAATTCCTAAAAATAGAATTATGGCTGTAGGGATGAGTTGTATGTTGGGAGCGTTATTTCCAGCATGTGAATGTGGCATCGTTCCTATTGTAAGAAGACTCGTATACAAGGGAGTTCCTATATTTGCAGGGGTAGGATTTCTGTTGACTGGCCCTCTTATTAACCCTATCGTTATTGCGTCCACCTATATGGCTTTCGGTCAGGATTTAAGAATAGCATTATTGAGAATGGGAGTTGGACTACTAATTGCGCTTGTTATTTCCGCGATCATTAGTTATCTCTTTAAGGAAAATCAATTGAAAAAATCAACTAGTACGCTTGAATTGGATCAATCTACATACCGTTTTCCCCTTTCATTAAGAATAAAAGCCATGTTTATCCATTCTGTAGATGAGTTTTTCGATGTGGCTAAGTATCTAATAATCGGGGCCATGTTAGCTGCATTTGTTCAAACATATGTATCAACAAATTACTTAGTAGGGTTAGGGGACGGGATTATATTTTCTACAGCAATGATGATGGGGCTTGCTTATCTTTTATCCCTTTGCTCGGAAGCTGATGCCTTTATCGGCGCTTCCTTTCGTCATGTGTTTCCTGAGACTTCTTTATTAGGGTTTCTTATTTATGGTCCTATGCTTGATTTGAAAAATACAATGATGATGCTGTCTGTGTTTAAGCTTCGTTTTGTATTAGTTTTAATGATTATTATCACATTAAGTGTCTTTGGTGTACTGATGTTTGTTCACCCTTGGATATAAGGAGGTATGACGTTGTATTTTCATGCTCAGGAAGCAATTAAAGCAATCATTTTATTAATGTTTTCCGGGTTTATTTTTATGCTCCATCATACAGGAGAGATTATTAAATTTATTAATCTTGAATATACAGGATTTAGCCAGGTTGCCTCAGTTATTTTCTTAATTCTATTTTTTATTCAAGTTCCTAGGATCTTTATCTCAAGAGAGCAAGCAGAGGATCATAATTACTGTATGATTTTAGGGTGTAATCATGAAATGGATAAAGCAAGAAAGGTGCCCTTGAAAAGTGTTGTAGTATACGCAATTATTATTCTTCCACTAGTAACAGGTATGTTTCTACCATATAAAGATCTAGGTGCAGCAGAGGCTGTTAAGAGGGGAATATGTTATACGCCAAACGAGCAGGATTTAAGTCATTCTGATGAATTAGTTAAACCTAATAAAGATCTTCAAGAAATGTTGGAAAGTCCTGATCTTATTTTGGATCATGTGAATTTCTCGACATATGTGAGCAATATTCTTACGTATCCAGAGTTTTTAAAGGGGAAATCTATAGAATTAGAGGGATTTATTTTAGCGGCTGATTCAAACTCACATGATCATCCAATTTTGGGAAGGCTTTTAGTTACGCACTGCGTTGCTGACGCTCATGTCATAGGGTTGCTGTTATCCAGCGATGATAACAGACTGGGAAATGTTAATGATTGGGTGAAAGTTAACGGAGAAATCAATATTATGGAAGATGATGGTCAATCATTGCCGGTTATTGAAGTGAAAGAATGGAAAGAAACGAATCAGCCGGAAGCGCCATATATTTATCCATGAAGTTATATATAGAAAAAAGGTCGTTGTTTTGAAAGTTTTAACTAGGATTTGTACCACCTAAAGAATTAACCACTGTTCTTTACGTTTGTAATGTAATGTAGACGTACCACGATTGACTGCTCGTTAAACAAGCAACGATAAGTTATATTTGCATTTATTTATGGCTTAATATACACTTCAAAACGTAATGATTACGATTTGTTGACTGGAGGTAGAATAGATCTTGTTTGAATGGATAATTATAGGTGGGGGCATACATGGGTGTACGATTGCCAATTATTTAATTAAAAGTGGTAAAACAAAAAGCGATAACTTGAGAATAGTAGATCCAAATCCAGAGCCTTTATTTGAATGGAAGCGTAAAACTGAATTAATTGGAATGGAATTTCTACGATCCCCATCTGTCCACCATATTGATATAGATCCATTTTCTTTGAAAAAATATGCTAAATATCGTGATAAGAAAAGTTTTTATGGCCCATATGATAGACCTTCCTTACACTTATTTAAAGAACATTGTAACAATACGATAAACGAGGTAGATTTACACAATTCTTGGGTTCAAGGGAAAGTGAATAATGTAACAAAAGAAACGAAGAGTTGGAGGGTACAAACGACAAACGACAAAGAAATTTATGGTGAAAATATTGTTATTGCTATTAGTATGAATCATCAACTTCATTTACCTGATTGGGTAGAGTCATTAAATACCGAAACGGAACAAGAACAAATTTACCATGTTTTTGATGAAAGATTGACAGACATAAACAAACTTTCACCGCCTGTAACGGTTGTAGGCGGGGGAATAACGGCTGCACACACAACCATTAAATTGTCGAGTTTATACCCTGGTCAAGTTACATTACTTAAAAGGCATCCGTTTCGAATTAATTCATTCGATAGTGATCCAGGATGGTTAGGACCAAAATATATGTCATCTTTTCAAAAAGTAAAGGATTTTGACAAACGTCGCCAATTAATAAATCAAGCAAGAAATAAAGGGTCTTTACCTCGAGAACTATATCGTAAGTTAATACGATTAGAGAAAAACAAACTTATCTCTATTATAGATAGAGAAGTTGTATCAGGAAACGTAATAAATGGTGAAGGAGTAAAATTAGATTTAAAAGGTGGTAATATTCTTTTTACTCAATCAGTTTTATTAGCTACTGGGTTTATTGCATCATTACCGAAAGAAAAATGGCTGACTAAACTTATAGATGAAAAAGGTCTACAATGTGCAAAATGTGGATACCCAATTGTAAAACCGTCTTTAGAGTGGTGTAATCATTTATATGTTTCAGGGCCATTAAGTGAATTAGAAATAGGACCAGTTGCGAGAAATATATCAGGTGCAAGGAAAGTTGCTGAGCGAATAGTATCAAATTTAAATTAAAAAGGACGATGGTTGAAATAAATCTGAAACAACGGCGAGAATTGAAGGTTGGATCGGTCTTAAAAACGAATAAAAGGTAACGGACCAAGCCAAAGTAGGTGAAAGTAGTTGAAGCAGGAGCCCAATTGAGGAGTCCTGCTTCATGTTATTCTATTTATAGAGTGGAGAACAGATCGTGAGTTTTAATTCGAATGTGTCTGTTACACTTATTTGCTTGCGACTTGAGTTTTTGTAAGGTCTTGCGCCTTAAGGTCGAAGCGGTCTGCATTCATTACCTTGACCCATACATTGATGAAGTCACGCACAAACTTTTCTTTGTTATCATCTTGCGCATACACTTCTGAAAGGGCACGTAGAACGGAGTTTGAACCAAACACTAAGTCAACTCTTGTTGCTGTGCGGACGACTTCACCAGTTTTGCGATCACGACCAACATAGTAACCTTCGTCTTCAACAGGCTTCCATTCAATACCCATGTCAAGTAAGTTTACAAAGAAGTCGTTTGTGAGTGTGCCTACTTGCTCGGTGAATACACCGTGTTGTGTGCCGCCATGGTTTGTACCCAGAGCACGCATACCGCCAATAAGTGCAGTCATTTCTGGCGCAGTAAGGTTTAAGAGCTGTGCCTTGTCAATGAGGAGCTCTTCTGAACTTACAGCATACTGCTTCTTCTGATAGTTACGGAACCCATCAGAGACAGGCTCTAATACTTCAAAGTTTTCAACATCTGTTTGCTCTTGTGTTGCATCGCCACGTCCTGGAGCAAATGGAACAGTAACATTGAAGCCTGCATCTTGTGCAGCTTTTTCTACTGCGGCACTACCACCTAATACGATTAAGTCAGCAAGGCTGATGTCTTGTTCTAGATTACTTTGAATGTTTTCTAATACATTTAGTACTTTTTCAAGTTGTTCCGGCTCGTTCGCTTCCCAATCTTTCTGTGGAGCTAGACGGATGCGGGCACCATTTGCACCACCACGATGGTCTGATCCGCGGTAAGTACTTGCAGAATCCCAAGCCGTTGAAACGAGCTCGCTTATAGTAAGTCCTGAGTTTAGGATCTTTTCTTTAATCTCTGCAATTTCTGCTTCTGTTAAATCATAATTGCCAGCTGGTACTGGGTCTTGCCAAATAAACTCTTCTTCTGGAACCTCTGGACCTAGATATCTTGCTTTTGGACCCATGTCACGGTGTAATAATTTGAACCATGCACGAGCAAAGACATCAGCGAATTCATCTGGGTTCTCATGGAAACGGCGTGAAATCTTCTCGTATGCTGGATCATGACGTAAAGCGAGGTCCGAAGTCATCATCATCGTTTCTACACGTTTTGATGGATCTTCTGCATCTGGAGCGAGATCCTCCTCTTTAGGGTCTACAGCAAGCCACTGCCACGCACCTGCAGGACTCTTTGTGAGCCACCATTCATATCCAAACAACAGGTCAAAGTATCCGTTATCCCACTGTGTCGGATTAGCGGTCCATGCACCTTCAATACCGCTCGTGATTGTGTCACGACCTTTACCACTACCGTATGAACTTTGCCAGCCTAAGCCTTGTTGTTCAATAGGAGCAGCCTCAGGATCTGGTCCAACATGAGATGCATCACCAGCACCGTGTGACTTACCGAAAGTATGGCCGCCCGCTATGAGTGCCACGGTTTCTTCATCGTTCATGCCCATACGTGCAAAGGTTTCGCGAATGTCGTGAGCACTCTTAAGTGGATCTGGTTTACCATCTGGACCTTCTGGGTTCACATAGATGAGTCCCATTTGAACAGCAGCAAGTGGATTCTCGAGCTCACGGTCACCGGAGTAACGATTGTCACCAAGCCATTCTGTTTCCGTTCCCCAATAGATGTCTTCCTCTGGATGCCAAATGTCTGGACGTCCTGCGCCAAAGCCAATTGTTGGACCGCCCATGTCTTCAATCGCAACATTACCTGCCATAACGAGTAAGTCTGCCCAGGAGATTTTGTTACCGTACTTTTGCTTAATAGGCCATAGGAGCCGTCGAGCTTTATCCAAGCTAGCGTTGTCCGGCCAGCTGTTAAGGGGCGCAAAACGTTGGTTACCAGTATTGCCACCTCCACGACCATCGCCTACACGGTATGTACCTGCAGCGTGCCAAGACATACGAATAAAGAATGGACCATAATGTCCATAGTCAGCAGGCCACCAATCTTGACTATCTGTCATAAGGTCACGAAGGTCTTGCTTAAGCGCATCGTAGTCTAGCTTTTGAAATTCTTCAGCATAATCAAAGTCTTCTTCCATAGGATTAGATTTCGTGTCATGCTGACGTAAAATATTCAGATTTAATGCGTTTGGCCACCAGTCTTGATTATTCGTGCCACTGGATTTGTTACTCGTCGCCCCACCATGAAACGGGCATCCTTCGATGTTACCATTATGTTTAGTGTCCATATTTGTTCTCCCCTTCCGTAAAATGAAGTATCAATGAGATATGTTGATTATGACTCTAGCTGTGAGGCTTTAAAAACTAAAAGCCATCATTATTAATGAAGTGTAAATAAGTAGATCTAGAGATTATCTGATTATTACTTACCCGTTCGAAGGAGGAAAGAAACTTTAATCGTTAAATCGATTTTCCACTAGATCTCGTATAGCCTACAGTGAGATTTCTGAAAAGACGGGATCGCCAATGTCATCATCTCCTAGAGGGTAGTTACAACAAATCGGTGATAACGATTATCATTATCGCTTTGTAATTAATATAATAAAAGGTCTTAGCAAGGAAGTCAACAGTTCTTCATGAACGTGTATAAAGAGGTGAAGGAAAACATCAATCTTGTAAAAGATCTCCATTTTATGTTGACATAATTTTTTCGTAAGTGGCTGTGCTTCATGTGAAAAATTATCGAAAATTAATGATTTGAGCAAAAGTAAGTTAAGCAGTGTTTTTTTAGGGGTTTTAGTTGTGGTTGTGATGAAAAAAGTATGGATTTTCATTGTTATAGTACTTGGTGTAACAATTTTTCAACTCACCTTATATCTGATTAGCTAACTTAATATTTAGGGCTTACAAACATTTTATTTAGAACTTCGCTTGATTATGTCTGTTGCAATACGTGAACCTAAGCGTTTATCTATAATGAAGAAATTAGGCGTGAAAGCGCCAGGAAGTTTTGATTCATTGCCTGTTTACATTCAAGGGCGTTTTCCTGAAGGGATGAGAAAGGATACAAAAAGGGTTGTATTTTCAGGATCTGCGTTCGGTAAAAGTAGACGTAAAGATCGTATTGTGAATCAACAAGTTCATTACATTCAATTTTTGCAAGATCAAGGTTATGAAGTCGTTTTCTTAACAGGTGCAAAAAGTAATCCGGCAAAAGATGATGAGGAGTTTATTGACTTATTAAGGGAGCAGTTACCGAACCTCCCAGTGGTAGAAGCTAAGTCTCTTGATGAATGGTTAACGGTCATTGGCCGAGCAGGGTTACTTGTCTCTGCACGTTTTCATCATACGATTGCAGCGGCTTGTTTGGGAACGCCATTTATTACTTTAAATAGTAATACGCCAAAAATTAATGGCATTATGGAAATGTTTCAGGAGCACAAACCAATCAAGTATGATGTCCCCGACCTTGAAGGTCAATAAAAAGAAAGAACCATGGAAGTATTGAATGAGGAGATGATGAGTGAAGTTTCCGTAAGAAAAGGTTAAATGAACTTTGTCAGTTAGCGATGAAGAACTTTGAACGATTAGGTAGGAAAGATCGTGTTTAAAAACGTTGTTATGAAAATTCAGCCGTACATAGCATGTTTAGCTAGTGTACGGCTTTTTATGCTAAGACGGGTCATTCACTATCTTCAGGATAAATATAATATTTCGTTCCAAATGTTTTAGGCATATCTTGTTTAATCGCTCGTTTAAAAGACACCCCTAGCATAATCATGATAAAAATAAGTGGAAATCCACCAACAATACTGGCTGTTTGTAAAGTTTCTAGTCCGCCGAGATACATTAAAATCAAAGATGGAGCGGCCAGAATAATTGCCCAAAACATCCGGTTCCAACGAAGCGGTTCATCGCCAACTTCTTTTTGCGTTACAGAGGCGAGAATGTACGAACCTGAGTCAAATGTTGTTGCTAGGAACACAAGTGCAAGAATGACAAAGATCGTCACGAATATTGGACTAGCAGGTAGTTGATCGATCGTTCCAATGATGGCGGCTTCGGGGCTGACATTGTTCATCGTATCAATCACAGAATATTGTCCGCTAAGTTCTAAATATAAGCCGAAGTTCCCGAGAATACCGAAGAACAATAAACAACCTACCGTACCGTAAACAAGGGTGCCGACAACCATTTCACGAAGAGTTCTTCCTTTAGAAATCCGGGCAACAAAAAGGCCGACAAATGGTGCATACACGAGCCACCAAGCCCAATAGAAAATCGTCCAATCTTCTACGAATCCTGTTTGCTCAAATGGACCTAAATCACTAAAAGGCTCGGTCCACATGCTCATTCGAAAGAAGTTATCAATTAACAAACCGATACTGTTCAGCATTGTGCGACTTAAAAACATCGTAGGTCCGACAATAAATACAAATGCCAATAAGACAACCGAGAGTACTAAGTTGACATTACTTAATATTTTAATCCCTTTCTTAAGGCCTGTATAAGAACTGATCGCAAAAATGACTGTAGCGATCACGACGACGATTGTATATAAAACCATACCTGGTTCAATTCCTGTGAAATGGCTGACACCTTGTCCAATTAACGGTGTAGCAAGGGCCATTGTTGTGCCAGCTCCACCAAGCAAGCCGAACATAAATAAGATATCAACAATCGTTCCTACAGGTCCGTCTGAATATTTTTTTAAGACCGGTCTACATGCTTCACTAACTTTGAGAACAGGTCTTTTTCTTACATAGAAAAAATAAGAAATTGGTAAGGCTGGCAAGCAGTATATGGCCCAAGCGATGGGACCCCAATGGAAAATACCGTATGTAACAGTCCATTCAATGGCTTCTGTTGAACCTGGCTCGGCATTAAAGGGAGGCCATTGGTAGTAATATGCCCATTCAATCGTCCCCCAATAAAGGACGCTAGACCCAATGCCTGCAGCGAAAAGCATCGCTGCCCACGTGATGGTATTAAATTCTGGCTTCGCTCCTCTATTTCCAAGAACGATTCGTCCATATTGACTAAAAGCGATTGTAACTAAGAAGATAAATAGACCAATACCAGCTAGTAAGTAAAGGACACCGAAGTTATATGTAATGAACTCGTTTGCAGCAGACACAGCCAACTCACCAAATTCGGGTACGATAATAAGAGGAAGTGAAACGGCTAACAAGATAATTAGAGCGCCAATAAATGTAGGCCAATCAATGAAATTTTTGTTATTCATAAACAACCTCCTTGGGTATGGTTCTTTTTATTTAAATGGATATTAGTCGTACGTTTATCTTGCGTAGACTGTATTATGTATGATGAGAGAATTATCTATTCAAAATGTAGATAATGAAATGAGGTTGTTGGAAACGTAAAAATGAGTAGGCTTGCTGAGGAAAGTTTACATAAATCATTAATTTCTAACATTCAAAATGATGTTTAGTTATTATTCGTTTTTGGAAAATACATAGTGTGATTGCTTTTGTATATATTAATAATGAAATGAGGTGTTTTTATGACAAATGTGAATCGTGGAGACAAAGGAAATGAAATTATTGTTGAAGAAAATCCCGTTTCCAGGTTTTTATTTTCTAATACAAGATCGGCATGGATTTGGTTGATTTTACGCCTTTACCTTGGGTATTCGTGGTTAGAAGCTGGATGGGGAAAAGTTGGTGCTGAGGGTTGGACAGGTGAAAATGCAGGCGCAGCGATCGAGGGCTATATGGGTGGAGCTTTAGCAAGGGCGGCCGAAGGAGATGTAGCCACTTGGTATGCATGGTTCCTTGAACAGGTAGTCATTCCAAATGCAACGCCTTTTGCTTATATGGTTGCATGGGGAGAAGTACTAGTAGGTCTAGGCTTAATTGTTGGTTTTCTAACTGGTATTGCTGCATTCTTCGGAGCTTTAATGAATATGTCGTTTTTGCTTGCGGGGACGGTTAGTACTAACCCTGTTATGCTTATGATCGCAATCTTTCTTATATTAGCTTGGAAAGTTGCAGGGTGGTATGGTGTTGATAGATGGGCACTTCCATACTTAGGAACACCATGGAAACGAAAACAAAAGGAATAATGGTAAAAGACGTTGGTTCAGTAATGATGAACCAGCGTCTTTTACATTCTACTAGGACTAAGTTTAGCGTGAGCTTTGCGTCAACTCCTTTCTCCTAGTATTATAATTAATAGAAAGACTAGTTTTAAATTTCAGATAAATAAATTGCTGAGGAAGGGTGTAAATATGGGAACCAACGAAAAAGATTTGCGAATCCGCAGTAAAGTGATCAGTGAAAGTGCAAACCGTGCCCCAAACCGAGCGATGCTTCGTGCAGTCGGCTTTGAAGATGAGGATTTCAAAAAGCCGATGATTGGTGTGGCAAGTACGTGGAGTGAAGTGACACCGTGTAATATACATATAGACCAACTGGCTCGTGAAGCCAAAACAGGTGCCTCAGAAAATGGTGGCGCACCAATGATTTTTAATACGATCACTGTTGCCGACGGAATCGCAATGGGCCATGAAGGGATGAATTATTCCTTGCCGAGCCGTGAAGTCATTGCTGATTCAATCGAAACCGTAGTCGGTGCTGAACGCTTAGATGGTTATGTAGCCATCGGTGGCTGTGATAAAACGACCCCAGGGTGTCTAATGACAATAGGAAGAATGAACCTACCTTCTGTTTACATATATGGTGGAACGATACAACCAGGTAAATTAGACGGTCAGGACATTGACATCGTTTCTTCGTTTGAAGCTGTAGGAAAACATCAGCAAGGAGAAATGAATGATGAGGGTCTTCATAAAGTAGAATGTAACGCTTGTCCTGGTCCTGGTGCTTGCGGTGGTATGTATACAGCCAACACGATGGCGGCTGCTGTAGAAGCGCTAGGGATGAGTATTCCTGGCTCGTCATCTACGCCAGCGATTTATGATTACAAAGAGGAAGAATGTCGTCAGGCTGGGGCGATGGTTTTGGAATTATTGAAAAAAGACATCTATCCTCGTGATATTATGACGAAGGAAGCTTTTGAAAATGCAATCACAGTCGTGATGGCATTAGGAGGTTCCACAAATGCGTTTTTACACCTATTAGCCATTGCCCAAAGTGCAGAAGTTGATTTATCTTATGATGACTTCGAAAGAGTTCGTCAGAATGTTCCACATATTGCAGACTTAAAGCCGAGTGGAAAATATGTGATGCAAGACCTTTATGAGGTTGGTGGGGTACCGGCAGTCATGAAAACATTGCTTGAAGAAGGCCTACTTCACGGTGATTGCCTTACTGTAACGGGCAAAACCCTTGCTGAAAATCTAGCAGAAGCACCTGATTTAAAAGAAGGACAAGAGATTATAAAGCCATTAAGTGAACCGATCAAAGAAAGTGGTCCACTTGTCGTTCTTAAAGGAAATCTTGCTCCTGAGGGAGCGGTTGCGAAAATGTCCGGTCAAAAAATCAGTCGTTTTGAAGGGCCGGCGAAAGTTTATGATAGTGAAGCAGAAGCAACAACAGCAATCGAAGGTGGAGAAATCCAAGAAGGAGATGTTTTAGTCATTCGTAATGTTGGTCCAAAAGGTGGACCAGGAATGCCTGAAATGCTTTCGATCACAGCAATGATTGTTGGCCGTGGCTTAGGAGGAAAAGTGGCACTTATTACAGATGGTCGTTTTTCTGGCGGTTCGCACGGCTTTGTGATTGGTCACCTTGCTCCAGAAGCTGCCGCTGGTGGTCCGATTTCACTATTAAAAACAGGAGATAAGATCACAATCGATAGTGATACACAAGAAATTAACTTCGACGTATCCAGTGAAGAATTAGATAAACGAGCAGAAGAGCATCAGCCATTTGAACCTCGTTATAAAAAGGGGTCACTCGCAAAGTATGCCAAGCTCGTTTCGTCCAGTGCAAAAGGGGCAGTGACAGACGATTTATCATAAAAAGTAAGAGAAGGGGATGGTCACTTAGGTTCGAAAGGTGAGACCGTCCCTTTTTCGTTTTCACTACCAAAAAGTATATTAGTGTATTTCACATGTTCCCCGCCCGTTTTATAATTAGGTAGTGTTAGTCGGTCTCGTAGAATAGGAGGGTTTGTGATGCAGCTGTTCGAAATCATCACGTTCATTGTTCCGGTTATTTTCATGATAATCTTAGGATTCACGTTATTTTCGATGGTTCGAAGTCTTTTAGAATGGATTGAAAACAATAATAAAGCCGTTCAGACAGATAAAGCAAAGGTGACATCGAAGCGAGCAGATGTACAAAAGCGGCGAACAGGTAAAGTCGGCCAACAAAGAGTTGGCGGAGTAAATGTTGGAGGTGTCAACGTCGGAGGTGTAAGAACAAGGGGCGTACAATTAGGTCCAAACCATAAGACGAAATATTTCGTCACATTCGAATTTGAAAATGGTGACCGCCATGAATTTAAGGTCAAAGGAAATGAATACGGAATGCTTACTGAAGGCGACGTTGGTCACATTACATTTCAGGGAACTCGTTATAAAGGGTTTGAACGTGTGGGAACAGTTTAAGCGTAGGATCTTGGAGCATGCGCGCTTTATAGTTTAAAGCAATAAAAAATGTCCCTATCCATGTTGCACATGATGGGGACATTTTTCAGAAGTTTGTTAAACGGGTTAAACGTTTTCGAAATCATGTTATATGATCGACTTATTTTTAGGCTTTCCAACTACCTACAATTAAAACCTCAAACTCTCTGGAAACGTTGTTAAGTCGATGTTAAACACTAATGGTAAGAGCAACATAACAAACGATACCAGGGCGATAATAGCAAATACATTCATCCAAAAACCTGCTTTGACCATGTCGGACATCCGTAAATAACCAGATCCGAAAACAACCGCGTTCGGTGGCGTCGCGACAGGAAGCATGAAGGCACATGAAGCTGCAACCGCTGCAGGGACCATCATCGCAAATGGGTGTACGTCAATTGCGTAAGCTAGTGAAGCCATGATCGGCATGAGCATTGTTGCAGATGCTGTATTGGATGTAATTTCAGTTAAGAAGACGACAAGTAAGGAAACGGCAATAACGATTACGATGAATTCAATGCCAACAAGGACTGCAAGTTGTTCCCCGATCCAAATATCGAGACCGGTCTCTTGGAAAGAACCTGCAATGGCAAGTCCACCACCAAACAAGATTAATATGCCCCAAGGTACATTTTTTGCGGTATCCCAATTCATTAATTTTACACCTTGATACTTAAAAGATGGAATTAGAAAGAGCAAGAATGCGCCAGTAATCGCAATTAATGTATCATCAATGTTCGGGTGTACATATTCCTGAAGAATGTGAGAGCGACTGACCCAGGCGAGGGCTGTAAGAGTAAAAATGGTCATGACCATTTTTTCATCTGGACTCATAGCTCCTAGTGCTTGTTGTTCTTCTCGAATAACCTTTTGTCCTCCAGGGAGTTCTTTTAATTGCATAGGAAAAGCAAAATTGACCAAGTAGAACCAGGATAAAAGTAATAATACTAAAGCTAATGGGACACCGAAAAGCATCCAATCAAGAAACGAAAGGTCAATCCCAAAAAGTTCGTTTAATTGACCAGCTAATATTGTGTTCGGGGGTGTCCCGATGATTGTCCCGAGTCCACCTATTGAAGCTGAGAATGCAATGGCAATCATTAAACCTTTCGCAAATTGCTCTTCTTGATGTTTTGCATTTGGCACAGAGTCTTCATCAATCAGATGTGATAATTGATAAATAATAGCGCTTCCGATTGGGACCATCATCATAGCTGTTGCTGTATTTGAAATCCACATGGAAAGGAATCCAGTTGCAACCATAAAACCAAGAAAAATCCGCTTCGTGCTTGTACCGATTGCATTGATAATAAATAAAGCGATTCGTTTGTGCAAATTCCACCGTTCGAGTGCGAGTGCAATGATGAACCCGCCAAGAAAGAGAAAAACGATATTGTCACCATAGTTTGGGGTAACTTCGCCAACTCCCATATTCGTAACGAGTGGAAATAGAATAACCGGTAAAAGAGAGGTAACTGGAATGGGGATGGCTTCGGTAATCCACCATGTAGCAATCCATGTCGTTCCGGCAAGAACCCCTCTGGCTTCAGGCGAGAGGCCTTCTACCTGAAAGAAAAACAATATAAAAACGAAAAGTAGAGGACCGAGAATTAAGCCAATCCATTGTTTACGAGAGAAGTCTTTTTTGTCAGGTGACGGTTGACGGTAAGTACCTGTCATTTTTCCTGACGCAGTTGCCATACGGTTGTTGTACTGATTTGGTGGCTGTCCCTCCCGTTTTGCAACAAAAAATGAGAATAAATCTTTGACGCGATGATGGCTTTCCCATGCTTTATTCCACCACTTTTTCATTATGGTTTCCAAAATGACCATCCCCTTCCCTTTTTAAAGTGTTATACTTTATACAAATTGTGACATAATATATTAAAGTTTTGAAAGTTTAATATAGTGAAATTAACTTTCAATTTCTTTAATTCCCTTTCAAATACTTCCACAAACTCCTTTTTAATAATATTTTTAAAAAATAGAAAAATGTGAAATGTTAGCGTTTTTTGTTGTGGGGGTAAAAGTGCTTACCTGTAATGATTAAGTTTTGTAATCGTTCGTTTCTGAAATTTCGATAACTGGACTTGGATGGATTCTCTTATAATGAAGGAGGTAAATATGATAGACGTTCGGAGGTTATTTAGGTGGAAAAAGGAAAATATATAAATGTAATTCCAGGGATATTTCTCTGTTTTGTCGTGATGATCGCGGCAATGTATATAGCTGATTGGTTAGGTGTGTGGGTGAACCAACTACAAGGTCTACCGAAAGAAAGTGGTAGTCCGATTTCCTCGATTTTTATTGCGATTGTGGTAGGGTTAATCATTCGTAATTTTTTGGGGTTGAAAGAGGCGTTTGTAGATGGTGTTCATTTTTCAGTAAAAGTGATTTTAAAAGCGGGAATTATTTTATTAGGTATTCGTCTCAGTTTTTTGGATGTAGTGACATTAGGTGCATGGGGCATACCAATTATTTTTATTTGTGTAACGACAGGCTTAATCGTCACATTATGGTTTACGACAAAAATGCAACAGTCTCATCGTCTCGGTACATTAACAGCTGTTGGAACAGGAATTTGTGGTGTGACAGCAATTGTCGGGACAGCACCAGGTATAAAAGCTAATGATGAAGAGGTTGCCTATGCGGTAGGGAATATCACGTTATTTGGTATTTTGGCAATGTTTATCTATCCTTATTTAGCAAACTTCCTTTTTGCTGGGGATCCTATTCGTGCCGGTTTATTTTTAGGTACGTCCATTCATGAAACGGCCCAAGTAGCCGGTGCTGCATTGATTTACGATCAATTATACCAAATTAATAAAGTTGTCGATGTGGCAACGATTACAAAACTAACAAGAAACACGCTTTTAATTGCCGTCGTCCCAGTTATGTCTTACTTTTATTTAAAAAATAAGCATGGTGGCGATGGTGAAAGTGTTCAAGCGAAGAAATGGTATCAACTCATCCCTTTATTTGTGGTTGGTTTTTTAATCATGGCCGGTGTACGCACAATAGGGGATTCTGGTATCGAAAGTAGAGAGAGAGCTCTTGGTCTTTTTTCTCCCGAGCAGTGGAACGCGCTCACCGAATCACTCAATACTTTAGGTTCGACATACTTTTTAGGCATTGCCATGGCCGCTGTGGGATTATCGACCAATCTTAGATTATTTAAAAACCAAGGTATCAAACCTTTTTATATTGGTATGATTGCGGCTCTCACTGTTACGGTAGTGAGTTTAGGCATGGTATATTTGCTAGGTGGTTTGATCGAATATTAGTATAGCTACAGTGTTGATTCCTGCCCATATTTGTGGGGCATTTACTAAACGGGGTTAATAGGAAAAGGGTGGGACTATGAATCAAGACCATTTAAAAACGTTCGTTACTGTAGCAAATAACAGAAGCTTTTCAGAGGCTGCAAGGATTCTGTTCTTGTCGCAACCAACGATTACCTCGCAAATTAAATCATTGGAAAGGTCGTTAAATGTTTCTTTACTAAATAGAACAAGCAAGTACGTTGAATTGACACCTGCCGGGAACATTTTGTACTCATACGCTAAAGACATTCTCGATTTAAGTCGCACATCATAATTATTTCCCTTCTGATCAGCGTACGGTGAAGCTAGACGAGCTAACCTCGCTTCCTATTGTGCTACGAGAACGGGGGTCCGGTACAAGAACCGTCACTCATCAGCACTTAGGTAAGCAAGATATTGATCCAGCGTCTTTGAACATTGTACAACTGAAAAATTCGCAAAATTGATCATGAATCAAAATTGGATGGATTAAGTAATTTTGAAAGTGTATATGTCAAATGGTAAGCAACCTCATCTCTCGTTGTATCAATTGGATTGAGTGTGATAAATGTATTACTATGGCCGAGTTTCATGTAACTTTATACTTGAGTTAGAGAATAAAAATTCGGACGGTTAGTTAAAAACCGCCCGAATTTTTATTTTACTTAATGTTAGAAACTGTTTTTTAACTTGTTTTTTTGATGGTTGCAGCAGCTTTGTAGTGGTTTTCAAAATAGTCATTCGTTTCATGCACAACAACCTTACTTAAAAGAACGAGCGCAATAAGGTTTGGAATCATCATTAATGCGTTAGCCATATCCGCAAATGCCCAAACTGTTGTTAGGTTTGCTAGAGCACCTATAGCACACGCAGAAATGTATATAAGTCTATAAGTAGTTTGTCCTTTTGTACCTACGAGATACTCAAAACATTTTGAACCATAAACGTACCATCCAATAATGGTGGAAAAGCCGAAGAAAATGACAGAGATGGATACGATATACTCTCCGATAGAGCCTAATGCTGAGCCAAATGCAGCACTAGTTAGTGCTCCTCCATCGAGGGTTGCGTCATGAGTTACACCAGAAATTTGACCACCCGATGGATCCCAAAATCCAGTGATGACAAGAACAAGACCAGTCATTGTACAAACGATGATTGTAACGATGAAGGTACCAGTCATCGCAACAAGAGCTTGTTTAACAGGGTGATCTGTTTTTGCATTTCCTGCGATCAAAGCTGCAGTACCTAAACCTGATTCGTTGGTGAAAACACCGCGTGCCACACCGTTTCGTATGACTTCGGAAACGACGATTCCAACAAAGCCACCTGTAGCAGCAACTGGGTTAAATGCATAATAGAAAATCATTTCAAAAGCAGGGATAATCTGATCATAATTAATAAAAAGAATAAGAAGAGAACCAAAAATGTAAAGCATAGCCATAAGAGGCACGAAAAAACTTGTTACTGTACTAATTCTTTGCAGCCCACCAAAAATAATAATACCAGCTAAGAGTGATAGAACAATAGCAGTTACAATATTAGGCGTACCAAAGGAAGTATCCATGACATCGGCTACGGTGTTAGATTGAACACTATTTCCAATCCCTAATGCAGCGAATGCTCCAAAAATGGCGAATGCTATTGCTAACCATTTGAAATTTTTCCCCAAACCCCGTTCAATGTAATACATTGGGCCACTTGAGTACTCACCTAGGTCGTTTTTCACTCGATACTTCATTGCTAAAAGTGCTTCGGCATATTTTGTAGCCATTCCCAATAGGCCAACGATCCACATCCAAAAGAGTGCTCCAGGACCTCCTAATGTAATAGCTGTTGCAACCCCTGCAACATTACCGTTACCTATCGTTCCAGCTAATGTTGTCATTAAGGCTTTAAAATTACTAACGTCCCCCTCATCGTTCGATTCAGCTTGTCCTTCTTTTGTAAATGCAAGTTTGAAAGCATAAATTAATCTTCTAAATTGAAGACCTTTCAACATGATCGTAAGAAGCACCCCGGTACCAAATAAAAGAAATAAACTAGGCCAACCCCAAAGTACTTTGTTGATGCTTTCCAATATTGGTAGTACGTCCATATTTCCTCCCCCTTTGAATTGTTAGCGCTTTCATGTTACTTTTAAATTGTAACATTTTTACGAACAAATACTTTTGTGAAATTACAAAAATGTGAACTTCTAGTTTTGTTGATTAGGCCAAATGTGCAGAAAATTAAGAAAAGTTAGTGCGTTATATTAAAATACTAATTTTGGAACATTGTTTTCACACGCTTTATAGGGGGAGTTTTGATGGGAGTAACGATGTTAAATGAGAACCCTTTCCGATCTTCGGCAAACAGTTTGGAAAGTTTAGTTGATGAGATGAACGAAATGCTTGGGTATCCTATCACGATAGAGGATGCGAACCATCGTTTGTTAGCTTATAGTTCTCATGATGATCAAACGGACCCGGCTAGAGTTGCGACGATTATGAGAAGAGGGGTACCAGAAAAAATTGTCAATTGTTTATGGAAAGAAGGAGTCATGTTAAAGATAAACCAAAGTGATCACCCGGTACATATATCAGGTATTCAAGAAATTGGTTTAGGTAGTCGTACAGTAATGGCAATTAGTACAAAAAAAGAAATACTAGGTTATATATGGATCCATGGAAACGGCGATCGACTTTCAGATGATGAGTTGGAACTTTTAAAAAAAGCATCTCATGTAGCAAAAAATCAATTATTATCATTAAACAGCCAAAAGAAACAGAGGGAGAAATGCCGAAAGGAAATGTTTTGGCAAATACTAACGGGTGCTTTGCAATCTCATGAAGATATTAAAAAGCATTTTGAATACGCCAATGTTTCGGTACCGTCATTTGTGTCAGTTGTAGTATTTCAGTTCGAAAAAGACATCACTTCAAGTATTGAGCGAGAAGCATCATACATGATTAAAACGTTAGAAGAGGTTAGCGGCGTTTTTTATGTTGTTGATGAAAGAAAACTCATTTTATTATGCAACATACCGACAAGTGAAAAGGCTGAGTCGCTACTTTCTAAGTTTATAGGTCAATTTATTGCACATATGAATGCTCGCATTAAAGAAGGAGAGGTAATTGGGGGATTCGGAAATATTTATAAAAGATATTGCCAGATTATATCGAGTTATCAAGAAGCATTAACAGTTTTACAATTAAAACATCAGTTTCCGGGAAAAATAAAAGACATTTGTGGATATAAACAACTAGGAATCTATCGGTATTTGAATCTTATTCACGAAAAAAATGAAGCAGATGGATACGAAAATGTTTCATTACAAAAGCTGCTAGAGTATGATCAAATTCAAAATACCGATTTAGTTGATACACTTGAGGCTTTTCTAAATAACGATTGTAATGTAAACGAAGCAGCTAAGGAAATTCATGTACACACAAACACAATGAATTATCGTCTTAAAAGAATTTCAGAAATAGGAGACATCAACTTGAGATGTATGAATGAAAAATTAACTTTGTTTCTCGATATAAAATCTAAGAAATTAAAACAAGAATGACTTTTGTAAAATTCCACAAATAGACTTACATCCTTTTTCTCTTTCAAACAAAGAAAAACTTTTATTTTATGGTTATACTTCAATTGTGAGCTTATAGAGACAAAGGAGGAGATTATTATGATGATCGGGGTACCTAAAGAAATTAAAAATAATGAAAATCGCGTTGCGCTTACACCAGCAGGGGTAGATGCTTTAGTACAGGCAGGACACAATGTATATGTTGAAACAACGGCTGGATTTGGAAGCGGTTTCTCGGATGAGGATTATATTCATGCAGGTGCAAAAATTGTTAATACACCAGCAGAAGCTTGGGCAAGTGAAATGGTCATGAAAGTGAAAGAACCTTTGTCTGAAGAGTACGATTACTTTAGAGAAGGACTCATTTTGTTTACATATTTACACTTAGCAGCAGAGCCAGAGTTAGCTAAAGCGCTAACTGAAAAAGGCGTTACGGCGATTGCTTATGAGACCATTGAATCGAATGGCACATTACCACTATTAACACCGATGAGTGAAGTGGCAGGTCGAATGTCAACACAAATGGGTGCTCAGTTTCTACAAAAGACAAATGGTGGAAAAGGGGTATTGTTAGCTGGAATTCCTGGTGTGCAACGAGGTAAAGTAACCGTTATTGGCGGTGGTGTTGTTGGTACGAATGCTGCCAAAATGGCTATGGGTCTTGGTGCGCAAGTGACAATGATCGACTTAAGTGCTCAGCGACTTCGTGAATTAGATGATATTTTTGGTGACAGAGTCCAAACGTTAATGTCCAATCCTTCAAATATTGCAGAAGCAGTTGCAGATTCTGATTTGGTAGTCGGCGCTGTTCTAATACCAGGAGCTAAAGCACCTAAGCTTGTTACCGATGAAATGATTCAAAATATGTCACCAGGGTCGGTCGTTGTAGATGTAGCAATTGACCAAGGTGGAATTTTTGAGACGGTTGATCATATTACCACACATGATAACCCAACTTACGAAAGACACGGTGTTGTTCACTACGCAGTAGCGAATATGCCAGGAGCTGTTCCGCGTACTTCAACGATTGGTCTAACAAATGTGACTGTTCCGTATGCATTACAAATCGCCAATAAGGGCGTAAAAAAGGCGGTTTCTGATAACCCAACACTTCAACCAGGTGTAAATACGCTTGCAGGGGCGGTTACTTATGAAGCTGTAGCCAAAGACTTAGGTTATGATTATGTTTCTGTAGATGAAGCGCTTGAAAAAGAACATCATTTAGTATAAAAACTCAAATGAGTATCCCCTCATCGATTCAAGCTTTGAGGGGATGTTTTTTTCTAATATTTGTTGAATTTGACGCTTTTTAAAAAGGTAGCGGGTTTCACTTTTTATTTGATAAGGGGAATCAGTATGAATACAATCAGTTACCGACACACATGGGCAGAGATCGATCTTGACGCCATTTACCATAATACACAAGTATTTAAAAAACATCTTTCGCACCAAACCAAGCTTATGACGGTTGTTAAAGCAGATGGGTACGGACATGGTGCCTATGAAGTCGCCCAAAGTGCTATTGAAGCAGGGGCCGATTACTTAGGTGTAGCATTTTTAGATGAGGCACTTGATTTAAGACAAAAAGGGATTCAAGGTCCCATCCTTGTGCTGGGTTATACACCACCTGAATCAGTTCAGGAAGCTGTGAAAAATGATATTGCGTTAACGGTTTGTTCAGAAGATGTGATTGATCGTATCATTGAAGTTACGGAACGTCATCAAAAGAGTGCGACTGTTCACTTAAAAATCGATACAGGAATGGGTAGATTAGGCGTTCGGTCGAGAGAAGATGCGCTACATCAATCTCAAAAACTGTCGTCATCTTCATTTATTTTTCTCGAAGGTGTATTTACGCACTTTGCTAATGCTGATACACAAGATCCAACTTTAACGAAAGAGCAGTTTCAAAAGTTTAATGTGATTGTAGATCATCTTTTAAATCATGGAATCCATATCTCCATCAAGCATTGTTGTAACAGTGCAGGAACGATAAATTATCCAGATATGCATCTAGACATGGTTCGTGTAGGCATTAGTCTATATGGTTTACAACCATCACATGAGGTAGATATTTCTTGCTTGGGCTTAAAGCAAGCAATGCACTTTAAAACGAAATTATCTGCTTTAAAAGAAGTTGAACCAGGTGAGGGAATTAGTTATGGCTATACTTTCCATACAGAAAAAACAACTTCGATTGGGACAATTCCTGTCGGATATGCAGATGGCTTTTCGCGATTATTATCTAATAAAGGAGATGTGTTAATTAGAGGAATACGTGTTCCAATCATTGGGAATATTTGCATGGATCAATCAATGATTGACTTAACTGGATTAGAAAACGTCCATATAGGTGAAGAAGTCACACTTTTTGGTAGGGATAATCAGGCGTTCCTATCAGTTGCGGAATTTGCTGGCTTCATGGGTAAAGTTAATTATGAAGTGGTTTGCCTTATTGGAAAAAGGGTGCCTCGAGTTTATATAAAGAATCAGGAAATAAGAGCTTATCGAAATTGTCTGGTAGAAACGTGCTAAATGAAAAAGAGAGGGGAGAGCTTTCGTGCTCTCCCCTAAAAACTACGTTATTCAAAATAAGGTGCTGCCCGTTCTAACATGACGCTCATCTGTGCACGTGTAATCGCGCCAGTAGGGTCAAATGTCGTTGGGCTGACACCCGGCTGTTGGAACGGGAATTTGTGGTGTAACAGCCATTATCGGGACAGCGCCTGGTATAAAAGCTAATGATGAAGAGGTTGCCTATGCAGTTGGAAATATAACGGTATTCGGTATATTAGCGATGTTTATGTACCCTTACTTAGCTATGTCGCTGTTTGCAGAGGATCCTGTTCGAGCAGGATTATTTTTGGTACACCTATACATGAAACGGCCCAAGTAGCCGGTGCTGTATTGATTTACGATCAATTATATCAAGCGAACCATGTTGTCGATGTAGCAACAATTACAAAATTAACGAGAAATACCCTCATGATCGCTGTCGTACCGATCGTGTCATACTATTATTTAAAGAGTAAGGGTGGAGAGGAACGCGTTCAAACGAAGAAATGGTATCAATTGATCCCTCTATTTGTCGTAGGTTTTCTTATCATGGCAGGGGTAAGAACAATTGGCGATTCAGGTATGGAAAACACACAAACAGCATTCGGGCTTTTTTCACCAGAACAATGGAAATTTGTCACGGAATCATTGAATACATTCGGTTCTACGTACTTATTAGGGATTGCTATGGCAGATGTAGGTTTGTCAACGAATCTGAAACTATTTAAAAACCATGGTTTAAAGCCGTTTTGTATTGGTATGATCGCGGCCGTGACCGTTACGTTGGTGAGTTTGGTTATGGTTTATTTACTTGGGGGGATGATTAAATATTAAGGCAGCTGCAAACTTGATTCCCTTTCAGCATTGTGCGACAGTAAATAAGACACTGTTTACAAGAAAAGGGTGGGACCATGAACCATGAACATTTAAAAACATTCGTTACTGTTGCAAATCACAAAAGCTTTTCAGAAGCTGCCCGAATTCTTTTCTTGTCACAACCAACGATCACTTCACAAATAAAGTCACTAGAAAGGTCATTGAATACTTCGCTATTCAATAGAACGAGTAAATACGTGGAGATGACCCCTGCAGCTAAAATATTATATTCATATGCACAAGAAATTCTCGACTTACAAGTTAAAGCGCAAAATGAAATAGATGAATTGTTAGAGGATTTACATGGAAAACTTATCGTCGCCAGCAGTTTAACGATTGGTGAGCATCTACTTCCTATGTTTTTATACGATTTTAAAAAGAAGTATCCAAAGGTAGACTTAAGCACAGATATTACCAATAGTCAGCATATTGTAGATATGGTGAAAAGTGATGAATTAGAGATTGGTTTAATTGAAGCAGCGTTAGATGATCCACTGTTACATGTAGTTCCATTCATGTCGGATGAGCTTGTTTTAGTTGCATACCGTGACTTTTTTTCGTCAGACCGACAAGAGGTTAAATTAACAGAATTACGTTCGCTTCCGATCGTCTTACGTGAGCGTGGGTCCGGTACGAGAACGGTTGCTCACCAACACTTAGGCGAACATGATGTTCATCCGGATTCATTGAATGTGGTTTTAGAATTAGGTAGTACAGAATCAGTGAAAACAGCTGTTGAGGCAGGGCTAGGTGTGTCCATTTTATCGAAGAGTGCTATTCGAAAGGAACTAGACGCTGGGTTATTCAAAACCTATCCGATTGAAAATGTCGAGTTAAAGCGATCTTTTTATGTAGTGTATAAAAAGAAAAAGACGTTGTCGTTAATTTCTCAAAAATTCACATCGTTAATATTGGAGAAGAATGATTGAATGATCCGCTAGTTTTAAGTGAGAAGTCTCTTCGCTTGTTTTCGATTTTCTCATGGATACGAGCAACTTTTTGCTTGTAGCTCTAACTTGAACCAATCACGTGCCTTCACAAGTTTTTAACTTGTTGAGGGCTTTTTATTGGCAGAATCAGAAATCAAGGCCTTCGGAACATAATAGTATCAGTGTCTGAATAGGGATGCGGTAGATACAGCAAACAGAAGGGGGGATTGACACTTGCAGACATATTATACAAGGGCGACATTTCAGTCTTTGTTAGATGCCATGATTCCTCCAACTTTTACAACAGATACATGTGGTATCACCCGATCTCTTGGCGCTGTTGATATA
Source organism: Texcoconibacillus texcoconensis (assembly GCF_014202575.1). Taxonomy (GTDB): domain Bacteria; phylum Bacillota; class Bacilli; order Bacillales; family Salisediminibacteriaceae; genus Texcoconibacillus; species Texcoconibacillus texcoconensis. The sequence goes on along the minus strand of NZ_JACHHB010000002.1, from coordinate 339,671 downwards.
AGGTTAGAAGACTATGTTCTTTGGGTTTTAGATGATAAGCTTGCCCCCCGCTTAGGGCTGAATGAAATGCCTTTTAACTTGTCTGATTCAACTGCATACGTCCTAGATATTGCCGCAAATCAACTTATACAAAACAACCAAGCAATCATGGTTCATAATGACCCTATTTTTCCTGGTGGATGGTTCACGACGTTATCAAGAAGAGATCGATTAAAAGCGGTTATGATATTGGAAGGCCTGAAAGTGAATGTTGAAAATTTACCCTTTCCATATACGAATAACCCTGGTTTTTTATTAAATATGATGGATGGGTTGAATCGCCTCATTTTATTTGGGTTCTATTCAGAGTGGATAGGATATGGTGAGGCACGATTTCATCCAACGACTTATCAATTAGCGTTTCTTCCACCAAGCTGGCTACAGGTTGGGTATCCTGGCCCTTCGTTTGGCTATCGTGATTTTCGTGGCTATTTATTAAAAATGGATCATCAAGGAGGCGTTTCTTATGCCTAACCCTGATGTCATTGTGATTGGAGCTGGTGGAGGCGGCCCTGTCATTGCGAAAGAACTAGGAGAATTAGGGTTAAAGGTAACTGTTCTCGAGGCAGGCCCTTGGTATGGCAATAAACAATGGCCGATGCCTAATAAAGATCGCGGCTCGCTGAGTAGTTCAAATGTAGATGATTTAGACATTGGTTTATATAGAGCGCAATTTAATAAATATGAAAATGATATGAACGATTTAACAAATGGGAAGTTACGGTGGGGGCCAGCAAATCGTGAAACTCCTCCTTGGGTTAGAAACATCCAACATCGGGGATTGGCTTGGCAAAATGCAGGCGTTGGTGGTACAACGCTTCATTACCTTGCGAATTCACCTAGAGCCTTTCCTTCAGCGATCGATGGAATTTGGCCCCTTTCTTATCGTGAGTTGATCCCATACTACGAGAAAGTAGAAGCTACTTTACCCGTTCAGTTTGCTCCAACAACAACTAAAGAAGAGTTATTTTACTATGGTGCCCAAAAGGCAGGCTGGCCGTTAATTCCAACTTTGGATGTTACGACTTCAGGGTATCGGCCACAACCGAATGCCATTTTACCTGTAAATGAACACATAAAGAATCCTTATGTTTCTTTGGAGCAATTATCGTGGATGGAAGGTTGTACGCTTTGCGGACATTGCGTAAAGGGTTGCCCTCATGGCCCTTCGGTGGATAAAGTAGCGAAACGTTCTACAGATGTAAGTTATGTTCCGTTAGCCTTAAAAACGGGAAATGTTACGATTCGGCCAAATGCTTTTGTGATAAAAGTTTTAACGGAAGAGGATCCTGCTGAAGGAATAAGAACAACAGGGGTTAGGATACGAGATACTTGGACAGGGGAAATTGAGGAATTAAAAGCTCAATGCGTTGTAATGGCTGCAGGGTGCGTAGAAACCCCACGACTTTGGTTAAACTCTGGGTTACCGACCAACCCGTGGGTCGGTCGTGGACTTGTCAATCATTATATAGATTGGGTTTCTGGCGTCTTTGATGAACAAGATTTACAGAGCATTTTAGGTACTGGTGATGTTCATCCATTTGTCGGTCATTCATCAGGAGCGAGGCTGGACGACCCAGGAACAGGTTTTATTCAAGTAACGGGTATGAGTCCTGGATTAATGGCTTCGTTGACGTACGGCTTTAGTGAATCGGGGTATCATTTTACGAATGAATCTGACCCTCATAGAAAGTGGGATGCGAAAGGCCGAATTGTAGGTGAGGAATTGAAGTCGTTGATGGGGGACTACCGAAGGACATTAAACCTTTTACTCCTTGCTAACGACCAAGTTGACCAGCGAAACGGGATTACGGTTGATCCGACTATTGAAGATGAGCATGGTCCAATACCGCTTATAAAATATAACCCAACAGCTCTGGCGAGGCGTAATCGTAAGCGGTTGCTTAACATTTCTTCAAATTTACTAAAAAAAGCAGGGGCAAAAAACGTGGTATGGTCAGATTGGCCAGCTACTCTTATGATTCATATGGAAAGTACGATGAGGATGGGGTACGTTGTAGATACAGACTGCGAAGCCTATCAAGTAAAGCGGCTCTATATTGCAGATAATAGCGTTCATGTTAATGGGATAGGTGGAGCGAACCCTACCTTAACTACTCAAGCTTTAGCAACAAGAACCGCGGAAAAACTAGCAAATCAATACTTCCGATCTTAAAGTGTAAAGTTAGAATAGGGTCTAGTTCCTATTTTTTAGGTGAGTGTGGTGATGGAAGATGGGGCTCACTCAAAGTGCGGAGCAGCCCGTTCTAACATCACACTCATTTGCGCGCGCGTAATCGCGCCAGTAGGGTCAAATGTCGTTGGGCTGATGCCTCGTACAATGTCTAGTTCACGTAACGCGGTGATGGCATCATATGACCAACGATCTGCAGGTACATCATGAAAGGGGGCCGTCTCTTCGCTATGGTCAACACTTAATACGCGGTACAGCATTGTAGCCATCTGTTCTCTTGTTAAAGGAGCGTTTGGAGAAAAAGAATGTCCGGATCCAATCATGATCCCGTGCTGGGCGACGAGTTCAATTTTTTCGCTTGCCCAAAAAGAGTCAGCTACATCTGTAAAAGTTGGGGGTGTTTCACCGGTATCCTCAAGTTGTAAAATCCTTGAGAAGACTGTTGCGGCTTCAGCTCGGGTTAAGTTATTTTCTGGTCGAAATAACCCGTCTGATCCGATCATCCACCCACGTTCATAAACCGAAATAACTTCTTCCTCTGCCCAATGACCGTGAATGTCTGTAAATGGCATGGTCACTGTCCCTAACTTTGGTTCTGGTTCTGGGGCTTGGACTAGGCCAAATCCATACCACGTATCACGTCCTTCATTACCTAAATCAATGCTATCGTTTTGTAGTCTTTCCCGAATTTGGCGGTTAGAAGCGTTGGGTTCTTCTTCCATTAATAGCGCGGCTACCCCTGTAACATAAGGAGCGGCAAAGCTAGTTCCGTCCATACTGATATACTGATTATTTAAATAAGTACTATTTATTGCAACGCCTGGTGCAGATAATTCGACTGCAGGTCCAGTAGAAGAAAAAGTTGCGCGATTGCGCCTATGATCTACAGCTCCAACAGCAATAGAACTTTGATAACGAGCTGGATAATTGACGGTATTCTCTGTTCCAGATCTTGTACCACTATTTCCTGCTGCCGAAACGACGACGATTCCTTCGTCATTAGCTTTATCGGTCATTTGTTGTAGCATGGACGAGTGATCAGCAGACCCTAGGCTAAGATTAATGATATCCATATCATGACGGATAGACCAATCAATACCTGTTATGATGTGTGACATAAAGCCGAGGTTTTCTTCATTCAGGACTTTCACTGCGTACAATTCACTGTCTGGAGCAACCCCAGTGATGCCGATGTCATTATCGAGTGCAGCGATGATGCCTGCAACGTGAGTACCGTGGCCATTGTCATCTTCGTATGAGTCTGTATAGTTTGTAAAAGCGACACCACCTTTGATGTTTAAATCTTCATGGTTAGCAATGCCTGAATCTAACACCCCGATCTTTTTGCCTTTCCCTGTTAGCCCTTGAGACCAAGCGCGAGGTGCCTGAATCATATTTGTTGGCCAGTCGGCCTCGAGCTCTGGTTTAAGTTCCACAATTTTGTCATATTCTATTTCTTCCACTCGTTCATCGTGCCCCAAGTCAAGCAGCTGATCCGTTGGGATGTAACTCGTGACACCATTTAATTCTTCGAAGGGTTGTTCGACCGTTCCTCCATAGTCGGTGGCGATAGCTTCAGGAGATTCTCCGTTCTTAGCAAGGATCATGATACGTTTGTGGTTGGTGCCTTCTTTAAGGATTTCTGTTTCTAAACTTTGATATTTAGGCCCAAAACGGTCGTTTTCTGCATCTTGTGCATCGAAGGTATTGCAACAAGTGAGTACAATGAAAAGGAATATGATGAGTAAACGCATGGGAGTCCCCCTTTTTTTATCATCGAAGTTAGCTTTTCGCATACGTGAACAAAGTATGTTTGTAACTTTCGATGAAAGCTAAAAGGAATTTGTTCATTCTTTTAGAAGGAGTTTTATGAAGGAACAGACACGAACGTTTAGGAGGGTTAAAAGTGGGAGTGAAAATAAAGCGAGCATACGAGCAGGAGGCAAATGAAGACGGAGTAAGAATCTTAGTTGACCGTGTTTGGCCAAGAGGTCTGTCAAAAGAAAAGTTGCAAATTGACGAGTGGATGAAAGAGGTTGCACCATCAAAAGAGTTGCGCAAATGGTTTGGTCATGACCCTGAAAAGTTTGAGCAGTTTAAAACACGCTATTTAGATGAGTTAAACACAGATCCATTGAAGCAAGAGTGTTTAGAAAAAATCAGGAGATTAAAATCAAATCAAGTTGTCACATTAGTTCAAGGCGCTAGAGATGAAAAACATAATCAAGCGGTTGTTTTAAAGAAAGTATTGGATGAGGGGGCAGAATAAAAAGAAACCTTGTCACAAGAACAAGTCTGTTCAGACAAGGTTTTGAACTTATTGCTGTGCGCTTGTGATTTCTTCGACAGTGGCTTCCACTTCAGAGCGGGTCATTTTTTCACGGCCGTTTTTCATGGCTTTTAACGTCTTTTTGGCTAGCTCTAGTGGTATTTGGCAAAATAGTATCATGTCTCTGCGGTCGAGGTCTTTCATATACTCTTCAGCAAGTGCGAGGTTTTTCTCTGCGTAACTGAAAGTTTCATCAAGCGTCCAACCTTCTGGGATAAATGAAACACCACGTTCGTCATCTTCTTCTTGGTTACGCAAAATATTGACGAGTTGTAAACCTCGTCCATAAGCGATCGCTAACTCACGGTCGGTTTTTGTACCGTTATTCCATTCCCAAAGGTCTGATAACATAACGCCGACTAACCCTGCTACGTAATACGTGTAGTCATCTAGGTCCTCTTTCGTTTTGATCGTCCAGTCGTTTTCTGCCCATTTCGCCATTCCTTCAGCCATTTCGCTCGTTGATGCTTGGACTTTTTCTACAATGTCAGTTGGACAAAAAGCAATCCAGTCACCTAAGCGTAAAGTAACTTCAGGAAGAAGGTGTTTGTATGGTTCAACTAATTGTTGATACCTTTTATGGTCAAAAGTCGTTTTCAATAATGCACTTGTTTCTGTAAGTAATTGACTTTTCGTTTCATTGTTCAGTTGTTCATGGTCTTCTATTTCATCAATGGCGCGCATACATAAATAAGCCGAAGCGACGGTCATTTTTAACGTCGGTTTTAAAAAGGTAATCGGTATGTAGAAAGTTCTGCTTGTTTTTTTTAACATTTTCATGGCTTCTTTTTGTAACTGTTTGTCGTTACTCAAACCGAATCTCCTCCTCAAATTACTTCCGTTTATGGCGTGTAACAAACCTCCAGTTGATCAGCCAATGGCAGTTGGACCCACTTTAGGAGGGACTTGTTCAATATATTTGACATAAATTATAACAGGTCAACCTTTCAGCAACAAATCATAGCCATTAAAAAAGCCATTCTATGAAAGGGTATCCAAAAGAGAACGTCCCTCATATGAGCTTATTCTTTTATCACTGTTCAATGGCTATAACAAACGTGATCTTCATGTATAGTTAAGGAGGAAGGTGTGATAGCTCAACGTCACAGCCCTATATTTACGAGACCATCTGATGAGATTGATTCAGGTGGTTTTCTTGTATTCAGTAAGGAAGGGTGTAAGATTGCTTTTTAATAGGTGTTGTGTTTCACTTGCTGTAGATGACGAAAAAATGTCAAGCTTACATAATGAAAGTGATGAAGAGATCGTTTAAAATAAATGTAGATTACTTATGTTTTAACGGTGTTAATGTAACTAATTAGACAGAGGTATCAAAAGGTGAAGGTAGTACGACAATGTTAGAAGGGAAAGTATCATTAGATTAAAATTTGTTGTTTGAGGGGATTGAAGGATGAAGTCTTTAAAAGAAATAGCCTCTATGCAAAGAAATCGAGTTGTATTCATTTATTTAATTTCTATTTTACTCGGGGCAGTGATTATTGGACAAGCGTATTTTATTGTTACAGTCGTTGATGGCGTTTTCCTACAAGATGCGTCATTTCAAATGATATGGCCAGCGCTGATCGGGTTAATCATCGTATTTATCCTCCGTGCAATGGTCACTTATGCCCATGGGCGAACAGGAATGAAAATGGCTGCAAAAGCGAAGCAAGATTTTCGCCAGTCATTGGTGAAGCAATATGTGAAAAACCCTGTTCAAGCTTCTTTAAAAGGACAGTCAGGTGAAAAGGTTAGTATCATGATGGATTCAGTTGATGAGGTTGATAGTTATTTTAGTCACTTCTACCCGCAAAAGATCCAGTCAATGATTGTGCCAATCATGATATTGATTGCTGTTTATTCACAGAACGTATTATCAGGGCTAATCATGACGGTTACTGCTCCGTTTATACCGTTTGCAATGGCGATTATCGGTATGAAAACGCAAAAGAAATCAGAAGAACAGATGGAGAAGTTAGCTGTATTTTCTGGTCGTTTTCTTGATACACTTCAAGGGTTAGCGACGCTTAAGTTTTTTGGGCGCGCAAAACAGCAGCAACGGGAGATTCAAGATAGCAGTCTGAATTATCGTGACGCAACGATGGATGTATTGAAAATTGCTTTTGTCTCTTCGTTGTTGCTTGAATTTATTTCGATGTTAGGGATTGGCTTAGTGGCAATTGAGGTTGGTCTACGCCTTCTCATTTATGAGCAATTAACGTTCTTTACCGCGTTCTTTGTGCTAATCTTAGCCCCTGAATTTTACTCATCATTAAAAGAATTAGGGAGTGCTTTCCATACAGGGCGAGGTAGTATGGGAGCGGCGAAGAAAGTGACAGCAGAGTTAGAAGATCACGAACAAGAGATGGAGTGGGGAAGCGAAACACTGACTGTTCGTGAGGAACCACCAACAGTTGCTTTAGATCATGTTAGTTTCAGTTATGGTGAAGATCGTTTTACATTAAAAAACATCGATGCGACGTTTTCTCCATACAACCAAATCGCCATTGTAGGTCGTAGCGGTGCGGGGAAAACGACATTATTAAATTTACTCTCTGGCCTTGCCGCTCCTTCAGAAGGGGATATTAAGGTTAATGGTCAGTCTTTATATTCGTATAAGGAAAAAGACTGGTTTGATCAGCTAAGTTATATTTCGCAAAACCCTTATTTATTTGCTGGGACGATCGCAGAAAATGTTGCGATTGGCGCGAGAGGTGAAGTTTCTCGTGAAGAGGTTGAAGCAGCTTGCGAAAAAGCAGGGGTCGCTGAGATGGTCGAGCGCCTTGAAAAGGGGTATGACACGCCAGTTGGTGAAGCGGGGCGCGGCCTCTCTGGAGGAGAAAAACAGCGCGTTGCTTTAGCTCGAGCGTTTCTTAAGCGACCGGCGATCATCTTATTTGACGAACCGACAGTGGGACTGGATTTAAAAACGGAGCAAATTTTGCAAGCGTCCATTCACGAATTGGCACAATCAGCAACGATGATTACAGTGGCTCACCGCCTTCATACAGTCATGGAAGCTGATCAGATTCTTTATTTAGAAGCGGGAGAACTAGTAGCGAAAGGGACGCATAGTGAATTAATAGAGCACGTCCATGATTATAGGGAGATGGTTTCGACCCAGCGAGGAGGCGATGCAGGATGAAAGACTTGTCTCTTGTCATAAAACTGATGATGGCAGAAAAAAAGGATATTTTTTATTCGGTACTCCTCGGGGTGCTCGCTGGAATCGGGGCTGTTGGTTTATTTGCGGCGAGCGGTTATTTAATATCGATCTCAGCACTGACACCGCCTTTGTATATCTTAACGATAATGATTGCCGTGTTACAGCTATTTAGCATTTCAAGGGCAGTGAGCCGTTACGGAGAACGTTATTTTTCACATCGGGCGACGTTTACGATGTTAAGCAATTTGCGCGTTCATTTTTATAACAAACTTGAGCCACTTGCACCGCGTATTTTTCATAAATACCAAAGTGGTGACTTGCTTTCGCGTATTGTCGGTGACGTGGAAAGTTTACAAAACTTCTTTTTGCGCGTGTTTTATCCTCCGATTGTGATGGTGATCGTCTTTTTAAGTACGATTGTCTTTACGGCTTGGTTTTCTTTCTCTGTAGCGATCGTATTGATTTTAGGACTCGTGCTAACAGGTTTTTTAATCCCGGCATTTTTCGCGTTGAGAAGGCGCCGTTTAGCAAGTGAGATGCGTGAAAAGCGTGGGGAGCTATCCACGGAAGTTACAGAGTTTCTATATGGTTTTCGTGATTTGAAAATTCATCAGCAACTTGCAAGTCAAGAAGAGGCGCTAACGACATCTTCTGAAAAATATATCCAAGAGCAAGAACAAAGTGGTATTCACACGCTTTACAGCCAATCGCTCAACCAAATGGTTTCATTCATTGTCACGTGGTCTATCGTCGCCATTGGTGCTTACCTTGTGACCGAAGGAAGTATGGAAGGCGTATTTTTAGCGATGCTTATTATGATTTCATTGACGGTGTTTGAAGATTCTACACCGATGGCTGCGTTTCCGAGTCATTATGAAGATAGCCGCCGTGCGACTTCACGTTTGTTATCCGTGGTCGATGACCCAGCTGAGGCTGTCCAAGCTGAAGAAACAAAGCGAAACCTCGATACAGAAGGTGCGTTTCCTATTGAGATAAATAACGTCTCATTTGCTTATGAGCGTGAAGGGCGAAACATGCTTGAAGATGTTTCGCTGTCGTTACCAGCTGGTTCAAAAACGGCGATTGTTGGTCCGAGCGGTTCAGGAAAATCGACATTAATACAATTGTTATTAAAGGTCTATCCTGTCCAGGAAGGTGACATCTTGATCGACGGTGTACCTCTTAATGATGTTTCTGAAGAGTCGATGTGGCAAGGTGCAAATGCTGTCCTGCAAGATAACCACTTTTTCTATGGAACGATTCGTGACAATTTGCAACTGGCAGGCGATGAGTTGACGGATGAAGATATGGAAGCTGTTCTTGAGAAAGTCAAACTTCATTCATTTTCCGTGATAGATTCGGTTTTAGAAAAAGGTGAAAATCTTTCGGGTGGAGAAAAGCAGCGTTTAGCGATGGCGCGTGCGATGTTAAAGGGGGCGCCGCTTTGGTTGTTAGATGAGCCGACGTCTTCGTTAGATACATTAACGGAACAGGACATTTATGATCAGTTGTTCGCTCAAGCCGAAGATGACACGGTTGTTCTTGTAAGTCACCGTCTAACCGGGCTTGAGAGGATGGATCAAATCATCGTGATGGATCGTGGGAAGATTATTGAATCTGGTACGTATGAAGAGTTGATGGAACGACGAGGGTATTTTTATGAATTGAAACAGATTGAGAAAAGTGTCCTTATGTAAAAGCATTTACATGGTCATACAAAAACGCTTGGATAATAAAATCCAAGCGTTTTGTTTGTGAGATTGTTTTGTTAAACGAAGCCAATCTTAAATGTTTGAATCATTAATTTGCAGGTTTTGTTACTGCTTTTTTAGGGTCTTATGTCATAATATTTATTCCATACTTGTACACGGTTACGTCCTAGGTTCTTGGCTTTGTATAATGCTTCATCAGCCTTTTTAATGATTTCATCAGAAGAATCATCTTTTTCTGGCTTCATTGTAGCTACCCCAGCACTTACTGTAAGCACAGGTGATACGGCTGAATGAATGTTTTCAATTTGTAAGGCTTCAATATTTTTTCTGATCACTTCAGCCACTTGAATAGCACCCTCCAGGTCTGTTTCAGGCAGAATAACGGAAAATTCTTCACCACCATACCTTGCGACAAAATCTGTTGAACGAAGAATTGAAGATTTTAAACACGCTGAGACCTTCTTTAAGCATTCATCCCCTTGAAGGTGACCATACGTATCGTTGTACACTTTAAAATGGTCAATATCGATCATGATTAAAGAAATGTAGCCTGAACTTCTTTTTGCGCGTTTCCACTCTTTTTCTAATACTTCGTCGTAGTAGCGCCGGTTTGGGATGTTCGTTAATCCGTCAATTTGTGAAGATTGCTTTAAAATTTCATTTGCTTGTTTCAATTTTTCTTGTTCCATTTTTTGTTCGGTTACATCACGTAATACCCCTAATATTGCAAGTTTATCATTGTAAGTGATAAGTGTGGTGTTTGCTTCTACTTCGATTTTCGTCCCGTCTAATCGTATTAAAACAAACTCCTGTTTTTTAAATAATGTGTCCTTACGATCTAATACACGTCGAATGGTATAATCCAAATCCTTCTGATAATCTGGGTGGACAAAATCGATGTAATGCTTACCGATAATATCTTGATACGATTCAGCTCCAAGAATTTCGGCAGTTTGATTATTTAAAAATAAAAACGTCTCTTTATCGTGTACATAAATCCCTTCAGGGTATAATTCTATTAAACTTTTATACCGTTGCTCACTATCTCTTAGCTCTTTTTCAGCCTGAAGTTGTTGTGTAATGTCTTGTGCCACGCCGATGATTCCAGTAATTTCCCCTTTGACGATAATGGGAACGGTGCTGACATTGACATCAATGATATAGCCATATTTATGCACAAATTGGGTTCGAAACGTTATAGAATCACCTTTTAACGATTGGTTATAATGATCAACCGTTGCTTCCAAGTATGGCTTATTTAATAATGGAATAAAGGATGAGTGAAGGAGTTCCCCCTTCGTGTAGCCTAGCATATCAGTTGCTGATTGATTCACCATTGTAAAATTACTATTTTTATCGACTGCAAAGCTTGCACCTTGGTTAAATTCAAACAAAGATTGATAGAGTTGCTTATTCTCTTCAAGCTGCCATTCCATTTGTTTACGATCACTAACATCGCGAACAACTGTCATAATGGCTTTTTTATTCTCGTACATAGTGGTAACGCCTGTAACTTCGACATCTTTAACCTCACCATTTTGTAGTACATACTTTCGATGAGAAGGAGGTAAAAAGCTATCTGTCTCATATAATTGTTGGAGTTCTTGAATCACTTTCGTTCGATATTCAGGATGAATAATTTGTTCAATTGAAGTTCCTATTAACTGTTTTGGATTTTTCACTTTCATCATTTCAGCAAAAACTTGGTTACAAAATAGAATTTTATTATTTGAATGAACTAAAATGGCATCAGGTAATACTTCTATTAACTTTTGATACCGTTCTTTACTTTCTTTTAATTTTATTTCTGCTTGCTCCTTGTCTTCAAATGGCTGTTCAAGTGTGGAAACATAGACGCTCTTAAAAAGATAATAATAACCAATGACTTTAAAAATATGCCCAAGAAAATTTAAAATGTCATGTACACTTACATAAAAGGTGAATACAACTCCAGCAAAAATTAGACTGAACGATGCAAGGATGATGTATAAACTGGCATCATTTTTATTTTTGCGATATTCATCAAAGACGATTTTAATAATATACAGATGAATGGCAATGACAATATATTCAAATGAATTTTTTAACAATGTTGTCCCTTCGCCTTCAATCACTAACACCGGAAGTCTATCGATTTGAGTATCAACAATGGTTCCGAGTGCGATGACAAAAATGAGCGGGATAAGGAACATATAATTTCGATTTAAATCGTGAATTTGTTTATCCTTTGAAAGTAAAATGAATAATAGAAAAGTAGCCTCGGTCATTCTTCCGAGCACCCAATACCAAGTTGCTCTTTGAATGGAGCTCTCCATGAAAAAGTAAGGCATACCATTATAGGTCAAAGTGTGCAGTAAATCGATTAAACCAACAGCGAGAAACAGCATACCCATAAATAATCGGTAACGTGATAACGTTTGAGGAAAGATAGTCCAGGCTAAAAGTGCAATAGAAAATGCAATTGCAATACTTAAAAATTCAAGGATGATATGAAAAGACAAATGATTTTTTGGATTATAGAAGACAGCTATTTGCTCTTCAAATAACGCAATGATTAGTAGGGAGAGAAATAAAATGAGAATAGACAAGATTGTTCTTTTTTCAGATTTATTCCACATGGAAAGCATGATAAGCACAACCTTTGGGGCGCTCCTTCGATAGAGCGATTATATAGTATGCGGTTTCACACCTTAATTTTACATAAAAATTAATATAACGGCAATTAAATGGGTCGAAATTACTATGATTTTCAGTCTATTAACTTAAGGTGTCATTCTAAACGGAACGACTTACGTTCATATCCGAGCGCTTTCTCATACTAAAAAAGGGGTGAAACGATGGATTTAAAGTTATACCGAAAACTCGATGCGACAGATATTGCGGAGTTGGTTCGAAAAAAAGAGGTTCGTGCTGAAGAAATGATTCGTCTTAGTTTCGAACAGCTCGAACAAGTGAATGGGACGTTAAATGCGGTTGTTTATTCTTGGAAAGAAAAGGCGCTCCGTGATGCAGAGCTTGGATTAACAGATGGGCGTTTTAGTGGTGTTCCACTTTTGCTGAAAAATGCTGGCCAATCGGTGGTTGGTGAACCGATGACTGCAGGGGCGAAACTTTTACAGCAGAATGTGGCGAAAGAAGATGCGCATTTCGTTCGCAAGCTTCGCGAAGCAGGTTGTCATATGGTTGGCCATACGAATAGTCCAGAGTTTGGCTTGAAAAACATTACCGAACCTGAGCAGTATGGGCCGACGAGAAATCCGTGGAATAGTGACTATTCACCTGGAGGGTCCAGTGGTGGAGCAGCGGCTGCGGTTGCTTCGGGCATTGTTCCTGTGGCTGGAGCAAGTGACGGAGGGGGTTCAATTCGAATCCCGGCATCTTTTACAGGTTTAGTAGGTTTAAAACCGACGCGTGGGCGGACACCTGTCGGACCTGGGTCAGGGCGACAATGGCAAGGCGCCGCAATCGGCTTTGTGCTCAGCCGCACTGTGCGTGATAGCGCGGCGATGCTTGACCAGTTGCAAGTGGTGCAACCAGAAGCCGCTTTTCAAACGCCCCTTTTCCCTGGTCGCTATGAAGATGAAGTGCAAAAGCCTTTGGAGAAGAAGTTAAATGTTGCGTATTCGACCGACTCTCCTGTAGGGACACCGGTTTCGGAGGAAGCTCGGGAAGCGGTGTTAAAGACGGTACGTTGGTTAGAGAGACAAGGGCATCACGTCGAGGAAAAGTCTCCTTCGATTGATGGTGTTGCATTGATGGAAAATTATTATTTAATGAATAGTGGGGAAATTTCTGCGCTCGTTTACCGATTAGAACGTTCGTTAGGAAGGTCTGTTACGCCTGAAGATGTAGAAATCGAAACGTGGCTTTTAAACGAAGCGGGTAAATCTGTTTCTGCAGCGAAATTTACGATGAGCATTGCTGCATGGGACACGGCAGCTGAAGAAATGGCTCGCTTTCACGAAACGTATGACGTATTTATTACGCCTACAACGGCTTATTCGGCGCCTAAGGTAGGAGAGCTTACTCATTCACAAGCTTCGCAAGATCGGTTACGAAAACAAATTCAAGGTGTTGGCCCAAAAGAGCAGCAAAGGTTGATCTATGAAATGTTTTTGCCAAGTTTAACGTACACGCCGTTTACGCAATTAGCGAACTTGACAGGGCAGCCAGCCCTTTCACTGCCTCTTCATTTGACAGAAGAGGGTTTACCGCTCGGTGTACAATTTATAACTTCAAAAGGAAGAGAAGATGTGCTCCTCTCACTTGCTACGCAATTAGAAAGCACAGACCTATGGGTAGGGATGAGAGGAAATCGTTTTTTTGAATAGCTATTGAAAAATAACACCGACTTCCCTTTTCGAAAATGCGCCAATGATTGGAATAGCTTCGCAGAAGAGGGGGAACCCCTATCTTTTACCGACGATATTTTCAAATCACCATGGTATCATAGATACTAGAATTGTTAAGAATGATAGAAAACGGAAGTTTTGTATACAGCTTGAAAGGATGATCAATTTGGACCGAGACAAGCGTGATGTCATGGTAGGGCAACCGTTAATCCAAAACATTGTTGAAAATGTCGAGTCTGTCGTCGTTGGGAAACGACGTGAAATAGAGCTAAGTATGATTGCGATGCTTAGTGGGGGTCACGTGTTATTAGAAGATGTTCCTGGTGTTGGGAAAACGATGATGGTGCGGGCGATTGCGAAGTCGCTTGGTGCGGAGTTCAAGCGTATTCAGTTCACGCCAGACTTGCTGCCATCTGATGTAACAGGGGTGTCGGTTTTTAACCAGAAGTCGATGGAATTTCAATTTCGCCCTGGACCTGTGATGGCGAATATCGTGTTAGCTGATGAGATTAATAGAACATCACCGAAGACACAATCTGCTCTCTTGGAAGCGTTGGAGGAAGGGAGTGTCACAATCGATGGCGAGACGCGAAACTTACAAGATCCGTTTTTCGTCTTAGCTACGCAAAACCCGATTGAATACGGTGGGACGTACCCGCTTCCTGAAGCACAATTAGATCGGTTTTTATTTAAGTTTGCTATTGGTTACCCTTCGGATATAGAAGAGTTGGACGTTTTAAACCGTGTTGAAAAAAGGCATCCAATTGAGGAAGTCACTCCTGTGACAACATTAGATGAACTCGTCGTGATGCAGCGGGAAGTGTTAGATGTATATGTGGACGAAATCGTAAAGCGTTACATCGTGAGCCTCGTGAATGCGTCGCGAAAACATGCTGCTGTTTCGCTCGGGGCGAGCCCGCGTGCGTCAATCATGCTTATGAAAGCTTCGCAAGCGTATGCGTACATGCAAGGTAGGGGTTATGTTCTCCCGGATGATGTGAAGTTTTTAGCGCCTTATGCGTTAACGCATCGTTTACTGCTTACATCTGATGCGAAGCTAACGAATACGACGGCGGAAACGGTGGTTAGCGAGTTACTCAATCAAGTTGTCGTTCCTACAGGAAAGGAAATGACTCGTTAATGAAAAGGGAAAATCCTCTCGTTGTTGTTTTAAAATGGCTTTTGAAAATGATCTTGCTCGTTGCAATCATTGCTGGGACATTTAGCTATGCGATGTTTCAAGGTGAATTTGTTAGTTGGTTTTTGTTTTATAGTGTTTTGTTGATCATATCTATGAATGTTTTGTATGGACTGATACCGATCGGCGCTTTTCGCGTGATGCGAACGTTTTCCAAGAATGCTTATATTGCTGGGGATAAGTTGCGTGTGCAAGTGACATTAACCCGTCGCTTCCCGCTTCCTTTGTTCTATTTAAAAGTGACCGATGTCATTCCTGGTCGCTTAGCAAAGCAAATAGATGAAGGTGAACTTCGCGGGTTATTTTATCCATTGTTTCAAAGGATGTTTTCTTTTACGTATGAAATCCCGTCTCTTCCTCGTGGTGAGCACACGTTTGAAGGCGTTATATTAGAAACAGATGATATGTTTGGATTGTTTAAGAAACGTCGCAGGCTAAATGCCGAGGATCGATTGATCGTTTACCCGTATTATGAAGAACTACAGCACTGGGGTGCTTACAATGAGCGTGGGTCGGAAGCTGATTTGTCACAGGTGAATGCTGTAGAAGATATGACCGCGGTGGTTGGTGCTCGTGAATACGTACCAGGTGATCGCTTAGCTAGCGTCGATTGGAAATTGACGGCTCGTAAAAATCAATTAATGACGAAAGAGTTTGAAGAGAGTGTAGGTCAATCACTTCTTCTCGTATTCAATGAAAATACGACTGAACGTTCTGAGGATTTTGAACGAGCGGTGGAGCTTGTGGCTTCTTTTGTTATGTACAGTTCGCAAAGACAAGTACCTTATGGTTTGTGGTCGATTGGTGAGCGGGCCGCGATGTACCCATTAGCATATGGGCGTGACCAAGAAAGGGCGATCATGGATCACTTGGCGAAGGTTTCTCCATCGAATCGAGGTCGTTTTGCTGATCAGTTGCGTGCGGGTGAAGAGCAAATTTCGGCAGGTACAAAGGTTGTCATTGTGACAACAGAGCTCGGTGATGCTGAATTAGAAAGGTTGCGTGTTTTGCGGCAACGACGGATGAGTATTGATGTTTGTCTTGTGCGTTCGGATGGTTTGATGTCACAGTGGGAAAAGCGATGTTTTGAAGCTTTACGCCGAAGTGGGGTTAACACATATCTAGTGACGAGGGAAAGTGTGAACGAGGCGATGAAAGAAGGTGTGCGCAATGTCTCTTCTTCATAAACCGAATCAATCGATCTTTCATGGGCTCGTCTATGGGTTGATGTTTTTCTTGTTATGGGAGTGGCTTCGTCCGTTTCCGGTTTTTACGGATACGGGTGAGTTGCATGTTTTTGTTTGGTTTATGTTGGTTTGTTTTGTGGTTGTTTTCTTGCAGTTAGGGTTTGTTTTATCGTTTGTGGTGGTTTTGTTTGCGAGTGTTTATGGTTTGCATGAGATTTTTTATGGTGGGGCTTTTTTTAGTGCTGATGGTGGTTTGTTGACGGTTCAGCATTTGTGGGGAGAGGTTGTTCATAATGTCGGTTTGCTGATGGCGTGGCAATTGTATGAAGTGACGGATCCTTTTCGAACGTTTGTGATGTTTTTGTTGTTGGCGCTTGTGAGTTATTTGCTATATTATTGGTTGTTTTATTCAAGAGGCATTGTTGTTTTTGTTTTGGCGACGGTGGTTTATGTAGCGGTTCTTGATACGTTTACGAATGTCGAGGGGGATGCGGCGATTGTTCGTATTGTCGTCACTAGCTTTTTGTTATTAAGTTTGTTGCATTTGGTTCGTGTTCGAGGACAGGTGTTCAATGCGCAAACGATGAGGAAAGTGCCTGTGACGTGGGTTGTTCTCCTCATTGTGGTCGTTGTTGTATCAACGTCGGTAGGTTTTGCGGCGCCGAAATATGAACCGCAATGGCGTGATCCTGTTCCTGTGATCGAAGAGGCACTGTCAGGTGAACTTTTTGAAATGTCAGACCTTTCATTGTCATCTCCATCAAATGGTGGAGGCGCTCAGCAAGTTGGTTATAGTGATGATGATAGCGAGCTTGGCGGTGGTTTTAGTCAAAATACGCGCACAGTATTTCATGCTGAAACTGATCAAGTTGGTTACTGGCGTGGTGAATCGAAAAATATTTATACCGGTCGTGGTTGGGAAGCTGATGAAGCACTCGTCGATGCTGATCATTTTGATTACCCGATGTTTTCTGATGTTGTTGATGCAACAGAACATAAAGCGAGTGTAACGTTTACAGATGAGGCAGATTTTCATTTGTTTTTTTACCCAGGGCAAATGGTTGAAGTTAATGAAGAGTCGCTCTCTTATGACATTGATGACGGTCTCACCCCAGAATTCCTTACGGATGCTTTACATGGGAGTGTGGGGTTGTATGAAGGTTCGGCAAATGTGCGCTTAAATGAGTATGAGATGACGTTTCAGTCTCCGTCGTTTGACCAGGAAATGTTACGTGAAGCACCTAAAGATGACCCGGACGAGGTAACGCATTATTTTACGGATTTACCTTCTGATTTGCCCGGTCGAGTTGGTGACTTAGCAGAAGAGATTACTGAGGGTACGGATAACCGTTATGATCAAGCAAAGGCGATTGAAGCGTATTTTAAGGAAGAAGACTTCAGCTACGAAACGGACGATGTTCCTGTTCCTGAAAAAGGACAGGATTATGTTGACCAGTTTTTATTTGAGACACGGCGTGGTTACTGTGATAATTTTTCCACTTCGATGGTCGTTTTATTGCGAACGCTTGATGTTCCAGCCCGTTGGGTGAAAGGTTTTACGGAAGGGGATCCGCTTGCGCAATTGGACGATGGTGTACAACGGTATGAAGTGAGTAATGATAATGCCCATTCTTGGGTGGAAGTATTTTTCCCTGAGATTGGGTGGGTACCATTTGAGCCGACGATTGGTTATGACAATGATGTTGAATTTGAAGCAGACAGTGAAGAAGTGAGCTTGGATATTGACCTAGATAATGATGAGAATGAAGAGGATCGTGCAAATGAAGAAGATGCTGATCTAGAAGAAGACCTTGAAAGTTCTCAAGAAGAGGATGAAAGCGAACCGTCTACATCTGATGGAGAAGATGAAAAGGATGAGGGAATCGGTGCTGCGAGTTGGTTTAATGCCCAATCGCTTTTCGCTTCTGTGATCGTGATGGCGTTTGTTGTTGTTGCCTACCGCATGCGTTACCGACTCATTGGCCTATACTTTTTAGTGTATTATCGCAGGTTTGGGCATGATGAACGTTTTGGGCAAGCGTACCAACGTTTGTTGTGGATGCTTGAGTGTAAAGGGGTCCATCGTTATGAAGGGGAAACGTTACGAGAGTATGCTGAGCGTGTTGATGAGTTGTTCAGCAAGCCATCGATGCGTTATTTGACGGAGCAATATGAAAAACTTTGTTATGGTGGATGTGTTGATCACCTTGATTGGAAGCGTGACCAGAAATTGTGGGAAGATTTGCTGAAAGAGGCATCTTCTTGACCCTTATATGTACAATTGATAAAATAAAAAACAATGTTACGACAAAAATCGATTCCTTCATATATCCTTAGAAATAAGGTCTAAGAGTCTCTACCGGGTTACCGTAAACAACCTGACTATGAAGGCAGGATATCCGTTTTGCATAAAAAGGGAATTCTGCCTTCGTATACCTTTTTTTAGGTGGTACGAAGAGCAGAATTCTATTTTTTTATAGGTTTATAGGATAAATATTTTATACTCGTGGAATTGTCGTAAAAAAATCGAAGCACAAAAGGTGGATGGACAATGGAAGAGATTAAAGAAAAAGTCATTGTGCTCGACTTCGGTGGGCAATACAACCAGCTGATTACCCGTCGAATTCGTGATTTAGGTGTTTTTAGTGAGCTTCATTCTCACAAGATCACTGCTGAAGAGATTCGTGAAATGAACCCGACAGGTATTATTTTCTCTGGAGGGCCGAACAGTGCTTATGAAGAAGGGTCTCCGGGCTGTGATGAAAAGATCTTCGAATTAGGGATTCCAATTCTAGGGATTTGTTACGGGATGCAGCTTATGACGCACCATTTTCAAGGAAGTGTCGAAGCGGCAAATCACCGTGAATATGGGAAAGCAACAATTAATGTAGAAGCTGAGAATGCGTTGTACAAGGAATTGCCTAAAGAGCAAACGGTATGGATGAGCCATGGTGATTTAGTTGTCGAGCCTCCTAAAGGTTTTACGGTTGATGTGACAAGCGATTCTTGCCCTGTTGCAGCGATGAGTGATGTTGACCGTGGCTTTTACGGTGTACAATTCCACCCAGAAGTTCGTCATAGTGAGTACGGAGACGATCTATTGCGTAATTTTGTTTATGAAGTTTGCCAATGTGAAGGAAACTGGACGATGGAAAACTTCATTGATATGGAAGTAAGTAAAATTCGCGACGTTGTCGGTGATAGCCAAGTTCTTTGTGCGCTTAGTGGTGGTGTCGACTCTTCCGTTGTTGCGGCTTTAGTTCATAAAGCGATTGGTGATCAATTGACTTGTATGTTTATCGATCACGGTCTATTGCGTAAAGGCGAGGCAGACAGCGTGATGGATACATTCTCAGAAGGCTTTGATATGAATGTCGTCAAAATTGATGCGAAAGATCGTTTCCTAGGTAAACTGGAAGGTGTTTCCGACCCAGAGGAAAAGCGTAAGATCATTGGTAATGAATTTATTTACGTGTTTGAAGAACAAGCATCGAGCTTAAAGGATATGGATTATTTGGCACAAGGGACGCTCTATACGGACATCATTGAAAGTGGAACCGATACAGCGCAAACGATCAAGTCCCACCATAACGTAGGTGGACTACCAGAAGACATGAAATTTGACTTGATCGAGCCATTAAACACGTTATTTAAAGATGAGGTTCGTAAAGTTGGTACGGAGCTAGGGCTTCCAGATGATATTGTATGGCGTCAACCGTTCCCGGGACCTGGTCTTGGTATCCGTGTGCTCGGAGAAATTACTGAGGACAAGCTTGAGATTGTTCGTGAATCTGATGCGATTTTACGTGACGAAATTAAAAAAGCAGGCCTCGATCGTGAAATTTGGCAGTACTTCACGGCGCTTCCTGACATGCGCAGTGTCGGGGTAATGGGCGATGCACGTACGTACGATTACACTGTTGGTGTACGAGCGGTAACATCCGTTGACGGTATGACATCCGATTGGGCCCGTATCCCATACGATGTGCTAGAAAAAATTTCTACGCGTATCGTAAACGAGGTTGCACACGTCAACCGCGTCGTGTACGACATTACATCCAAGCCACCTTCCACCATCGAATGGGAATAGGAAAAGCGTAAGGCGCTTGCCCATCGGCGACAGCGGTTTATCTGCGACGAGCAAACGAAGTGGCGCAGGAGCAAGCACTGCCTCTTCCTCTTCTAGCATAGCTTTGTAGCGTATCCGTCGAGGCAAATCGCAAAAGTAGAACTTCGATTAAATTCCCCGCGTCCTGCGGGAACATCGAAGTCACCACATCCTTGTGGAAGTTCGCCGGTGTAACGCTCTTTGGATTAGCAGGGAAGTTAAGCCGCTTTTTGGCTTCAGAAAAGGCCTGAAGTGACCTCGAGCCGATAGCGACTGAAGCTAGACAGCAGAAAAGCTGAAACGCCTTGAACGCGAGCGACAGCGGTTTATCTGCGACGAGCAAACGAAGTGGCGCAGGAGCAAGTGCTGCCTCTTCCTCTTCTAGCATAGCTTTGTAGTGTATCCGTCGAGGCAAATCGCAAAAGTAGAACTTCGATTAAATTCCCCGCGTCCTGCGGGAACATCGAAGTCACCACATCCTTGTGGAAGTTCGCCGGTGTAACGCTCTTTGGAGTAGCAGGGAAGTTAAGCCGCTTTTTGGCTTCAGAAAAGGCCTGAAGTGACCTCGAGCTCGCAGGCGTTGAAGCTAGACAGAAAGAAAAGCGAAAGGCGCTTGAACGCGAGCTCGAGTTGGTTGCAGTGATACTGGTGCGGACATTCATTCCGTTATTTAGGCGAAAACCGTTATTTTGATTTAGGAAACGGACATATGTTCCGTTATCTCTGCAAAAAAGGTATAAAAACGGATGATTTTTTGCAAATAGCGGAACTCATGTCCGAAAACATGCTAAAAATGGCGATTTTAAGAGGAATAACGGAACCAATGTCCGCAGCAATTCCACGATCTGCACTTACTAGAATTGGAGGCTAGTAACCTCGTCCCACTTTCAGTGAAAAACGAACAAAAATGTTTGTCATGTCATAAATCATTCGTGTTTAGCGTTGACAATGAGGGTGTGTAGCTTTAAACTATTAATTGAGCGATAATATAGGAATCATTGTTCGTATAATTTCGAGGATAAGGCTCGAGAGTCTCTACCAGGTTACCGTAAATAACTTGACTACGAACGATGTGAAGAGAATAAATAGACAGTTTTTATTCTGTGTATATACTCTTGCGTCGTTTGTATACGATTTGTAGAGAAGCCTAATTTTTCGAGTGAACAGGTGTAATAAGATTTCAATCCAATCTTATTGAACCGCTCCGGAGGATTAGGCTTTTTTCGTCTTCTATCTCATCTTCCGAACAAGATTCCATTAAAGATCGCTACAATATTTTGTAGGGGGATACACAAACGATGCAACGCTATTTTCGTTTTAACGAATTAAACACGAATTACAAAAAGGAAACAATCGGTGGCGTGACGACGTTCTTGGCTATGGCGTACATTTTGTTCGTTAACCCGAGTGTCCTTGAACCAACCGGCATGGATACAGGTGCTGTATTTACAGCAACAGCTCTTGCAGCCGCGATTGGAACACTGATTATGGGGATTGTCGCTCGTTATCCTATTGCGCTCGCACCAGGTATGGGGCTAAACGCTTTCTTCACGTTCTCCGTCGTTCTTGGAATGGGGATTCCGTGGGAAACGGCATTATTAGGTGTCTTCATTTCTGGTATCATCTTTATCATTATTTCGTTGTTAGGAATTAGGGAATTAATTATTAATGCGATCCCAGCGGTGCTAAAAAATGCAGCTGCAGCTGGTATTGGTCTTTTCATTGCGTTTGTCGGTTTGCAAAATGCTGAAATCATCATTGCCGAAGAAGCAACCCTTGTGCAAATTGGGGATATGACGAACCCTTACACAGTGCTAGCTGTTTTTGGCTTGTTTGCCACGGTCATTTTTATGGCTATCGGGCTTCGAGGTGGTATTTTTTACGGAATGATCGTAACAGCGATAGCAGGTGTTGTGACAGGGTTAATTGATACGCCTTCAAATATTGTAGGGGCTGTACCGAGTTTAGAGCCAACCTTTGGTGCATTGTTTACCCCGTTCGGTGAAATGCCTTTATCTGAAATTTTTACGTTGAATTTATTTATCGTTATTCTTACGTTCTTGTTTGTAGACTTTTTTGATACATCAGGCACACTTTACGGTGTAGCAAATCAAGCTGGATTTATTAAAAATAACAAGCTTCCGCGTGCTGGTCGTGCGCTTTTAGCGGACTCTTCAGCTTCATCCATCGGTGCGGTCTTAGGTACATCGACGACGACTGCTTATGTGGAGTCTGCTTCAGGAATTGCTGCAGGGGCTCGAACAGGATTTGCGTCGGTAGTCACAGCAGGGTTGTTTTTGGTTGCGTTATTTTTCTCGCCTCTTCTCGTTGTAGTTACGGAGCAAGTCACAGCGCCAGCATTAATTATCGTCGGCGTATTGATGGCGCGTTCTCTTGGGAATATCGATTGGAAGCAATTTGAGATTGCTGTACCGGCGTTTTTAACGGTCGTTTCGATGCCACTTACGTATAGTATTGCAACAGGCATTGCGATGGGCTTTATCATGTATCCAGTCACGATGTTGTGCAAAGGGAGATTTAAAGAAGTACACCCGATTATGTACGTCTTGTTTTTCGTTTTCCTAGCTTATTTCATATTTTTATAGATTTGACGTATAAGGGCTTCCTCAATATGGGGAGGTCCTTTTTTATGTAAATAGCGTTTTGATGAACGTGATATTTTATAGGGTAAACACCACAAATGAATCAAATCGCAAAAATGTCCCAATTCATGAGTAATTAGGAATTTGATGGAACACCCTAACAAAAAACGAAAGAATAGTGAGGGGATATCCATGCCGGCCATTGCATCTGTCGCAAAACAGTGCCCACCATATCACATGACCCAAAAAGAAACCGAAGAAATTATTCGAGATATATTTTATGAGTCCTTTCCAGATATGGATCGTTTACTGCGCGTTTTTGGTAACGGTGGTATTCAAAGCCGCCAGTTCGCAGTCCCGAAACAATGGTTCACACAAGAACATTCATTCAAAGATCGGAATGATTTGTATATAAAAGAAGCGACGAACCTCGCTACAGAAGCCGTTAAATCGTGCTTATCAAACGAGCAGTTTCTAAAAGTTCCCACTGATTATGAAGATATCGATGCGATCATTTTTATTTCTAGCTCAGGAATTGCCACACCTACGATCGAAGCGCGGATGATGAACCGCTTACCTTTTTCTACACAGACGAAACGGATACCGATTTGGGGTCTTGGTTGTGCTGGGGGCGCCGCAGGAATCAGTCGGGCTTATGAATATTGTTTAGCTTATCCAGATGCGAAAGTACTCGTTGTTTCTGTTGAATTATCGAGCTTATCTTTTCAACGCCATGATGACCGTAAAAGTAATTTTGTCGGTACTTCACTTTTTTCTGACGGTGTCGCTTGTGCGCTTGTCATTGGTGATGAAGTCAAGATGACAGAAGACCTTAATCAACGTTCGCTTCCGTTTATTTTAGGAACGAGGTCAGTGTTGATGCGAAATGCGGAAGATGTCATGGGGTGGGATATTCAAAATGACGGATTCCATGTCATTTTTTCAAGAGACATTCCGTCTATTATTCGCGATTGGTTGAAACCGAATGTCGAAGCGTTTTTGCACGAATACGGAATCGATATTGGTGACATCAGCCGTTTGGTTGCGCATCCAGGTGGTAAAAAAGTGCTAAAGGCCTATGAAGATGCGTTAGGCTATGATGAGTCAATGACAGCAAATGCACGGGAGGTTCTCGCACAACACGGAAATATGTCATCTCCAACTGTTCTTTATGTTTTGCAGAAGACGATGCTAGGTGCACCAAACCATGGAGAATATGGTTTAATGATGGCGCTTGGTCCGGGCTTTAGTGCTGAATGTGTCTTACTTGAATGGAGGCAGGTATCATGATGTTTGCGATTGTGCTCATTCTTGCTGTGATCATCTTACGGGTGTTGGAAATGCGTTTGGCGAAACGAAATGAGCGGTGGTTGAAAGCGCGAAATGCAAAGGAAGTTGGCGGTGGACATTATCCGTGGATTGTTGGGCTACACGTCGCTTTCTTTGTATCATTATTGTTTGAAGTCATCACGCGTGGAGGCGCTTCTTGGAGCGTGTGGACAGGGGGATTGTTTGCTTTATTCATGATTGTTCAGGTTCTTAGAGCGTGGACTCTATCAACCTTAGGGCGATATTGGAATACGAAAATCTTCGTCATTCCACAAGAAAATCGCGTTCGTCAAGGGCCCTATCGCTGGTTTAACCATCCGAACTACGTCGTCGTTGCACTAGAAATTCTCTTATTACCATTGATCGTCGGTGCGGTGTGGACAGCGGTGGTGTTTACGATTCTGAATGCTTATATGATCTTATGTGTTCGTCTGCCGACTGAAGAAAAAGCATTAAGAGAAATCATGGAAGAAAGAGAGGAGCCGTCTTCATTCAGTTCGTATTGGCTTCCAGATTAATTGTGGAAATGAAAAAATCCTAACGTATCAAAATCAACACAAGGCATGTCCATCGCCTTGTGTTTTTTGTACAATATAGAAAATGATGAGAGTAAAAGGAGAATGGAAATGGCGGAGAAAAAGAAGCAAAAGTTTTATGTTCAAGAAGGGGAAACAATTGATGCATGTCTAGATCGGATGAAAAAAGAAGGATATCTCCCTGTAAGGCGTATGGAGGAACCGGTATATCAAGAGGTGAAACGAAACGGCAAGACGGAAGTGGAAGTCGTTCGTCAGCAAATTATGTTTGAAGGGAAAAGGCAACAAGAATAGCTTTTATGCAACAAGATTTTTGGATGAAATACGAACATTATAAGATAGTATATATGTAAACGTTCGATATTTGCGTTGACAGATATTCTCATAATTGATAAGATGAACATAACAAAATGATCAAAGATTTCCTCATATAATCTTGGGAATATGGCCCATAAGTTTCTACCTGATGACCGTAAATCATCGGACTATGAGGGAGTGAACGAACGATACGAGTACCAAGGTTGTATGAAACGACCCATGGTGGACTTGTGCGCAAATATGTGACGAGTGTCTCATGCGTGTACGTTTGTACCTCTCTCAGAAGGTAGGCGTACACGCTTTTTTTGATGAAAAAAAGTCGTAAAATTCACATCATATTGTCGATTTTTAAAATCAGGTCATCGTGACGAAAGAGGGAGGAGCAAATCGGATGGTTGAAAAGCGAGTCGGTGTGATCATGGGAAGTACATCTGATTGGGAAACGATGAAACATACTGTTGATACGCTTGAGGAATTTTCTGTTCCGTATGAAAAACGCGTTGTATCTGCGCATCGCACGCCTGATGATATGTTTACATATGCCGAGACCGCACGAGAGCGTGGTATCGCAGTCATTATTGCAGGTGCTGGAGGGGCAGCGCACTTACCGGGCATGGTTGCGGCGAAGACGACTTTACCGGTGATCGGCGTCCCGGTTCAATCGAAAGCACTGGATGGAATGGATTCCCTTCTTTCCATCGTACAAATGCCAGCAGGCGTTCCAGTTGCAACGGTAGCGATTGGAAATGCGGGGGCAAAGAACGCTGGTTTATTAGCAGCGCAAATATTAGCGGTAGAAGACAAAGAGCTTCAAGACAAATTGGTGAAATCACGCGCTGAAAAAGCTGAATATGTGCGAGAAAGTAGTGATCAGTTATGACGAAAACCCTAGCACCAGGCGCAATGATCGGTATTATTGGTGGGGGACAACTTGGACGCATGATGGCACTTGCAGCGAAAGCAATGGGAGATCGTATCGCTGTTCTTGATCCAAATGAGAAGGGACCGTGTGCGCAAGTTGCAGATGACATTTTTGCAAGTCAATACAATGATCAAGAGGCTGCCGTAAAACTGGCGGAGAAAAGTGATGTTGTCACGTATGAATTTGAAAACATTGATACCCCTGTTCTCGAGAAACTAATAACAAAATCGTACGTGCCTCAAGGATCTTTCCCACTTTCAGTGAGTCAACACCGCCTTCGTGAAAAAGAAGCTTTCAAGGAAGTAGGAGCTCAAGTCGTTCCTTATCGACCTGTGTCATCTAGAGCTGATATTGATGAGGCACTTCAAGAATGGCATTCAGCGGCAGTGTTAAAAACATGTTCAGGTGGTTATGACGGCAAAGGGCAGCGAGTCATTAAAACGAAACAAGAGGCGAAACGGGCATGGGAAGATCTTTGTGACAAAGGAGATTTAATCCTTGAAAAGTTTGTTTCGTTGAAAAAAGAATTGTCCGTTGTTGCAACGCGTAACACGCATGGTGAAATGTCGGTTTTTCCGCTGGCTGAAAATGAACATCGAAATAACGTTTTACACTGTACGATTGCACCGGCGCGTGTGTCCGAAAAGATCGCTTTGGAAGCGGAAGAGATTGCGAGAAACGTTGCAAAAGCGTGGGATGTTGTCGGGACGTTTGCGATTGAATTTTTCCTTGATGAAAACGATAGATTGTACGTGAATGAATGGGCGCCGCGCCCGCATAACTCAGGCCACTATACAATTGAAGCGTGTGAAACCTCGCAGTTTGCTCAGCATATTCGTGCAGTAACCGGTCGTCCTTTAGGGAGCCCTCGTTTGCTTCGACCTGCTGTGATGATTAATATATTAGGGGAGCATGTCCCTGGTGTGAATGCGTCATATGAACGGATCGGAAACAAAGGACACATTCATTTTTACGGAAAAGACGAGGCGAAGGTTGGACGTAAAATGGGGCATATCACATTTTTAGGAGAAACAGTCGAAGAAGCGATCCAAAAAAGTGAACCAGCACAACAAATTTGGCAACAGGATGACCGTAAGGAGGAAGTAGGACAATGATTGAACGGTATACAAGACCAGAGATGGGGGCCATTTGGACCGAGGAGAATCGTTTTCGCGCTTGGCTTGAAGTAGAGATAGCTGCTTGTGAAGCGTGGGCTGAGTTAGGGGAAATACCGAAAGAAGATGTTGAAACGATCCGTGAAAACGCATCGTTCGATGTTGAGCGGATTCATGAGATTGAAGCGGAGACGCGTCACGATGTCGTTGCTTTTACGCGAGCAGTTTCAGAAACACTTGGTGAAGAACGAAAATGGGTGCATTACGGACTTACATCGACGGATGTCGTGGACACAGCTTTGTCGTATTTACTTAAACAAGCAAATGAGATTATTGAGCAAGACTTGTCTCATTTCTTAGAGGTATTAAAAGCGAAAGCGCAAGAGCATAAGTACACGATTATGATGGGAAGAACGCATGGCGTACATGCGGAGCCGACGACATTTGGGCTGAAGCTTGCGCTTTGGTATGAAGAGATGAAGCGAAATATTGAACGGTTTAAGCGTGCGGCTGACGGTGTACGTGTTGGGAAATTGTCGGGTGCTGTCGGTACATATGCGAATATTGATCCGAGAATTGAGGAGCACGTATGTAAGCAACTTGGCTTAGAAGCGGCGCCGATCTCTACGCAGACTTTGCAACGTGATCGTCATGCGGATTATGTTTCGGCACTAGCTTTAATTGCGACGTCGATTGAGAAGATGGCTGTGGAAATTCGCGGTTTGCAAAAGAGTGAGACACGTGAAGTCGAAGAGTTTTTTGCGAAGGGGCAAAAAGGGTCTTCGGCGATGCCGCACAAACGTAATCCGATCGGTTCGGAAAACATGACAGGGATTGCGCGCGTGTTGCGTGGCCATATGCAAACAGCGTACGAAAATGTGCCGTTGTGGCATGAGCGAGACATTTCTCATTCTTCAGCAGAGAGAATTATCTTGCCGGATGCGACGATTGCGGTGAACTATATGCTTCGTCGTTTTGCGTCCATCGTTGAAAAGTTAACCGTGTTTCCTGAAAATATGGCGAAGAATATGGATCGCACGTACGGACTTATTTATTCTCAGCGCGTGTTGTTGACACTAATTGATGAAGGAATGACGCGTGAAGAGGCGTACGACCTTGTGCAACCGAAGGCAATGGATGCTTGGGAGCGTGGGGTGTTTTTCCGTGAATTGATCGAAGCAGACGAGAAGATTACTTCACGATTAACGAAAGAACAATTGGATGCTTGTTTTGATCCGAAGCATCATATGACACACGTCGACACGATTTTTCAAAGACTTGGAATTGACTAGTATGGAAGACCAGGGAGCGTCGTCTCCCTGTGAACATAAAGTTGTGCCAATATTCTGTCTGGAAGCGAGGTGTGGCTATGTCGAGTTGTTTATACGAGGGGAAAGCGAAGCGAATCTATTCAACAGATGACCCTGACCGTTTTCGCATTGCTTACAAAGATGAGGCAACCGCATTTGATGGTGAGAAGAAAGCGCAAATTGAAGGAAAAGGAAAACTTAATAATGAGATTAGTTGTCTAATATTTGCTCGTTTAAAAGAGGCAGGGGTTACATCGCATTGGGTTAAGCGTCTTTCTGAAACAGAACAACTTGTCGAGCGTGTCGAGATCATTCCGCTGGAAGTTGTCGTACGAAATATCGCGGCTGGAAGTCTTGTGAGGCATCTCGGGTTTGAAAAAGGAAGGGTTCTCAATTCGCCTATTTTTGAATGGTACTACAAAGATGATGACCTTGGTGACCCATTGATTAATGAGGATCACATTCGGGAGCTTGGTGTAGCAAGTAAACAACAATGTGAGCAAATGCGCACGCAAGCCATTCAGGTTAATCAAGTGTTAAAAGAAATCTTTTTGTCCATGGGCATTACGCTCGTCGACTTCAAACTTGAGTTTGGTCTCAATAGTGAAGGGAAGATCGTCTTAGCTGATGAAATCTCACCAGATACATGTAGGCTCTGGGATAAAGAAACGAATGAGCCGTTTGACAAAGATTTGTTTCGCTTTCAGCTCGGCGATTTACAAACTGGTTATGAAGAAATTTATTACCGCTTACAAGGAGGAAAACAATGATTACTGTTCAAGTTTATGTATCGTTGAAACAAGGAGTTCTTGATCCCCAAGGCAGTGCAGTCAAACAGTCGTTAAATACACTTGGTTTTTCTGAAGTAGAGGACGTTCGTATCGGCAAACATTTGACGTTAACCATTGATGCCGAAGAAGGTGAGGTTGACATCGAAGAGCGAGTGAAGCAAATGTGTGAGAAGTTATTAGCCAATCCTGTCATAGAAGATTACGAGTTTACAATTGAGGAGGTTGTCACATCATGAGATGGGCGGTCATCGTCTTTCCAGGTTCGAATGCCGATACGGAAATGTATCATGCGATTAAAGATGTGCTCGATGGCGATGTCTCGTACGTTTGGCACGAGGAAACGTCGCTTGAAGGCTTTGACGCAGTGTTGTTACCAGGTGGGTTTTCTTATGGTGATTATTTAAGGTCAGGTGCGATTGCACAGTTTTCCCCGATTATGAGTGAAGTCGTTCGTTTTGCTGAAGAAGGGGCACCTGTCCTAGGCGTGTGCAACGGGTTTCAAATTTTACTAGAAATAGGCCTTCTTCCAGGGGCGATGAGACGTAACCAACAGCTCACATTTCTATGTAAGCATGTTGAACTGATCGTTGAAAACAATCAAACAGGTTTTACGTCAGGATACGAAGCTGGTGAAAAAATTACGGTGCCTGTCGCGCACGGTGATGGAAACTATTATTGTGATGATAAGACACTTGGCAAATTAAAAGAGAACGGGCAGATCGTTTTCACGTACGCCAAAAATATCAATGGGTCGATTGAAAACATTGCTGGTATTACAAACGAACGAGGAAATGTTCTTGGTATGATGCCTCACCCTGAACGTGCTGTACACACTTTACTAGGATCAGCAGACGGGGCTAAATTGTTCGAATCGATGGAGCGAGAATGGAGGGAACGCGATGTTATCCGTACATGAACCAACAGCACAACAAATCTATGATGAGTGTATTTATCGTGAGATGGGATTAAGTGATGCAGAATTTGCTGAGGTCGAAACCATTCTCGGGCGTAAACCGAACTACACGGAAACAGGTTTGTTTTCTGTCATGTGGTCGGAACATTGTAGTTATAAACATTCAAAAGCGGTGTTAAAAAACTTCCCAACAGACGGCGAACACGTCTTACAAGGTCCTGGGGAAGGTGCAGGGATCGTCGACATTGGTGATGGGCAAGCGGTCGGTTTCAAAATTGAAAGTCACAACCACCCTTCTGCAGTCGAGCCATATCAAGGGGCGGCGACAGGTGTTGGCGGCATCATTCGTGACGTTTTTTCTATGGGCGCGCGCCCTGTTGCTTTGCTCAATTCGCTTCGCTTTGGTGAACTCGACCAACCGCGCGTTCGTTACTTGTTTGAGCAAGTCGTGGCAGGTATTGCAGGTTACGGAAATTGTATCGGGATTCCAACTGTCGGTGGGGAGGTTCAGTTCGAGCCGTGTTATCAAGAAAACCCACTTGTGAATGCGATGTGTGTCGGGTTAATCGATCATGAAGACATTCAAAAGGGTGTAGCCAAAGGTGTCGGTAACTCCGTCATGTACGTTGGTGCGAGTACAGGTCGCGACGGTATTCATGGTGCAACTTTTGCATCTGAAGAAATTAGCGAAGAATCTGAATCAAAACGCCCATCTGTTCAAGTTGGCGATCCTTTTATGGAAAAATTGTTGCTTGAAGCATGCTTGGAAGTAACCAAACACGATGCACTTGTGGGTATTCAAGACATGGGTGCTGCGGGTCTTACGTCTTCAGCTTCGGAAATGGCCAGTAAAGCTGGGATGGGCATGATCATGAATTTAGATGATGTTCCTCAACGAGAAGAAAACATGTCCGCCTACGAAATGATGCTTTCTGAATCGCAAGAACGAATGCTTCTCGTCGTTCAAAAGGGACGTGAAGACGAGATTAAAAAGATCTTTGATCACTGGGGATTGGCAGCCGTTGTGATCGGTGAAGTCACTGATGATCAACGTTTTCGTGTATACCACAAAGGTGAGCAAGTGGCAGATGTACCAGCCGATGCATTAGCTGAAGATGCGCCGACATATTATCCGCCTTCTAAGAAGCCATCCTACTATGAAACGTTCCAATCACAAGAGGCGTATCAACCAAAAGTTGAAAATATGAAAGAAGCGTGGCTTTCTCTATTAAGTCAACCAACGATTTCTGATAAGTCTTGGGTTTATCAGCAGTACGATCATATGGTCCGTGCGAATACCGTTGTTCAACCTGGTTCTGATGCAGCAGTGGTTCGAATTCGTGATACGGAGAAGTCGTTGGCAATGACGACAGACGGTAATTCGCGCTATGTGTATCTCGATCCGTATATCGGAGGGCAGATGGTCGTTGCAGAAGCTACACGTAACTTGGTTTGTTCTGGGGCAAAACCATTAGCGCTTACCGATTGCTTAAATTATGGTAGTCCTGAAAAACCAGAGATATATTGGCAATTAGAACGTTCCACAGAAGGTATGAGTGAGGCGTGTCATGTATTGAATACGCCTGTGATTAGTGGAAATGTGTCTCTTTATAATGAAACGCAAAATGGCGCGATCTATCCAACACCAGTTGTTGGTATGGTCGGACTCGTTGAAAAACAAGAACATATAACGACCCAGCAAGTGAAACGAAGTGGCGACGTGTTATATGTGATTGGCGAAGCTGACGCCAACTTTTCTGGCAGTGAGCTACAAAAAATGATCGAAGGGGACGTATTCGGTCCTGTTTCTCCTATTGATATGAAACAAGAAGCGAGCCGTCAACAAGCCCTTCTTGAAGCGATTCGTGCAGGGTACATTTCTTCTGCGCACGACATTTCTGAGGGTGGACTTCTCGTTACGATAGCTGAGAAGTTAATTGGAACAGGACTTGGAGCGGATGTGACGCTTAAAGGCGATCTTTTAGCGGAAGCCTTTTCCGAAACACCATCGCGCTTTGTTGTGTCTGTGCCAACAGAGATGACGGAATCATTCGAAAATATTGTTCCTGAAGCACGTATCATCGGACGTGTCACCGATCAAAGCACTGTGACAGTCAGTGATGCTGCAGGAGAACGACAAGCAACAGCAACAATAGAAGAGTTGACGGAAGCGTGGGAAGGAGCGATTGAATGCTACCTGAAGTCCGAAGTTTAAACGAAGAATGTGGCGTTTTTGCCATTTGGGGTCATGAAGACGCGGCGACGATCAGTTATTACGGTTTACATGCCTTACAACACCGTGGACAAGAAGGAGCGGGTATCGTTTCAACAGATGGTACGACGATGCGTGCCCATAAAGGGATGGGACTTGTAACAGAGGTGTTCAGTCGCGGGGAGCTAGAGCCATTAATCGGACACGGTGCAATTGGTCACGTTCGTTATTCTACTGCAGGGGAAAGTGACTTCATCAACTGCCAACCACTCTTGTTTCGTTCGCAAACAGGCGGCCTTGCGCTTGCTCATAATGGAAACTTAGTCAATGCCGTCGATTTAAAACATATGCTCGAGCGGCAAGGGAGTATTTTTCAAACGTCTTCTGACACAGAAGTGCTCGCTCATTTGGAAAAGAAAAGCGGGTATGAGCGCCCAGAAGATCGTTTAAAAAATGCATTATCAATGGTTAAAGGAGCTTATGCATTTGTACAAATGACTGAAGACGGGATTATGGCCGCGCTTGACCCGCACGGCTTACGTCCGCTTTCCATCGGTCGACTTGGCGATGCGTACGTAGTTTCATCGGAAACGTGTGCGTTCGATATTATCGGCGCAACGCATGAACGGGAAGTGAACCCAGGTGAGTTAGTCATTATCGACAATCAAGGACTTCGAAGCGAACAATTTTCGTATCCGTCAAATCGTGCGATCTGTAGTATGGAATACGTTTATTTTTCTCGTCCTGATAGTTTAGTAGATGAGATTAATGTGCATACAGCACGGAAAAATCTCGGCAAACAGTTAGCGATGGAAGCGCCTGTTGAAGCAGATGTCGTAACAGGTGTTCCAGATTCGAGCATTTCAGCAGCGATCGGCTATGCCGAACAAATGAATATTCCTTATGAACTCGGGTTGATCAAAAATCGTTACGTCGGCCGCACGTTCATTCAACCATCGCAATCCCTTCGTGAACAAGGGGTGAAAATGAAACTGTCAGCTGTTCATGGCGTTGTTGAAGGAAAGCGAGTCGTCATGGTTGATGATTCCATCGTTCGAGGGACGACGAGTCGAAGAATTGTGCATATGCTTCGCGAAGCAGGTGCCAAGGAGGTTCACGTTCGCATAAGCGCACCACCTATTAAACATCCATGTTTCTATGGCATTGATACATCTACAAGTGGTGAGCTCATTGCAGCGAATAAATCAGTTGCGGAAATTGAAGAAGAAATGGGTGCGGATAGTTTAGCTTATATGAGTATTGATGGTTTGAAAACAGGAATCGGCCGTGACCCAAGTATGACCGACTGTGGTCAATGTCTCGCTTGTTTTACTGGTTCTTATCCGACAGACATTTATCCGCACACAATGCGACCGCACGAAAAAGTGTAACGGCACATTTTTCAAACAAATAGATGACGAAAGTCAAGAGAGGGGTTCGTGATGTCACAAGCATATGAACGCGCAGGTGTCAGTTTAGAAGCGGGTTATGAATCTGTTCGGAGAATGGAACAACATGTCGCGCGTACAAAACGAGATGAGGTACTAGGGACGCTAGGTCGTTTTGGCGCCTGTTTTGATCTGTCTCAACATACGTATCAAGAGCCTGTTCTCGTTTCAGGCACAGACGGGGTCGGTACGAAATTACTCGTTGCGATGGCGATGAATCGTCACGACACGATTGGTGTGGACGCTGTAGCCATGTGTGTCAACGACATCGTCGTACAAGGGGCAGAACCGTTGTTTTTCCTTGACTATCTCGCATTAGGAAAGACGGACCCTGAGCGGGTTGAACAGATTGTATCAGGGTTGGCAGACGGTTGTGAACAGGCAGGTTGCTCACTGATTGGTGGGGAAACGGCTGAGATGCCAGATATGTATGACCCTGAAGAGTACGATGTGGCTGGATTTGTCGTTGGGATCGCTGAAAAGCGTCAGTTGTTGTCAGAAAATCATGTTCAAGCTGGAGATGTATTAATCGGGATTGCGTCTTCAGGTGTTCATAGCAATGGTTTTTCCCTTGTTCGAAAAGTCATCGAAGACGCAGGACTAGACCTTAATAAAACATACGCACCGTTCCAACGTTCATTAGGTGAGGAATTACTAGAGCCAACAAAGATTTACACGCGCGTAGTTCTTTCGCTCATCCAAAACGGACTCGTTAGAGGAGCGGCTCATATTACAGGTGGAGGGTTACCGGAAAACGTTCCGCGTATGCTCCCTGATCATCTCGGTGCAACGATTGATCGCACTTCCTGGCAAGTTCCTGACATTTTCCGTCTCTTACAATCTGAAGGTGAACTGTCGGATGATGACTTATTTTCAACGTTTAACATGGGGGTTGGCCTTGTCGTTGCGGTTCGTCCTGAAGATGTAGAAACTACAAAACAGCTGATTGAAAATGCAGGAGAGACGGCTTCAATAATAGGAAAAGTAACTGAAGGTGCAGACGTCCGCTTTGAGGGGGATTGGCGATGACGAATATAGCTGTCTTTGCTTCTGGAACAGGGTCGAATTTTGAAGTGATCGTTGAAGCGGTAGAGAACGGATCACTTGACGCCAATATTGCCCTCCTCGTTTCAGATCGCTCTGATGCGGATGTGTTAAGGAAAGCAGAAAAAGTAGGGGTACCGACGCTCGAGCTTGTTCCGAAAAATTTCGATACAAAAGCAGGTTTTGAAGTCGAAATATTACAGCACTTACGTTCACATCAGATAGAATGGGTCATACTTGCAGGTTATATGCGCCTCGTTGGACCCACACTTCTAGAAGCTTATTCTGGAAAAATTGTTAATATCCATCCTTCTTTATTACCTTCATTTCCTGGTTTGCATGCACCAGAACAAGCACTAAAAGCAGGGGTTAAAGTAACAGGGGTGACGATCCATTACGTTGATGAAGGAATGGATACAGGACCCATCATCGCACAAGAACCTGTTAAAATAAGTGAAAATGAGACGTTGGCATCGTTAAAGAAGAAAATTCAGTATGTAGAGCACGATTTGTATCCGAAAACGATCCAATCCCTCATTCAAAGAGAACGTAAAGGAGGAGCAAGTAATGAAAAAACGAGCATTAGTTAGTGTATCAAACAAAGAAGGAATTCTTCCCCTTATGAAAACACTCGCCGACCAAGAGGTTGAAATCATCTCTACAGGTGGGACAAAAGCGATCATTGAAGAAGCAGGTATCCCTGTGACAAGTGTGTCGGATGTAACGGGCTTTCCAGAAATTCTTGATGGCCGTGTTAAGACACTACACCCATTCATCCATGGAGGGTTACTTGCGATGCGCGGTAATGATCAACATGTCGCGCAATTAGAGGAACAACAAATTACAACGATTGATTACGTGATCGTCAACTTATACCCATTTGAGGAGACGGTTTCTAAGCCAGGTGCGACATTTGAAGATGCGATTGAAAACATTGATATCGGTGGACCTGCAATGGTGCGAGCGGCAGCTAAAAATCATCAAGATATCGCAGTGATCGTGGATCCAAATGATTATGAAGCAGTTATTGAGGAGATTAAGGCCAATGATGAAGTGTCTAAGCAACAAAAACGAAAACTAGCAGCGAAAGCTTATCGCCATACGGCAAGTTATGATGCGCTCATTGCAGAATATATGACTGCGCAAACCGAAGATGAAGAGCCAGAATCACTGACTGTTACATACAGAAGAAAACAATCACTTCGGTACGGCGAAAACCCTCACCAGCAAGCGAGCTTTTATCAACGTCCTCTAAGTAACTTGACGTCGATTGCGAACGCGACGCAATTGCACGGGAAAGAACTATCCTACAACAATATTAATGATGCAGATGCTGCACTGGCAGTTGTCAGAGATTTTCAAGAACCTGCCGTTTCCGCGATAAAACATATGAATCCGTGTGGTGTAGGCGTAGCAGATACAGTTTCAGCGGCGTTTAAGAAAGCTTATGATTCTGATCCTGTCTCGATTTTCGGTGGGATCGTTGCAGCGAACCGTGAAATCGATGTTGAGACAGCTCAACAATTAAAGGAAATCTTTTTGGAGATTGTGGTCGCTCCTTCATTTACAGATGAGGCGATGGCAATTTTAACAGAAAAGAAAAACATCCGTTTATTAACGGTGGAATTTCAATCAGAAACACCGTTAGAACAACGAATTACGACAGTTTCAGGTGGAGCACTCGTTCAAGATACGGATACATTGACGTTTGCTGATGTCGATGTAAAAACAGCGACAGAACGAGAGCCGAGTGATTCGGAGTGGCAAGAATTGAAATTAGCTTGGAACGTTGTTAAACATGTGAAATCGAATGCGATTGTTTTGGCTAAAGATGGCCAAACGATCGGTGTTGGAGCTGGACAAATGAATCGCGTCGGCTCTGCAAAGATTGCCGCAGAACAAGCTGGGGAAAGAGCGAAGGGGTCAGTGATGGGATCGGATGCCTTTTTCCCAATGAACGATACAGTTGAAGCCGCAGCAGAAGCTGGTGTAACTGCGATCATCCAACCAGGTGGTTCGAAACGAGATCAAGATTCCATTGACAAAGCGAATGAATTAGGGATTGCGATGGTCTTCACAGGTGTTCGTCACTTTAAGCATTAAGTCGAATTTAGGGGGTAAAGGATGAATATTCTTGTTGTAGGTTCTGGAGGAAGAGAACATGCACTTGTTGAATCTGTCTTGAAAAGTAAACGCACGCAACAAGTCTTTGTCGTACCAGGAAATCCTGGGATGTCAGACAAGGCTACATGTGTGCAAATTGACCTCGATGATCATGAGCATCTTGTTGACTGGGCAAAACGTGAGGAGATTTCGTTAGCGATCGTTGGTCCAGAGAAACCATTAATGGCTGGGCTTGTTGACCGTTTTCAGGAAGCGGGCATTCCAGCTTTCGGTCCAACACAAGAGGCAGCTTTATTAGAAGGTAGCAAGACATTCGCTAAAAAGTTGATGAAAAAATACGGGATTTCTACAGCAGATTATCAAGTATTTACGAATGTTGATGAAGCAAAGCAGTATGTTTGTGAGAACGGTACGCCTACGGTTATTAAAGCTGACGGTTTAGCTGATGGAAAAGGCGTGATCGTCGCGATGTCTGAGGAGGAAGCGCTCACTGCTTTAGACCGTTTAATGGCTGATGAGCAATTCGGTGAATCAGGCAAAACCGTTGTTATCGAAGAGTTTTTAACAGGTGAAGAAGTCTCGGTCATGGCATTGGTCAATGGGGAAAACGTTGTTCCACTTGAACCAGCACAAGATCATAAAAGAGCCTATGATCATGACAAAGGACCGAATACTGGGGGAATGGGCGCGTACTCTCCTGTACCACACTTGCCTAATGATCTCGTTAGCCGTGTCGAACAAGAAGTGCTTCGTCCAATGGCAAAGGCTATGGGACAAGAAGGTTACTCGTTTACAGGTGTACTTTATGCAGGTTTGATGGTTTCAAGTGCTGGTGATATATCAGTTATTGAGTTTAACGTTCGCTTTGGTGACCCAGAAGCACAAGTTGTTCTTCCGAGACTTCAGTCAGACTTTGTCGACGTGATAGAAGAAGTCCTTGCGGGACGTGAGCCAGTTTTAGAATGGTCCGAGGACGCCTGCTTAGGGGTTGTCGTTGCTTCGGAGGGTTATCCTGGTTCATATAAGAAAGGTGTTCCACTTCCCCGTATCTTCAATACCCCTGAACGACAATGGTATTTTGCAGGTGTGAAAAATCTAGAAGGTCAGCTTTTGAGTAGTGGAGGGCGAATTTTGCTACTTAGTCAAAGGGCTGCTTCTTTACTTGAAGCACAAGAAGAAGTGTATAAAACTCTTGCACAATATGAATGGTCTGGAATGTTTTACAGGAATGATATTGGTAAACGAGCGATAAACAACACTTCTTTTATAGGAAAATGAACAAGAGGCTGACTAGAAACAGGCAATGTCCATCCCATGACGTTGCCTGGAATAAAGTCAGCCTCCGTTATGCCTTATTGGTGAATCATCTCATCAAATTCAACACCGTCAAATGGTTCTTCGTAGTCGAAGGGTTCTTCATAATATCCCATGCGTTCTTCCATCAAATAAACCATCGGACAGAAACGGGTTAACCCTTCAGCAACTTTCATCGCACCCATGATGGTTGTGAACAAAGGCATAAGACCCATTGGTGAACGTACAAGCCTAGCCGTTCCCAAAGCTAATAAGGTGAACCCGCAAATTAGGCGAATAAACACGTTTAAAGGTCCAATATTTTCTCTCATCATGTCCTCCTCAACATTTGTCATACAAAATCAAGTTTTGACGAACTTTCTTATAAATCTTTACTGAGATAAAGGGTTGGGATGTGTTACGATAAGAGAAACACGAAAAGGTGAGTCCAAGAATTTTGTTAAAAAACTGATTTTTGAACACACAGATTTCTAAGATAAATGGGTGATCTCAATGGTGAAATCATTGGCCAAGTGGTCAAAAACGGAATTAAGAAGGCAATTAGAGGTTGTGCGTGGCCACCGTGCACCAACCAAGTTGTTAAAAAACGCATTGTATTTCATTAAAAGTCGACGAAAATGGGTGGAAGGCAATATTTGGATTTACCATGATCGGATTGTTTATACGGGTGAAAACCTTCCAACAAATATCGATGGTACAGAGGTCGTCGACTGTGAACAACAAATGGTCGTGCCTGGTTATATTGAACCTCATGCCCACCCGTTTCAGTTGTATTCTCCCCACCGGTTAGCGGAATATGCAGCTCGTTATGGAACGACGACATTAATTAACGATAACTTAGGCTTCCTTTTAGAATGCGATAAAAAGAAAGCGTTTACAGTTCTAGAAGAATATGCAAAAATACCTTCAACCATGCTTTGGTGGGCCCGCTATGATACACAAACTGCACACAAAGATGAGCACCTCCTTAGTCATTCACTAATCCATGACTGGATCAACCATCCTGATGTTATCCAAGGGGGAGAGTTGACAGATTGGTTGTCAGTTTTGCAAGGTGACGATGATACTTTGCATTTGATGCAGGAAACGAAAAATCGTGGGAAGCGGATCGAAGGTCATCTGCCAGGTGCTGGAGAAAATACTTTGGTGCAAATGGCTTTGTTAGGTGTTAGTGCTGATCATGAGTCCATTACTGGCGATGATGTGATTCGACGTTTAGACCTTGGGTATTTTGTATCTTTGCGTCATTCGTCGATTCGACCAGATTTACCTCATTTGCTCAGTGATTTACAACGTAAAGGCATTCAGCACTTTGATGATATCATGATGACAACAGATGGGTCCCCACCGAGTTTTTATGAACAAGGACTACAAAATCAACTGTTAAAAATCGCGATCGATACAGGCATCCCTTTTGAGGAAGCAATAAGTATGGTGACCGAGAATGTTGCACGTTACTACGGGATAGATGAATACGTAGGTAAAGTGGCTCCAGGTCGAATTGCGCACCTTAATATGTTACAGTCTACTAAAGACCCAACGCCTCATTCTGTTTTGGCAAAAGGGGAATGGGTAAAAAAGAATGGTCAGTTACAAGGCTTATCATATGATGTGAATAGTGTAGGCGATTTCAACGAGTCGTTTGCGTTAGATTGGTCACTAAGTGAGGAAGATTTGCACTTTTCTATGCCTGTAGGTGTGGAAATGGTTAATGATGTGATTTTAAAACCATATTCAACAATGGCGGATGTCACGAAACCTTGCTTGCCAGCTGAAAGCGATGAATGCTATTTCATGTTTATCGATCGAAATGGAAACTGGACTGTGAACACGATTTTAAAAGGGTTTGCTAAATCTTTATATGGGTTCGCGAGTTCATTTTCTGTGACGGGAGATATCATCTTGATCGGAAAAGATAAGCGAGGGTTACTTGATGCGTTTGAAGCATTGAAAAACCTAGGCGGTGGCATGGTCTTGTTAGATGAAGATGGCCCTG
Organism: Texcoconibacillus texcoconensis; assembly: GCF_014202575.1. GTDB lineage: Bacteria > Bacillota > Bacilli > Bacillales > Salisediminibacteriaceae > Texcoconibacillus > Texcoconibacillus texcoconensis. The sequence goes on along the minus strand of NZ_JACHHB010000002.1, from coordinate 299,411 downwards.
TTGCAGAGTTGCCACTTCACATAGGCGGAATGACCTCTGATGAAACATTAGAAACATTAATCGAGCAAGAAAAGTCCATCGTTTCTGCACTGAAAGAACGGGGGTACCCGCATGATGACCCGATTTACAGTTTGCTGTTTTTTGCAGCGACCCACTTACCTTATATAAGGATAACGCCACAGGGAATTTACGATGTGAAGAAAAAAATGGTACTCTTTCCTTCGATCATGAGGTAAACTAATAACGTAACAATACTGGAATAGGGAAGGGTTTGTGTTTTTATGAACAAACGATCAGTTCTGATATTCACCCTCATTGCATCATTTATTTTTTTAGTTGCTTGTGGTGAGGAAGAAGAAGAAGTGATTGCTCCATTTGAGCCAGATGAAGAGAGCGAACAAGAAGATAAAGAGATAGATGATGAGATAGATGATGAAAAAAATAAGGCCCCTTCATATGATCACCATTATCCATTAACGGGAAAAGGAACAGATGATGATGTTGACTATCGAGCGATGGGGGTTATGATTGAAAACTCCCTTAATGCTCGACCACAATCAGGCTTAACTGAGGCGGATGTCGTGTATGAAGTATTAGCAGAGGGAACTGTGACACGATTCTTGGCTTTTTATCATAGTCAGGATGTAGATCGTATCGGTCCTGTTCGTAGTGCGCGAGATTACTTTATCCACCTCAATAACGGTTATGATGCAGTATATGCCTCTGCTGGAGGGAGTCCTGATGCTTTTGATATGATTGCACGTGGGCAAGTGGCTCATTTAAGTGGTTTGAATTATGATGGGGTTTACTTTGAACGAGATCATAACCGGTCAGCTCCGCACAATCTGTATACAGATACTGACAGGTTGTATGAAGGAGCAGAACAACGAGGCTTTGACTTGTCGCGTACACCACCTGAGCTCCCTTTTATAGATAAATCGGACAATGATGAAGACAGATCCATAGATGGGGAAGAAGCTTCAGCTGTGACGATTCAATATGGAAGTAATGTGAATAATGTTCGTTATGAGTATGAAGAAGAGGATGAATCTTATCATCGTATCAATGGAGGCGTAGCGATTGAAGATGCAGAGACAGGTGATGCAGTTGCGCCAGAAAATGTGATGATTGTGGAAGCGCCACATCGAACCATAGATGACCAAGGTCGGCGATCGATTGACATTCACTCAGGCGGTCGGGCATTATTGGTACAGAAGGGTAAAGTACAAGAGATTGAGTGGAGAAATGAAGATGGAGTAATCCTTCCATACGATGGTGGTACACTAGCAGCCTTAAACCCAGGCCAAACGTGGCTAAATATCGTACCAAGTGCAAATGGTGGAATTGATCATTATGTCGATATCGATGGAGAGGAAAGCGCAGAAGGCTTCTAACATAGAAAACAACAAGATGCAATGGAAGGGATGAGGAAACTTGCAAATTGATAAAATACGCGGAAGAGAATTAGATCAACTTTTCGAAGCGATGTTGAGTTTGGAAAATGTTGAAGAGTGCTATCAATTCTTTGATGACCTTTGCACGATGAATGAAATTCAATCATTGGCCCAACGTTTAGATGTTGCTCGTATGCTTCAAGGAGGATTCACATATCAAAAGATTGAAGAAGATACTGGTGCGAGCACAGCGACCATTTCTCGCGTCAAACGTTGCATCAACTACGGAAATAATGGGTATCAAATGACACTTGAACGTATTCAAGAAAAATCACCAGAAAAATAGGATAATACACTAAGAAACGTCTTCAACTCGTAAGGGAGCGGTGGATTAACCGATTCTATGACGATGTTGAAGACGTTTTTCGTGTTCGGAGGTTGGAGGGGCGGTCGTCGATTCCGGAATGTGTCTTAGCAGACCTGTGTTCCGTTATTTCATAAAAAGTGGTTGTTTTGCCCCTTCTAACGCTAAATAGCTGCAGAATGTCCGGAGCGACCTTGAAAATTTCGCATTCTGTTACAGATAAAGGTTCTCATGTCCATCCCGTAAACCACTGTCGCTCGTGTTCAAGGCGTTTCAGCTTTTGGTTATAAACGACTGCTGAGTCGTGTGGCGATTTCTGATATACTATTGAGCAGAATGAAAAGTCCGTTAACAGAAATCTTGGAATGAAAGTTTGGAGGAAATCGTTGTGCTTGAATACCATCAGTGGCGACACGTTTTTAAATTAGATCCTAATAAATCGATAAGTGATGAAGCGCTAGAAAAAGTTTGTGAATCAGGTACTGACGCGATTATTATTGGTGGAAGTGACGGTGTGACGGAGGACAACACGTTGGACTTGCTCCTGCGCGTTCGAAGATACTCGGTGGCCTGTGCGTTAGAAATATCCAGCCTCGAAGCTCTTACACCAGGTTATGATTACTACCTCGTTCCTTCAGTATTAAACGCTGGCGATTTAGAATGGGTTGTAGGAAAGCAACATGAAGCTTTGAAAGCTTACGGTGAATTAATTGAACATGAGACATTGCTTGCAGAAGGATACTGTGTATTGAATAAAGAAGCGAAAGTTGCTGAACGTACGAAAGCAAATACTGAATTAGACCGAGAAGATGTTGAAGCTTATGCACGCTTAGCGGATCAAATCTTTCGTATGCCGATTGTGTATATAGAATATAGCGGTGGTTTCGGAGAACCAGATATTGTGAAACAAGTCAGCCGAGTCGTTGAATCTGCCAAAGTGTTTTATGGTGGTGGTATTACATCGGTAGAAGAAGCAAAAACAATGGCGCATTTTGCTGATACAATCGTTGTTGGAAACGTAATATATGATGATTTAAAAGCTGCATTAAAGACAGTTCAAGCTGTCAAAGAGACGGCGTCGTAAATAAAAATGGAAATGAGACGGAAGGTGATCATATGACGCGAATCAAACATGATTTGTTAGAAGGTTTAAACCCTGAACAACAAAAGGCTGTGCAACATGATAAAGGACCGCTATTGCTTATGGCAGGGGCAGGAAGTGGAAAAACGCGTGTGTTAACGCATCGCATTGCTTATTTGATCGGAGAAAAAGATGTTGCACCGTGGTCGATCTTGGCGATTACGTTTACGAATAAAGCTGCGCGAGAAATGAAGGACCGTGTTGCATCGATTGCAGGGGCAGATGCTGAGGATTGCTGGATTTCAACCTTTCACTCGATGTGTGTCCGTATGCTCAGACGTGATATCGACCGTATCGGGTTCAGTCGGAACTTTACAATTCTCGATTCCACCGATCAACTAACAGTGATCAAACGAAAAATCAAAGAATTAAATATCGACTCGAAAAAGTTTGAACCCCGGAGTCTTCTCGGGTCGATTAGTTCAGCAAAAAATGAATTGAAAACACCTGAGGACTACGGAAAAGTAGCTGACGGACCCTATGAAAAGACCGTACATCAAGTATATGAAGCATATCAGAAAGAATTGAAAAAGAACCAAGCGCTCGATTTTGATGATTTGATCATGTTGACGATCAGGTTGTTTAAGCAAGTACCAGATGTTTTAACGTATTATCAACGTCGTTTTCAATATATTTTAGTTGATGAGTATCAAGACACGAACCGTGCGCAATATATGCTCGTGAATATGCTAGCTGAGCGTCACGAAAATATTTGTGTTGTCGGTGACTCTGACCAATCTATTTACCGTTGGCGTGGTGCAGATATCGCAAACATTTTGTCATTTGAAAAAGACTACGACAATGCGGAAGTCATTTTCCTTGAACAAAATTACCGTTCATCTCAGCGCATTCTTGAAGCGGCAAATGAAGTCATTGAAAATAATGCAAACCGTAAACCAAAGCAACTATGGACGGACAACCCTGCTGGCGAGAAGATCACCCATTTCAAAGGTGATAATGAACATGCTGAAGCGCGCTTTGTTGTTGAAACAATGCGCGACTTGATTGAAAACCAGAATTATCGACCGCAGGATATCGCAATCCTCTATCGAACGAATGCGCAGTCGCGTGTGATGGAGGAAATGCTCATGAAAGCGAACTTTAATTATGCGATCGTCGGTGGGACGAAGTTCTATGACCGTAAGGAAATTAAAGACTTACTTGCCTATCTTCGTCTTGTCAGTAACCCAGATGATGACATTAGCTTGCGTCGGATCATCAACGTGCCGAAACGTGGCATTGGGGCGACGACAGTAGAAAAAATAGAGGCTTACGCATCGTCCCACGATTTAACGCTGTTTCAAGCATTACAAGAAATCGAACAAGTAGGTTTAAGTGCCCGTTTTACGAAAACGTTGCGTGAATTTGCTGAGCAAATCAATAACTGGGTACAAATGCAAGAATATATTACGGTAACAGAACTTGTTGAAGAATTACTCGATAAAACAGGTTATCGTGCGATGCTTAAAAACGACACGAGTATTGAGGCGGCAAGTCGCCTAGAGAACATTGAGGAATTTTTATCGGTTACACAAGAGTTTGAAAAAGGCAGTGAAGATAAATCATTGATCGCGTTTTTAACTGACTTGGCGCTTGTTGCTGATATTGATAAAGTTGATGAGGAAGATGAAGAGGAGCAAGATAAGACGTTACTTATGACCCTTCACTCAGCAAAAGGTCTTGAATTTCCGATTGTCTTTTTAATCGGCATGGAAGAGGGCGTGTTTCCTCATAGCCGTTCGCTTATGGAAGAAGTGGAAATGGAAGAAGAACGACGTCTTGCATATGTTGGAATCACGCGTGCAGAACAGCGGTTGTATGTTACAAGTGCCCGCATGCGCACAATATTTGGGAAGACGAATATGAACCCAGAATCGCGATTCATTTCGGAGATTCCAGAAGAGCTCCTTGAGTCACACGAGGCTGGAAAGCCAACACCACCTTGGATGGATTCTTCTCGCGGACAATCATCGTCTGCTCATTCAACTACAAAGACAGAGCAAGCGGCAACACAGAAGAAACGTCCAGTGCGAAGCCAAACGACGAAAACGGGTGGAGATTCGTTTGCATGGTCTGTTGGTGATAAGGCTGAACATAAAAAGTGGGGTGTCGGAACGGTCGTCAGCGTAAAAGGTGAAGGGGATACGGTCGAGTTAGACATTGCTTTCCCACAACCTGTTGGCGTCAAGCGACTTTTAGCACAGTTCGCACCGATTACGAAAAAGTAAGGTGATAGAGAAAATGGAACGTTCTGAAGCAAAACAACGAATCGATCAATTAACAAAAAGCTTAAATGACTATGCACACCAATACTATGTGTTAGACCAACCTACGATATCTGATGCCGAGTACGATCAGCTATTAAAAGAATTACAACAACTTGAAGATAAACACCCAGATTTAAAACGGGCAGATTCTCCAACGGAGCGTGTTGGGGGTGCGCCGCTTGAACAGTTTGAAAAAGTTGAACATGATGTCCCAATGCTTAGCCTTGGTAATGCATTTAATGACCAAGAACTTCGTGACTTTGACAGACGCGTACGTGATGGGATTGGTCGAAACAGTTCATACAGTTGTGAATTAAAATTCGACGGCTTAGCTGTAACGTTAAAATACGAAAATGGACAATTTGTTCGAGGAGCTACACGCGGTGATGGGACGGTAGGAGAAAATATCACGAACAATTTAAAGACGGTACGCTCGATTCCGTTATCTTTGAAAGAAGATGTAACCATCGAAGTGCGTGGAGAAGTTTTCATGCCTAAAGATTCGTTTGAGAAGTTGAACGAGGCTAAAGAAGAGCGTGGAGAAGCTCCGTTTGCTAATCCACGAAATGCTGCGGCTGGGTCCCTTCGACAATTAGACCCAAAAATTGCGGCGAGCCGTAACTTAGATATTTATGTATATGCGATAGGGCAAATTGAAGATCGTTCGTTATCTTCTCACTCTGAAGCGCTAGATTATTTGCACCAATTAGGTTTTAAAACCAACGAATATCACCGTCATTGTCAAGGTATTGAGGAAGTCATTGAGTACGTGAATAGTTGGATTGACCGCCGTGCAGATCTTCCTTATGAAATTGACGGGATCGTTGTAAAAGTTGATCGTCTCAGTGACCAAGAAAAGCTCGGCTTTACAGCAAAAAGCCCGCGCTGGGCAACGGCGTATAAATTCCCAGCTGAAGAAGTGATCACGACTTTACGAAGTATTGAATTAACAGTTGGACGAACTGGTGCTGTAACACCGACGGCAGTATTAGATCCTGTAGCAGTAGCGGGTACGACGGTTCAGCGTGCGTCTTTACACAACGAAGATTTAATTCGCGAGAAAGATTTGAAAATCGGCGATAAAGTGACGATTAAAAAAGCTGGAGATATTATCCCTGAAGTGATCAATGTTTTAGAAGAACATCGTACAGGTGCAGAAGAAGACTTCGCGATGCCAACGGAGTGTCCAGAATGTGAGAGCGAACTGCAACGTATTGATGGAGAAGTAGCACTTCGTTGTCTTAATCCAAAATGTCCAGCACAGATCCGTGAAGGGTTGATCCATTTTGTGTCACGTGATGCGATGAATATCGATGGCCTTGGTGAACGTGTGATTAGCCAACTTTTTGAACACGGACTCATTGAAGATGTCGCTGACCTTTATCAACTTGAACGTGAAGAATTGTTAAAGCTCGAAAGAATGGGCGAAAAATCAGTGCAAAATTTACTCCAAGCCATCGAAGTGAGTAAAGAAAACTCCTTAGAAAAGTTGTTATTTGGATTAGGAATCCGCCATGTTGGTGCTAAAGTTGCGCGCACATTGGCTGAACATTTTCAAGAAATCGAATCGTTACAAGAAGCGAGCGAAGAAGAGCTCGTTGCTATCGATGAAATTGGTCCTAAAATGGCCGATGCGATCGTGACTTATTTTGGTCAAGACGAAGTCACTGAATTGATCAAGGAGCTTCAACAATTAGGAGTGAATACGACTTATAAAGGGAGAAAGCGAACGGAACAGTCAGAAGACACGCCTTTTAATGACAAGACGGTCGTGATCACAGGCGCATTAGAGCAACTGTCACGCAAAGAAGCAAAAGAGGAAATTGAATTGCTAGGCGGAAAAGTGACCGGTAGTGTCAGTAGTAGTACTGACCTTCTCATCGCCGGTGAAAAGGCAGGCTCAAAGCTCAAAAAAGCCGAAGAACTCAATGTCGACGTTTGGACGGAGGGAGAGCTTCTGCAAGCGCTCGGTCGAACAGAATCATGAACTTGAAATTAGAAAGGGCGAGGGGAATGACCCAACTCAAATCAACGAAGAAAGGATTAGTAGCGGTTGCGTCACTGCTTATGTTAACGGGTTGTAATGATATGGGTGATAGCGAAGAAGAGGTCATTGTTGTAGAAGAGACGGCCGAAGAAGAAGAGCAACAATATGTTGTCACCCCTACGATCCAAACACCAGAAAATTTTTATCGCAATGTCTTGGTAGATGGAACGTACCAACATAGCGAAGCGCGCGGTAATGTAGCACATGCGATGAATAATCGTATCGACATAGATCAGTTTGAAGTCGGGTTAATGGAAATTGCATCATCGCAGTTTCCACAAGAAGAGTATTACTTTCAAGAGGGACGATTACTTGATGGGGAAACGATAAACAGTTGGCTCCGCCGATATGACCCTTCAGAAGAACGATATCAATTTGGTCTAAATCCAACCCTTCCTTCCCTTGGAGCAGGAGAAGATGAAGACGAAGACGAAGAAGGTAAAACCGAAGAAGAAGAAGATAAAACTGATGAAGAATTAATGCGAGAAAATCCCGCTTACCTTTCTCATATCATGGAACACAATTATGTTCTAGAAGCTGAGGATGATGGTGTCCAATTAGGTGGGATTGTCATTGGCCTGTCGTTACGAAGTGTCTACTATTTTCGAACTGTAGATGAGGAAGGAGGCTATTGGTTTCACCAAGAAGAGCTAGATCCGCAAGAAGTCGAAGCTGCTGGTCGAGAAATGGCCGACGAAGTTGTCTCGCGAATGCGTCAATTCCAAGAAATCGAAGATGTTCCAATTACCGTTGCATTGTATCAAGAAGAACGGCGTGACGCCATTGTCCCAGGTAATTTCATTGCAGTTGGTGACGCAGGGGTTGGCGATCATATCGAAGAGTGGGAACCAGTTGACGAGGAATTTCACTTTTTCCCACCGCGGTCTAGTGATGCCCCATCAGCACAAGCGAGTGAATTTAATAATTTTAAGGCTGACATTGAAGATTTTTTTGAAGATAATATAGGTGTTGTCGGTAAAGGCAGGTATAAAAACAATGACCTTCAGGAATTTTCCATTGACATCAATTTACAGTCGCATGGCCAAGCGGAAGTCATTGCTCTAACTCAATTTATTAGCGGACGTCTGGACCAACACTTTACCTTTAATGCTCCGATTGATATTTTGATTCAGTCAACAAATGGACCTGAAGCGCTAATCGTTGAACACCCTGATCAAGAACCGTTTGTCCATATTTATTAGTACTTTTAATGGTCGCAGTGAACCTACTGCGGATGATGTTTTCCCTGGATAGGTTAAAAGTCTTGATTTATGCATAGAATGTTGATTTTGACGCATACAAACCGTAAATCGACGCATGGAACACTAGCAAAAAATAGAGATGCACGCCAATATGGCGGCATCTCTATTTTTTTACGAAACGTCTTTATTATTTCTTTTTTGAATGCGCCATAAAACCATTAAAGCGAGAATAGCACCTGTGACACTACTAACTAGAAAGCCAGGTACGAAAAATAAAATTCCTTCTGCTTGTCCTAAAAAGACTGCGGCAATCGGGACAGCTAACAAGGAACCCAATATGCTTGTTCCAATAATTTCTCCGACTGCAGCTAGTCCGCTTTTTTTCGTCCAGCGATAGGCAAGTCCTGCGAACAGCGCTCCGATCATTCCACCTGGAAAAGCGAGTAAACTACCGATTCCAAGCATGTTTCGCAGTAAACCGATTCCGAAAGCAACGGCAACAGCGGGGCCAGGACCTAATAAAACCCCGGCTATAACGTTCACGGTATGTTGAATCGGGTAGGCGCGTGCAACACCTGTTGGAAACCAAATAAATTGCGCGCCAACAATGCCGATGGCAATTAAAACAGCCATAAGTGTTAGGCGTTGTGTATGATTCATATGAGTGTCTCACTCCTTCATGTTGCTTATAAGTAATAAGGTAAGAAAAGCGATTTCTAGTGGTGTTCAATTGTAACATCTCTGGTCCGTTTATTGTGACGCGGGCGTTTCTTTGGTATGATTTTTATATTGCCAAACGTATTCAAGGAAAGTGTAAGGAGGTGTGGAGAATGGCTCGTTTAACAAAAGAGCAAGTAGAGCACGTGGCTCATTTAGCGCGTCTTGATCTTTCTGATGATGAAGTGGAGAGAATGACGACGCAGCTTGATGATATTATTGGTTTTGCTGAGTTATTAAATGAGTTGGATACAGCGAATGTTGAACCGACTTCTCATGTGTTGGATGTGAAAAATGTCGTTCGTGAAGATGAGAGACGTCCGTCTTCTGATCGTGAGGATGTGTTGAAAAATGCGCCGGATCAGCAAGATGGTCAAGTGAAGGTGCCATCAGTTTTAGAGTAAAGGGGTGAAGTGAATGTCATTGATGGACAAGCGTATTTCTGAGATCCATGAGCAATTACATAATGGTGAATTGAAAGTGTCTGATGTGGTCGGAGAGTCGATTTCGCGTATAAAAGAGGTTGATGGGAAGGTACATGCGTTTCTTTCTGTTAACGAAGAAGAGGCACAAAATCAAGCAGCAGCGCTTGATGAAAAATTGGCGGGCACGGATGAACGTGGTCTGTTGTTCGGTCTCCCGATGGGGATTAAAGATAATATTTTAACGAAAGGTTTGACGACAACGTGTGCCAGTCAAATTCTTTCTAACTTTGAGCCGATTCATAACGCAACAGTTGTGGAGAATTTAGATCAGGCTGATGCAGTGACGATCGGGAAATGTAATATGGACGAATTTGCGATGGGGTCATCGAATGAGAACTCGAGCTTTAAAGTGACGCGTAACCCTTGGGATACAGATCGTGTGCCGGGAGGATCGAGCGGGGGCTCGGCTGCTGCAGTTGCTTCTGGGGAAGTTCTTTTCTCACTCGGGTCTGATACCGGTGGTTCGATTCGCCAGCCTGCGTCCTATTGTGGAGTTGTCGGATTAAAGCCGACGTATGGTCGTGTATCTCGCTTTGGTCTTGTCGCTTTTGCGTCCTCGCTTGAGCAAATTGGTCCGATCACCCGTACGGTTGAGGATAATGCCTATGTGATGCAGACGATTGCAGGTCACGACAAGATGGATTCGACAAGTGCGGATGTTGAGATCGACGATTATTTATCGGCGTTAACGGGCGATATTACGGACTTGAAAATTGCTGTTCCAAAAGAGTACCTCGGTGAAGGTGTTGATGAAGGGGTTCGTGAAAGTGTTCAAGAAGCATTACGTGAGCTAGAACGTTTAGGTGCGACATGGGAAGAAGTATCTTTACCCCACTCCAAATATGCCGTGGCAGCTTACTACTTACTTGCGTCTTCAGAGGCGTCTGCCAACCTTGCCCGTTTTGATGGAATCCGATACGGTGTCCGAGTAGAAAATGAGAGCAGTTTATTGGAAACTTATAAGAAATCTCGTAGTGAAGGTTTTGGTGACGAAGTGAAGCGTCGTATTATGCTCGGTACATTTGCGCTTAGCTCCGGTTATTACGATGCGTATTACAAAAAGGCGCAACAAGCGCGTACGTTGATTAAACAAGACTTTGATGACATTTTAGCTGATTATGATGTGATCGTAGGGCCGACTGCGCCAACAGTTGCTTTTAAAGTCGGTGAACAGATTGATGATCCGCTGACGATGTATGCCAATGACATTTTGACGATACCGATGAACTTAGCAGGGGTACCTGCGATCAGTGTACCGTGCGGCTTTTCAGAAGGTCTGCCTGTCGGTTTACAAATCATCGGCAAGCATTTTGATGAGTCAACGGTTTATCGTGTCGCGCACGCGTATGAACAAGCAACAGAACACTATAAAACACGTCCGAATTTAGAAGGGGGGGCATCGTCATGAGTTTCGATACCGTTATTGGTTTAGAAGTGCACGTCGAATTAAAAACCGAAACGAAAATCTTTTGCGGTTGTAAAAATGAATTCGGTGCACCGCCTAACACGCATACGTGCCCAATCTGTCTCGGACACCCTGGTGTTTTACCGGTTTTAAACCAACAAGCGTTAGAGTTTGCGATGAAAGCATCGCAAGCGTTAAATTGTGAAGTTGCAACCGAAACGAAGTTTGATCGTAAAAACTATTTCTACCCTGATAGTCCAAAAGCATATCAAATTTCTCAATACGATCAGCCGATTGGTGAAAATGGCTCGATAGAAATAGACGTTAACGGTAAGAAAAAGACGATCGGCATTACTCGTCTTCATTTAGAAGAGGATGCAGGGAAATTGACGCATTCAGACGATGGCAGTTACTCGCTCGTCGACTTTAACCGTGTCGGTACGCCGCTCGTTGAAATCGTATCTGAACCAGATATTGAAACACCGGAGGAAGCGTACGCATACTTAGAAAAATTAAAGGCGATTATGCAGTACACAGAAGTGTCTGACTGTAAAATGGAAGAAGGCTCACTCCGTTGTGATGCGAATATTTCCCTAAAGCCAGCAGGACAGTCGGAATTCGGCACGAAAACGGAATTGAAAAACTTAAACTCGTTTGCCAACGTGCAAAAAGGGCTTGAGTTTGAGGAAAAGCGTCAAGCAGAAGTGCTGACGAGCGGTGGTGTGATCGAACAAGAAACGCGACGCTGGGACGATGCGAAAAAAGAAACGATCCTTATGCGTATTAAAGAAGGATCAGAAGATTATCGTTACTTCCCAGACCCTGACTTAGTGAAATTCAACATTGATGAAGGATGGAAAGAAGCGGTGCGCGCGACGATTCCAGAACTTCCAGATGCGCGCCGTGAACGTTACGTAAATGAGCTTGGTTTGTCTGAATATGACGCCAATGTGATTACACAGCAAAAAGCAATCAGTGACTTTTTCGAGCAAGGTTTAGCAGAGAAAGCATCAGCTAAGCCGCTTGCCAACTGGCTCATGGGTGAAGTAAGTGCATATTTGAATGCGAATGACCTAGAGATCACGGATGTACCAATGACACCTGTTAGTTTGGCGAAAATGATCAACTTGATCGAAGACGGTACGATTTCATCGAAAATCGCCAAAGACGTCTTTAAAGAGTTGATTAAAAATGGCGGCGATCCAGAACAAATCGTTGAGGATAAAGGTTTGAAACAGATCAGCGACGAAGGTGCGATTCGTGAAATGGTCAATGAAGCGATCGATAACAATCCGAAGTCCGTAGAAGATTTCAAAGCTGGAAAAGAAAAAGCGATTGGTTCCCTCGTCGGTCAAGTCATGAAAGCTTCTAAAGGAAAAGCAAATCCGCAGATCGTCAATGAATTATTGCGCGATGAATTAAACAAACGATAAACGTCGTAATGAAGGTCGTACGGGGAATCCTCGTACGATTTTCTCAATAGGATGAGAAAGGGAGAGTGGATGAAAATGAATGAAGTGATTCAGTTATTAAATAACCACAGTTCTTATCGTAGTTATTCTGATAAGCCAGTGACCGAAGAACAGACGGAAGCGATTGTCAAAGCTGCGATGTCAGCTGCAAACTGGGCAAATTGTCAGCAAGTAACGGTCATTGAAGTTCGTGATCAAGCGCGAAAAAGCAAGTTAACGGAGCTTGTAGGTAATCAAAAATGGGTTGATGAAGCACCAGTCTTTTTCGTGTTTTGTTTAGATTATAACCGTGCTAAGTTAGCAGGGGAAAAACACGGTCAGCGGATGAATGTAACCAATACTGTAGAAGCAATCACAATTGGTGCAACGGATGTCGGGATTGCATTAGCGAACGCGATCGCTGCAAGTGAATCTTTAGGTTTAGGTACCGTGCCAATCGGTGGTATTCGTGCTAATCCTGCTGAAGTCATTGAACTTCTCGACTTACCAGAATACGTTTTTCCTATCTCTGGACTCGTTGTAGGGCATCCAAATGAAGAAGCTGCGCAAAAACCGCGTTTACCTCTTGAAGCGGTTCATCATAAAGAAACGTACAATCATGATCAAAATCCGCTGATTGATGCTTATGATGAGGCCTTTGCGAGCTATATTTCTGAACGGACGAATGGGCAAGAATCTCGTACGTGGTCAAGTGGCGTTGCGAATTTCTATTCGGAAAGATACCGTAAATTTGCCGATGGCATCGATGAAGTTTTAAAGAAGCAAGGTTTTCATTTTAAATAGAATGAGAGAGTGCGTGTGAATATGGGTGTCGGTGGACACTGGTTCCTTTATGAGTGTTTAAGGGGGCCGCGGACATCAGTTCCTTTATTTGTTGAAAAAAGCGTTAAAATGGTGCACTTATCACTGATTAGCGGAACTCATGTCCACAAAACCCTCAAATCAAGTTGATTTTTCTTAAATAACGGAGCACATGTCCGAAGCGTACGTTTTCTTTCATAGAATCATCATCTATAGCTAGGAGCGAAGAGATTTTTCTTGCGCTGCTGGCTTTTTTTGTCTAGATACAACGCCTACGAGGTCGGGTTACTTCAGTCATTTTCAGACGCTAAAAAGTGGATGCTACCAATGCTCTTCTAGTTCCTGGCGCTCGTGTTCAAGACGTTTTCGCCTTTGTGTTTCAAATGAATAAAACCTATCTACTATAACATAATAAAACGAACAAGTACTTACACCGGTGGAGGTGTGAAACATGGCAGGCGAAAACGTAAAGATACCACTTTCAAAGGAGTTTCAGGAAAACGTAGATTATTTAGTCAAACAAATGCGGGTTGAAGAAAGTTTTGACCTTTTGCATCATAAAATAGAGGTCGGTGGCCGCAAAATCAGCATGTTTTTAGTAGATGGATTTGTTGATGATCAGGCCATGACTCGCGTATTGCAAAATTTGCATATGCTTGATGATGATGTGCTTCGTAGTGACCCAATTGATACGCTAATGAAACGCGCGATTCCTCACCAAGAGACGGAAACAGCAGACGATTTAGAAGACATCATTACACAAGTATTGTCTGGACAAGCAGCAATGATTGTGGAAGGTTGTACTGAAGCAGTTATTGTTGATACGCGTGAATACCCAGCCCGTACGCCTGAAGAGCCAGATTTAGAACGGGTCGTTCGTGGTCCAAGGGAAGGGTTTATTGAAACACTCGTTTTTAATGCGGCGCTCATTCGTCGTAGAGTGCGTGATCGTTCTCTTGTGATGGACTACGTTCAAGTTGGACAAAGGTCGAAAACAGATATTGTTTTATCATATATCGATAGTATTGCGGATGCCAATTTTATTGAAATGATCAAAAAGGAAATCGAAAAAATTGATATCGATGGACTATCGATGGGAGAAAAAACATTAGAAGAATATATTTTTGGAAAAAGTTACAATCCATATCCCCTTGTACGATATACAGAACGAGGCGATACAGCTGGTGTCCATTTAATGGAAGGGCACATATTGATCGTAGTTGACGGTTCACCGAGTGTGATGATTTGTCCAACAACATTTTGGCACCATCTGCAACACGCTGAAGAATATCGCCAAAAGCCGATTATTGGGGCCGCGTTACGTTGGGTTCGTTTTGCAGCAGTGCTATCTGCTTTATTTGTGATGCCATTGTGGTATATTTACGACACACATCGTCACATAGTTCCAGTAGGTTTTGATTTTATCGGTGTCGATGATCCTGGGGCGATTCCAATTATATGGCAGTTTTTAATAGCTGAACTAGGTGTTGAAATGCTCCGTATGGCGGCCATACATACACCAAATGCCTTAGCGACAGCTTTAGGGTTAGTCGCAGCGCTTCTCATCGGTGAGATTGCAGTTGAAGTAGGGTTGTTTACGGCGGAAGTGATTTTATATTTAGCAGCAGCAGTGATTGGGGGATATGCAACGCCAAGTTACGAATTAAATTTAGCGAACCGTTTCTTTAGGGTTGTTTTCTTAATTATAGCTGCAACGTTCGGGCCTACAGGGTTGATCATAGGTGTTACTGTATGGCTCATCATGCTTGCCACCACGAAAGGGTTAAACACACCTTTCATGTGGCCATTTATTCCGTTTAGCCCAACTGAATTTGTTGATGTTCTTGTACGTTCACCGATTCCTTTAAGTAATACAAGACCAAGTATTGTTAAACCAAAAGACAAAACGAGACAGTAAAGTGATCGCTATGAGCAGTGGAGTGTCGATTTAAAGTAGTATAGGATCATGAAGTCGTGAAGGCGTCTTGGCACATTAAGTGTTGAGATGCCTTTCTTTCTGTATGAAAAGAAT
Source organism: Texcoconibacillus texcoconensis (assembly GCF_014202575.1). Taxonomy (GTDB): domain Bacteria; phylum Bacillota; class Bacilli; order Bacillales; family Salisediminibacteriaceae; genus Texcoconibacillus; species Texcoconibacillus texcoconensis. Next base: position 284,084 of record NZ_JACHHB010000002.1, on the reverse strand, counting down.
AATTGCACCCTCATCAATAAATCCTAACTTTAAGATAAGGGAGGGTGTGTGACGTATGGATTTTATTCAAAAGTATGAGTTGAAGCATGAACATGAACATGAGCGCCCCGTTGTCGTCGTTCACCTCGATCCATTTAGTGAAGAGTTTGCTTCTGAATTAGGAACACAACCAACAACCGATAAACGATCCTTAAAAGACCGTATAGCTGAAAAGGTGAAAAAACGGTTTTCTGGTCTTGGATCAGCGAAAGTGGTCGTGATGGTTGGTGGGCTCTTCTTTTTTTCCATGAATATGGGATCGGCACAAGCGGAAAGCAATACATTTAATATGTCTTACTTATTTTTTGGCACGCCAGAGACGCAAGTACAGTTTGTTGATCGCACAGAACAATCTGTCCAAGTCGTTTCCCCTAGTTACTTTGATATCCATGAAGACGGCTCTTTAAAATTAACACGCCAGTTCAGTGAACATTTCATTAGCGAAATGGATCAAAGGGATATCCAAATCACCCCGTTTTTGAGTAACCATTGGGATCGCGAATTAGGGCGGGTCGCTTTAGAAAATCGTGAGCAATTATCAACACAAATTGCTGATGTCATCGAAGAATATGATTTACATGGCGTCAATGTCGATATTGAAAATGTCACCCATGATGACCGCGATGATTTCACAGACCTCGTTCGATTGTTAAGAGAGAAGATCCCAGATGATAAAGAAGTGTCTGTAGCAGTCGCTGCCAATCCAAATGGATGGACACAAGGCTGGCATGGCATGTATGACTATGAAGCACTCGCTGAATACGCCGATTACTTAATGCTCATGGCTTACGATGAGAGTTATTCTGGTGGACCAGCCGGGCCTGTCGCAAGTTATCCGTGGGTAGAGAGGTCTGTTGAACAGATTTTACAATCCGTTCCTTCTGACCAAGTCGTTTTAGGCTTGCCCTTCTTCGGCCGTTATTGGGTTGATGGCCAAGAACAAGGCGGTTTTGGGATTTCAAAAGCACAGACAGAGCAACTCGTCGCAAAGTATGATGGCGAGATCACCTATCATGAAGACCTGCAATCACCAGAAGCAACTTTTACCATTGAAGAAGGGGACCCAACGTCAACAGTATCAGGTCGCACGTTACACCCAGGCACATATACTGTTTGGTTTGAAAACGAGCAGTCCCTCGAAGCGAAAACGAAACTCGTTCATCAATACGACTTAAAAGGAACAGGAAGCTGGGCGTTAGGACAAGAAAACCCTGCGATCTGGGGACATTTTTCTACATGGTTGAACAATGTTCCACCATCTGTACCAGTCGATGGAGAAGAGGCCGGAGAACCGGTCGAAGCAGGAGAAACGGTAGATCAAGACGCCGAAACGCCTGTAGAAACTGCTAATGAGGGCAAGAGAGCAGAACTGACGGATATTCAAACACATTGGGCAAAAGAAGACATTCAATCAATAAGAGACCGTGGCTGGATGAGAGGCCGAACAGACACAACATTTGTCCCCGAAGGTACACTTACACGCGCCGAAGCAGCGGTTACCCTCGTCAATGCCCTTGAACTTGAACCAATACAAGAAGTAGAAAGTTCGTTTCAAGACGTTCGTGAAAGTTTTTGGGGACATAACCAAATCGAAATCGCAAAACAACATGGACTCATTTCAGGGAGAAGCGAAGCGGTATTTGCCCCAAACGATACGATCACGAGAGAAGAAATGGCTGTTATATTAGATCGTGTTCTAGAAAGAGAAGAAGTTTCATCCGAAAATCAAGCTTTCCGTGATATTACACCAGACAGGTGGTCAGCGGATGCCATTCATCATTTAACCGACTTAGGGATCATTAAAGGCTACCCTGATGGCACATTTGGTCCTAATGGACAATTGAAGCGCGCAGAAATAGCCGTCATTTTAACAAGAATGATGCCTTACATCGATGAAATTCTCGAAAGTATTCAAGACGATGAGCCGTTGGTTACTGATGAAGTGACAATCGACGAACCAACATCTAATGTGAGTGAATACACCGTAAAATCAGGGGACACATTATTTTCAATTGCGCGTATGTTCGACACGACGGTATCTGATTTACGCGATGCGAATAACCTGACTGATGATACAATCCGAGTAGGTCAAGTGTTGACGGTTCCTGGAGAAATTGAAGATGAATCACCGACTGAGGGAGAACCTTCCCCAGAACCTGAGCCCCCTGAAACGAGCCCCGAGCCCGACCCTGATGAAGATCAGGTTTCAGTAGCTACTGACTTTATCATTGATGCGACAGAAGAAGATATTGACTTGATGAGTCGCCTCGTTCATGCAGAAGCTCGTGGTGAACCTTATGAAGGAAAAGTAGCTGTCGCAAGCGTTGTCGTTAATCGTGTCTTAAGTGATGAATTTCCGAATACGATCGAAGGCGTGATCTATGAAACGCACAATGATGGCACGATATACGCATTTGAACCAGTTCAAAATGGACAAATTGAACGTTCAGCAACAGACGAGGATACAGAAGCAGTCATTGAAGCGTTAAAAGGGGCTGATTCAACAGGAGGCTCGCTCTTCTTTTACAATCCAGACACATCAACATCTCCATGGGTTGAAACATTAACGACGCAAGCGACGATCGGTAATCATGTGTTCGCGGTTTAGTTCGTCAAAATGTATTGTTTGCGATAAGTGTTGGTTGAAATCATTACCATCGATTAAAATGACCATCATCGAATAACGATCGTCTATTTATCTCACAATAAGCCTCAGCATCAAGAATGAAATTCACGATTGTTGAGGTGAAAGATCATGCAAGCATTAAGAAAGACAGTTTTTCTTTCGCTTGTGATTGTTTTTAGTTTGGTAAGCTTTGCAAGCGAAGTGACTTTCGCAGCCGAATATGAACCAGTCCCGACTGCAGGATTTGTGATTAATGGTGAAACGGTTGATGGCATTGATCCAATTAAAATGGGTGACACATATTATCTTCCTTTTAGAGAAGTATCTCGCATTTTAGGATATAAAGACATCAAGTTTGAACAGTCAACGAAAACGTACGAAACGACAGATGGGTCAACTGCCGTCCGAATTACAATGGGGGGAGCGAGAGCAACAAAAGGTGATGAGTTCATGAACATTGACCCACCGCGTTGGATCAATGATACGGCGTATGTTTCTTTAGATACTGCCGGTGCGCTTTACAATACTTATATCACATTCAACTCAGAAGATGGGTCGATTCAAGTACAAAAGCCAGCTGGTTTCTACCGTGTACAAAAACATGATACTCTCTGGCGTATTTCACAGATTCACCACACGACGGTTGATAAATTAAAAGAGGTCAACAACCTTTCGTCGAACCTCATTCGTACAGGTGAGTTGCTAAAGCTTCCAGACCGTGACGACGTCAAGGAGATGGAGCCGATTGACGAAGAAGAACCAGTTGACGATGATAAAGCGACAGATTCAGTAACAGACATTAGAAACGGCGTTGCCGCAACATCGAAAGACTACATTGGAGCAGGGTATCAATTAGGGGCGACATTAGATCAAGCACCACAATTATTTGACTGCTCTTCTTACACAAAATATGTCTTCCAACAATATGGTATTGATTTACCACGAACGGCAAGGGAGCAAGCGAGCGTCGGTAGAACGGTGCAAAGCCTTGAAATCGGTGACTTAGTATACTTCAAAAACTCGAGCCTATATAGCGATGGTCGACCAGGTCACGTCGGCATTTATCTTGGCGATGGTGCGATGATCTCTGCAACAACATCAAGAGGTGTCGTGATCCAAGAAAACTTTATGGATGTTGCTTACTGGCGCGACAACTATATGTACACGAAAAGGGTCATCGAATAAACTTCAAACGAATCGAGCAGTGTCGTGCTGCTCGATTTTCTTTATGTTTTAAAAATGGATGATTATGTTATATTTGAAGAAATGAAAGTCAGCCAGAAATGAAAGAAGGTTTTATGATGGATGTGACATCGCCGATATTTACCTTGTTATTAGCGTCCGTCTCATATTTGTTGACACAATACCGTCAACACCAAGGTCGGGGTGTTTATAAAACCTCAGGCTTTTCGTTTGGAGAATTCTTCGTGTTTGTTATTGTTGTCATTAGCATGTATCAATTCGTCGACATTGTAGATTGGGTGTTTTATGGGATTATTATTGGCGTTATTATTTTAATTACTTTCCAAATATTCAATAAAAGAGAAGCGTATGCTGTCTTAAATGGCCCTTATGAAGAAACGCTTGAAGTGTTGAATGAGCACATTCGACATCATCACCTCCCACTAAAAAAAGAAGTCAATGTTGATGAATTAACAGCTGTATATAAACATCCATACACAAATGATACAATCAACGTGTCGTGGGATAGAACGCCATTTAATGATCAATATAATGAAAATGTTAAATTGACATTTAAACAAAATAAAGAAGCATATCTTTTAGAAGAGTTGAAACTAGATGTACTCGATGCGTTACGTGAGAAGCGAGCGGAACGAACGATGAAAAAACGGTTATATTTGAAGGTAGGTGTGATCTTCTTTTTCATCACAACCTTCACGCTTTTTTGAGACGAGTTCCGTGAAGAGAATGTGCTATAATGAATGAAGAAAATGGAAAGAAATTGGCAGAGGCGAACAACTTCATGTTCTAATATGCAGGCAGTTTCTCGCTGCTAAAGGAGATTAATTATGAAACGTGCACGAATCATTTACAATCCATCTTCTGGGCGCGAACATATGAAAAGGCATCTTCCTTATATTTTGAATCGTCTTGAGGAAGTGGGTTTTGAGACTTCTGCGCACGCGACGACGGGTAAGGATTGCGCGAAATGGGAGGCGCAAAGGGCTTCTGAGCATTTTGACCTGGTTGTTGCTGCTGGTGGGGATGGGACGATTAATGAAGTCGTCAATGGGTTAGCTGAGCAACCGAATCGACCGACGCTTGGGATTATTCCTGGTGGAACGACGAATGATTTTGCGCGTGCTGTCGCGATCCCGAAGGAAATTGAAGCTGCTTGTGATGTTCTATGTGCAGGAAATGCGCGGGCGGTGGATATTGGTCGCGTTGGGGAGCAATATTTCATTAATATCGCCGGCGCAGGAACGCTCACCGAACTGACATACGAAGTGCCGAGCAAATTAAAAACGATGATGGGACAAGTCGCTTATTATATTAAAGGCTTTGAAAAGCTCCCGCGCATTAAACCAAACCATGTCACGATCGAATACGACGGAAAATGGTTTGAGGGCGATATTATGCTCTTTCTTGTCGCCAACACGAACTCAGTCGGCGGATTCGAAAAACTCGCACCAAACGCCTACATGAACGATGGCATGTTCGACATGCTCATCGTGAAAAAAACAAACATAGCAGATGTCGCCCGAATAGCCAGCTCCGCCTTAAGAGGCGAACATATCCACGACGACAGAGTCATATACGTACAAGCACACCGAATCAAAGTTCATCCTGAAAAAGAAATGCTCCTCAACATCGATGGCGAATATGGTGGAAAATTGCCCGGGGAATTTGTCAATTTATACCAACACCTCGACATGCTCGTCCCAGAAAAAAAGTTAAATTCGTTCAAACCCTAGGTGGAAGGTTTAAGAACAACCAGCGTCATGCACGCATATGCTTCAAATGCGCCTTTATGAAACGTGACAATGAGGGTCCTGTAAAATGGGACTCCTTTAATTGACAAGCTCAAGTGTGGGGGAATCGCATCAATAAGTGAACTTTTGGGATCGGGTTTTCCTTTTTTCAACAACAGAAAGATCATAACGGAAACCTTTAAATAGAGAGAGAAGAAGGTGAAAGTATGAATCAATATGTTGCGTATTATATTACCATGATTGGGGCAAGTTTTTGGGGGTTAACAGGTCTTTTCGTGCAATCATTGTATGATTTTGGATTTTCAGCATGGGACATTGTTGCAATTAGAATGACTGGCGCGTCGTTGATCTTATTTACGTTTCTTTTTCTTTTTTCGCGAAAATCTTTACGGATTCATCGGAAGCATTTACTGCATTTTTTTGGATTAGGTGTTGTTAGTATCACCTTTTTTAATTGGTGTTACTTTGTGTTAATGGATCGAACTTCCCTTTCAATTGCTGTCGTTTTACTTTATACGAGCCCGATTTTTGTGATGTTGTTGTCACGGATTTTTTATGGGGAAATGATTACGAGGCAAAAGATGCTCGCGTTAACTTTGACGGTGGTTGGTTGTGCGCTTGCGGTGCAATTTTTACCGTTCGGTGGATCGAGTATTTCATGGATTGATTTGTTACTCGGTTTAGCGTCTGGATTTTTTTGTGCTTTGTATAGTGTGATCGGTAAACAAGTAAGCCAACATTATAGTGTGTTAACGATCACTTCCTATTCATTATTCGCTGGAACGCTTGTCCTTTTTCCGACAAGTCAATTATGGGATGATGCGTCGCGTTTTCTCATTTCGGAGGTATGGATTTATATTCTCGGTGTGATCGTTGTCTCAACGATATTTGCGTATGTGCTTTACACATATGGTTTATCACAAATTGAATCGAGCCGGGCTGCGATACTATCAACGATGGAACCGATCGTGGCCGTCCTCGTCGGTGTTTTTGTATTTGATGATGTACTTACGTTTTTGCAATGGCTAGGTGTTGTGCTCGTTATTTTCTCCGCATTTGTCACCGTATTTTCAAAAGAACATCGGCGTGTTAAAAGAATATCGGGAACTTTAGCGAAATAAAGGGTAGGTGCTACCGAAGCACTACCCTTGCACATGTGTTTTGAAAATACATTTAAGTTAAAATTTGTAATTTTAAATTAGGGTTTAAATGAAAAAAAGAGAAGGTGGGGGCTAGAGTGACCTAGTTCCCATTTTTTTACTTAAATTGGATTTTAAATTTTTCTTTTTCGTGGCTTAATTCTTGCGACAGTTTCCGAGAAAATAACTTCGTTATTGTTTGTCGAGTTCGGTATTTTACGTCTTCCCTTTGATGATTTCCGTTTCTTCTTATTTAGTTCACCTAGTAAATCGACCCAAGGCCGTATCCAGTAGATACGAATTATACGAAGTACTTCCCAGTCAGTTTTCTTAGTATTTGTAGTTAATTTAATAATTAAAGTGATAATTTGGGCAATGAGAGCAAAAAACATTTGGTTCCAAATCCCCTGTGGTTTGGTACTCCAAACTTCAGTGAATCTTAGGTGTTGTTTGATCCACTTGAAGAAATTTTCGATTTCCCACCGTTTACGGTATGCCTTCATGATCTCTTGATCGGTTAGATCCCAGCGGTTGGTCATAATACGATAGAAACGTTGTTGATCATCATAAAATTCCACGAGTCTTACTGGGATTTTGGATAGCCCAAAATATACTTCTGCATCACATTGGACTGATGGGTGAGTTGGTGTGAAGTCTGTTCTCTCGAAAACTTTAATACTTTTAGTAATACGGGCAACAAATTTAATATCATTCTTTAACCAATGTTCAAGGTTTTTGGTGGATGGATACCCTCGGTCCATTAAGTAAGTATAATCTGATTTTTCAATGAGGTAATCAACACTTTCAAAGTCACTTACATTCCCCGTAGAGGGTAACATTTTGACTGGATAAGAAATATTGTCAGATATGTGAGCTAAACAAAGATGCATTTTAACTGCACTCATAGAGGAAGACATTTTAGCCCAGTCACAACGATTTAAAGGAAGTTTTAAGGGTGTTGAGTCAACAATATAAAAAGGTCCCATGCGGGACGATTCTTTTTTGTCACCTTTGGTTAGACGCTCAAGTAATTCAATGGTTTTAAAGAAAACATCTTGAACCCATTCCGTTGGTAAATCATTGATTCTTCTACTTAATTGAGAAGCGCTTATACTTTTTAGATTTAACTCATTAAGAACCTCCGGTTCGCAAGATAAACCTTCGACTATCTCATCATACGATTGCCATTTATTAAGTTGAGCAGCGACACCAATTTTAAAGAGGGCATCCACAGAAAGCTTGTCATAGTCGTAATTTAATATAGGACAAGTATATTTTTCTACCGGAAGTAAAGAAAAACATTGACCTGTCACATTCTTATGACCTAAACTTAACTTACTCATAGTTAAGCTCCTTTGTAGAGATTTGGGAACTAGCAGGTCACCTCTCTACAATAGGAGCTTTTTTTATTTTTGTAAACAAAACCCTTTCAATTGAAAAAAGACCATTATTTTACATGCGCGCAAGGGTAGTGGCTACCGAAGTAGCACCTACCCTTTCGCGCTTTACAGCGAAACAGCACCTATCTCTTAAACACGAAACTTCTGTACTTCTGCTTGCAGCTCCTCGGCCATACTCGAGAGCGTTTCAGCAGCAGCTGAAATTTCCTCCATGGACGCCATTTGCTCTTCCGCTGAAGCGGCGACATTTTGCGCGTAACTCGATGTTTTTTCGGAAACACTAGCAGCATCATCAACCGATTCAACGACCGTTTCGGTATTACCTTTCATCTCGATTACTGCAGAGGCAATACCTTGTATTTGCGACGAAATATCGTGGATTGAAGATTGAATCGTACCAAACTCACTACCAGCTTCATTTACATAAGTAATGCCTTCTTGTACCGATGCACGTCCTTCACCCATGACAGACACCGACTGGTCAATACCTTGTTGAATCTCTTGAATAAGCCCGCTAATTTGATTGGCCGATTGGTTCGACTGTTCTGCTAACTTTCGCACTTCATCCGCTACAACCGCAAAACCTTTTCCGTGCTCACCAGCTCGAGCAGCCTCAATCGCCGCATTTAACGCCAATAAGTTCGTTTGTTCAGCGACATCAGTGATCAACGAAATGATACTACCAATTTCTTTCGACTTATTACCCAACTGATCAACGACATTCGAAATCTCAGCCGTTTTCGCATCAATCGTCCCCATTTGATCAATGGCTTTCTCAACCACTTTCACACCATTTTCAGCCTTTTCATCCGAAACTGCCGTCGAAGCCGTCGCAGACTCAACGCCAGAAACAATCTTATCCATACCCGCCGAAATCTCGTTAACCGTATTTTTCGAACGATTTGTACTATCAGACTGCCGCTCAGCACCAGAAGCCACTTCCTGAATCGATTCCGTAATTTGATTCGTCGCTTTCGTCGTCTCATCCGCACTGCTCGTCAATTCCTCAGACGAAGCCGCCACTTGCTCTGCATTTGACGAAATTTGTCCAATCATTTCCCTTAAGTTCTCAGCCATCTTTTCGAAGGAAACATTTAAGGTTTGCACCTCATCACGACTCTTCATTTTCACCGTTTCTACATTCAAGTTCCCGTTCGCCATCTCTGTCGCATTCTCAGAAAGTTTGATAATTGGCTTTGTGATTCGATTAGAAAGCACAGTACCGATAACAATCGCAATGATAAAAGCGATCACTGTCGTAATGAGAATCCCCATCATCGCACGTTCCGCTCCTTGAACAGTCGCTGCTGTTTCTTCTTCAACAATGTCACCTAACCATTCAGAAAACACTTGTGAATCTGCAATGGCCGCATTGGCGATGTTCGCGACACTATTATTGAAGTATTCAATTCCGCCTTCCAAGTCGTTATCAGCTAATGAAATAGCTGTATTAGCTTGGCGATAATAGTCATAGTTTAATTGTTCCAAACTATCAAGCATGTCTAAAGTATCTTCCATTGTTGCTAAGCTTCTACCTTCTTCAATCAGTGTGTTAATCTGCTCGTTTGCATTTTCAAATCGCTCCAATCGCTCGGAGTCCTGATCTAATAGATATCCGCGTAATTGCGCACTTTGTACATTTACATTAGTTTCAATTGAACTACTAATAACCTCTAATTCACTGACATTATCAATGATGTACTCATATGAATTGTTCGTCTCATTCATCGTCCAATAAGAAATACCTCCGCTGAATCCAAAGATCACAGCAATAATAACAAAACTAGCTATTAATTTTTGTTTTAAAGTTAGTTTCATGATAAGCTCCTTCCTTTAGTCAATTAAAGGGTAGGTGCTACCTTGGTAGCACCTACCCGGTGTTGCTTTAAAGTGAAAAAGTGTCCCACCGTTCATAAATGTACAAAAGTAAAAAAAACACGCATAAAATATGGGCGTGTAAGAGAGATGCAGCTGGCTGGCATACCATTGGTTGGCTCTAGCCCCTTAAGCTTTGCGTCCGACTTTTTCAAGCCGTTTGCCCATATATTGATATCATTTGTATTAAACAATGACGTGTCTATAATTCTGATTCTTATGAACCATACCAAGAATCCTATCAAAAATCAATAAAATATGTAGAAATTAGGCGAATAATGTCAGAAACAAGCAAAAAGTCCCACTTCACCAGATTAAAGGGTAGGTGCTACCATGGTAGCACCTACCCTTTAACAAACTAAACCACTAAACAAAAAACTCCTTCCCGTCATTTCAACAGGAAGGAGAGGAGAAACAAATAGTTATGTTGTCATCATCCATCTTTCTTTTGTACCTTGTAACGCAACCATAACGCCGTAGTACAACAATGCAGCAGTGAGTCCAGCTAACGAAGAGATCAACGCCTCATTACTAAATTCAACGAAAGACATCCCTACATTAATCGCTCTTCCGACTACGTAGATTAGCATCACTGATAGACCAGCACCAGCATATAAACCAAGATAAGTAGCATACCATTTCATTGTCGAACGAATCGGTAAACGAAGCATCAATTTATCAAGTAACCATGAAACAGGAATGCCGACGAGGAAAATGACAGGTGCAGAGTAGAACATGTAAATCCCAAGCAATAGACCAAATGACATGTGAGTAGCCCCTTCAGGTAAACGAGAGGCAGGTTCATAAACAAAGCCAGCAACAATTGCACTAAACATGACCGTCGTTACACAAGCATAGAGAAAGCGTTGAAAAAGCATGGCGTCACCATTCCCTTCGAAATTTCGTGAACAAAACACCAAAAACTGTGTCTAATTAGTTACAAAGATTATATGACAAGATTATCAAAGCAGCAAACAGTATGATTACTAAAAATACATTCCATCTTTCGAACGATCAGTATGAACGCCGCTCGTATTAAATGAAACGAATGAATAGAAAATCCTTCGACTTCCTTTTGGTTGTCGTGAATTTTTTTGACTGCAGCAATTGTGGTACAATCACCGTAGTCAAATTGGAGCGGAAAGGAAAGAACAAGCATGAGCCAAGGAAAACGAGAAGTGCCGGTAAAGAAAAATGAAACATACAACGTGACGTTTGAAGACTTAACTCATGACGGCGCAGCCGTTGCAAAAATTGAAGGTTATACATTATTTGTTCCTAAAGCATTACCAGGTGAAAGTGGAAAAGTGAAAGTCGTTAAAGCAAATAAAGGCTACGGATTTGGACGTTTGCTCGAATTAACGGAAGAGAGTTCGCAACGCGTTGATCCGCCTTGTCCAATCTTTGACCGTTGTGGTGGATGCCAAGTTCAGCACTTAAGCTATGAAGGACAACTCGAACACAAACAAAAGCACGTAGCAGATAACTTAAAACGAATTGGGAAGTTAGAAGACATCGCAGTACACCCAACTTTAGGAATGGAAGATCCTTGGCGTTACCGGAATAAAGCGCAAGTGCCAGTCGGTGAAGCAAACGGGGAACTCATTGCAGGATTTTATGCGAAGCGAAGCCATGAAATCATTGATATGCCAAATTGTATTATTCAACATGAGTCGAACGACCTTGTCGTACAAGAGGTCAAAGATATCGCTAAAAAATACGGCATTCGAAGTTACGACGAAAAAAAACATAAAGGAACATTACGTCATATCGTCAGTCGTCACGGCAGAACGACGGATGAATTGATGGTTGTCCTTGTGACAAGAGGGAAAGAACTTCCTAATAAGAAAAACATCGTTCAAGAAATTCGTGAACGTCTCCCAAATGTCAAATCCATTATCCAAAACATTAACCCTAAACGAACGAATGTTATTTTCGGGGATCAAACAACCACGTTATGGGGAGAAGATGTGATTTACGATTATATCGGTGACATCAAATTTGCAATTTCTCCACGTTCGTTTTATCAAGTCAATCCAACACAAACGAAAGTGTTATATGAAAAGGCGTTAGAATATGCTCGTTTAACCGGAAAAGAAACGGTCATTGACGCCTATTGTGGCATCGGAACGATTTCGTTATTTTTAGCGCAAAAAGCAAAACAAGTACTCGGCGTAGAGATTGTTCCCGAAGCGATTGATGATGCGAAAAACAACGCTAAATTGAACGGTATTGAAAATGTCGATTTTGCCGTTGGAGAAGCGGAAAACGTCATTCCGTGGTGGCAATCTCAAGGCGTTCAACCAGATGTGATGGTTGTTGATCCGCCACGAAAAGGCTGTGACGAGTCACTCTTACAAACAATGATTCAACTCAAACCTGAACGGATCGTCTATGTTTCCTGTAACCCATCGACCCTCGCCCGCGATTTACGGATATTAGAAGACGGAGGGTTTCGTACAAAACAAGTCCAACCTGTGGACATGTTCCCTCAGACGAATCACGTTGAAGCCGTCGCTGAACTTGTTTTAGATGTGTAATGTCAAAATAAAGATCCACCATGGAAGCACGGGGACGTATTTAGTTCGGGGAAGCACGGGGACGTATTTAGTTAGCCGATTTTGTAATGAAAGTGTAAAAAATTATGAAGGCAAGATAATAAAGTTGGAAAGGATATTCCTTGAGAACAAACGTAACAGTTACCATGATTATAGATTACTGCAACAAGAATGTACGTCCTGGTTAAATGTAGTTTGTAACGATGTGAAGCAGATGTGTGGTTGACCACCTCTCGACAGAAGGGAGGTGAGAAAATGACAACACAATGATTGTACTAACATCAAGTATCGTTCTGATAAGTGTATGGAGATTGATTCTAGCAATCGTTCAAAGAAGCAAAGAAAGTAACCACCTGCCCCTCGACCAAAGGATAGTAGGTGGTTGCTTTTTCAGTGATCACAACTTCATGCGACATATTGCTGCTTCGTTCTAATATTATTATACATGAATGGTAGGAAAAGGTTTTTGCGTCCTCTTGGGTGCACGGGGATAGTTCGCGCAATTTCTCCCTAAAATATATTGTGATAAATTACCCGTAGTATGTTCTTTAAGGTGTTTGATTTTGGTGAAATATTCGTTTGTTCCTTTAAGTGCATCATCAAGGAGAAATGATTACAAAGTGGTTACAAATCTGGTAAAGGAGGTCCGTCCCCAAGTTTCTACAAAGTGGTTACAAATCTGGTAAAGGAGGTCCGTCCCCAAGTTTCTGAACCAAACTAAAAGAAAAGTAGGGTAGTACTTTATGACTAAAAAAAAGAATCACGGATTTAAAAAATCAAAAAATAAACAACATCAAACTGAAAAACAGAATAGCAAACAATCTCCTCCGCAGGGAAACCGAAAAAACTCAAAAACCAAAGGCAAGCCTCCTACAACCGATAAGCGCTCCCATGGCAAGAAAAATGCACCCGTAGAGGTAACCTGTTCAGGTTTAACAAGTGAGGGTAAAGGGATTGTCCGGTGGGAAGGGAAGCAGCTTGAGGTTGCGAACCTGCTGCCTGGTGAAACAGCTGAAGTGATTGTTTCCAAAAAAGGACGCTTTTTCAACACGGAGCTGAAGCGGGTGATTAACCCTTCAGAAGACCGTGCTCATCCACCATTTGCTTATTACCACGAGGGTACGGGATGTCATATTCACCACATGAATGATCAGGCGCAAAAGCGTTTCAAACAGAACGTCATAGATGAACTAATGAAGCCTTTTGGAAAAACAGAGCCCATCATAACCATGGAACATCCGTATGGGTACCGGAACAAAAATGTTATGACATTCGGTCTAAATAATAAACGACAGATTATTAGTGGACTATACGCCGAAAATACTCATCAGATCATACCGATGGAAAGGTCCATCATCCATGATCCAAAAGCAGATGAGATTATTCAAACCATCAAGGGGATGATGAAGTCCTTTAAAATGCAGCCGTACAACGAAGACACTGGACAGGGCTTTTTGCGGCACGTATTGATAAGGGTAGGAAAAATGAGCGGTGAAATCATGGTGGTTCTGGTAGCCGCATCACCAGTGTTTAAGGGGAAGAATAATTTCGTTAAAACCCTAAGAAACACTCACCCGGAAATTACGACGATACTGCTGAACATAAATGACAGGAATGACAGCATGGTGCTTGGCAATCAGGAAAAAGTGCTATACGGCAAGGGAACCATAACAGACACACTCTGTGGATTGGAATTCGAGATCTCAGCGAATTCCTTCTATCAGATTAATCCAGTCCAGACAGAAAAGCTGTATACAAGGGCTATTGAAATGGCAGGGCTAACTGGAGAGCAAACCGTAATAGACGCATACTGCGGTATCGGTACGATTGGACTGGTTGCAAGTAAGAGAGCTGGCAAGGTCATTGGTGTGGAGGTTAATAAAGGTGCGGTTCGTGACGCTATTCGTAATTCAAAGCGTAACGGCGTAAAAAATGCCCGATTTTATCAAGGCGACGCTGGAGAGTTCATGGTACAGATGGCGGAACGTGATGAAAATATAGATGTCGTGTTTATGGACCCGCCTAGAAGCGGGTGCGACGAAGCCTTTTTGTCTAGCTTGATTCAACTCAAACCTAAACGGATCGTCTATGTTTCCTGTAACCCAGCGACCCTTGCTCGCGACTTACGTATTTTAGAAGACGGTGGATTTCGTACAAAACAAGTTCAACCTGTGGACATGTTCCCTCAGACGAATCACGTTGAAGCCGTCGCTGAAATTGTTTTAGATGTGTAATGTCAAAATAAAGATCCACCATTTATAAAAAAGTTAGAACAAATGCCCGAATTTGTAAGGATAAAGATCGAACAGATTCGGAAAGAAGGTGAAGGCTTGAGGGACAGGAGACTGATTTCTCAGGCCTTTTCATGATTTTTCTAATCGAACTTTAATCTCGCGTGAAAATGAAGTTGGGACAAAATAGTTGAATCAAAAGTGGGGAAAATGGGGGTTTGTGTTGAGACTTTGTTTTGAATGCATCACATATTACACTTCTTTTTATTATGCGGCATTGCGAGTAGAGGACCGTTCAGTCACAAAGGAAAAAGAATAAGAGAATAAAAACGATGGTTCCAACGCAAAGGATTCATCGTTTTCATTTGTAAAATGTTGCGATGTAAGCAATTTAGAGACACGGGGAATTTTGATGAGCACGATCATTAACATTTTTTGTGTTTCCCTTAACATTTATTTAAAGTTCACGAATATACATTCAATTAATCATATCCATATTGTACAAGGTCAGGCACAAACTTAACTAGAGTTTCCGTGCCTGATCTTGTTTTTTAAAAAGAAATGAAAGGATTTTTTTGACTTTATCGGAAAGTAAAGTATGACAACTTTTCTAGTAGAGGGTGTTATCTATGTCTTCTCCTGTTGTGACGAAAGAAAAGCGGGTTTCTCTTCTTCAGAAAAAATGGCAGAAGTGGCTATTTGTGATTTTCGCCATATTATTGATCATTATTGTTATGTTTATGGGAGTTGTTTATTGGTTTGTAACGAGCAGTCACCCTGAATTGGAAGGTGAACTTTACGATGATGTGATACGTGAAGAAGTGAGTGTCATTCGTGACGGTCACGGGGTACCACAAATTGATGCGAATAGTGCTCATGATGCCTTTTATGTTCAAGGTTACGTCACAGCGCAAGATCGCTTGTTTCAAATGGATATGACCCGACGTCTTGCTAGTGGCGAGTTAGCCGAAGTAGTAGGTGAGGATGCGCTTGATAGCGATCGTTTTTTTCGTACATATGGCATGCACCGAGAAACGCAAGCACTTGTCGAGCAGTTTGACCGTGAAACGGCGGAAATGGTCAATGCTTATGCCGAAGGGGTCACAGCTTATATCGAAGAAGTATTTGCAAATGGCAATGATCCAATTGAATTCAGCATCCTAGGTTATGAACCAGAACCGTGGACGCCTCAAGATACAGCACTTGTTGTAAAGTATATGGGGTATACATTATCAGGAAACTACAAGGACGAACTCAAGCATTACGAAATGGTGCGTCACATGGGTGAAGATGCTTTAAAATTGTTCCCTAACTATAATGAAGAACGATTTCCTGTTGTTACTTCGCTAGAAAACAATGATGATATCAACATTCCAGAAGAACAGTTGAAACAGGAAAAGGATGTTGACAATGTTCACCCATCTTATGAACAATCTGAAAAGCTTGTGGAAAATGATACAGTGGATGATCATATGGAAATGGACCACCGACATATAGGTGAGATACCATTTTCAAGTGAAGATTTCCGTGAATTGCGAGCTTATGCGCCATCTCCGTACAATGGGAGTAATAACTGGGCAGTTAGCGGTCAATTGACGGAGTCTGGTTTTCCGCTGATCGCAGATGATCCACATTTAGGATTAGCGATTCCGAGTGTTTGGTACCAAACACACCTTAACATAGAAAATGATTTTGAATCGGTTGGAGTAACTGTTCCTGGCATTCCGGGTGTCGTTCTTGGTCACAATCAACACGTTGCATGGGGGGTAACTTCACTTTCTGCCGACCAAGAAGATCTATTTTTAGAGCGTGTCCACCCAAAGGATCCAAATATGTATTTATACGATGACCATTGGGAAAGAGCGACGGTGATTGAAGAAGAAATACAGATAGAGGAAGAAGATGACCCTCATATTGAACGGGTAGAAGTTACGAGAAATGGTCCTGTTATTAACAAAGTTGTTGATGATGGACCGTATCAAGCCATTTCATTACGGTGGACAGGAGCAGAGGCTGGTGAAGAATTAAATGGCATACTTCGATTAAATCGATCAACCGACATATATGAATTTAAAGAAGGGCTTGAGGGGTTTGTGACGCCTGCTTTAAGTTGGGTGTTTGCAGATCAACAAGGAAATATCGGGTATCGCGGCCAAGCTTTACTTCCGGTTCGCCAGCAATCAACTGGGCAGTTGCCTAAACCAGGTTGGGATCCTGATTACCAGTGGGATGGCTTCATTCCAAGTGAATCTATGCCACAGGAGATCAACCCAGAAGAAGGTTACATCATGACAGCCAACAATCAACCGATTGATGAAGCATATCCATTTGAAATTGGACGTAGTTTTCATCCTTATCGTGCAAAGCGGTTGGAAAACGTATTTGAAGCTGCAAGGTCAAAAGAGGAGCCAATGACAGTGAATGACATGAAAGAGATGCAAGTTGATTTTTATAGTGCAAAAGCAGAAACGTTATTACCGAAACTATTAGATGCACTAGCTGTTTCTGACCAAAAAGCTGTGAATGATCAACATGAAGGAGACGAAGAAAAGTTTGATCCCCTAGGTGAAGTTGAACAAGAAGTTTATTCATTGTTAGAAGAATGGGATTATGTAGAGCATGCCGATTCTTCGGAAGCGCTTATTTGGAACCTGTGGTATCAAACGTTTGCCGATGCTTTGTTTGAAGACATATTTGGTTTTTCTTACTCGAATTCAAATACAATTCATGATGTCATTACAAAGGCTTCAGAACACGAGGAACATGTGTTGTTTTCTTTTCTGGAGGACGAGTGGCATCAGTCATTCCCGGATTTTGCGCGAAAAACGTTTTCGGAAGCCGTTGATGAAGCGGTTGAATTACAAGGGGAAAACCCGCGAAGTTGGGAGTGGGGAGAGTTCCATTCAATGACCGTTGAACACCCACTAGGTGAAGTTTTTCCGCTTAATCACATTTTCAATGTAGGTGACTGGCCTTTAGGTGGGAGTGCGGCAACACCAGGTATGATGGGCTATGATCAAGAGAGTGGTAACATTACCACCGCTGCAGGATGGCGATTTGTTGGGCATTTCTCTAATGACCCTGAGTTTTACGATATTTTGATGCCAGGACAATCAGGCCAACTGTGGTCACCTCACTATGATGATCAGGTAGAGCCATGGATAGAAGGGGAGTTGAAGCCAATGAGCGGGTCCCGATCGGAGCGAGAAAGTTTAAAAGAGTTACGCTTTCTACCGGAGAGATAAAATATGACCATCGTAAAAGCCACCTATCGTTCATGATAACTGTAGGTGGTTTTTTATCGTGTTAAAGGCAATGTTGGTAGGTGGGAAGGATGAATTCTTTTCTGAATATTTGCTGCTTTGACATTCAAATAAGGGGTGTTTAATATATAGAGAGGCGAAATAAATGATTGTAATTTTCATATTTCAATGGCAATTCGGCGGTTATGTATAATTACCGGCGTTTCTTTTGTTATGAAAACTAAAGGGGTTCTCAGACTATGACTGGTGCATCTAAGCTGGATCATCAACTTGATTCGAAAAAGAAAAGTCAACTAATTTTATTGATCTGTATATTACTCATATTTACGGTTATGAACGGGACGATGTTTAATGTGGCTGTTCCTGATATTGCTGAAGAATTCGGGTTAATGCCTTCACAAGTAAGTTGGGTGATGACAGGATATATTCTTGTTTTTGCTGTTTGTTCACTGATGTATGGAAAACTTGCAGATATTTATCCTATTAAAACCTTGATTTCCGTGGGAGTTATTCTGTTTGCTGTAGGTGCGACGCTAGGTTTAATTGCACCTAATTATACGACTTTAATTGTGGCAAGAATCATTCAAGCTGTAGGGGGTGCAACCATTCCGGCTTTCGCATTTATCATCCCGGCTCGCTTTTTACCAGATGAAAAAGGGAAAGTTTTCGGCATTATTTCTTCGACAGTGGCCTTCGCCTCAGGTGTAGGTCCAATTGCAGGAGGATTAATTGGTGGTGTCCTTGAGTGGCGATTTTTATTTGTTTTTTCAATGTTTTCTATTCTTGCTGTTCCATTATTACGCCGATGGCTTCCTGAAGAAGGGAAAAGAGAGGGAACGGTTGATTTTATTGGTGCATTATTTTTAACTGGTTTTGTTTCTGGGTTTTTGATGTTTGTGACGACTTTCAATGTTTGGGTCTTAACGATCGGATTTTTTTCGTTTATTTTGTTTGTATGGCGAACGCTTTCGGTCCGAGAACCATTTATTCAACCAACTATGTTAAAGGATCGTCGTTACACAACGACCGTGTTAACAAGTTTCTTAGGAACGTCTGCGTTATTTGGGATGATTTTTGTCATTCCAATTATGTTGCGAGACCTTTATGACATGAGTACGTTAGGAATTGGTTTTGTTTTATTTCCAGGAGCGATTTTCGCAGGTTTTATTGGACAATTTGGAGGAAAACTTATTGAACTCCGTGGAAGCCAAGGAGTGGTAGTGATTGCTCTTACTCTCGTTGGAGCTGGTGTACTGTTGATTTCGACCTTTGCAGGCTATTCACCATGGGTGATTGCGATCTGTTTATTGGTCACATATTTAGGGTTCCCGTTGATCCAAAGTTCGACGGCCAATCTATTAACAACCATTCTACCGAATGAGCGTACTGGTGTTGGAATGGGTTTATTCAATTTATTAAACTTTATGGCTGGTGCGGTGAGTTCAGCTTTATTTGGAAGCTATTTAGACTTAGGAAATGTTTCTTATCTTATGAACCCATTAGCATTGAGTGGAGATAATATGATTTATTCAAATCTGTTCTTTATTTTAATGCTAGTGACAGTCGTTGCCTTGTCCTTATTTACTTGGGTGTTTAGAGGCGATGAAAATAAAAAAGAAGAGAAACAGCAACATTTAGCAAGTGAAACGTGAGATGAATACTTTAGAGTGCCGAATCGAAACCGTCTCTATCAAAATACCCCTACACGATTAAGACATGTATTTTCTTGTAAAAGTATAAGTTCCATTTTTAAAGCTGTTTCGACAGCATTTTTTTCTTTTCAATAATCGTGTAGTAGATGACAAATATAAGTTGTGAAATGTAACATTTTGTCATCTCATTAATGTAGAATCATGTTTATTACACCTCTAAAAACAGGACCTCATAGACTGAAATCAAGGTTTTCAAGGGGGATTATAAAGATTTTGTTGAATGAATAGTTTTGTTGTCGATTCGATTAACAGCTACTATTAAATACGTTAAATTAGAGTTACGTTCTAATAATATTGACCAATATTTCATAGGGGTTCTTTATATGATTAATAAAGATGAAATGACTAAAATCGAATATAAAATTCACAAGTTAAGAATTGTTATGGTTGCCACAGCAGAAGAGAAAGGGTTTAACCATTCAGATACAATTAAATGTAGCCAAGAACTAGACACCTTTATAAGTAAATATCAAAAATTGAAGGAAAATGAAAAAGCCCCTCAATAAGTATTCGTTCTCATTAATATATCAAATCAATTGTGCAATATAAGCAATAAAGAAGAGCCGTTCTTTATTAGACAGCTTTTCTTTAAGATCGTGGTCATTATTATTTTCAACATCGTAAAAACTCCATGTTTGCAAAATCGGATCACTTAATAAAGCGAATGATAAGTGGTATGCGAGCCCATCTTCCAAGAAAAGCAAGAACAATCGTGATGATCAAAGTAACATGAAGTAGAAAGTTTAAAAAAATGAGCAAAAATAAATCTGACATGAGAAATAAAAATAGAAAGGCACCGAGAACGGGGTTACTTTCAATCAGTGGTTCTGATTGTTCAAATGTGTCAGCATAAGTACCTATCAAATAGATGACTGACGTAAAGGCGGTCCAATATATATAGTAGTTAACAATAACATTAAAGCACTGTTTTAAATGGTGGTTTACAAAACGAGACATTGAGCCTAAAAAATAGTAATAAATAAAAACGATGATAATAGGAAGATATGTGACGCTAACAATCATTGGAATTGCGTATCCGATTGCAATAATCAAACGATGTTTCATTGGAAAGGGTGATTTCACTTTCTCTTTTTGATGAGGTTTACCTCTTTCTATATCTTCTTCGGAGGCAGAATTGTTAGGTGTACTCCCTTCAATTTCCCCATTGGAATCATCATGGTTAATATCCTCTTTTAGATTTTTTTGATTTTTTACCATATATATCAATCCCTATTTTTTCTATATAAACCCACAATAAGTAAATTTTAACATATGCATCCCGATGATTTATGTAAAATTATATGGGATTTTTCATGTGTGTGGACGAAAGACATCTCATGATTATGACATGTGGAAACAGTTTTCAGTGCTAACAAAAGAGGATAGCACTGTGCCATCCTCTTTCAAGTCATTATGCGGTTTATTGTGTAACAGACTTTTCGGGGTTACCACCAAGTTTTCCTTTAAACACTGTTTCACGGATGTAAGGAATGACCCAACGGTCTCCACCGAATTTACCGGCATTGTAACCTGCAGCGACGATAAAGATCGTAAGAAGTACCATCCAAGGGTTTGAAGAAATTGTTCCGCCGAACATGAACGCAAAGTTCATCACCATACCGAAAAATGCTGCAGCTGTCGTTAAAACACCAAGGATTAATCCTAGACCAACGGCAACCTCACCCCAAGCGACCATGAAACTAAAGAGTTCTGCGTTCGGAAGAGCAAAGCTTTCGATAAATGCGTGATACGTTGGATATTGTGTCATTACTTCTTCATTTGCGATGATTCCGTGCAAGAACCCTTCCGCACTAAAGTCTCCAAATGCTTTACCCCAACCTGCTGTTAACCACTGCCAACCGAGATACAAACGAATCACTGTCAATACTGCTGATGCATATACATTGTTTCTTAAGAAATCCATAAACATAAAATTATTCCCCCTAAGTTCGAATAATATTTTCAATATACTGATTAAACAAGTTTGTGAATTCACTAACTTTCTATACATTTATTATATAATAGTTTAAAAAGTCGTAGGTGTTATAAACTTGAACGTTTTGTTAACAACTCGTGACGGAAATGTTACATAAAGTGACAATGGAAGACAGGTATACACTAGAAAGGTTAATGGCCGTCAGTTTGAAAAGATAGGTGAGATCGCTAATCATGAAAACAACCCAACTAATGAAGTTATTTTTCAACATTTGAATGAATTTCATAATAGATAATGTAAATCTCATATCCGAACATGGATTGTGATTTTCACTGCAGGCGGACGCTTTCCCAAGGGCTTGTCTTCAGCTAAATTCAGCTCCACAAACCGTCGCTGAATTGGATCTTCAGACTACGCTGATCCTTTGGGAGTCGCCGCCTTTCGTTTCAATCACTCGTTTCAAAAACGAACGTTAACCTTCGTGATAACTGATTACATTTGTGATGTTTGTTAAAACCCTTCATTATGAAATTGGTTCATTTAGCAAAAATATGTAAACTTCTCTAATACTTTTCGTTTTCAGGTGCAATACGTTGACAAAAAAGGTTTCCACTATTTATACTTACTTTAATAGATTTAGTATGTATAGCAACTAAAAAAGAGGGATCAAATTGAAATTAACTTTTCAAGATTATATCAGTATTAATATTCATAAAACAGATCTGTTGCTTACAGGTTTTATTAAGTCCAAATTAGAGCCCTTTAACCTAGCACCTGAGCAGAACTTAATTATGATGTTACTTTGGGAAAAAGATGGTTTGACTCAAAACCAACTGGTGGAAAAGTTAGCGAAGGATAAGACGAATATTGCAAGAATGGCTTCTAACCTTGAGAAAAAAGGCTTTATAAAGAGAGTTCACTGTCAGGATGATCGCCGTGCTGTAAAACTATATCTAACTTCTCGCGGTAAAGAGTTAGGTGATGAAGTTATCCCAGTTGCGGAAGCTTTTAACGATAAAGTTGTTAAAGGGATTTCTCATGAAGAATTGTTAGAACTTGAACGTCTTTTAGCTAAAATTAAAGAGAATGTTCTATCACCAAATTAAGTTGACCATTCTCTCCCCTCATAAGTTGCTAAGACAACTAAATTTTAATTGTGTTTTTTTAAAAAGGTTGTTGCTTTTTTAACGAATTAGTACCCAGGAGAAATTCGTACGACGGCAATACGATATTGAACCTTGTTAAGTGGATGTATTTCGTAGGGCGCGGACATACATTCCGCTAATTTAGCGAAATGCGTCATTTTCAAGAGTCAGATGGACACATGTTCCGTTAATCGTCACTTTTGCATGCAATAAAGGGTGAATTTTTGCAAATAGCGGAACTCATGTCCGAAGAAAGAGCAAAAACAGCCTTTTTTAAGCGAATAACGGAATCAATGTCCGAAGCGAACGACACGGTGGATGTAACCGCATTCGACCAATCTGAAGTCGCCACCTTTCGATCCTCTGAGGTTATAAACAACAACAACGTTTACGAAAAGAGCCTTATCAAAAAATAACTTTCATCGACAAAAAAAGTTGCTATTGCAACTATTTCAGTTCCGAAATATAGGAGGCAAATAAAATGGCAAAAGTATTATTCATCAAAGCGAATCCAAGACCAGTTGAACAAGCAGTAAGTGTGAAGCTTTACGATTCTTTTCTTGCAAGTTATAAAGAAACACATCCAGAAGACGACATTACTGAACTCGACTTATTTAATGAAAACTTACCATATTACGATTTAGATAAAATCAATGGCATGTTTAAACTTTCAAAAGGGATGGAACTTACACCATCTGAAAAAGAAGCAACTGAATTAGTGAACAGTTACCTCAACCAGTTTCTTGAAGCGGACAAAGTTGTATTTGGATTCCCACTTTGGAACTTAACGATCCCTGCCCCACTACACACTTATGTCGATTACTTAGCGCAAGCAGGAAAGACGTTCCGTTACACAGAGAATGGCCCAGAAGGATTGCTCACTGATAAAAAAGCTGCTTTATTAAATGCAAGAGGTGGCGTTTATTCTGAAGGACCCGCTCAAGCAGCTGAAATGTCTGTGAACTATATGCGCGGCATGCTAAACTTCTGGGGTATTGAAGACATTACTGAAGTGATTGCAGAAGGCCATAATGCATTACCTAATAAAGCTGAGGAAATTATAGAAGAAGGTATTCAAAAGGCGGCAGCTGTTGCTAAAGAATTTTAATAAATGATAACAGAAGCTGGCTAACTTGTCTGGAATCGACATTTAGCCAGCTTTTTTATGCTTAAAACTTTTAAACGGCTGGTGGGCCGAATTTTCCGTTATGGAAATCGCGATAAGCTTGCTTAATTTCATCCATTGTATTCATGACAAAAGGACCGTATGGCACGATTTCTTCTTTAATTGGGACACCCGAATAAACGAGAACCCGAGAGCGACGGTGATTAGATGTCATCACGAACTCACTTTGGTTATCCTCATCGCCGTTTTCTTGATAAGTGAGCGTTCCAACACCATGCTTCTTTAAATTCACGATATCCTCCCCGAAATCAATATCTCCAGATAGGACATAAAAGAATGCATTATGGTTTTCAGGTAATTGGTGGGTATAGGAAGTACCCTTCTCTAAAGAAATTTCCGCCATCGTAATCGGGACAACCGACGCTAAAGGACCTGTCACCCCAGCGATATCTCCTGAAAAAACTCTCACTGAACCGCCCTCAAAAGAAACGGTCGGTGCGTCTTCTGCATAGACATTTTGATATTTTGTCTCCGTGTTTTTTAAATCCTTCGGTAAGTTAAGCCATAACTGAAGCGTGTGTGCGATCCCTGGGTCGACAGCTTCTTCAGCGTGACGAGCAGACCAGCCCGCATTCATATATTGCATGTCACCTGGTTCAAGGATGTCACGACCGCCACCATTATCGATATGTTCGAGTCTGCCATCGATGACATATGTAATCGTTTGAAACCCTCTGTGTGGGTGATCCGCAAATGCTCCTCGTTTAAACCAGTCTTCGGCCATCAAAATAAATGGGTCAAAATCACGCCAACGCTCTATGGGAAGTACCCATCCTTTTTGAATGAGAGGAAAGTTCGCTTCATCGTATTTGACGTACCAATGATCTTTGACATGTCTTTGAAAAATCTGTTCATTTGAATGTTCTTTTGCCAATGTAGAACCCCATTTCTTTTCTTTGTGTGAATTTCATTATTCGACTTATTGATCCAACCTCTCGTCGAATGATTCAAAACAAGGACCTTCATGTTAAAGATGAGTTACATAGTTAATCGTAGTTTAGCAAAAGTCACCGAATACAAACAAAAACGATGCTGCGCATTACATTTTTGACCGTGTTTATAACTTACGGTGTAAATATAGCTTCTTTATGGAACCATCGTTTTAAATAATGACATGTTTCTAATAATTTCTGCGGTATAATTGATTTTTCATAGGATTATTGATATGGTTCTTAAGGTTGAGGTTTTAGGTTTCACCACTTCATACCCGAAATTTAATAATAGGCAAACGGCTTGAAAAAGTCGGACGCAAAGCTTTAGGGGCTATAGCTGTAAAAACGGTATGCCAGCCAGCTGCACGTTGAACGAACTACCCGTCTATCTAATCGTCAACGGGGAGTTTTTTTATTTTCTACATATAGTCTAACTGCTTCCCCGCAACACATACACCACAAAGGAAGCTTCAAACAGAAATACATATAAAAAGGAGAGCGTTGCAGTTATGAAAGGTTTAACAATCAAGAATAAGCTTATCATTGCATTTTTAGTTGTTTTGATCATACCGACAGTTTTAGTAGGGTGGTTTTCTTACAACAGTTCGTATGATGAAGTAGAGCGTGTGATCTTAGACTCAGCAGAGACGAGTGTAAACCAGTTAGATAACTCAATTGATGATTTATTTGGACCTATATTTGCTCAAGTAGAAGAGTATGCTACTGAAATTGACAGTACGATGTATGATGAAGAATACGAAGAGCAAATACTTGATGATTTAAATCAGTATAGGGGATTATTTACAACAATAAAAGACGCTTTTGTTGCAACAAATGAGGGTCAAGTGGTTATACATGATGATGTACCGGAGGATTTTGACCCAAGAGAAAGAGACTGGTATGTTCGTGCGATGGATCATCCGGGTGAGGTCGTTGTGAGTGAGCCTTATGAAGGGGCGAATAGTGCTGAAACTTTAGTTACCGTATCCACAATGGTGAGCGATGGTTCTGGCGTTTTAGGTTTTGATTTGAATATGGAGGAGTTAGAAGGTGCAGTAAATACTATAAGTATAGGTGAAGAAGGTTTACCTTTCCTTTTGACTGAAGAAAACAATTACGTCATTAATCCTTCAGAAGATATTGAAAATGGCTCTTCAGCTGAAGGATATTGGGTAGAGACAGTTAATGCCTCGAGTGAAGGCGTATTTCAATATGAGTTTCTAGGCGACCCTTGGCAGATGTTTCATGTAACCAATAACACGACAGGCTGGACTGTAGCTGGTTCCATGTATATGGGTGAGGTTGACGAAGCGGCATCTCCTATTTTAACAACATCTTTAACAGTCATCACGGTGTCATTGCTAATAGGTTTGGGCTTTATGATGATTTTAATACGTTCGATCATCAACCCTTTAAATTATATTGTGAAAGCTTCTGAACGAGTGAGTGAAGGTGACTTAACTGAAAAAATTGAGTACGATAAAAATGATGAACTAGGTAGATTAAGCACGAGTTTCAATGAGATGGTCAATAGTTTAAAAACGATCTTATCTGGTGTCAGTGAAAAATCTGAAACGATCAGTTCTTCATCAGAAGAACTCAGTGCAAGTTCTGAACAAAACACACAAGCGAGTGAGCAGATTTCAAATGTCATACAAAATGTTTCTGAACAAGCTGACCTGCAATCAGAGAAAGTAAATAGCAGTGTGCGTATTATTTCTGAAATGTCGGAAGGAATTCAGCAAATCGCTCATTCATCTCAGGCTGTTTCTAAAACTTCGGAAAATGCAGCAGATAGTGTTTCTCAAGGTAATGAAGCCATTAAGACGACGATGAATCAGATGGATGCTATCAACCAAAAAGTAAACCATCTTTCTAACTTTATTAATGACTTAAGTCAACGTGCTGAAGAGATCGATGGGATTATTCAAGAGATCACGAACATTTCGGAACAGACCAATTTATTGGCGTTAAACGCAGCGATCGAAGCAGCAAGAGCTGGAGAGCATGGAAAAGGGTTTGCCGTTGTTGCTGATGAGGTACGAAAGTTAGCCGAGCAGTCGTCTGGTTCGACTGAAAAAGTAAGAGGGTTAATAAGTTCAATTCAAGAAGGAACGCAAAATGCTGTACAATCAATGAATGAAAGTAATGAAGCGGTCAGTGAAGGTATTGAGGTAGTGAATCAAGCCGATCAATCATTTACTGATATCCAAGAATTTGTTGAAGATGTCGCCGTTCAAATCCAAGAGGTAACAGCTTCATCCGAGCAACTATCAAGTAATGCCGATGAAGTGGTGAATGCTGTTAACGCCATCAAAGAAGGCGTAGAAGAAACGAATTCGGGTGTAAGGGAAATTTCCTCTTCCACACAAGAGCAGTTAGCATCCATGGAAGAGATCTCTTCATCATCATCTTCACTATCAAAATTAGCTGAAGAACTACAAGAATCGGTTAACCAATTTAAGGTGTAACAAATTTCCTTTTTCGTTTATATAAGACGGTGAAATATGAATAGTGAAAAATGGAGGGCCTAAGCCCTCCATTTTTTGTTTCATGTTTGTTCTTGTTGCTGACTCGTTGTTAATTTAAAAAAGGCAATTGAACCAATAAAAGCAGTGATAAATAAAGTGGCTCCCATTGGTACGGCTGTTGTCTCATCAATACCAACGAGAGGTGAGACCATCGCCCCGAGTAGTAACGGAAGCATCCCTAACACCGCACTTGCACTTCCGGCACGGTGTCCTTGGTTTTCCATCGCCAGAGTAAAGGTACTCGTTAAGATCATCCCCATCGTCGTCATATAAATAAAGATTGGAATCACAAGCGTTGCTAGTGGTCCTTCAATGATCGTCATGATCAGAAGAACGGACGTTGCGCTCAGTGCAATGATAACAGCAGTACGAAGTAAGGTTCTTTCATGAAACATGCTGCCACCTAATCGTCCGATAATAAAGCTACCTGAAATAATTGCTAAACCGTTAATGCCAAATAAAATACTAAAAACTTGCGGTGACACATGATAAATATCTTGGTACACAAAAGGGGTTCCTGCTACATAAGCAAAACTCCCGCCGTGAATGAAGCCAACGGTTAATGCGTACCCGATAAACGAACGATCCTTCAGCAAACTCCCCATCGTCCGTACGGAATGTCCTACGGAGCTAGGAATCCGCTTTTCTTTAGGCAACGTTTCTTTTAAACGAAACGCAGTCGTCAAAGTAATCAATATGCCAAGTAAACCTAAAAAGTAAAAGATCGTGTTCCAACTAGCGAAAGGAAAAGCTAAGATCACTCCACCAGCAATGGGTGCCACCATTGGAGCAACAGCATTGATCACCATTAAAAGCGCGAAAAATTTCGTCAGCTCTCTTCCGCTAAAGACGTCACGAACGACAGCGCGCGAAAGAACGATCCCTGCTGATGCGGTGAAGCCTTGCAAAAATCGTGCGATAACCAATGTCGTAATATTCGGAGCGAGTGCACAAAGTATCGATGATAAAGCAAATAAAGAAATCGATATCAATAAAGGATTTCTTCTACCTTGAGCATCACTTATCGGTCCAATAATAACTTGTCCGATCGCAAGCCCAATTAAACATGAAGTTAAACTAAGTTGTACAAGCGAGGCACGTGCCCCTAAATCATCGGCGATCTCAGGAAAGGCCGGTAAATACATGTCAATATTAAGCGGCCCTAATATAGCGAGCATACCGAGAAGAAATGCTAAACCTAAACGTTGTTTTCCCGTTGGGTTATGAATGACGGAATGATGTTCTTCTTGCTGAATAAGAAATCCCTCCTAACTTATTTCATTTTAGGGACTGATCAATATTTTGTTAAGTAAAAGTGATGATTTTTGTATTGAAAACAGTTCTTTCATCGAATTTCCATCCCAATTTGTTCATTTCCACCCTCTAAATCACTAGGTTGGCAATAATTCAGCAGTTTGACCATCGGCAATCTACATAAATTAACGTTACCAAATGTGATTGCGAGGTGGTTGACTGTCGATGAAAAAACTTTGTATTTCAGTTGTTGCAAGCATGATGTTACTTACTTCATGTAATCAACAATTTGATACAAGCAATCCAGAAAATAAAAACCAAGGATTTCAAACACAGGAAGAAGAACAACCAAATAAAGATACCCCTAACGAAGTAAAAGAAGATCTTGATAATAAAGAAGAGGAAGATCGAGAAAGCGATGACAGTGGGTATAGGAAGTTAAGTGATGAAGGGTATCCAATGGTGGATATCGATGAGGATTTTTTTGAGGACATCGAGCAACAGTATGTAGATGATGAAGATGAAGGAATACGAGCTTTTGATGCGGACGATGTGAAATTAGAAATCAACGGTATGAAACTGGATGTTGATCCTGAACCTTTCATCGAAAACGAAAATGTCTACCTTCCTTTAAGATATGTGTCCACTCACCTAGAAACAGGAGTGTCATTGCAAGAAGATGAAGAAGTAATCCACATCGAAAAAGGTGACAAAGAGATTGAGTTAGCGGTAGACAGTGACGAAGGTGAAGTAAATGGAGAAACGGTTCGTGTCCCACCAGTGCTTAAAGAGGATGATGTCATATTTTTACCAATCGGCTTTGTGGCTGAATCATTGGGCTATGACGTCGAGAAAAATATTGATGTTAATGAAATGAGCATTCATACACATGGGGAAACAGAACCAACCCTTATAAATGAAACAGATCATACCATAGATGAAGGAAAACATGCTGTTGCGGCTCAGTCAACGAACCAAGAATATACCGTTGTATCAGGAGACAACCTGTACGCAATTGCGAGACGGTTTCATACAACGGTAGACGAGCTAAGGCGGTTAAATGATTTAACGAGTGATGTGATTCGAGTTGGACAAAAATTACGTCTGCCAGTAACAGGGCAAAAATTGCACACGGTTGTATCGGGGGATACTTTATTTTCAATTGCAAGGCGTTTTGACACAACGGTCGACGAATTAAGAAGGTTGAATCAATTACAAAGTAATGTCTTGAGTATTGGGCAAACGCTTGTTGTAGCAGAAGATGCTAAACAGGGGGACGAACCAACGCCGAAACCAACAACGTATACCGTTCAATCAGGAGATAACCTCTATGCAATTGCCAGACGATTTGAGATAACAGTCGATGAACTGCGAAGATTGAACAATTTATCAGGAGATGTGATTCGCGTAGGGCAAACCCTTAAGTTATCTGGAGAAGGTGAAGAAAAGCCAGATCAAGCCACTCCATCTGAAGAAGAGACGACAACGTATACCGTCAAAGCAGGGGATAACTTATCGACAATCGCAAGACAATTTGATACGACTGTAGACGAACTGCGAAGATTAAACAACTTATCAGGAGATCTATTGCAAATAGGACAAACGCTAACTGTATCTGGGAAAGGAGAAGAAAAACCAGACCTAGACTCTCCATCTGAAGAAGAGATGACAACGTATACCGTCAAAGCAGGTGATAGCTTATCAGCAATCGCCAGACGCTTTGATACGACAGTAGACGAACTGAGAAGATTAAACAATTTATCAGGAGATCTATTGCGAGTAGGGCAAACACTTACTGTAACTGGAAAAGGAGAAGAAGAGCTGCCAGATCAAGCCTCTCCATCTGAAGAAGAGACGACAACGTATACTGTCCGAGCAGGTGATAGCTTATCAGCAATCGCGAGACGCTTTGATACGACAGTAGACGAACTGAGAAGATTAAACAATTTATCAGGAGATATCTTACGTGTAGGTCAAACCCTTACTGTATCTCGAGAAGCGCAAAGTAAGGAAGAATCTCCTTCATCAGGAGCAGAAGTAACGAAAAAATACACGACACACACTGTTCGGTCAGGAGACAATGCGTGGAGAATTAGCGTACAGTATGGGATTCCAATGTTAGAGTTACTGAGTGAAAATAACTTAACGTTAAACAGCACATTGTCCATTGGTCAAGTATTGCAAATCCCTGTTTACAACGTGCCTGTCCGCGAAACAGTAAGTGACCGGCACGGGGAATTATTAGATTGGTGGACAGAAGGAAGATATGTTTTCCCAATTGGCAAAGACGCCACCATTACAGATTTCCAAACAGGTCGCACGTTTAGAGTTCGACACACAATGGGTGGAAACCATGCGGATGCTGAACCTCTGACATCTTCAGACGCCCAAACAATGAGAGAAATATGGGGCGGGAATTTTACCTGGACACCAAGAGCGATCATTATTTCCGTCGATGGAAGAAGGTTAGCAGCAGCGATGCATTCTTTCCCACACGCAGATCAAGATATTCGAAACAACAATTATAACGGACACTTCTGTATTCACTTCTTAAATAGTACAAGGCATAATGATGGCCTAGTTCAAGAAAGTATGCAAAGACAAGTAAGAATTGCAGCAGGTGTTGACTAATAAAGGGAAGCTGCCTAGATGTTGTTAACAGACATTTTAGGCAGCTTTTTACTGTAACCCCTTGATATGTAACGCGTTTCACAATGTAAAATAAAAGAAAAGCGGGAAGTGAGGCGAAGGCGATGTTTGTCATCATTGTTCTCTGTATCATCATCTATTTAGGGGCATATTGTTGTTTGAAGTCATCGGGACAGTCAACGAAAGTAAAACCGATGCGTTCATTTGATGACTTTTTCATGTAGTCATCCATTCATTACTGTAAACGACATGTTATGATAATGGTGTTTGATGTTTCTTTAAAAGGTGAAGAATATGACAAATATTAAGGACTTGGCACAAATGGCGGGTGTATCTGTAGCAACGGTATCACGTGTCATCAATCATCACCCATATGTTAGTGAAGAAAAGAGACAAGCAGTATTAGAGGCGATAGAATCCAGTAATTATCAGCAAAATATTAATGCCGTTCATTTAAGCAAAGGGAAGACGCGTCTGCTCGGCGTTGTTCTTCCGTTTTCAGACCACCCTTATTTTGCTCTATTATTAAAAGGGATTGCCAATGAAGCATTAGCACACAATTATAAGCTCGTCTTGTTTCAGACAAGCTACATGGAAAGCAGAGAAATAGAAGCCTTACAAATGTTAAGACAAAAGCAAATCGATGCTTTAATCTTCTGTTCCCGATCGTGTGATTGGTCAACGATCGAAGAATATTTATCATTTGGACCGATTGTGTTTTGTGAAAACATGACCGGAAAACCCGTTTCATCGACGTATGTTAACCACTATGATGTCTTTTTTAAAGCATTGAATTTGTTGTATCATCAAGGGCATATGCAAATTGGATATTGCATTGGAAGAAGACAAGGGACAAATAGCCGTGGTCGAGCATTAGCTTATACAGATTTTCTTAACCAATATGATTTGCCATACCGTTTAGATTATATTATTGATGAATGTCTTTACTTTGAGGATGGCGCCAAAGTCGTCAAACAAATCAAACAGATGAGTTCGCCACCGACTGCATTATTAGTGACGAGTGATCAAGTCGCCGCTGGGATCATGACCTGTTGTCAAAAGGAAGGCATTGAAATCCCAGACGATTTAGCATTGATCGGCTTTGATAATCAACCGATCGCAGGCATGATGGATATTACAACGATCGAAATTCCTCATCTTGAAATCGGGAAAAACCTTTTCCTGCAGGCACTCAATGGTTGGGAAAAGGCTCATCAAGAAGTGTCGGCTACGTTTATAGAAAGAAGCACAACAAATTGATGTTTTTGCTAGCATGATACCACATAAAACAGTAGAAAGTTGGAATGAAATTGTCAGAACGAAGCGTTATTTTCTTTGATATTGATGGAACATTACTTACTCACGAAAAAGAATTACCAACCGAAACAAAACAAGCGATTTTTGACTTGAAAAAAGCCGGTCACGAAGTCGCCATTGCAACAGGAAGAGCCCCATTTATGTTTGAAGAGCTGCGAAATGAACTAGAAATCGATACTTTTGTTAGCTATAACGGTCAATACGTCGTGTTAAACGGCGAAGTTGTCTATGCAAACTCATTAAACTTAACATCCCTAGAGAAATTAACCGAAACAGCACTACAAAACGACCATCCAATCGTCTTTATGGACCATGAAGACATGAAATCAAATGTACCAGAACACGATTATATTCATGAAAGTATGAGTACACTAAAAATCGATATGTTCCCGACACACGACCCACATTATTACCAAGAGCGCGACTTATATCAATCCCTTCTTTTCTGTCCTGAAGGAGAAGAGAAGCAGTACGAGCAAGTGTTTAAAGATTTTGATTTTATCAGATGGCATCCAGTGTCCGTTGATATTCTTCCACAAGGTGGATCAAAAGCGAAAGGGATTGAAAAAATCGTTGAAAAGTTAGGTTTCTCTGCAGAACAACAATATGCATTTGGTGATGGTTTAAATGATATTGAAATGCTCTCAACAGTGAAAAATAGCGTTGCAATGGGCAATGCTGCAGATGAAGTGAAGTCTGTTTCCAAGTATGTAACAAAACCCGTCCAGGAAAACGGGATTGTACATGGTCTTGAAATGGTTGGATTGCTCCAGCGTTCATAACCCATCTTTGGTTGACCAAATAGAAAACCAACTGTGTCATGAAAGATCACAGTTGGTTCTTTTAATATTCATTGTCGCTTTATCAAATATGATTAAAGATCCCAAGGTTTCAAGTCGCTTAATAATTGAACCATTTCTTTACTGTGTTCACGGCGTTCTTGTCTCATTTTCATACGTGCTGGTGCTGTCTTATGTAAATAAATTTCCTCTTCAGATTCAGGAATGACAGCTGGAACATTAGCTGGTTTTCCGTCTTGTTTTAAAGCAACGAAGGTGAGGAAACTTGTTGCTGAGATGCGGCGGTCACCTGTCATTAAATCTTCGGCAATAACTTTAACGAAGACTTCCATTGAGCTACGTCCTGTCCAAGTAACGTGTGATTCAAGACAAACGGAATCGGTTTGCCTAATCGGATCGAGGAAGTCAACACTGTCTGTCGATGCGGTGACGCACTCTTGACGGGAATGTCGAGCGGCTGATATCGAAGCGACATCGTCAATGTCTCGCATCAACTTTCCGCCAAATAACGTATTATGGTTATTTGTATCTTCAGGAAAAACACGACTTGTCTTAATGACTTTTGATTCTTTACATGACTTTTGTTCGATTGTGACTCATCCTTTCTCTTAGCTGTTGGTTTAGTATATCTCATTCGGCTAGCGGATAAAAGTTGAAAAGTAAAATAACCAGGAACTTATGAGGCGTGGACATTGATGCCGTTAATTGATAAAACGAACCTGAATGGCTCTAAGAAAAAATCCAATAAAAAGTTGACAAGGGGGAATAGGAAAATGTCAGTATCAGATATAAATGCAGCGAGAAAATGGGCGAATATTTCTAAGGACATGCGTCAAAGGCTTTTGAACAATGTTTTTTGTTTAAATTGCGCAGATGCGACACGAATAGTGAAATATGATATACATGATGATGAATTAGGTGTTGTGCTTAAAGGGCAATGCCAAACGTGCGGTCAAAATGTGGCGAGAGTGATAGAGGGGTAATCCTCTTATTGTCGTTAAGATGATTTGTACTGTTGTACGGAAAGGAAACAAAAAATGTAAAAAACACTAAACTCAAGTTTATTTTTTTGATATAATGGATCCGTTTCATGTCATAAATTTTTCAACTTTTGAAGTTCTGAATAAAAAATCTTTTATAACGTGAAATCAATTCAGGGCTCCTCGTTTATAGAGGGGTCCTCTTCAGTAGTAAAAATGAATATGTTTAGAGATGGAGTGCGTGAGAAGATGATGAAAATGTTATATGCAGCAGGGGCGATGTGTCTCTTAACTTCCGGTTGTGGAAATGCTGAGGAAGAGACGAGTGGACCAACGAAAGGATTTGTTGAAACAGATGATGAAAGTAGGGAAGATCAAGAAAATCAAGAAGGCGCACGGGATGAGTTAACTGAAGATGGCAATAAAGATGAGAACACTCAAGATGAAAACGATGAACCTATTAACATCGTATTTGCTGGGGATATAATGTTTGAGTGGTCGCTAGAACATACGATCGAGGAACATGGTCCTGACTATCCTTTTGAGTATATTAGCGAGGCCGTTTCTGAAGCTGATTATGCAATTGCGAACTTAGAAACGGCTGTAACAGATTCCGAAAAACCATACGATAAACCTTATGAAAATTCTTTTAACTTTAAAACAGATCCTGAAAATTTACAAGGAATCACGAACGCAGGCTTTGATTTTGTCTCGCTTGCAAACAACCATACAATGGATTATCGAGAAGAAGGGTTGATGGACACGATTCATGCGCTCGACAGTTTTTCCCTTGATTATGCAGGTGCGGGAAAAAATGCAGAAGAAGCCTACGCTGCGCAAACAATCGAAATCAATGGAGAGACGATCCATTTATTAGCGTTTTCGCAAGTGTTGCCAACAACGACTTGGTATGCCGGTCCAGATAAGCCAGGTTTAGCAAGTGGCTACCAGGAAGACCGTGTCATCAATTTGATTGAAGAAGCGGAAGAAGAATCTGATTATGTCCTTGTCTATATGCATTGGGGAAATGAAGGGGAATTATATCCAGAAGATGAAACAAGAAATTATGCTGAAAACATGGTGAATGCTGGCGCTGATGCAGTCGTTGGTGCGCATCCTCACGTGTTGCAAGGATTTGAATTCTTTGATGAACAACCTGTCGCCTATTCGATCGGCAACTTCTTGTTTCCGAATTATGTAGAAGGTCCAACTGCTGAAACGGGTCTATTAAACATTGAATTACATAACGGAGATGTGAATATGAGTTTCAATCCGTGGTGGATCGAGGGTGATCAAATTATTAAACGAGAAGAAGAGGAGCAAGTAGCGTTAATGCGTTCCCTTGAAGAGCGGTCATTTGGTGTCACGATCAACGGAAATCATATTGATCCTTTGTCTTAATAAAACTAATCATTTGTGAGTAGGTTCGCTATTAATAGGAACCTGCTTTTTTCGTTTTAAAATTGTCTGAAATGGTGTTTTGATAGATATACTTATATAGTAGACATTTAGAGGAGGACATCATTAAATGATGGAGATAAAAAAGATCAGTAAACAGCAAGCGTGGGACATTCGACATGTCGTTATGTGGCCAGATAAAGATTATGAGTATATTAAGTTAAAAGATGACGACGAAGGTTTCCATTATGGGCTTTACATAGATGGGGTGCTAGTCTCGGTCGTTTCATTGTTTCCAAATGGTGAGAAGGCACAGTTTCGAAAGTTCGCTACGCTAAAAGAATATCAAGGAAAAGGTTATGGGACAAAACTCTTGCAATATGTATTCGATGAGGCGAGTCGTCTCGGGGTCAAAAAACTTTGGTGCAATGCGCGAATCGATAAGAGTGCTTTCTACGAAAAGTTTGGTTTACAAGTAACGAATTGTACTTTTGAAAAGTCAGGTATAGAATACGTCATCATGGAAAGTTCGTGATCTTTGATAATAACTTAAATGTTAAGAGGTGAAGGGGTAGCGGAAACGGCTCATTCGTTTTGGTTAGGGCAAGTGTTAACGAGTTTTGCGGGGTACCCATTTGCGTCTGTGGTGAGTGTGTCTGGGGTTTGGGCGGTTGTGAATGATTATGTGTTATATGCTGCGGCGGTATTGGGCGTTCTTTTATTGATAAATGGTTTGTTATGGGTGCGCAATCTTGTTGGTTGGTTGTGGGTAGTGATTTCATTTGTAGGGTTGGCGTGGTTAAAAGCGCAAGGCTATGATGAATGGTTTTCTTTGCTCATTCAAGCGGTCGTGATTATTGTATGGATTCAGGCATTTACAGGTTCTTTAATTATTTTCGTATTAAGTGTGAAAAGTGGTGATCGTGCTGGGGATGCGACAATATTAGCGCGCTCTACTTTTATACCTTCGTTTATTTGGGGATTTGTTTTTGCGTTGCAAGGTTTATTCTTTTTTGTTGTTGGGTTGTATTTGTGGAGTGGTGGGGCGCTAGATGATATATTCTCTTACTTTGCGTAAGATCGTTGCTTGACTGCTTACGTTTCAGTTCTTTGTAAGTTTATGTTATTCGGACAGTGTGAGGATGAAAAGCGGTAGAACTGTCCGAAAGCAAGGTTCATTCGGACAGTTTGCAGAGGAAAAGGTGAAAAGTTGTCCGAAGCCAAGTGTTATTCGGACAGTTTGCAGAGGAAAAGGTGAAAAGTTGTCCGAAGCCAAGTGTTATTCGGACAATTTGCAGAGGAAAAGGGGAAAAGTTGTCCGAAGCCAAGTGTTATTCGGACAGTTTGCAGAGGAAAAGGAGAAAAGTTGTCCGAAGCCAAGTGTTATTCGGACAGTTTGCAGAGGAAAAAGTGAAAAGTTGTCCGAAGCCAAGTGTCATTCGGACAGTTTGCAGAGGAAAGAGGGTGCCGAGTTGTGCTAAAAACCGAGTAAGCTGAATCGGCTGATAAAATTGTCGAATATTAATTATGAATAATACTGTCATTTGGTCTGCGATTTACGATTTTGCCTCACAAATAAACCTGTTACTTTGATGATCTATGCTTCTTTTGCTGGACTTCTTTTTTCCTCAAAGACATGGCGATCTTCTCCAGCCCGCCATCCAAAAGTGAAGATGACGATATTCACAGCAAATAATGTGATAAGGAATGGTTGCCACGTTTGAAAAAGGTCATACAATGTCCCCATTAAAACAGGTCCGACTGAGGCGACTAAGTAACCGAATGATTGGGCCATCCCTGACAGGCGTGAAGAATCTTCAGGTGTAGGTGCACGTAAGCCCAAAAGAGTGAGTGCGAGGCTAAATGCCATGCCTTGTGCAAAACCTAAAACAAGTACAAAAATGATAACGAGCGTTGGGTTCGTGGTTAATAGTAGTCCACTAAAGCTGACTAGGTACAGTGAACAAACGGCAGCGACAATCGGCTTTTCGTTTTTGGTTTTTGATGCAATGATTGGTACTGCAAAGTTGCCTGGAATAGAAAGAATTTGCATCCAAAACATCATCCAGCCTGCTAATGTCAAGGTTAATCCGAGGGAGTGTAGAACATTCGGCAGCCATGCGATTACGTTATAAAATAAGAATGATTGAAAACCCATAAATAAAGTGACATACCAAGCAAGCGGCTCCTTCCAAATGGAACGCGGTGTCGCATTGGATGTTTGTTGAGACGAAGCCCCTTTATCACTTCGCATTTGTGGAATCCAAAAAAACATCGCAAGAAGGGCGATGATGCCCCAGACAGCCAGAGCGTTAGACCAACCTAATCCGACTTCTTCTGCAAGGGGAACGCTAATGCCAGCGGAAAGACTTGCAAAAATACCCATCGCCGCTGTGTATAAACTTGTCATAATCCCAATCCTGTAAGGAAAAGTGAGTTTAATAATACTAGGTAGAAGCACATTACAAATAGCGATTCCTGTTCCGATGAGGATTGTACCGATTAATAAAGCTGGGATAACTTCTAGCGATCGAAGAATAATTCCTATAAACAGTGTCAAAAGTGCAGCAAATATGGTGATGCTAATACCAAAACGAATGCTAAGCTTAGGTGCGACAAGAGAGAATACCGCAAAGGAAAGGAGCGGTATCGTCGTTAACATACCAGCAAAACTGTTCGAAACACCTGTGTCTTCTCTAATCAATGGGACAAGTGGTCCGACAGCCATGATGGCAGGTCTTAAATTAAATGCGACAAATAAAATTCCGACAATGAGCCAAATTTGTTTCGTTCTTTTAGTCAAAATGCTTGCCCTTCTTTCCTGAAAAGATTCAAGTATTCACCTCAGTTATCTTATTTATCAACAGGCCTAAAACCTTCCTTGTAATGGAAAAAGGTGAGTGTTCTCCCGATAAAAGGAGAAATATTTCCTTGTTAGAATGTATTCAGTGTAAAGTTTTACGGATCAAAAACAAGATGACTTTTTTAATTTGGGTGTGTGAGAAAAAGTTATTAAATCAAGTGAAAATTAGTGAGTTATATGTATATTTGTGAATGGCCTTCAACAATATATATATATTAAGAAATATCATTTCGGAACAAATTCATTTTCAATGGAACAGGTGTTCAAAATAAGTAAATAAAGAGAAAAAACTCTCATTGTTGCGCCGCCATGACGTTACGCCAATGAGAGTTTTTTAGGTAGAACCTTTTACATATATGATATTACATGATGAAACGCGTTTCAGGACAATTGAAAATTTTAATTTTTTAATTCCTTAGATAATAGCTGTGTTGCTTTTGTTTCGACGCCTACAAATGATTCTAAAAGCGTTTGGCCACCTGCAACCGATAAAATAAAAACCAATGGTTTGATTAACTTCGGAAAGAGCATGTATCCGAGCGTCAAAATTATTGAGCTCCATATTCCTGCACACCAATAGCAGTTTAATAAGTATCCAAATTTAGAGGCAGGGACTTTTTTGCTTGTCATTTCCCCATTGTCATCAACGGTTATTTGTTTTTGCATAAAAGGTTCTCTAATAAAAGCAGTAATTTTGTCAAACACAATCAGGTGTGTGAATCTGTAACTAGCTAAAATAAGCATAAAAAAAGTCATCCAAGTTAAATTTTTAGGCAAAACGAACCCCTCCAAAAATTTCTTTTATAAGGATAGTTTGTTTTATACAGATGAGGTTATACGGGTTCGTTTTTGTTTTTTGATTAACCGTCAATTGAAACGACAAGTATATATGACTGAGATTTCCTCTGTTATTTTCTATAATTGCTTTTTTAAAGATAAGTGATTAAAATTAAGTAAAATGATATGAAATGAGTTAAAATAAAAAGTGTATTACAATAACATAAAGTTCCGAAAGGGCAAAGCTAATGAAAGTTAGTGACGCAAAACCATAGGTCTAAGGCGTGAAGCTAGGATAGCTAGGTTACCGAGAAGTTGGATTTCTAATAACATGGTTTATATCCTCTCGTTAAGACTCCGGCATCTTCCGCTATCCTCAATTTCTTTTTTCATTCCATGACCTTGATAACAGTCACACTACAAATAACATTAAGCGACCCCCTTTAATACAAGTTCGTTATGTTTTGAGAGGCGATATTTTTGTTTGACATTAAATACAAACGACTTGGAGAATGAAGTAAAACTAGACTCGAAACAAAATCTTGATCTCAACAGGATCCAATACGTCAATTCACAGTTTGTGGGGAGGCGCATGAAGAGCCTAGTTATTTGGCGTACCGATCAATGATGAAAAGTTTAAAGGAGTGTCGGAGAGACGCATGTTAAAGCCTTTAAATAAGGGGATGATGTAACTTGACTGAAAAAAGAAATTACTTCCGTATCCCATTAAACCATCCTCTTGATGCAACGATGACGATTTTGAAGATCAAAGGTGAATATGTTGACTTAGGAAAAACGAAAATTCTCATTGAGGATATTGGCCTTGGGGGAATACGGTTTATTTCGACGTTAAAGTTACCAGTTCTGCATGACGTCATATTGTATTTTGAAACGGAAATTTTAGGGCGAACGATCTCACCAGTCGGTCACATCGTTTGGAAACACGATATTGACGATGAGTTATCGCAATACGGTGTGGAATTTACGATTGAAGAAACGCATCGTGATGAAATTGCACACACGCTCAACCAATTTGCAGTAAAACTACGTAATAGACTCGGCTCTGTCCCGCCGAATACACGTTTTGTATATGAGGATCGGAAAACGTACTTAATGAAATTAAATGTATAACAGTACTCGTTTTTTCGTATCTTGTTCACAGACTGAGTGTCTGTAAGCACTGACACGAAAAAGCGAGTTTTTTATGAAAAATCAACCATTTTGTTAACAATTGTGTTGATAATTGTCAAAGATTGTTTTATTTGCTACTGTGTAGGTATAATGATCTAATTCTATAGATTCAATTGTTAACTTTATATAAATATAACTTCCCATTCATAACATACCGCCCTCCACAAACATGCAACACAAAGTATATCATTCTAAACATAATAATGATTCACATTGTCAGAACGTCTTGTCATTGAAAATCGAATCCCTTCATATGGATCGAAAATCACACTTTGGGGTGAGTATCTTGATAAGTTTCGAAAAGAAGGCGTGTAGTCTATCGGTATTGAATCAATGTAAGTTCACTCACCAGCTAGACTCCAAGAAAAACCTAGGTCTGTTTGAATCATTGTATACCCGTCACGACGATATCGTTTATATTGTTGATACTAGTAGTCTGATTCGTTACTATAATCCGAAAGCTTATGAAATATTAAATTCTCATCACCGGGTAATGGGTACTTCAATTTTTAGTCAAGTCCATCATGATTATAAAGACATAGTGAAGGTTCATTTCCAAAAGGCGACTGAAGGGATCGCTCAAAGGTTTGAAGCTGTTTTTCGCACTGTTGAAAAAGATCTATATGTTGATATGACTTACACACCCATTGTTGTTGACGAAGAAATAATTGGAATTCTCATCGTTTGTAAAGATATTACAAAAGACCGGAGAAGAGAACGTGAATATTTGAGAAGTAGTGAATTGCTGCATCAAACACAAGCGGTGGCCAACATCGCAAGTTGGGATTATGATGTCAAACAAGAGCATGCTTATTGTTCAGAAAATTTGTACGATGTTTTAGGCATTGACGGACCCCACCGTTGTTGCCCACCCCATGAGCTATTCGATATTCTCTTGCCAGCTAATGACTGTAGGTGTGTTCAACATGAGTATCAAAGATCGGTAAATGAAAAACGAGATATGCGTAAACAATTTCAAATCATTCGTCAAAATGATCGAGCAGAACGAACGATTGATTTTCATTTGAGTTGTACCGTGGATCATAACGGAAATTTAGATCGGGTCATTGCTGTTTTTCAAGATATTACGGAATTTAAAAAAATCGAAGGGAAAGTTGAAGAACAAGATTTATTATTAAAGAACATTTACGAAGGATTAGGTGTCGGTATCTGGTCGATGGACATGAAAGAACATGAAACGTTGTACTTTTCACCACGCATAACTGACATCACCGGGTATTGTTTTCAAGATTTCTATGACTTAGGAGAGCGTTGGGAGCGCCTTGTGCATCCAGAAGACTATGGTGCATTTATAGAGAGACAACCACTCCTTTATGAAGGGTACCCGCTGACTCATCAATATCGTATTATTGATAAACAAGGAGATGTAAAATGGGTTCAAGATCATACGACACCGATTTTGAATGATAGAGGTGAACTCATTCGTCTTGATGGCGTGATTTCTGATATCAGTGAACAAAAAAGAATAGAGCAACAAGTAAGACATTTAGCTACACATGATTGTTTAACGAATATTGCAAACCGAAGGCAATTTGAGAATCTATTAGATACCGTGATAGAAAAGTCAAATGCGCAGGATGAGCAGTGTGCACTGATCATGCTTGATTTAGATCATTTTAAACAAGTGAATGATACGTATGGTCATGTGGTAGGTGACGAATTGTTAACCTCTTTCACCTCAAGGGTGAGTCAGTTGCTTAACGATCGTTCCCAGTTTGCTCGTCTTGGTGGGGATGAATTTGCGATTTTAATTGAAGAAATAGAAAGTGAAGAAGAACCGGTCTCATTTGCTAAGCAACTTGTTGACCAGATGCAGAAGCCTTTAGAGCTTGATGAAATGGATTTACCTATCACTGTTAGTATAGGTATCGGTATTTATCCAAATGCCAGTGAAGATAAGCTGACGCTTTATAAACAAGCTGATGCTGCCCTGTATCGTGCGAAAGAGTCGGGGAGGAATACGTTTCAAATGTATGATCAAAAATAATTTCCCTTTGCCCAAGCTTTTTTCACCATTTGTAAGAATAATTAAAAGTTCCTTTCAATAATGTAATGAAGGTGAAACTTGCAAAAATGAACGCGATCATTCAGTGAGGTGAAAAGGCTTGGGCGCAATATCAGGTGTGGAATATATTCGTCGAATTGACCAATTGCAATCGGATGTCTGGATTCACGGAGAGCAGGTAAAAGGGAACATATCTGAACATTTTGCTTATAAAGGGGTTATAAAGAGTCAGGCTGCGCTTTATGATTTGCAGTTGGATTCTTCGCTTCAAGACGTTATGACTTATCGTTCGCCGGGGACAGGGGATCGGGTCGGGACGTCGTATATGATTCCGCAGACGAAGGAGGATCTTGAGAAGCGGCGTCTGATGGTTCAAGAGTGGGCGCGGACGCATGCTGGGATGTTGGGGAGAAGTCCGGATTATATGAATACGGCGTTGATGTCTTTTGCGGCTTCTA
This sequence comes from Texcoconibacillus texcoconensis, assembly GCF_014202575.1. Classification (GTDB taxonomy): domain Bacteria; phylum Bacillota; class Bacilli; order Bacillales; family Salisediminibacteriaceae; genus Texcoconibacillus; species Texcoconibacillus texcoconensis. The sequence goes on along the minus strand of NZ_JACHHB010000002.1, from coordinate 240,844 downwards.
AGCATTTGTTAGAAGGTGAGAAAAATTGTTTCCCGGATCATATTCAAGCTGTATATGAGCGGGCGCGGGAAAAGGATTTGTCGTTTACGCATGCATTTATCAATCCGCAAGTGAACCGTTCTGCTCATTATTTTACTGAAGATGACGATGACACGATTGCAGCAAAGGTTGTCGATCGTAATGACGAGGGCCTTGTGGTTAGGGGTGGAAAGCTGCTTGCGACACAAGGTGGAATCACGGATGAGATGATCGTTTATTCGACGGCGAACGTTATGGATAAATCGTACGCTTATGCTTTTTCGATCCCTACTAATACAGAAGGGTTAAGGTTTATATGTCGGGAGTCTTTTTCTGGCAGGGAATCCACGTTTGATTATCCGTTAAGTTCTCGCTTTGAAGAGGTAGATGCGCTTGTTGTATTTGATGATGTCGTCGTTCCTTGGGAGCGGGTGTTTTACTATGACAACATTCAAGCACCGGCTAAATTAACAGGTGAGGGCTCGTTTACAAATATGGCGATGCATCAAGTTGTCTCAAGGCAAGTTGTAAAATTGGAGTTTGTGCTTGGGGTGGCGCAACAAATTGTTGATACAATTAATATTAGCGAGTATCAACATGTGCAAGAAAAGCTCGCGGAAATGATTATGACACTTGAATCGATGAAGGCTTTGTTATTGAAAGCTGAAATTGAAGCAGAAGAAGATCATGGAGTGATGATTCCAGCGTTAAAACCGCTTTATGCAGCGGTTACGACTTTTCAGCGTCAATATCCAAAAATGACAGAATTCATTCAACTTCTAGGGGCAAGTGGAATGATCTCGATTCCGACAGAAAAAGATTTTGAAGAAGTGATTCGGGGAGATTTAGATAAATATTTACAAGCGAAAACGAAAAATGCTGAAGAGCGGGTGAAGCTGTTTCGATTGGCATGGGATTTATGTATGAGTTCGTTTGGAACGAGACAATCATTGTATGAAAAGTTCTTTTTTGGCGATCCGATACGGTTAATGGGCGCGTTATATTTTAAGTATGATAAAAGCCGTTTTGTTGATCGTGTGAGTCAGTTTTTAAATAACTGATTGGAAAATAAACTACCTGAATGTTGGAGTGAATGTCTCCGATGTTGCAGGTAGTTTTTTTGTTCATTAATCTAATTAAGGTTAATGCTGCGGCTAATACGTTGGCGAAGATGGCTGAAGAATTACAAACATCAATGAACAAGTTTAAATGGTAGTTGATGAAAAGGGATAACGTGCTGTTATCCTTTTTTCTTAAAAAATATTGACGTAAGAATCATGCGTGTACACAATGGGAATAAAGACTAGATCGTTGAAGGTGGTTTTAAATGGGGACTGTCGTTGTTATTGAACCAAAACATATTGTTCGTCATTCTATGAAAAATTCTTTGATTGAAAATGGTTATAATGCTTATGATTTTGACTCGTTACAAATGTTATCGACGCAATTTGATATATTAGAGGAAACAAACCTTATTCTTCTAAGTAATTATATAGATACTGAGCAGTCGATACAATTGTTGAAAGACTTACACAAACAAAGGAATGTTCCTGTCGTTCTTATTACGGAGGGAATTACAGAAAGCCAATTTCAAGAAGCGCTCAATGTTGGGGTGATCGACTTTATTCTTCGTCCCTTTGATCAAGAAGATGTCGTCGATCGTGTGAAGAAAATACTGCCAGTATCATCGATTACGATACAGGTTGATGATTTACTTTCAAATGAAGTCGCCCGTGCCGAGCGCGGGGGCTACCCTGTGAGTATGATGCTTTTAGAGATAAGAGATGATATGAGTTATAACGAAAAAATGCAAATGATGAAAAGGTTGAAAAAGGAATGTAGGCGGCTATTTCGCAAAGTTGACATGATTTATGAATATGGCAATCGCCTCATGTTCATCTTTCCGATCACACCGAAAATTGGATCTTTAGTCGTTGCAGAAAAACTGTTACATCATATTGAACAGCATGAAAGTGTCAATCATATTCGATTAGGAATGACGACGTATCCCGATGAATGCCAAAACCACCAGGAGCTTTTAGATTTTACTTTTCGTCGCTTGAAACAAAGTGATAAGAATCCAGAGGCAATTCTTCATACGGTACAAAAGGCGTTAGAAATTCAAGAAAACAAAGTTCAGCCTTCTGAAGAATAATCAAATGACTGATACCTCCCTAGATGTGTATGTTTAAATAGAAAAAGCTTCCTTTATAGTGAAAGGAAGCTTTTTTGGATCTTTTTAACGACTCGAATAATACTGAAGGTTTATTGCTCAACATCAAAGTTTATTGACTTTTTATCAACATATACGTTTTGCAAATAAGAAGAGTATCGGATGAGCGTCATGATAAAACGAACGCTAAGGTACTTTATAAAAATCGATACATAAGTATGGTACCACTTCCACCCCATTCTCCATTGAATGAGATTTGTATTTTTTTCTAAAAAGGTTTCAAACAAAGTCATAGGTGTAATGAACAAAAATAATTTCAACACAGTCTTATGAGGTTTATCGTGATAAGTAACTTGATTATAAATCACATTCATCAAAGGGCATACGACAAAATCAAAAGTGCAAGATACATTAAAGAACCTTGGAAATGCTTTGACAGGATATCTTAAAAAGCCTTTAGCTGTAACAATGTTGTCAATAATTCCAGAAACAAACCCTACGATAAAGTAGACGATCACCCAGTCCTTCAATGGAGCTTTTCTAAAAATAACCCAAGGAAAGGCAATAATTCCTAAGCCAAACAATGCCCATAAGAACTTTTTTTCACTCATCATGGCATTCCCCTTTTTCTGTTTATTACTTCTAAATATGGTTTAACATCACCGGACGATTTATTCTTTCCGCGTGAAAGTTCATATAAAGAAATAGTTAAGGGGAAATGTCGTTATCTCCATTTGAACTGAGGTCCTTTCTGTGACCTTCAGTCATACGGAGCGTCTTGATAAAAGTAGTTAGGTGTGACAATCGAATCGTTGTATGAACGGTGAAAAATGTGTGTTGTTGCTGGTGAGACAGGAGGGATGAGCCACGTCCAGTCTCCAGTAACGTTTCGTCCTTCTTTCTTTTCTTTTTCTTCGAATTGCTTAAATTGGGAAGCGGCTGTATGGTGGTCGACAATACTCACGCCGTTTTCTTTAAAGGAATGAAGCACGGCCACGTTTAACTCAGCCAAAGCTTTGTCTTTCCATAAGGAAGAGTATTTTTTTGTGTCTAAGCCGATAAGAGATGCTACTTTAGGCAACATGTTGTAGCGACCTTCATCAGCAAAATTCCGCGCACCAATTTCTGTTCCCATATACCATCCATTAAATGGGGCGGCTGTATAATGCAAGCCACCAATTTCTAAGCGCATATCAGACACGATCGGCACACCGTACCACTTTAACTGTAAATCTTCAAATTCATTAAGTTCAGGGTGCTTGATTGGGACTTCTAAAACGATATCTTTAGGAATCTCAAACCATTGAGGGGCTCCTTGATTCATTTGAATGACCAATGGTAAAACATCGAAATGTGTTCCATGTCCTTTCCATCCCATTTTTGTACATGCGGTTGTAAAGTCAACCGAGGCAGGATCGCCAATGATACCGTCTTCAGTTTGATAACCTGCGTAGCGAATAAGTTGATAATTCCAAATGCGCACTTGTTCTTTACCTCGTATGACTGGTTTGAAGATGGTGATGGTAGGAATGATTTTTCCATCATTTGTAGCGTATTGAATGTGTTGTTTGGATGCTTCAGCAACTTCGGTTGCTGTTTCTGCATGCCTTGCATCAAATACGTGAAGACGATCCCAGAAAAGCCTCCCAATGCAGCGATTGCTGTTTCGCCAAGCCATTTTTGCTCCATGTACAAGTTCTTCATAAGTATGGTCATAATGACCAGTTTCTTCAATTTCTTTTCTTATTTGATTGATTCTAGTGACGATTTCATCTGTTTCTTTCCCAAGTTCCTCATAGCATGTATAAATAAATCGCTCAGCTTTTTGCAAGAGATTATCGTTTGTTTGCACAATAGGCACCTCGTTATCAGAAAGATCTTTTTAATGTAGTTGTAGTTTATATCATTATAACTGAGTTTGAAATCACTTACATGAAAACGCTATTCTCACGTTTTGGTTAAGGTACGTTTGATTTTTCGATCTGTACTTCGGTTATTGGTTCAATCATTTCTGATTATAATAGGACAGTGCCATGTCCATTAAACGGTACTTTACTAAAAAGAAGCTTGGTGACTTAGGCCAAGCTTCTCAGCTACTTACAGCATACTTATTTGCTTTTCCGTATGCGCAACAAGCTTACTATGCATGTTGCTCGTTTTGCGCTTCTTCCTGTAAGCGAAGTTCAATGCGGCGAATTTTCCCGGAAGTTGTTTTTGGTAATGAGTCGACGAAACTTATTTTTCGTGGGTATTTGTAAGGTGCAGTCAGGTTTTTAACGTGATCTTGGATTTCTTTCGTTAATGTTTCATTATCGTTGTGATAGTCAGGGTTTCTTAAAACGATAAATGCTTTGACGATGTGTCCGCGAACAGGATCGGGGCTTGCGACGACAGCGCACTCTTTTACAGCTGTATGTTTCATAAGTGCATCTTCGACTTCAAAGGGACCGATCGTGTAGCCAGAACTAATGATAATATCATCGCGTCGTCCTTCAAACCAGAAGTACCCGTCTTCGTCCTTTTTCGCTTGGTCGCCAGTAATGTACCAATCCCCGCGGTAAGTTTTGCTCGTTCGCTCTGGTTCATTATAATATTCTTTAAATAAAGCAGGTGTACTTTTATGGACGGCAATGTCACCGACTTCACCAAGTCCAACGGGATGGCCTTCGTCGTTAATAATCTCGACGGTGTTTCCTGGTGTCGGTTTACCCATGGAGCCAGGCCGTAATTCCATGTCTAGTAATGTCCCAACTAATAGGGTGTTTTCCGTTTGCCCGTAACCGTCACGCACATTGACATTGAAATGCTCTTTAAATGTATCAATCACTTGTCGGTTCAATGGCTCACCTGCTGAGACGGTGCTTCTTAGCTTCGGTAGTGTGAAATCTTGCAGGTTATCCAGTTTTGCCATGAGGCGATATTCTGTTGGCGTACAACATAACACATTAATTTCATGATCCTGAAGTAACTGCATATATTGTTTCGGATCAAACCTTCCGTTATAAACAAAAGCAGTTGCGCCCATACCGATCGTTGATAAGAAGGGGCTCCAAATCCACTTTTGCCAACCAGGCGCGGCTGTTGCCCAGACGGTGTCTCCTTCTTTAACATCGAGCCACATTTTTGAAGCGGTGCGTAAATGAGCAAACGCCCATCCGTGTGTATGAACGACGGCTTTAGGGTTGCCTGTCGTTCCTGAAGTGTATGGTAAAAAGGCCATGTCGTCTTGTTTTGTTGTCGCTCCTTGGTAGGAGGTGCTTTCATTTTTTGCTAGATTTGTGAGGGACGTCCATCCTGGTAAGTCATCGCCGATCGTAAACTTTTCCTGTAAGTTAGGGAGTGGAAGGTCGATTTGGTCGAATTCCGACGTACAAGCTGAGTAAGCAATGACTGCGCTCGCTCCTGAGTGGGTCATTCGGTATTCTAAGTCCTTCGCTCGCAACATTTCTGAGCAAGGGATGACGACCAATCCAGCTTTAATACAAGCTAAGTAAGTAACATAGGCTTCAGGTAGGCGTGGTAAAATGACGAGAATACGGTCGCCTTTTTGAATGCCTTTTTTCAATAATGTATTTGCATATTGATTGGCTTGTTCGATGAGTTCAACATAGGTCATGGTCCGGTATGTTCCATCGTCATTTAGCCATTTAATGGCTAAGCGTTTTGGGTCGTCGGAAAACTTTTCTACTTCCTCAGCTAAATTATAATACGCTGGGGCAAGTAATGCTTCTTGTTTCATCATTCCACTCCTTCAATATGTTCAATAATATTTCTTTTTATCATTATACAGAAAAATCAGAACAGATAGAATCATTTATGTAATCAAAGTTGAATGAACTTTTGTGCGTCTATTTTCTTCACTTCAATTGCTGCCTCGTCTCACAGTCAACATGTTCACGAATACGTTTTACTATAGGGGCGATATCAGCGTGTTTTTTCCCATACTCTAGGTTGAAATGATAATCAAAGTTTTTTGGGAGTGCTCCTTGATTATGTTGAATAATCGTTTCGATTTTGTCGAGCGCCTTTACAAGTTTCGCCTCGTTTGTTTCACCTTCTTGATACTCGTACCATAATGAAAGGAAACGTTGTTTTGTTTCTTTAGGAAGCTGTTCGGTCAAATGTAACATCGCTTTTTCTTCGCGTGCAAATTTATCCTCATGGTCGATTTCAAACTTTGCAGAAGTATCTCCCTCGTAGACTTCCCCTAGGTCGTGAACAAGCGCCATTTTGATTGTTTTATTCATGTCAAAATCAGCGATGTCTTCTTCAAGTGCGAGAAGAAACATCGCAAGTCGCCACGAGTGTTCGGCGACTGTCTCTTGAGTGCCAGAACTTGTCCACGCTGTTCTTGTCTGTTCTTTCATTTTTTCAATGTCTTTAATAAAAGAAATCAGGTTGTTCATGTAGGTCACCCTTTTCAAAAATGAACTCACTTTATCATAACATTGGAGATAGATGATTTTGAAACGGATAAAAAATAGTACTAAAAATGTTACAATTAAATCATATGAAAGTTTCGAGTGTCGAATAGTTCTGCAAAGGGGATGAACGAATTGATACGTTCTGTGCAGCCTTATTTATATGTGATCTATTCACTGATCCTAGGGCTTTTTATCGTGAATACGTTTGTCGGTAACGATGTCGTTGAATATATCGTCGGGCTGTTAGCGATTCCGATGCTCGGTTTATCTTTTTATGGTGCGAGCCGTTTGTTTCGGATTTTAGGAAGTATATTTATTGTAGTTGGGTTATCGATGTTTATGTTAGCAGGTTTACCTTGGACGCAAATTCCTTATCATATGACATCGACATTGAATCTGCTCGCTTTTTTAACCGTACTACCATGGATCAATAGCGTCGTGCGGGCAGGTCTTTACGACCGACGGATTAATGATTTGATGAAGGGAAACGTCGATCATTTAGGTCAACTTTATATGCGAAGTTCACTGACGACTTACATATTATGCACGTTTCTAAACTTATCAGCGATATCTTTATCACAAGGTGTACTCCTTGAAAATTTGAAAAATATGAAGAAAAGAGTACGAGATTCGTTTATTAGTCGGACGACACTACGCGCATTCACCCTCGCGCTCATTTGGAGTCCGATGGAAATTATGGTTGCTCTCACTGTTGATATAACTGGTGTGAGTTACTTGGTGTATTTACCGTGGTTACTGTTAACCTCCTTCATCGTTCTTGTTATCGATTGGTTGTGGGGAAGAAAGACGTTTTCAAATGTGGAATATGAAGGGAATTCAGTAATGAGCACTGAATCCATTGAATTGCGCAAAGTTGCCACCCCTATTATCCAATTGTCCATTGCGCTAATGACCTTTTTATCCGTCGTTGTGACGTTTGGAAATACCTTTGATTTAGATTTCATTTTGGCGGTCACACTCGTTATTCTTCCATTTTCTTTTGCGTGGGCATTAATGATGCGTAGGGTTCGTCGATTTGTCCAGATCGGGTGGAAAACATGGAAGTTGCGCACAAATGGCATGCAAAACTTTGTCGTCTTGTTTGTATCACTGGCGTTCTTTTCTAATAGTTTGAATGAAACATCATTCCTTGGTGTGATTCAAGAACCATTTTTGTATGTGAGTGACACGCCTCTTCTTATTTTAATTTTAATTCAGCTCACTTATTTATTGATGAGTATGATTGGCATGCACCCAGTTGCGACGATTGCGATTTTAGGTGAAATCATCCAGCCATTGCTTGAAATCGTCAATCCACTAAGTATCGGGATTGTCCTCATAACAGGTGCACTTGCGACTGCAAGTGTTGGAACATACGGTGTTACTGTCACGATGACATCGATGAATACTGAGGAAAATCCTTACCGAATTACGTTAAGAAACATGCCGTTTTCTCTGATGTTTGGGGCCGTTGGTGTACTGGTGGCGTTCTTGTTGTTATAGTGTCGATTGAACGACATATAGCGACCATTCCCCTTCTATCATCTGAGATTTAGGAGGGAGAGGTTCACTGGATTCTATAGTCGTTGAGGAGGATAAGCGGGCATACAATGTTCGCATAAAGTCATGCTTGCCTTCCCCTTGACTTCTTAACGATAACCCAGTAAAATTTTTATCACAACCAAACGCTTTAGCACTTAAAAGCGTTTAAGCGTTTAAGTAGTTAAGTGTTGTCTGCGATTACTTTGAAAATGTGAAATACATCTAACACAATTTAGGATATGAAAGTAAATGGTAAAGGAAATGCTAAGCTGAAGTTGCAGATTTCTTTTCTTTACAAATAAGGGGGATGAAGAAATGGGTCATGTCGATCAGGAAGACCGACCATCAAATGGAGAAAAAGTGGTGATGGGTGGTCGTGAGGCGCTGTTTGTGATTGCGTCTGTGCTTTTTATTATCGGTACGTCGTTGATGGTATTTGAAGCCCAACCACATGTACCGCTGTTTTTATCAATTTCTTTTTTAGCAATCTATAATGCTTTGAAACGCCAGTCATGGTCAGTTGTGGAACGAGGAATCATTAAAGGAATTCAGTCTGGTATTGTGCCGATTATGATTTTTATGCTTATAGGGATTTTAATTGCTGTATGGATGAAGGCGGGGACGCTTCCGACATTAATTGCGTACAGCTTTAACATGATTTCGCCGGCACTGTTTTTACCAAGTGTGTTTCTTGTGACGGCAATCATTGGGATTTCCATCGGCAGTTCCTTTACGACGGTGTCAACGGTCGGGATTGCGTTTATGGGGATGGGGACCGCTTTAGATGTCAATTTAGCAATGGTCGCAGGTTCCGTTGTTTCCGGTGCTTTACTTGGAGATAAGATGAGTCCGATGAGTGATACGACCAATTTAGCGTCATCTGTGTGTAAAGTTGACTTATTTGAGCATATCCGTCACATGTTGTGGACGATGGTGCCAGCAGCAGTGATCACGATGGTGTTATTTTTCATTATTGGCAGTGGCCAAGAAACAGCGCCGACAACAGAAGTGGAGTCTTGGATGGCTGCATTGCGTGAGGCGACCCACGTCCATGTTCTAGCACTGATTCCTGCCGTTGTTGTCATTATCTTGGCAGCAAAAAGAGTACCAGCAATTCCAACAATGCTAACAGGGATAGGCGTTGGTTTTCTCACAGCCGTCGCGTTTGAAGGGCAGCTGGCGGTCAATGAATGGATGCCGTTAATTCAAAATGGCTTTGAGATTTCAAGTGGCAATGAACAAGTCGATGCCCTCGTCAATGGCGGTGGCATCCAAAGCATGATGTGGGCGGTATCACTATTGATTTTAGCGCTTAGCATGGGCGGCATTTTGTCTACACTCGGCGTCATCGAAGCGTTGATGAATAAACTGCGCACATGGATGACGACATCAGGACGCGCAGTTGCAACACCTGTTTTGACAGCGATGGGGCTTAACATTAGCTTAGGTGAACAATACATGTCCGTTGTCTTAACCGGTGAGGCGTTTTCAGATCGTTATCGGGAAATGGGTTTGCAGGGCAAAGATTTATCTCGTGCGTTGGAATCTGGTGGTACGGTCATTAATGCATTGATTCCATACGGTGTTGCGGGTGTATTTATGTCGAGTGTCCTTGAAGTTTCTGTACTAGAATTTTTACCGTATGCGTTCTTTTGTTTGCTGTGTCCATTGATTACAATGTTCTACGGTTTTACTGGTATCGGAATGGCTAAAAAAACATAAAAAGTTAATTTCTGGCAGATCTCACCGTCTATAATGTGAGATCTGTCTTTTTATTATGGACAAAAATCCATATAGTGAATAATGTCTATAAATAGGAGACAATTTTCCTTTGTGAGAGAATTTTTTCTTGGCTTTTTCGACACAGGCGTGCATAATATGAAAAGTATAAAACAGCGAAAGGCGTTAACAGCTTGAGGAGGAGAAACAACAATGAAACTTATTCTTAAATTGGTCGCAGGAATTATTGCAGGTATTCTTATCGGTCTTATGAACATTGACTGGGTCACGCAGTTTTTCGTGACGGTCAAAGAAATTTTCGGTGAATTTATTAATTTTGTTATTCCATTTATTATTCTATTTTTCATCGTTGCAGGGGTGTCCAAGCTCGGTAGTCAGTCTGGGAAACTCGTTGGAGCAACGGTTGGTACGGCTTATGCATCAACGATTCTCGCTGGAATCTTTGCTTTCTTCGTCGCAGTGACGGTGATGCCGATGATCAGTGCAACAGAGCAACCTGTTTCTGAAGGGGAAGGAATAACAGGTTTTTTCCAATTAGAAATTGAACCACTCATGGGTGTTGTGACGGCGTTAGTGATGGCATTTATGTTCGGTATTGGTATCGCAAAAACGAACAGTCAAATGTTAATGAACGTGTTTGACGAAGGGAAGAAGATCATCGACTTGGTGATCCTGAAAATCATCATTCCATTTCTACCAATCTATATTGCGGGGATTTTCGTAGAATTAGCTGCAGAAGGTGCAGTATTTGATACATTGCAAGTTTTTGGTGTCGTTTTACTCGTTGCGATTTTGTCCCACTGGGTGTGGATGACGTTACAATTTGTAACGGCTGGGACGCTCACGAAACAAAATCCATTTAAGCTCATGAAAAATATGTTGCCAGCATACTTCACAGGAATAGGGACGATGAGTAGTGCAGCGACAATTCCAGTAACGTTAAAACAGACGAAACGTAACAACGTAGATGATAAAATCGCGAACTTCGGTGTACCGCTCTGTGCAACGATCCATTTATCCGGTAGTGTGATTTCCATCGTTGCCTGTGCAGTTGCTGTCATGTCGGTGTTAGGTGAATATACAATGCCGACATTTGCTGAAATGCTTCCGGTCATTATGATGCTTGGTGTGATTATGATCGCAGCACCTGGTGTTCCAGGAGGCGCGATTATGGCTGCTATGGGTGTATTAACATCCATGTTAGGTATGGGGGATGCTGCAGTCGGTCTAATGATTGCTTTATACATGGCTCAAGATAGCTTCGGAACAGCGACAAACGTCACTGGAGATGGTGCAATCAACTTAATTGTCAATCGATTTGCGAAGGAAAAAGGCGTCGCAAATGGAGGCAGTGAAGAAGTCGCATAGCTAGCATCGTGTTAGATTCTGACTTTGAAAGAAGGACAGGAAGAGCGCGGACATAGGTTCCGTTATTTGAATGAAAATAAGCGTTTTGAGCGTTGTTGCGGACATGTGTTCCGTTACTTGCTACAAATCACTTGTTTTTAGATGTTTTAACACCAATTAACGGAATGAATGTCCGCGACCCCCTTCAAATCATACTTTTTGCCACAAATAACGTACCTCATGTCCGTTCGTTCTCCAAACCATCATTTCCTAGCTCTCACAACAACAATATTGTACCCCTCCCACAAATGTCCAAATTTCGTTGGCCACGACATGTATCATTTTCACTTTATCATTTCCATATCATGAAAAAATGGTCTAAAATGGTAAATATATCATAATAAAGAATAGGTGAATGTTCATGAGGATGCTTTGTATTGATGGTGGCGGCATGCGCGGCGTATTCGCTGTTTCCATCTTGAAGGAAATCGAAAAAACATATGGAAAGCCTATCGGCGAATATTTCGACGTCGTGGCAGGGACGAGTACAGGAGCCATCATCGCCTCCTCAATCGCTACGCATAAGTCAATGAGTAATGTACTGGACGGCTATTTTCATTTTGGGGAGAAAATATTTGCTCGACAAGCAAAAATCGGGTTATTAAAAAGTATGTACAGTCACCGGGGGTTGCGCCGTTTTTTTAAGTATGTGTTTGGTAATGTGACACTCGCAGATATCGATAAACCCCTTCTTTTGACGGCGTCTGATGTGACGAACGCCGAACCGTATATTTATCGCTCGAACTTCGGTCATCCCGATGCCGAAGACGACCTATCATTAAAACTTTCTGAAGCGGTTATTTGCTCTAGTGCGGCACCGATTTATTTCCCACCAAATATTATGGAAGGCGACTTATTGTCGGTTGACGGTGGTTTGTGGGCGAATAATCCATCCTTTGTTTGTTTAACAGAAGCGGTTGATTTTTTTGAGAAGCCGATGAGTGACATTGAAATTGTTTCTATCGGTACAGGGGAACAAAAAATTGATTTTACGGTTGATGAAGACGCCTCTTGGGGGTTAAACAGGTGGCTTCCAGTCAATGTACCGTCAATGAAAGTGACGCCGAAACTGATTGACTTAATGCTCCATTTGACATCAGAATCCGTTTCATATCAATGTCAGCAATTACTAGGTAAGCGGTACATGCGTTTAAACAAAAACCTCGGTAAAGAAATCCCCATTGATGATGTCGAGTCGATGGAAGAAATGACGGAATTAGGAAAGCAATTGTTCCATGAGCGGAGAGAAGAGATTGAAAAGTTTTTAGGAGTCTAGTTTCGGAAATATAAAAAATGAGGCGCCATTTCTGTTGGCGTCTTGTGTTTTGAAACGTTTTGTCATGAGCCAATCACGGAAAGTGAGGTGGATGTTTACAACTTCTTTTCTTCTATAAATGTTTTACAAATTTCGTCAAAATTTTGTTTTAACCAACATTTTTCTGCACAAAGGCAGGGGTTTTCGTGTATGATAGAAGGAAGGGAGTTTTGAAAACGCATTATGAGGAGTTTGGTTGAATGAATATTTTTATTACAGGTGCAGCAGGTTTTTTAGGTTCACGTTTTGTGAGGAGATTGCTTGACGAGGGGCATCATTTATTCCTTTTGGCACGTACGAAGAGCAAAATGGACAAGTTGATTGATTCGCTGTCGTTGCGTGAACAAGAGCAAGTGACCGTGCTAGAAGGGGATTTGACGCAGGATGGCCTTGGTTTATCGGAGCAGTCTCGTCATGATATAGATGGCAATATCGATGTGGTTTATCATAGTGCGGCGTATTTGTCGTTTGATGATCGTGATCGTGAGAAGCTTTTCCATGTCAATGTTGAAGGGACGAGACGCCTTTTAGCGTTTGCAAAGGAGATTTCTGTTAATACGTTTATTCATGTAAGTACAGCATATACGCTAGGAGATCGTCGTGTAGGGCGTGAGGCGTTGTATTCACCGGAGGATACGACGTTCGTGAATGCTTATGAGGAAAGCAAGTGTCATGCGGAGCAGTTAGTCATGTCATATCAGGATGATTTCCGTGTGATGGTGATGCGCCCAGCGATCGTTGTTGGTGATTCGAAAACAGGTGAGGCTGATACGACATTTGGCCTTTACGGGGTTATGAGAACGATTGAGCTTTTGAAAAAGCGTTATTCACGTGCGAAAGGTGCTGAGCGTGAAAGAATTGAAGCGGGAATGAAGATTCTCGTTGAAAAAGATGAAACGACGCAGGTTGTTCCAGTTGATTATGTGACGCAAGTGTTGGCGTGTGTATTGAATTATGGTGAGGCAGGTAAGATTTATCATATTGCCAATCCGAACCCGCCGACCAACGATCAGTTAAACAATGTGATTAGGGAAAGTTTTGATTTTCCATATGTTGAGCTTGTGTCATATGAAAATGTAGGGAATCTTACTGAGGAAGAAATCCGCTTGAACCAACCGTTGCAAGTGTTTCAATCGTATATGAACCGCTCGATCACGTTTGAAGATGAAAATACGCAAGAGATGTTAGCTAAAGCTGGAGAAGAGCCGGTGTCGATGGATGAAGCCATGTTACACCGTATTGTTAATGCGTATCGTGATCGTAAAAACACATCGAATAGTATTTGATAAAAGGATATTCGTAAGTGAGCTCGGAGAAGCAAAAGGTGGATACGCTAAGTTGGCTAAATGCGGTCATCTTCACTGTTTCGTTTTCAGCCGGACATTGATTCCGTTATTTACTTGAAAAAGGCTGTTTTTGAGCTTTCTTCGGACATGAGTTCCGCTATTTGCAAAAAATCGCCCTTTATGGCCTCCAAAAGAGAGGATTAACGGAACATATGTCCGTCCGATCCCTAAAAATGGCGTATTTGTCTGAAATAACGGAACGTATGTCCGCGAGCCGCGATCCATGAACCACGCCGCGATCCATATTCACATGAGGTTCAAATCATCAACGTCCCCAGTGTGAACGGATTCTTAAAAAGCAACAATCTAGCCTTAATAAAAGGATATTCGCGCAATAAAAAACAACTTTAGAGATTCTAAAGTTGTTTTTTGCGTGGTCAAAAGTTGACGTCCATGCAATAAATTTGTGTGCTTGTTTATTGCATGGACGATTAATTAAAGTTTGAAGTTGTTTACCGATTGTTGTAGGTCTTCGGCCATCTTTGCAAGTGAGTTAGATGCAGCTGAGATTTCTTGCATAGAGGCGTTTTGTTCCTCTGCGGAAGCGGCTACGTTTTGGGTGTAACCCGCAGTTCTTTGTGCGACGCTTGTCGTTTCGTTCATAGACTCGACCATCGTTTCTGTGCTTGCAGTAATTTGTTGGACGGCAGCTGACACTTCTTGGATTTGTGTGGACACATCATGAACGGTATGTGTGATCTCAGAAAATGAGTTGCCGGCTTGGTCGATAAACGACATTCCTTCTTCGACGGCGTCTTTTCCTTCTCCCATCGATTGTACCGATTGTTGAATATCGCTCTGGATGTCTTGAATCATGCTGTTAATTTGTTTTGCGGATTCACCGGATTGCTCGGCAAGTTTGCGGACTTCATCTGCAACAACGGCAAACCCTTTGCCGTGTTCGCCTGCACGTGCTGCTTCGATAGCTGCGTTTAAGGCGAGTAGATTCGTTTGTTCAGCGATATCAGTAATTAACGAAACGACATCACCAATTTGATTGGATTTGGTACCTAATTGTTCGATAAATTGTGTCGTCGTATTCGTCTTTTCTTGGATCGTTTGCATTTGGTTAATGGATTGATCAATGACTTGTTTACCATCAGAAGATTTTTTCGCTGATTCAACGGATGATTCATTGACGGCTTGTACATTATGAGCAATGTCTTGCATACCTGATGATATTTCTGCGGTCATATCTTTTGCATTTTGCGTGTGTTCTAACTGTTGATCAGACCCAGAAGCGACTTCTTGTATAGACTCGGAAATTTGATCGGTCGCTTTCGTCGTTTCTTCGGCGCTTGCTGTTAGCTCTTCTGAGGATGAAGCGACTTGGTCAGAGGATGAAGCGACTTTTTTGATTAATTCATTTAAGTTATCTTTCATTTGGTTATAGCTAAGCGCCAATTGACCTAATTCGTCTTGCGCTGAGTCCGTGACGTTTGCTGTGAAATCACCTTGCCCGGCAAGTTCAAGGGCATTCGTCACTTTTGCTAAACGCTTTTTAAAACGTAGTGTGAACCAAAGGACGACTGAGATGGCAATCGCAATGACGACAGCTAAAACGATAAAGAACCCTTGCATAACGTCGGAGATGGTTTCGTTAATAAATTCTTGTGATGCACCGACATACCACATACCAATCGGTTCACCATCGGCATTATAAATCGGATCGTAGGCTGTTTGAAATTCTTCACCAACGACTGTAGCCGCGCCTGTATATGTATCTTCCTCATATAGGACAGTTTGGATGACTTCATCTGATGCTTGTGTACCAATTGCTCGATTTCCTTGTTCATCAATGACGTTTGTTGTTACGCGCGTGTCATCGAGAAAGATGGTCACTGTGCCCTGCATCATCTCACCGATGTCGTCAACGAGATCAATGTTTTCATTGATCTGCGTATCCCCTTTATACAAAACGTCCCCTTCAACGCGCCACTCCCCAGGCAGCCGTTGATCAATGTAGTCAAACCCTAAATGTAAGTCGGATAAAGCTTTATCCCGCGCAGATTCTTCTATACCTTGAGTTACCTGGCTGTTCACGACGAAACCAAGAATCGCAGAAAAACCGAGCAAAATCGAAATGACGAGAATGTTTAACTTCGTGCCGAATTTGAGTTTGCTTATAAAATTGTTCATGTTCCCCTCTTTTTGTTCATTTGAAACTTTCATGCCAACCCCCCATGTTTTTAGTTTCTAATTCTTCTATTTGGTGCTTAGTGCTCCCCCTCCTTATGAGATTGAGTTGTCTTTATTATAGAGAATGATCGAACAGATGAAAACAATTTTTGACACATTTCAAAAAATTTCGAGGGGGAGACGGTAGATGCGGCCAAAGTACAATGTAATCGCTGAACTTCTATGATTTAAACGACTCGAAGTTTTTAGGTTGTAAACGCTTTACTTCTTCGATATGTCTAAACGGACAGCCGGTTGACGTGACACGTTCGAGCACATGATCGATTGTAAATTGTGTGCGCTCAAGCGAGTCATTGACTTCTTCCCAAAATAGAGGGCAGGCAACAAGGGGGTCCGTTTTTCCTCGTAAAGAGTATGGCGCTATGATCGTTTTTCCTTCGCGGTGCTGTGGAATATCGAGATACAATTTGTGCCCACGTTTTTTCTTCAAACGTTCCATTGTAAAAAGATCAGGGTGATTATCCGTTAAAAAGGTGCCGAATGTTTCGGTCACTTTCGCTGTGTCTTCCCACGTATAGGTGTCTTCAGGGAGTGGGATATACACTTGAAGGCCTTTGTTTCCTGAAAACTTCACGAAAGAATGAAATCCTAAAGAATCACACAGTTCTTTTAGCAAAAGAGCACCTTTAATAGCTAAATGAAAATATTCCGCAGATGGTGGGTCTAAGTCAAAAACAATGTCATCGACGTATTCTGTTTGATGACGTTGAAAGGGTATGTGCCATTCGAGTGCGAGCTGATTGGCAAGCCAGAGCATCGTCTCAATGCGGTTACACAATATAAATTCAGTATCCTCAATAGCAGTCGTTTCAACAAATTCAGGTGCGTAATCAGGACATTCTTTTTGGAAAAAACCTTCTTCCATCGTTCCGTGCGGAAAACGGATGACGGTGAGAGGGCGATCTTTTAAAAATGGAAGCGCGAACGGCGCTATGAAACGTACGTAACGAAGATAAGTTCGTTTATCGACTTGGTTATTTGTCCAAAGCGGCTTTTCAGGATTTGTGATTTTAACTGTACTTGGGAATCTTAGGTCTGCCATTTGAAGTTGTGCTACTGTGCATGAGCTAGCAGGCGTTTGCAACTTTAACTGAGCAAACCGTGGTTCACGCAGTTCGTCGTTTTTCCGTGTTGTATAGGCTACTTCTGTTACGATCGAAGGTTCGATTTCGTAGACATTGTTCGTCTCATTCCAATCTCCATTTTGTTTAATAATCGATGTGACCGCTTCTTTCTCCGCTTCTGAAAAGCCGTGCGCACACTTACCGATAGAGGCTACACCTTCAGTGTGATTAAACACGCCGAGGCGAAAATACTCGTTACTCGGTTCGTAAGCAGTGATAAAGCAATTGACTAAATAAGGCGTTTTATATTTTAACCAATTGCGTGTTCGTCCTTTTTCATATTGCGCGGTAGCTCGTTTCGCTATGATTCCTTCACTCCGACAAACCATGACCTTTTCTAAGATGGCGGAAAGGTCTTGTGTTGAGGGGAGAAACTGCACGCGGGATGTGGCGTGCGGGTCTGGGTTGATCGGAAGTTCACTGGAGAGCATCATTTCTTTTAAAAAATGCTTGCGGTCTTGCCATGGTTTCTTCAAAAGATTTTCGCCATTGATCGACAGGATGTCGAAGGCGAGGAAGGTGGCGGGGCGGGTTTTGGATTCGGTTTGGATGGTGCGTTGGTTTCGTAGTCTGTGTCGGCGTTGAAGGGTGTAAAAGTCGGCTTTGCCTAGGTTGTCTAGGATGGAGAGTTCGCCGTCGAGTTCGAAGGTTTTGTCGGTTGGTAGGTCTTGGGTGTTAATTTCTGGGAATTTGTCTTCGAGGGTGTGGCCGTTTTTGCTTGTGATGGAGAGGGATTTTCCGTCCCATGTGAGTTTGGCGCGGTAGCCGTCGTATTTGATTTCGTAGTGCCATTGATCGCCTTTTGGCAGTTCGTCTGTGCGTGTTGGTTTCATCCACTGCATGTTCATGACTCCTCTATGCGTGATTATCTAAGATTTAGTATGAATGAGAAGGTGTGTCGGCATGCACAATATAAAAAAAGGATTTGAGGAGGATGTAGCATGCATACGATGTGGAAGGGGAGTGTGCAGTTTGGTCTTGTGAGCATTCCGATCAAAATGTTCGCTGCTACTGAGGATAAGGATGTGTCGTTTCGTACGCTTCACGAAAAGTGCAGCACGCCAATTAAATATGAAAAGGTGTGTCCTGTTTGTGAGGAGAAGGTTGAAAATGATGATCTTGTCAAAGGCTATGAGACGACGAACGGTGATTTTGTGATTGTGAGTGAAGAAGAGATGAAGTCGTTGCAGCAGGAAGCGGATGAAAAAGCGGTTGAAATTATGGATTTTATTGATATCGATGAAATTGATCCGATCTATTTTAACAGAACGTATTATTTAGGGCCTAATGAAGGTGGTTCAAAGGCGTATGCTTTGTTGCGTAAGGCTTTATCGGATACAAGGAAAGTTGGCGTCGCGAAAATGATGATTCGTTCCAAGGAGCAGTTGGCTTTGTTGCGCGTTTATAACAATACGTTGCTCGTTGAGACATTGCACTATCCAGATGAAATTCGGGCTGCTGAAGATGTGCCAGGGGTACCGAGTGATGAAAATATTTCTGATAAAGAGTTGAAAACGGCGGAGACATTGATTGATCAACTATCAACGGAGTTTGAACCGCAGAAATATGAAGATGAATATAGAAAGAAGTTGCTTGAATTAATTGAGGCGAAGGAAAAGGGCAAAGAAGTTGTCACCGCCAAAGGCGAGCCGAAGAAGGACAATGTGACAGACTTGATGGAAGCTTTGCAAAAATCGGTTGATAAAAATAAGAAGAAAACAAGCGGGAAAAAGAAAACGACGGGGGCCAAATCGACGGCGTCTAAAACGACGAAAAAGAAGAAGACTGGATAAGTGTGTGGATGTGAATGTTGTGGTGACGCTACACTTGAAAGAAAAAACACCCTGTTTGACTAAGGGTGAAAGAAGTTAAATATACGATATCTTTGTGTATGATCAAGCGAAGCGTTGGTGTTTGTTTAGCACTGACGCTTGTTTTATTACCTGAATAAATTTCATAATGCCGTTTTATGATTATTTCATATACGGATGAAAAAAGGTGGCTGAAACGAAACACTGCGACTCCCAGAGGATAAAGCGCAGTCTGAAGACCCACTTATGCGAGGCTTGGCCGAGCGTAAGTTAGCTGAAGACAAGCTCACGGAAAAGCGTCCGTCTGAAATGGAGCCCCATTTATTATTCGTCATTCAATATCTTATTTCGAATGATGAAATTCAATCACCTAACTATAAAAAGGTAAAAAGTTAAAATAAAAGCAGGAACGAATGTGACGATGTAAATCGATGTCAAATTGACCATTCTTCTTGTCGTTCGTTTTGCGTAGTTTTTCTCAAAAGGATTCAACCCGACAATGATCGTACCGACTAACGAAATGATACAAATGATTGCAGCGGCAATCATTAAGGCATTATATGGCAACTCCTTTTCCCCCTTTACCATCATGGTTACTTTATTTACTATAACATATTTCCTTGTTTGTTCCGAGTAATTGGAATTGTTTAGGGGAAAAAGGATGTCCTCCTTAAGTGTTGGGGGTCTTAAGGAGGACGTGTTATATGTGATGGAGGGGTCAATAAGCGTTTCTTAAGAACTAGGAAATAAAATGAATGTCTCCGTCCTCAGTAATTTGTACCGTTGAATAACTTTCGAATGTTTCCATATTGGTAATTTCATGACCTTCTTGTTCTTTCGCAAAGCTTTCCATGTATTGTTCATATTGATCGGGGTGTTTGATGAGGTGATAGTAATATACCTTTTTGCCATCCTCATCGTCACTACTTCTTAAAGAAAAGCGCTCGTGAAACTGATTTTTAAACCATTCTCTAGCTTCTTCATGATTATGAAAGTCAGGCATGTCTTGACTGAGTGATGTGATATCGATATCCATGAAAATACACTCCTTTCTATCTAAAGGATAGTGTGTCCTCTTTTTGATGTGTCATGCAAATAATGTATTTATGAACGAAATTTTATTTTTACGAACGGAAAAGTGATTCACCTGAAGGGAAAACAGGTTCAGCTGAAGGGAAAATCGTTTCACCTGAAGGAAAAAGTGATTCACCTGAAGGGAAAATCGGTTCACCTGAAGGAAAAAGTGATTCACCTGAAGGGAAAATCGGTTCACCTGAAGGGAAAACCTAAGTTTACGAACGGAATTTCAGTTTTACGAACGAAAAATCAAAGTTTACGAACGGAATTTCAGTTTTACGAACGAAAAATCAAAGTTTACGAACGAAAATTAAGTATTTACGAACGATTTGGGACTTACGACCTATCCTTCACTTCAAAAGAAAACCAGTCGTACTCTTACGACTGGTTTCAGGTTTATTATTAGCGTTGTTCTAAACGGGCGATTCGTTCATCTAAATCCGGGTGAGATGAAAACAGCTTGGCCATGCCGCCTTTGCCGTTAATTTTCATCGTTTGGATTGCTGAATCATCGGTGCGTTGATTTTCGACATTGGCACGATCAACATATCCTTTTAAGGAACGGAGTGCGTGCGCCATTTTATCACGTCCAGCGAGGTCTGCACCGCCTCTGTCGGCGTGGAATTCGCGGTACCGTGAGAAAGCCATGACGACAATACTTCCGAGAATGGAGAACAAGATTTGGAAAATAATGATTGCCGCAAAACGGACAATTCCTTGCATTTCAGGTTTTACCATACGCGATGCGAGGATCGCGGCAATTCTTGAGAAGAACACGACGAACGTGTTGACGACCCCTTGTAAAAGTGTCATTGTCACCATGTCTCCGTTTGAAACGTGTGCGACTTCATGGGCGATAACGCCTTCAACGGCATCATCATCCATCGTGTTGAGTAAGCCTGAGGACACAGCAACGAGCGACCGTTTCTTCGTCGGGCCTGTCGCAAAGGCGTTTACTTCAGGAGATTGGTAGATGCCAACTTCTGGCATATGTGTCAATCCAGCTGCTCGAGACAGACGGTGTACTTTTTCAACAACTGTACGTTCATTTGCGCTTAATGGGCCGTTTGGATCTAATACTTTGACGTTCATCATTTTCTTTGCCACAAAGCGTGACATCGCAAGGGAAATAAATGATCCCGCGAAGCCGACAAGTAAGCTGAATACGGCTAACGCTTGCAAGTCAATGCCTAATCCAGCGCCTCCAGTATCAAATGTCGTTCCGATATCGGTAAATGATGTAATCAGTGACCAGACAATGATAATCGTCGTCATGACGAGAATGTTTGTTAATAGGAAAAATAAAAATCGTTTACCCATTCCTCCACCTCCAATTTCGTTGATAACTACTCTATTATACATAATCGAAAGGCTTCTGTCACAAATTCGAGTAATTGGGAAGTGGCAGAATTATGTGTAGCAATTAGAGATTTTTTGTCATATTATGGTTGTTTCGTATGCTAGAATCGAAGGGCTGTGTTTATTTTTTATTAACGTACGTTCAAATAGATGGAACGGGGTGGCTATGTCTCGGACATATGTTCCGTTATTTAGGTGAAAATCGATGAATTTAGCATGTTCGCGGACATATATTCCGTTATTTTCAAAAAAACTGCCGATTTGAAACGTTTTTTTGATGAATAACGGAACACATGTCCATAACAACGCCAAAAAAACCTATGTTTCATCATATAACGGAACACATGTCCACACCGCCTCCAGACGACGACCTCAAAGAAAGGGGGAGATCGATGATGAACGCACCAAAATGGTTTCGTATCGTGTTGCTAGCGGCTACCTTTCTCTTTTTAGTGATATTTCCAATGCGTGTGGAATTTGCTCAACCGATCTTTTATTACGTTGGCATCGTATTCATATACTCATTTTTGGGTTATCTCATATTACTGGGGGGAGACAAGCGATTTGACGAGCGCTTTCACGAAAAATGGGTAGTGAGACGCCAGCAACCAAGGTGGAAAAATACATTAAGGATGGGGGTAAGGTGTGCCGTCATCATTTTGGCGGTGGTTTCCTTCGGTCAATTTGCCGCGAATGGTATGACACCCGTAGATATTTTCAATGAACTTTCCCTAGGGATTTTAACTTTCCTATCATTTTTCATCGTTGCGATAAGTTGGGTCGCTGGATACGCTTCTTGGTATGAAAACGAAAAGCGTTACGACCGTATTGATTTGCAGAAACAAAAACAACAGCATGAAAAATCACATTAATCATGATGAATTGTTCTATGTCCGAACACGAAACAAAATGTCGCAATTCATGAAGTACTCGATGTAACAGGGCACATTCGCTTCTTGTCTCATTAAAAGAAAAGAAGGAGGATTTTATGAGTTCGCCAATTCCAGTTAAAGATAAACTCATCGTTGCGATAGGGTATGCACTACCGATCGTTTTTCCAATACCGTTATTTACGATTTTATTTGTCTTTATTTATTATTATTTTTTAGGTGACGAGTCTCGATTTGTTCATCATCACCTAAAGCAAAACTTTAATGTTGTCTTAAGTTATCATTTATATATGGTCGTGTTGCTTTTGGTGATTTTTTTGTTTTCAATCTTTGAAAATGTTACGGCAATCATTATGGCGTATATTCCGTTTTTAGGGTTGCTTGTGGCGATGGGAGGATTTTTTAGTTTCTTCATCCTTATTCTTTCTTCATTCATTCTTATCGGGGTTTTAATTGTGCTCATTATTCTGGCTGCGTGTGGGAAATGGACGCGTGTTCCATTAATCATTCGGTGTATCAAATAACCTAAGCAAGCAAAGAAAAAACATGCGCGTCTCAGTGAAGACGTCGCATGTTTTTTTGTCTGTCTAATTAAATATTTTCTGGTCAACTTCTCGGTTGGCGATTTTTTTATTTAGTTGGATGAAACTAAAGTGGTCGGCAATCGCTTCAATTAATAGAGCCTTTTTATCGCGTTTTTTTAAATGAAGGCCAATTTCTTTGCCAATCGCAATGAGTTCGTCTTTTTTATATTTATGTAAGTATTGTGTGATGTCATCTTTATCTAACGTTTCGATCGCTGAAATGATGTTGGCACAATTGATGTCAGTGTTAGTAGTCGTTTTTTCCGTTGTTGTCGTATGAGGTTTAGGTTGAGACGGCTGAGAAGGTTGAGGATCATTTTTGACCTTCTTGTAAATATCATCAAGCATGTCATGTACGTGGACATTTTCATATTCTTTTAAAATCGGGAGAAGTTTTTCCATTGTATCAATCATGTCTTTAACTTTCATACAGATGGTGAAACTCCTTTCCTATATCTCTGCAGAAACTCCTTAACGATATTTTGAGCTTGAAGGCATTGTTTTTGTGTCGTTTGGTTCGTATTTTCTAAGGCAAATACAGGGTAACCAGAAGCCGAGGCTTTCGATATCCCATCACCATAAGTTAAGTAATTTTCAAACACTTCCCCACTATGAAACGCAGCCTTAAGTTTATTTAAAACTTGAGCCTGGGATTCTTTTGGTTGATTACGGTGTTCGCGAATGTTATTGGCGACAATGCCAATCAAATGAGTGTTCACATAATCTCTCACTCGCTGAGCAAACAGATTATTCAGTTCGTTGACTTTATGGCTAATGGAAATAATGCCGTAAGAAGAAAGCGTATCAGGGATCGTAGGAATTAAATAGTCGTCACTAACATACAAGGCATTTTGCGTAAGATAATGTAGGTTCGGCGGACAATCGATAAATATGAAGTCGTACGTTTGTTTCAGCGGTGTGAGGATTTCATCTAAAATTTGAAACTTATAAATGTCTGATCCGAGTAGATTATCTTTGAAGCTCGGTTGTTTTGAGTAGACAGCAATATTCATATCTGTATAAATGAGATCCGGGTGTGAAAGAATCATGTCGATGTTTGTGTAAACTTTCTGATCATCGCTTCGCACAATTTTTTTTAAGATAAAATCGTCAATTTCACTTGTCATCGACTTTCGTTCAATAAACTCATCGACTAAATCTCTCATTGTCGGTAAAGGTTCTTCATTACGAAAAACTTGATTCTCAAACTGATTCGCCGTTAAACATGAAATCGATAAGTTACATTGCGCGTCAGCATCAACGAGTAACACTTTCGGAAAGCGGCGCTCCCCCAATAATTTTTCGAGATCATCAAGAGACAAATGCTGTAATCCTGTAGCCAAATGGTGGGTCAGCGTCGTTTTCCCAACACCACCTTTCCAGTTAATAATACTGATGACCTTTCCTTCTCTGTTCATATAGATCCCCCAATTCTTGATCGTCACTCTTTGATGGTTATTCAATATAAATGGTGAAGATACACAATTTTTGCAAAGACATCTCGCGCTGAAGATAAAGTTACGATGCACCTAACAAAAGAAAAACGCTAGGAGGATGTCCTAGCGCTTACCATCAATATTCATGATCACCAATGGCCCATAAATATGCCGCATAACCAAGCGGGTTGCGGAATGCTCGGCGAATCGTCTCCTCATCTTCTGATTCGCAGATTGATCAATACGGTAATGTTCTTTTCCAAGGTGGAGTTTTGTATCGCACGTTTGTGAGTACAAACGCCTCGACACGCACCCTGGGCGTTCAACGTGATC
This sequence comes from Texcoconibacillus texcoconensis, assembly GCF_014202575.1. GTDB lineage: Bacteria > Bacillota > Bacilli > Bacillales > Salisediminibacteriaceae > Texcoconibacillus > Texcoconibacillus texcoconensis. The sequence goes on along the minus strand of NZ_JACHHB010000002.1, from coordinate 216,066 downwards.
ACTCCGTTTTTCAAGAAGGTCTGCCCTATTTTGGGGTCAGACCCCTGTTAATTGTTGTTGTTTTTGTTGTTGGTGTAGGAGTTTTGCGTATTCTAATAGATTTACAAATGATTGATCGATGGTGTCTTTGTCATAAGCGTTTAAAAAGGATACTTTCGCTGACCTCGAGTTGGCTTCAATAAACCATAGTTTCCCGTTTTGATCTAATGCAAAGTCAATACCGATTTCCCCTGTTTGCCCGTAAAGGTATTCAACGCATTCATAGACATCAAAGAGGAAATGTTCGATTTCTTCCCTTAGTGCGGCAATTTCTGATTGTGAGTAATCTAGGAATTGTTCGAAAAAGTATTCAAACGTATAGCTGTCGGCGTGCGTTGTGATCGGCGAGCGCTTTTGAGAACGTCGGACAGGAAGGGCGGCAATCTCTAACTCACCTTTTCCGTTACGTTGCACTTCCGCACGCATATCAACGATTGCCTCTTTAAACGTCAATAAGTGGATCGTTTCTTGAATAAGCAGTTGACGCCTACCAAATAATTTTTTCATATTATGATAAAGTTCTTCAGCTGATTGTACGCGCTTTGTGCGCAAATGGCGTTTGAAATGTCGGTATTTTAATGAGCCATCTGCTTGTTTGTTCACCCGAACGACTTGCATCCCTCGTCGTCCTTTTGACGCTTTTAAATAAAATGTGTCGTAATTCTTAAGCCAACTTTCTAATGTTTCTACAGAAGACATAATTTCCGTCTTCGGTAAATGGCGGTTCACTTCATCGAACGTTTGCAAACATTCATTGATTTCCCACTTGTTGTATGACTTCTTAGAGTTTAAATAGTGGGTTCCCATATCTTCTAATTGCTTGCGAAATGTTTGGTACTTTTCCTTGTACTTTTTACCACCACCACCGCCACCACGCTTATAGATAACGTTTGGATAAGGAAAATCACCTTTTTTCCATAGGTCATCTTCAGGGTCTAAATAGACACCATTGATTCGCTGCTGATCTGTGTCAATGTCCCTTGTAGCAAAGAAATAAAGGAGAGTATTAGCTTGGGCATTTGCACTGTTTAAATTCACCGTTTTTCGACTAGGCATTTGCTTTAACAGCTTGCGAATTGACCGTTTTGATAAATGCACACCAACGACTGTCTTTTCTTGCTCAGCAAGTTGAGTTTCCATTCTATATTCACCACGCTGTTTTATATGCTAGGAATCGCTCTGTGCCAGTATATGTGACGTGGACCACTCCTGTGCTGGTCACGAACCTACCAACCAAGTATTTCGGATCTAATCAACGAATGACATGTATAAAGAATGGGGACTTCTTTTCTATCAAAAAACAAAAAAATGTCAATTTGTTGAAGTCCCGCACAATTCGTAGGCGTACTGGTAAAATGATGGTAAATACTTACTGTTAGGGAGGGTTTCTAGTGGTTCGTGATCATGATTTGCAGCGGAAGGGATTAAAGCCTGTAGAGCGGTTGTTTTATATTTTACGTTATTTGCACAAAAATGACTGGGTGACAGCGGGGGAATTGGCGGATTTGTGTGGGACGAGTGAACGGACGATTTACCGGGATATGCAGACGCTTGAGAAGAACGGATTTTACTATACGCAAGGAAAGAACGGTTACCAACTAATAGAAAATGTGATCCCAACGACATCGAATTTAAATGAGGACGAGTTTCTTGCGATCGCCTTGTCACCGCTGCTTTCACCGATGACCCAGCAAACGCACTCGTTCTACAGCACATATCACAAAGCGATGAATAAAGTGCAGACCCTTTTAAAGCAAGGCACCGACTTGTCACGAAGCTTCCCACACATTGGTGAACGCATCCGAATCCATTCACAGAAAATGAGCGACGAACATTTGCACAATATGCAAACAATGATCGAGGCGATTACTTTAAATCGAAGCTTGGACTGTACATATCACGCCATGTTTCGCGATGAAGACACCGAGCGCACGATCGATCCATATTACCTTGTCCCGCGCGAAGGCCACCTATACGTCATCGCCTATTGCAACTGGCGCGAGACGATTCGCGTCTTCCGACTTAACCGCTTCAAGCGCATGTCACTCACCGACAAAACCTTCAAAATGCCAGAGGACTTCAACATCGACGACTACCTCGCCAACCGCTGGTCCATCATCGCTAGCGACGAAGCGACCACATTCTGCATCCACTTTCACCACGACGTCGCCCGCTACATCAAAGAAGCAGACTACTACGTCGACGCTCGTATCGACGACCAACCCGATGGCAGCATCCACTTTTTCGTCACCGTCAAAGGCGCCGACGAATTCCTCCGCTGGCTCAAACAATTCGGTACAAGCGCCGAACTCCTATCCCCAACCGAATACCGAGACCAACTTCTTTTTGAATACGAGCAGTTAGTGGACATGTACAAGAAGTATCCATGATTTCATCTTCGTAAAAGTCAATCAAGGACAATTTTTCGCTCGAACTGCTGTTCTCTGACATCCTGTGGCAAAGCTCCCGTTATGATAAAGAGGAACAATCAAGTTCAAAAGGGGAAAGCTGCATCATCATGTAGTCGAAAAACAGGAGAAAGGAGGAAAGCGTAAACACCCGTTACTCTCGAAGCCCGGATTCATCATTACCATTATCTTTTAGCTTAACGACATTCATTTTTAAAACGTTCATGCATGAAATTGGAATGCTTGTTTTGACATTTTTCGTAATGAAAACGCGCAAAAAGAAAAACAATAACAAAAAAGAACAGAGAGAGAGAGGGAATGACGGATGAAAAAAATACTCAAGTTTATTATGTATGCATTTTTAGTGTTGATAGGTATAGGAATCCTTTCGGCTATCTTTGGTGGAGGTGATGAAGAGACCACTGACCCAGCACCGGACACAGATGAAGAATTGGTTGAAGAAGGTATCGAAGAAGAAGCACCCGAAGAGGAGGCACCTGAAGAAGAAGCACCAGAGGAAGAGGACGTTGATGAAGTTGCAGGGATCGGCGATACGATCGAACTGGAAGAAATGAGTTATACCGTACATGGTGTAGATAAAGCAACGCAAGTCGGAGAAAATGAATTTCTGACTGAGGAAGCTGGTAGCGGCGCAATTTTTTATGTGATTGATGTCGAAGTTCACAATGGTGGAAGTGAATCAGTCACAGTTGACAGCAACTTATTTAGCCTTGTTACAGAAGATGGAACAACATATGATCCTGATTCAATGGCAACGCAATATGCAAATGAAGGTGGAGCAGCATTTTTCTTAGAGTCTGTAAACCCCGGTCTTTCTTTAGAAGGGAACTTAGTCTTTGAAGTACCAGAAGGTTTGCAACAAGATGAGCTTAGTCTAAACGTTAGAGAAGGAATCTTCAGTACAAATGAAGGATTAATCCGTCTTTCTGAATAAAAAGGATGCCACTCTTTGAGTGGCATCTTTTTTTGGTGCGCAATTATTGAAATTGGTTCACCTGAAGGAAAAATTGGTTCACCTGAAGGAAAAATCGGTTTACCTGAAGGAAAAATTGTGTCACCTGACGGGAAAATCGGTTTACCTGAAGGAAAAATTGTCTCACCTGACGGAAAAATCAGTTCAGCTGAAGGAAAAATTGTCTCACCTGAAGGAAAAATCGGTTTACCTGAAGGAAAAATTGTCTCACCTGAAGGAAAAATCGGTTTACCTGAAGGAAAAATTGTCTCACCTGAAGGGAAAACTGTCTCGACCTGATCGAAAAATCGGTTCACCTGAAGGAAAAATTGATCAACCTGATCGAAAAAACGGTTCACCTGAAGGAAAAATCAGTTCAGCTGAAGGAAAAACTTTCTCACCTGAAGGAAAAATCAGTTCAGCTGAAGGAAAAATTGTCTCACCTGAAGGAAAAGTCAGTTCAGCTGAAGGAAAAAATGATCAACCTGATCGAAAAAACGGTTCACCTGAAGGAAAAATCAGTTCAGCTGAAGGAAAAATTGTCTCACCTGACGGAAAAATCGGTTCACCTGACGGAAAACTGTCTCACCTGACGGAAAAGTCGGTTTACCTGAAGGAAAAACTGTCTCACCTGACGGAAAAGTCAGTTCAGCTGAAGGAAAAACTTTCTCACCTGAAGGAAAAATTGTCTCACCTGAAGGAAAAGTCAGTTCAGCTGAAGGAAAAATTGTCTCACCTGAAGGAAAAATCGGTTCAGCTGAAGGAAAAACTGCCTCACCTGAAGGAAATCACCTCACGTCAACGAAAAACGGTCCCGCCAACCTCACGACCAAAGATGAGCACAACTTAAACGACCGAAGAGGAAATACGAGATACAAGCAGAATACTTTCGTGACAACGAAAAAATTCGGTGAGGTGACCAAATTAAACGAAAATCAAAAAAATATTGCCAAATTTCCTTCTTCTCACGTATAAATAAAGTAAGGAATCAATTTTAAAAAACGGGAGGGGAAGGGAATGTTTCATGTTGCGGCGATTCAAATGAGGTCTGAGATGGCGAGTGTGCGTGAAAACCGGGTTAAAGCTGTGAAGTATGTTCGTGAGGCGGCTGAAAATGGTGCGCGATTGATTGGTTTGCCGGAGTTGTGGGTGTCTGGGTATCATTTGCAGCCGGAGATGTTTAGAGCGATTGCGGAAACGGCGCAGGGGGAAACGGTCCAATTGTTTCAACGGTTAGCGCAGGAATTACATGTCGTCTTGGTCGTTCCTTTCCCTGAACGTGAAGTAGATGGGGCAGATGAAAACATTTACGTTTCTGTCGCGGTCATTGATACGGATGGAAGGTTGTGTGGTGTTTACCGAAAATCCTTGTTATGGGGGAAGGAGCAGCGGGCGTTTGCAGCTGGGGGGAAGCACTATCCTGTGTTTGAAACGGCGTTAGGGAATATTGGTGTACTCATTTGCTATGATATTGAATTTCCAGAGCCTGCGCGGCTCCTCGCTTTACAAGGTGCGGAACTGGTCATTTCTCCTTCTGTCTGGAGTTTACAGGCGGAGAAGCGTTGGGATATTCAACTTCCTGCTCGAGCGCTCGATAACACGTATTACGTATTAGGTGTGAATACGGTAGCAGATGGGGCGTGTGGGAAAAGTAAATTGGTCGACCCGCGTGGGGAAGTGTTGAACGAGGCTTCACCTGGGGAGGAAGAAATTTTATATGGCGTCGTCGATGTGGATGAGATACGTAAGGCGCGAGAAGATGTGCCTTATTTAGATGAATATCCTCACGAACTCACGCCGGGCGGGTCTGAAAAAATGCGAGAATACATTCAAGGTGCATAGAAATGATAGTGCCATATGAAAAGAATGAAAAGAGAAAGCTAGCATGCGTGCTAGCTTTTTTTGTGCTCGATATTCTCAATAACAGATCGCAGAGGAGATGAAGGTTTCTGTCAATTTATGTAACAAAGTTGTACACATAAATTTGAAAATGCTTTAATATTCTATCTCAAAGACAACTAAACGAGGGGGAAAATTCGTGAAAAAATCTTATTTGTCACTTGCAGTCACGTTAGGGGTTTCAATGTCATTGCTTGCCGCTTGTGGAGATGCTGATGAAGCTGAAGAAACGCCGGATGAAAATGGAGAAGTAGAGGAAGAAACGACAGAAGATGAAGAAGCTACCGATGAAGAAGAAACATTGGTCGTTGCCACCGATACCAACTACGTACCGTTTGAATTCATGAATGAAGAAACAGGCGAGATGGAAGGCTTTGATATCGACTTGATTGATGAACTTTCCGATCGTGTTGGGTTTGATTATGAACTAGAAGTAGTAGAATTCGATGGAATTGTTGCTGGTATGGGCTCTGGGCGTTATGACATCGGGATTGCCGGTATGACGATTACTGAAGACCGTGCCGAAGAGTTTGATTTTTCAATACCATATTATGATGCAGGGCTTATCTTAGCCGTACATGAAGATAACGAAGACATTCAATCCATCGATGATATCGACGACCTAACGGTTGCAACGAGATCTGGTACAACGAGTGAAGACTTCTTGCATGAAAATACAGAAGCGAATGTGCAAGTATATCCACAAATTTTAGAAGCGTATATGGATGTGGAAGCAGGCCGTGCCGATGCCGCTTTTTATGATGTGCCAAACGTACGTTACCATGCGGATACAGAAGGTGAAGAATTGAAGACCGTCGGTGACATAGAACAAGGTGAAGTTTATGGGATTGCCTTTGAGCAAGATTCAGAATGGGTTGAACCTGTGAATGAAGCTTTAGAAGAAATGTTTGAAGACGGCACTTACGGTGATTTTTATGAAGAATGGTTTGGCGACCGGGTAGAAGAACCAGAAGGTGAAAGTCCACTAGACTAGTTGATGAATATAGACGTTCGTTGTAAAAGAAATCAACTAAAAAGCGTAACAGGCCTAGCTTGTTGCGCTTTCGTTTTAAGATTCTATGGAATATTGAAATGAGGGTGAGATATGCATGATTTGATAGAACACTTGATGGAGTTGACGACGAGTCCACATTGGGGTGGCGTTTTACCTTACCTCATTGAAGGTATTCAAATCACATTATACATCACGTTTATAGGTGTGTTTTTCGGTCTTATATTAGGGATAGTAACGGGTTTAGCTAGACTTTCAAAAAGTAAAATCATCTACGGTTTAGCAACTTGCTATATTGAAGTGATACGCGGCACGCCGATTTTGGTACAAGTATTGTTTATTTATTTCGCTTTAGCTGACTTTTTTGGAATTACATTTGACCACTTAACGGCTGGAATTATTGCGATCGCGATTAATGCCGGTGCTTATGTTGCTGAAATTGTACGTGGTGGTGTTGCATCCATCGACAAAGGTCAAATGGAAGCGGGGCGCTCGATCGGTTTAAGTTCATTCCAAACGATGCGCTACATTATATGGCCGCAAGCGTTGAAAAGAATGATTCCCCCATTAGGGAACCAATTTATCATTAGTTTAAAAGACACGTCATTATTTGCAGTGATTTCAACAGGCGAAGCAGTATTTATGGGCCGCCAATATGTAGCTACAACAGGTGTTTATTTTGAACCGTACTTTATGATGGGGCTCGTGTACTTGTCGATTACAATCCCGTGTATGATTATTTTGCGGGCATATGAAAGGAAGTTGGATGTGTGATGATACAAGTCAAAGATTTATATAAATCATTCGGCGATCTGCAAGTTCTTAAAGACATTAATGTGGAAGTAAAAGAGCAAGAAGTGGTTTGTGTCATCGGACCTTCAGGTTCTGGGAAAAGTACATTTTTACGTTGCCTCAACTTACTTGAGGAAGTCACCTCCGGGGAAGTGTGGATTGAAGATGAGAATATTGCTGATCCGAGCGTGAACATTAACCAATTGCGGACAAAGGTAGGGATGGTTTTTCAGCATTTTAACTTATTTCCACATAAGACTGTGCTAGAAAATGTGACGATCGGGCCAATCAAAGTAAAAGGGGAAGCGAAAGAAAAAGCCGATATAGAAGCGGTTTCTTTATTGGAAAAAGTCGGACTTGCTGATAAGGCCAATGATTATCCGCGTAGCTTATCTGGTGGTCAAAAACAACGGGTTGCGATTGCGCGCGCATTGGCGATGAATCCACGCGTCATGTTGTTTGACGAACCAACGTCCGCACTCGACCCAGAACTTGTCGGGGATGTTTTAGCTGTAATGAAAGATTTAGCTAAAGAAGGGATGACGATGGTCGTTGTCACCCATGAAATGGGCTTTGCCCGTGAAGTCGGTGATCGGGTTATTTTCATGGATGAAGGATATATGATCGAAGAAGGCGACCCAGAACAGATTTTCAACGATCCCCAACATAGCCGAACACAAGCATTTCTAAGCAAAATTTTGTGATCAACGACTTGTGTGGAGATGGTTTATGAGTAAAACAGACTAGTTACGAACGAAAATTATTGGTTTATGAACGAAAATTGCCAGTTTACGAACGAGAATCGTTGATTTACGAACGAAAACCACTCCCTTACGAACGAAATCAACCATTTTACGAACGAATTAGGACTTTTCACCTACGCGCCACACAACCAAAAATCGAACGTGGAAACTTCACTCAACGTCATCTCAAAAAATCAGCCGTGATGATTTCAGTCGCGGCTGATTTTAATGACTTCCGCTATTCTTTTTGTCGATTCCCGGAAGGTTGATAATAAGGTGGCACCTTAACCCAACCTCGGTGTTTCATCAAAGACTTTAATGTTGTACTAAAAGTAAGCATTTCAGATTGCATTTTCGCCCACATCATGCCGAGGTCTGTGCGGATGGCTTGTGATTGTCCAGTTGCAGACTCGATGATAGCGGCGGCTACTTTAATGGACACGCCGTTGGCTAATTCATCGTCTGATATGTGTATGCCAGCTGGGATATCGCTAAGCGTTTGCTGTGGTTTGGGTGCTGGCGATTCTGGCATTTGCACACCCTCTTTAATGAGAAACGCTTCCATTTGTTCGGCTTGGGATTGGCACAATTTATGAGCGTTTGTCAGCATGTCCCGAAGTTCCTCATCAGATGTCATATTGAGGCCAGCCTCTTCGTAACGAAGCATTTCTTTCATCATCGCTAAGTATGTCCAACAATTCATCACTTCCCCGACGTGCATAGGAGCATCTACGTCACTATCGGTCATTTGTTTTAAGCTTTGCCAAAAGGCTTCAAAGGGATTTGGCATCATGTCACCTCCTATTGATATTACTGTCCTTCAAAATTAGGTGGATTATGTAACATTCTCGTCTTACTAATGAACATGCCATTTGAGTGATTGAGAAGAAGACAAGCACTGCCACCTCATCCGTTTCTAGGTTATGTAGAAGACACAACCAAAAAAGCGAGCCTGAAGTGTAAACACCTCAGGCCCGCTTGCACACGTCACACACTAAAATAGCGCCCCTCCGGATGAGCGAACACCATCGCCGTCACACTCGCCTCCGGTTCCATCATATATTCATCCGTCAATCCAACCCCGATATCACGCGGCTCAAGCAAACGAAACAGTTTCTCCTGATCCTCCAAATCCGGACAAGCAGGATAACCAAACGAGACGCGAATCCCTTGATAGCGTGCCGAAAAACGATCTTGCATCGTCAAATCCGCCGAATCAGGAATGCCCCACTTATCACGCATCAACTGGTGCACCCGCTCGGCAAAGGCTTCCGCGAGCTCGAGCGCAACAGCTTGGATCATATGACTCTCAAGAAAATCTCCTCTTTCTTTCGCAGCTTCCGCCAGCTCGCGGACCCCTTTCCCCGCTGTCACCGACAAAAACCCGACACTATCCATCTCGCCACTCTCAACAGGACGAAGGAAATCAGCTAAGCACATAAAAGGGGCCTCACTTTGGCGCGGAAACGAAAACCGCTCCAACACCTTCTCCCCAGGCGCCTCTGGATCATAGACGATGATATCATCACCATCCGATTGGGCAGGGAAAAACTGATAAAGCCCGTCCGCACGTAAAAATCCTTCCTTCTCCCCCCGCGTAATCATATCGTTCACTTGTTCGAGCAGGCGACGCGCCCGCTCGTCACCACGATCCAAGGCCCGCTGAATGTTACCACGGACACCGAGGTGACTTCCGATTAACGACTGCATGTTCACATACGGCTGCAAATGCGTCAAATTGTAATTGCGTAGCACATGCTTTTCAAAATCCTCCGGCTGGTAAACCGGCACATCTTGAGATACGCTCGTGCGCACTTTTTCCTTTGTGGCCGTCGCTGTGGCCGCTTCGTTGTTGCCGGCGCCTCCACCTGCGGCTGCTTCAGCTTCCGTGCGCGCCCGTTTCTCGAGTTTTTCTTGCACATTGTCAGCAAGCACTTCCCGTTTTTTGGGGTCGGCAAGCTGATTGGCAATCTCTAGACCATTCATCGCATCCTTTGCATAAAGAACGAGCCCGTTGTACTGCTTCGTAATCTTCGTTTCTGTAAATTTTCGCGTCAACGCCGCCCCACCGACGAGCATAGGAACATCAATGGCCCGCTCGCGTAAATCATTTGCCGTTAAGACCATTTGTTGCGTCGATTTGACGAGAAGACCAGACAACCCAATCGCATCGGGCTTCTCACGTTCGACCGCTTCGATCAGTTCGTTTGACGTCACTTTAATGCCGAGATTCACGACTTGAAAGCCGTTGTTACTTAAAATGATATCGACAAGGTTTTTACCGATGTCATGCACATCGCCCTTCACCGTTGCGAGCAAAATCTTCCCTTTACCGCGATCATCCCCGTCCTCTTTTGCTTCCATATGTGGCTCTAAGTGAGCAACAGCTGCTTTCATCGCCTCTGCCGACTGCAAGACTTCCGCAACGATCAGCTCGTTGTCGTTAAACAACTTTCCGACTTTATCCATCCCGTTCATAAGTGGTCCGTTAATGATACTAAGCGGGTCATCATAAGCTTCTAACGCTTCATCGAGATCTTCATACAAGCCATCCTTCGTTCCCTCAACAATGTAGAGCGCAAGCCGTTCCTCTAAAGGAAGGGAAGACGATTCTACCTTTGCTTCAGGCTTTTTCTCACGGTAAAACGCTGTGAAAGCAGCGAGCGTGTCATCGTTCGTATCAAAAAGCAGTTTGTCAGCGAGCTCTTTTTCCTCATCAGGAATTGAACCATAACGTTCGAGTTTTTCAGTGTTAACGATCGCGTAATCGAGCCCTGCTCTCGTACAGTGATACATATACGCCGCATTCAACACTTCACGCCCAAGCGGTGGAAGACCGAAGGAGACGTTACTGACACCGAGAATCGTCATACACTCAGGCATCTCTTCTTTAATGCGACGAATCCCTTCCACGGTCGCTTCTGCGGACCCGATGTACTGCTCATCACCCGTACCCACAGGGAAGACGAGCGGGTCAAAAATAATATCCTGCGGCGCGATCCCGTACTTATTGACGAGCAAATCATAAGAGCGACGCGCGATCTCGACTTTGCGATCGGCACTGACACCCATCCCTTGTTCATCAATCGTTCCGACAACAATCGCCGCACCATAACGACGCACAAGCGGAGCGATCGCTTCAAAGCGCTCTTCACCATCTTCTAAATTGATCGAATTGATAATCGCTTTTCCTTGCGAATACGTAAGCGCACGAGCTAAGACGTGCTCATCTGTCGAATCGAGCATCAGCGGTGCTTTCACCTTATTAACGACATAAGAAAGGAACTTCTCCATATCTTCCATTTCGTCACGGTCAGGATCGGCGAGACAGACATCGATAACTTGCGCCCCCTTTTTCACTTGCGCACGAGCAATCTCTGACGCCTCTTCAAACTTATCTTCCGCGATCAACCGCTTAAATTTCCGCGAACCAATCACATTTGTACGCTCACCGACGAGGAGCGGCCGCATCGATTCATCATAGACGAGCGGCTCGATGCCAGAAACAGCATGAGGGTGCCCGCCATCCACTCTACGCGGTGGGTAATCCTGGATCACTTCCCGGATCGCACGAATGTGTTCAGGCGTTGTCCCACAACAACCACCAACAATATTGAGCCAGCCTTTTTCAGCAAAGTTCTCAAGTTTTTTCGCAAGCGATTGCGGCGTTTCATGATAATGACCTTCTTCATCAGGAAGCCCCGCATTCGGATAACAGTGCACATACGTCGTTGATAATTCAGAAAGCGAGCGCAAGTGATCTTGCATAAACTCCGGCCCCGTCGCACAGTTGAGGCCAACGACCGTCGGATTCATATGCTCAAGTGAAATATAAAACGCCTCAATCGATTGCCCGGCAAGCGTTGTCCCCATCGGCTCAATCGTCCCGGAAACGATCAGTGGCATGTGAATCCCTCGTTTTGTCGTCACTTCCTCAATCGCCACGTACGCCGCCTTCACGTTCCGCATATCTTGGCTCGTTTCCAAAAGCAGCACATCGACACCACCGTCAATCAGCCCCTCGACTTGCTCCGCATAAGCCTCCGCTAACGCTTCAAACGTCGTCCCACCAGTCACCGACAAAGACTTCGTCGTCGGCCCCATCGCACCAGCAACAAAACGTTGCCGATCTCTCGAACTAAACTTTTCCGCTTCCTCCTTCGCCACAACAGCCGCAAGCCGATTCAGCTCATACGCCTCATCTTGCAAATTGTAATCTTCCAACACAAGACTCGTCGCCCCAAACGTATTCGTCTCAATAATATCCGCACCAGCAGCCAAATAATCATGATAAATCTCCCTAATCACATCAGGCGACACCTCATTCAACTTCTCATTACAACCTTCCAACGCCTCACCGCCAAAATGCTCCGGCGATAAATCCGCATTCTGCAACATCGTCCCCATCCCACCATCAAGAATGAGAATCCGACGCTCAAGCGCCTGTTCAAAAGCTGATTGACCCATGCTGTACAAACCACCTTTCCCTTTATGAAAATATGAAATCGCGCGTTACTGTACCGTCATTTCGTTGTCATATTCCTTATTCAAGGCATATGCCGTGAGTTCAGCCGTCATTTGATAACGGAGAAACGGTGTAATCAAATAGATGCCATTGAAATATTCCTGCGCCGCATCAAGCAAATCTTTCGCCATCGCAAGGCCTTCACGTTCAGAGGCTTCACGGTCGCCAGCAACCGCCGCCATGCGATCGCGCACCTCATCGGTGAGTGAAATCCCAGGCACCTCGTGATGGAGAAATTCCGCATTACGCGCACTGACAAGAGGCATAATCCCAATGAAAATCGGAACAGGCAAATGTTTCGTCGCTTCGTAAATCTCTTGAAACCGCTCAGGGCTGTAGACGGGCTGACTCATAAAATAATCGGCCCCAGCTTCAATTTTCTTCTCAAGACGTAACACTTCACGGTCGAGTCGGCGCGCATTCGCATTGAACGCAGCCGCGACAGAAAATGACGTCTTTTCACCAATATCCTTCCCTGAAAAGGACACCCCTTCGTTCAACTGATTGACAAGCTTCATTAAATGTTGCGAAGACATGTCAAAAACCGAGGAAGCCCCAGGGAAATCGCCGACTTTGGCTGGATCTCCAGTAATCGTTAAAATATCGTGAATCCCCGCAGCGTGAAGCCCGAGCAAATGCGATTGTAAACCGATCATATTTCGATCACGACAGGCGAGGTGTAAGAGCGGGCGCGCGCTCGTTTCTTGTTTCATTCGCATGCCAAGTGAAAAGTTATCAATTCGCGCTGAAGCAAGCGAGTTATCGGCGAGCGTAACAGCATCAGCCCCAGCTTTAGCGAGCACTTCAGCCCCTTCCATAAATGAAGGGATTAACGAGAGGGACTTTGGTGGGTCTAACTCGACGATCACCGATGTACGGGTTTTCGTAATCTCAGGAATCGGCTCATCTTGTCGCGGAGCCGCATCCATAGCCACAGGTTGTCCTTGGCGCTTTTGCACGTTTTTCTCCGTAATAGGCGTCAACCCCGCGACGTCGACAGCTTCGCGAACCGAACGAACGTGCTCAGGGGTCGTCCCACAACAACCCCCGATGAGTCGAACCCCTTCACCGACGAGCGGCTTTGTCATCTCTTTAAAATAAGCAGGGTTGGACTGATAGAAGAACCGTCCATCACGCACATTCGGAAGACTCGCATTTGGATAAACAGATAAATGTGCATGGTCCAACAGTGGCACTTCCTCTAACGATTGCAACATATGGTGCGGGCCCATTCGACAGTTGACCCCAGCGACATCAGCGCCAGCTTTCTCAATTTGCTTTAAGCCGTCTTCAAGCTTAACCCCACCTTGTAAAACACCGATATCGCCCATAGAAACTTGCGCAATGATCGGTTTATCCGTACGTTCGCGCAGAAACTCAATGAGCAAAGTCAGTTCTTCTAAATCGTAAAACGTCTCCAGTAAAAAGCCGTCAACGTCCTCATTAAGTAAAGTGGATGCTTGCTCTTCAAGGCTTTGGCGCATCTCATCAACGTCAAATTCATTTTGAAAGGCGTTGCCGATCCCGCCAATCGTCGCAAACACAAACACATCTTCTGGAGCGACTTCCTTTGCTATCCGAACTGCCTGTCGGTTGATCGCTTCTGTTTGTTGTTCAAGACGATAGCGGCTTAGCTTTAATGAATTCGCAGCATATGTATTCGTCTGAATGAGATCGGCCCCAGCATCGATATATTGTTGATGGACAGCGCGAATTTGATCAGGTGCTGTCACGTTATATTCCTCAAAACAACCTTCCATTCCGTCTTGGTATAAGAGCGTCCCGATTGCTCCATCTCCAACGAGAATCCGCGATTCAATAACATCTCTAAACCCCATGGAAAAACCCCTTTCATAACAAGAAGTCCGTTTCTGTCATTACGCTGGAACCTATCCTGAAAATACATTGAAGAACAACAACAAACCCCACCAAAAACACTTTTGGTGGGGCTCATCTTTTCTAAGGATGATTCAGAATGACCGAAAACCCCTATTTTCAATGTATGATCGACGATTATGCAGTTGCCAATATATTCTGACTATTATAACTTAAATTCTTCTGAAAAAGAAAGTATGCGTGTAATATATCACAAAATTCTTACAATTATCAATTGTCAAGCCTCAGGGATTTCTTCCAAGTTTCATGAGATCGTCACCTTCATTCAAGGAAACATGATCAAAAAATGATAAAAACGGGTACATCATAAATAGGAAATAAATTTTCTTGTTTTTGAATATCCTTTAATTATATACTAATAGTCACGATTAAAAGAACGAATATTCAGTAAAGTGAGTGATGAAGCAAGGGAGGGAGAGAGATGGAGGAATATTACGTAAAAATAGGGATCACAGCCTTGCTAGCCTTTGCCATCGGTATCGATCGAGAAATCAAGAAGAAAGGTTTAGGACTGAAAACATTACTGACCATTTCTATTACAAGCTGTCTGCTTACAATCGTATCCATTGAAGCGAGCTACATCTATACCGCAACAGATTTAAGAATTATGGACCCAGGGCGTATTCCAAGTTACATTATCTCAGGTATCGGCTTTTTAGGCGCCGGCGTCATCCTACGAAGAAACAATGACGTCATCTCAGGGCTGACAACCGCCGCTCTCGTCTGGACATCAGCAGGCATGGGCATTGCCATCGGCATGGGTTTTTATAGAGAAGCCGTCGTCGCGATCGTCATCATCATGATCAGCGTCAACTTCCTCCCATGGCTCATCAAAAACTACGGTCCAGCAAAACTTAATGAACGAAAGATTAAAATCAAAATGATCGTAGAATATAACGGTGGCGTAACCAAAATCCTAAAAGACATGAAACAAAACGGCATCACAACCCACCACGTCAAAGTCAAAGACATCAACGAACAACAAAAACAAATGGACATCACCGCCTTCATCAACGAAAAAAGATACACCACAGACGTCTACGAAAACATCAAAGAACTAGACAAAGTCGTAAGCGCCGAAGTCGAAGGGCTTTAGAGAGTGAAGGAGGGGAAGCGTGGGTGAAGCGTGGGGACGGATCTCGTTAGCCGAAATTGTAATGAACATGTAATAAAACTTGAGAAGAGATTACAGGTCTCGCGGCCACGGACATACGTTCCGTTATTTCAGCCAAATACGCCATTTTTAGAGGTCGAACGGACATGTGTTCCGTTAATCCCCTCTTTTGCATGCAATAAAGGGCGATTTTTTGCAAATAGCGGAACTCATGTCCGCAAAACGCTCAAAATCAGCCTTTTTCACGTAAATAACGGAATCAATGTCCGCAGCATCAGAAGCATACACAGAATCCGAATCCGCAGAAAACCACAAGAGAACCCCGACGAACGTGCCCACATCTCGTCGACCTATCATCATCATACGTTTTTCTCGAGCTACGAAAACAGCCACAGTGCCAAACCGCACTTATCTATCCGCTAAAACATAAACGTGCCCCTGAAGTGACCCATTCATCTCTAATCACCTCAGGGGCTTTTCGAGTCTACGGAGATAAAGCCTACTTTGGAAAGATCCGAATTGTTTTATTACAACAAAATAACCTTAAATAATATCGTAATATCGAGATATGATGTATGATAGATAAATAAACGGTTAAAAATTGTTGTAAAGGAGGCTGGAAGATGAAAAATCCATATCATTTACCGATGCTTCCTGTCACGTTCGATACGGAAACTGAACTTGAATTTTATAAAGAAGTTGTGGATGCCACAGCCAAGCTTGAAAAATTAAAGCAAAAAATACGATATTCGCCTGTCAATGAATCCTTTCTTCAGTTGTTAACACTTCATGAATCTGTTCAATCAACAAGGATTGAGGGGACTCAGGTGACCTTTAGTGAGATGCTTGAAGATAGTATTGATGAGAGAGACGATTGGGAAAGGATTGAAGTTCGAAATTACCAAAAAGCGCTAAGGGTTGGTGTTGAATCCATTCAACATGGGTACCCATTAACGCAGCGTTTAATCCGTGATATGCATCGTTCGTTAATGGAGGATGCTAGGGGATCGGCAGGAGGGTCGGGAGAATATCGAAAGATCCAAAACTTTATAGGTCCGACAAAGGATATGAAAGACGCTTCTTACATTCCACCTGAACCTCACCGTATGGATGACTACATGTCTAACCTTGAACACTATATCAACGGTCATCCTTACAAAAAAGAAAGTGACGAAAAGAAATTACACCCATTAATAAAAACGGCCGTTATTCACGCGCAATTTGAATCGATTCATCCTTTTTTAGATGGAAATGGAAGGTTAGGGAGAATATTAATTGTTTTATATCTCCTTCAAACAGATATTATTAACTCCCCATTCTTTTTCTTAAGTGAAGAATTAGAGCGTGAAAGGTTTAAATACTATGCATTACTAAATGGAGTACGTTCCATCGGCAAAAAAGAACCCGACTGGAGAAGCTGGATTCTCTTCTTTCTTGAAGCAACAAATCGAATGGCTGAAAAACAATTTAAGAAACTAGACGCAGCAGAAGAGTTATTTGAAAAAGGAAATCGTAAATTAGAGCAACCATCAACACAAAAAGTATGGGAAGCCCTTTTTAGACAACCGATTGCCAATGTGCATCAAATTCAGGAAATAACCAAAATGGCACCAACGACCATTCGTAAAAGCCTCCGTGACTTAGAGCAATTAAATATGATTTTCGGTGATGACCGCAAACGAAACCGTCGATTTTATCAGTATGACCTTATAAGAATTATGAGTGATTAGATTAAGGAAGAGAGGAAGCGTGGGGACGGACCCCGTTAGCCAAATTTGTAATGAACATGTAATAATACATGAGAAGAAAACAAATCCTGCCACCACATCCGTGCTTAGGTAGAATTGAAACAGAACAGAATTTGCAAGTTGCACGGAAAAATGCGGTTCATCTATCCGTTTATTGCTGGGGTACGTAGGATTTTTCTCGCTTAAAACGATAAAAGTAATGAGGAGAATATTATGAACGAAACGATGATACACGATGCTCAATGGTTTAAAGAAGTGCTGCCTTTATCGTTTGATCAATTCGTCATACAAAGTACGGCAGGTTACTTAACGATGATCCCTTTCCTGCTCGTAATGACCGTTATTCCAATCTATGTCGCGACGATAGCTTTTAAGCTGATTCTTTTCAACTCGACAGTGAATAACTTAACAATGAAGGACGAACCAATGACAGACGATGATGCCGACAAATTTTATAAGTGCATTAAGAGGTCATTCCCTAAAAGTCCGGAAATATTGGACAACCTCCGCAGCATCTATGAGGACATGAACACGAGTGAACATGTTTCATTAGACTATAAGGAAGAAATCTATGAGAAGCTTGTCAAAAAAGGCATCCAAGACATTGAAAAACCGCAAATTGATCGAAAAATTGGTGAGCGATAATCATTGCTCACCAAAAAATGCTGGTTTTTCCGCAACTGTACATAACCCGAGAGCACGGTTTTGCCACAAAACTTCTTCTACTTTTCCCGCTTTCTCCTGGTCGCATTCAATAATCAACACCACTTCCGTATGTATATCCCCTTTACGTTTCTGACGATCGCCTTGCTTCTTTTTATAGATGAAGAGGTCGATCGAAAAACCAAGCAGCGCGCCAACGACGAGACCAATTAACCCCCATATAATCGGACCGAGATATAATATGAAACCATAAATACAACCGAATAACATAAAAATTGTGCCTAAAACCGTAGCTAAATTAAATAAACTCACCCCATCTGAATGGTGAATCGAATCAAACAACTTCCCTGTTTCTACTCTTTTATCTAGAGGGAAACCAAGGATATTTTTCTTTGCAACGCCATGTCGTTCTAATTCATTCAATGCTAATTCTAATGATGTTGAATATTCAAAAGAAGCAATAATGTGCATCATGTTCACCACTTGTCATTTTTTAACGTTAAGAAAGCATAAAATTTTATCAAGGAAGATGTTCGACGTAGTAAAAATTTTGAAGTCTTAAGTATAAGTGCAACTACGCCTCTGTCATCGCCTTAAAGGATCGTCAATCGGCGATTTTTCTTTAAGGGTCGTAAGCATTTTGGAAGGATTCTGCTGATAATGTTTCTTTAAAAAATTAGACTGTTCTTTTTCGAAAATTTTATTTAATTCAACGGTGTAACTGTAGCTATCATAGATACTAAACAAGTAGATAGAAGGAATGAAAAAGAACCATTGTGGATCAAGGGTCTGTATAGCCAGTGCAAAATTCCCGATCATTGTATGAAGAATGGCAGTATGAAAACCAGAAAAATAAACAATGACAATCCACCAGATAATCGTATAAACCGCACTCGGGGTACGGTCGACATAAATGTAACCTAAACCAGGAGAAATAGCTGAAAAAATCGCCGCCATACTTGGATGTTTTTTATCTAAATAGTTAACTTCAAGTGCAGTAATTTTAAATGGCGCTAACGGACTGTTTTCTGTATAGGCGAGCACATATAATTTATTCATCTCAACCGTCCGCCGGTAAGCATCCCAAATATTAAAAATATAAATCCCGACATACATAATTGCCCAAACAGGGTCGAGAACGTCTCTCGCTTGATCGAACTCTCCGATAAACGAATAAAAGATCGCTTGATTGAGTCCACCATTAACATTCACAAAAATTTCCCAACCAAACAGGATCATTCCCATTATGAATTTACACAACATAAAATGACCAAGCCCAGGTAAAGCCGCAGCCCACCACGCAACGACCCAAGGATTTCTGTATGTAATCAAATTATTATGATAAGAAGCCGAGTGATGAATCGTTCGACGTTGAGACTTATTTCGAACCAAATGTTTAGATTCCATAACCAATGACCTCGCGTACCAATTTTAGTATGTTTATTATGACCAAAATGAAAAGGAACATACAGTAGGGATTGGGAAGGACATTTCATATTTATCGGATAGGAATAGAAAGGAATCATTCGAAGCAAAGAAAGTGGTGAGACTTTCGTTCGTTTAGCGAAAATTATGTAAGTGCCCTTGTAACCAGCGTGCAGGGCGCTTTTTTATAATCGCTTCACCTGAAGGAAAAAATGGTTCAGCTGAAGGAAAAGTTGTCCAACCTGAAGGAAAAAACGGTTCAGCTGAAGGAAAAGTAGCTCCTGAACGAAAAATCGGTTCAGCTGAAGGAAAAGTTACCGCACCTGAAGGAAAAAACGGTTCACCTGAAGGAAAAAATGATCGCACCTGAACGAAAAAACGGTTCAGCTGAAGGAAAAGTTGTCGCACCTGAAGGAAAAATGGTTCAGCTGAAGGAAAAATTGACTTACATGAAGGAAAAATCGGTTCACCTGAAGGGAAAGTTACCGCACCTGAACGAAAAACAGGTTCACCTGAAGGGAAAATCGGTTCAGCTGAAGGAAAAGTTGTCGCACCTGAACGAAAAATCGGTTCACCTGAAGGAAAAGTTACCGCACCTGAAGGAAAAGTTACCGCACCTGAAGGAAAAATCGGTTCACCTGAAGGAAAAAATGCCGCACCTGAAGGAAAAATTGGTCCACCTGAAGGAAAAATTGCCGCACCTGAACGAAAAAATGATTCAGCTGAAGGAAAAGTTACCGCACCTGAACGAAAAACCGGTTCACCTGAAGGAAAAATCGGTTCACCTGAAGGAAAAGTTGCCGCACCTGAAGGAAAAAATGGTCCACCTGAAGGAAAAGTTGTCCAACCTGAAAAAAACAGTCCACCTGAAGGAAAAATGAATGAACCTTAACGTGACACACACTGAGAAAGAACAATTCGCCCCTTTCTATATATGTATCACTATTACGATAATGTCGGTAGTGAGATTAAATTCGATTTGAAAGAGATTTAATAGGGGCGCTCTCTTTGTTGGGAGTGGCTATATCCACTTCCATATTCAGGTTTTTCATGGCAATTATGTAAAATCTATTGATCTATCCTTTCAATGGTTGTAAAATTTAATTAGTGAAAGCGTTTGCAATATAAGTTGAAACAATTCAACTATGGATGTGTTCATATTTTACAGCTATTTGTGCAAACGATTTCACCGATCGCTAAGCGCTAGCAGTTGGTCACTAACCGCCAACCACTGACCACTAACCGCTAGCGACTCCCTGCTAACCGCTACCCCTGAATCTAACCTGAAAGCTTGAAAGGAGGGAACCTTTAGTCAGTTTACCGCTTCGATTTCAATGTTTGAAAGGAGAGGAGAATACTTGGTGAAAAGAGAAATGAAAAGAAAATCATCATTCTTAACAGTAGGTGTATTATCACTAGGCATTGCTTCCTTGTATGCGACACCTGACCAAGTGGAGACAGCGGCTGCATCCAATGGCGGCGACGACATTCCAGATGACACCCTCCGCGTCCATTATGACCAAGGAAATGACGATGTATCTGACATAGGTCTTTGGCTATGGGAAGATGTTGAGACCCCATCAGAAGATGAAGGGGATTGGCCAGATGGCAAGTCCTTTACTGAAGATCAAAAGACCGATTATGGTCCGTACTTAGACATTGCGCTTCAAGATGATGCTGAGCTGGTAAATCTTCATGTTTACAGTGAAGAAGAGGAAGATGCAATTACAGATGACGTTGATATTGAGATACTCTCTGAAGACATGAACGAAGTATGGCTATCTGAAGAAGGAGACCTCTATCATTATGAACCTGTTGAATTAGAAGACAATAAAATCCGTGTTCACTACTACAGTGAAGACGAAAATTACGAGCCTTGGGGCCTTTGGACTTGGGAAGATGTAGCCGAGCCAACTGAAGAATGGCCGATGGGTGCACACCCATTTACAAGCGATAACGTAGGACCGTATGGCTCATACGTAGACCTTGAAGTTACAGAAGACGCAGAAGAAGTCGGCCTATTACTGGTGGAACGTAATGAAAATCCTGATGAATCTGATGATATGTTCTTCAGAGACTTTGAAAACCATGACCAAGTTTTCTTGAAAGAAGGGGAAAATGAAGCTTACACAAACCCTTATTACGTTCAAGGTCACCAAATTGAATATGGGCAAGTGAAAGAAGAAGACCGTATTGAACTAGGGTTTACAGCAACTGAAGGAATGACAACAGAACAGCTTGGAGAGGAACTAGACATCGTTGACGCGAACGGAAACGAGGTGTCCTTTGACGAAGCGGTCGTTGAAGATGAACAAACGGTATCCGTTTACGGTCAATTTGACCATGAAGTCGCACCATTTGACGTTTCTTATGGTGATCAGTCTACATCAGCATTTATCAGTTGGCAGCTCAAAGACGAATTGTATGCGTATGATGGGGACCTTGGTGTTGACCTTCACGACGATGGTTCAGCAACACTCAAGCTATGGTCGCCAAGTGCGGATAACATTTCGATCATCCTTTACGACCGCGACGACCAATATGAAGTGGTTGTAGACGATGTCGACATGATACGTCAAGATACGGGTGTATGGGAAGTGACGCTCGATGAGGAAAACACCGGTGTCGAAGACTTAACTGGCTATTATTATCACTATGAAATTGAGCGCGATGGTGAAACGGTGAAGGCGCTTGATCCATATGCAAGCTCGATGGCGACATGGGATAGCAGCCGTGAAGATGATGGGGAATTTCACGTCGGAAAAGCAGCGATTGTCGATCCATCTTCCATCGGACCTGAGCTTGACTATGCTGATATTGAAGGATTTGAAAAGCGTGAAGACGCGATCATTTATGAAACACATGTCCGTGACTTTACAGTAGATCCAACGATTGATGAGGAGTTAGAATCTCAGTTTGGTACGTTTGCTTCGTTTGTAGAAAAGCTCGACTACATGGA
Source organism: Texcoconibacillus texcoconensis (assembly GCF_014202575.1). GTDB lineage: Bacteria > Bacillota > Bacilli > Bacillales > Salisediminibacteriaceae > Texcoconibacillus > Texcoconibacillus texcoconensis. Next base: position 193,870 of record NZ_JACHHB010000002.1, on the reverse strand, counting down.
AGACATGGGTGTCACGCACATTCAACTTCTCCCAGTGATGAGCTATTTCTTCGCTGATGAATACAACAATGACGAGCGTTTAATGGATTACTCGTCTACACAAAACAACTATAACTGGGGTTATGACCCACATAGTTACTTCTCGTTAACGGGCATGTACTCGGAAGACCCAGATGACGCTGAAAAGCGCATTGAGGAATTCAAGAAATTAATTGATGAAATTCATGACCGAGGTATGGGGGTCATCCTTGATGTTGTATACAACCATACAGCACGCGAACACCTCTTTGAAGACTTAGAGCCAAACTACTATCACTTCATGGACGCAGATGGTACGTCCAGAATTAGCTTCGGTGGTGGTCGATTAGGTACGACACACGAGATGGCGCGACGTATCCTTGTAGATTCTGTCATGTATTGGGTTGAGGAATTTAAAGTCGATGGCTTCCGTTTTGACATGATGGGCGACCAGGATGCTGAAACGATTCAAAAAGCTTACGACAAAGCGAAAGAAGCGAACCCGAATATTGTGATGATTGGTGAAGGTTGGCGAACTTACGTCGGTGACGAAACCGATCCTGATGTTCAACCGGCAGACCAAGACTGGATGCAAGATACGGAAAGTGTTGGATCCTTCTCTGATGATTTCCGTAACGAATTGAAATCCGGATTTGGTTTTGAAGGGGAACCTCAATTTATCACAGGTGGAGAGCGCGATATCCAGCAAATTTACGACAACGTAACAGCCAATCCACACAACTTCAAAGCCACTAACCCTGGAGATGTTGTGCCATACGTGGCAGCACACGATAACTTAACGCTTCACGATGTGATTGCTTATTCCATTGAAAAGGATCCCGATTATCATCAAGAAGAAATTCATGAGCGGATCCGCCTTGGAAACTTGATGACACTCACTGCACAAGGAACACCATTTATCCACTCTGGCCAAGAATATGGCCGTACAAAACAGTTCCGCCATGATGACTATCAAGAGGAAGTCGATGAACCACCTTATGCGTCCACATTTATGACAGATGAAGACGGTGAACCATTTAAGTACCCATACTTCATCCATGATTCGTACGATTCTACGGATGCGGTGAACTTATTTGATTGGGAAAAAGCGACAAATGAAGAAGCGTACCCAATAAATGTAGAAACGCGTGACTTCACGCGTGGAATGATTGAACTTCGCCGTTCGACGGATGCGTTTAGACACGGAACAATGGAAGATATCGACGAGAATGTTTCGTTTATTGACGCACCAGAAATTGACGAGGAAGACTTAATCATTGGCTACAAAGCCACGTCATCTGACCAATCTGAATCTTATTACGTTTTTGTCAACGCAGATGACCAAGAGCGTACATTAACGCTTGAAGATGCAGACCTTACTGAAGGAACAGTCATTGTTGATAGCAATGAAGCAGGTGTGACAGAAGTAGAAGATCCAACTGGATTCGAACTCACACAAGACGACATCACGCTTGATGCGTTAAGTGCGGTTGTCGTTCAAAAAGATGAAGAATCCGCACAACCAGAAGGCGCATTCGAAGACGTTGATTCAGGGTTCTGGGCTGCTAACTACATTGAACGCCTAGCTACAAATGACATCGTCAAAGGCTACGCTGACAATGTTTACTTCAAACCAAGCGAGCAAATGAGTCGCAGTCAGTTTGCGGTTGTATTAACACGTAGCTTAGACCTTTCAACCTCTGAAACTTACAATAACCAGTTTCCGGATGTTGAAGGCAGTGAATGGTTCGTTGAAGAGCTGATGCCAGCCTATGAAGTAGGCATCATCCAAGGTCGTGATAGCGGTGAGCTCGCACCAAATGAAAACGTCACGCGTGAAGAAGCTGCAGTGATGGTTGCACGCGCGATGGAGCACATCGGCCACGAGCCAAAGCTAGATGAAGACAACCATGTCACAGACTTAGAAGACACAGCCAACTTTGCCAAGAATGACGTAGAACAAATCGTTCAAGCAGGCATTATGCAAGGGAACAGTGACAACGAGTTAAACCCTAAAGATCCGACAACACGTGCACAAATGGCTGCCATCGTTGACCGCTTCTTACAAGAAGCGAACGTCCTCGATTAAGTCGCACAAATGAAAGTAAGTTTAGGCGCTCTCTTAGGTGAGAGCGTCTATTTTAATGTTAGATAGATACCGAGAAAGACAGCGTCTCGATTTTGTGGAGCCCCTTTTGGGAGTGAAGAAGTGGATTGGGTTTTTGTATTACATTTTTTTACCTCTTTCATTTATCATTACGGAACAAAAACATTTAAAAATGAAATCGAGACATCACCGATCTCTTAAAAGGGACATTAGGACAAATTCTATTTCACCTGAAGGAAAAGTTGTCGCACCTGAACGAAAAAACGGTCCACCTGAAGGAAAAATTGTCCAACCTGAATGAAAAAACGGTCCACCTGAAGGAAAAGTTGACTCACCTGAACGAAAAAACGGTTCACCTGAAGGAAAAGTTACCGCCCCTGAACGAAAAAACGGTCCACCTGAAGGAAAAGTTACCGCACCTCATCGAAAAAACGGTCCACCTGAAGGAAAAGTTACCGCACCTCATCGAAAAAACGGTCCACCTGAAGGAAAAGTTACCGCACCAGAACGAAAAAACGGTTCACCTG
>NZ_JACHHB010000002.1:0-191123 GCF_014202575.1 Texcoconibacillus texcoconensis | reverse complement strand
CCTGAAGGAAAAAATGCCGCACCTGAAGGAAAAACGGGTTCACCTGAAGGAAAAATTGACTTACATGAAGGGAAAACCGGTTCACCTGAAGGAAAAGTTACCGCACCAGAACGGAAAATCGGTTCGCCTGAAGGAAAAATGACTCACCTGAACGGAAAATCGGTTCACCTGAAGGAAAAAATGCCGCACCTGAAGGAAAAACGGGTTCACCTGAAGGAAAAATTGACTTACATGAAGGGAAAACCGGTTCACCTGAAGGAAAAAATGCCGCACCTGAAGGAAAAACCGGTTCACCTGAAGGAAAAAATGATTCACCTGCCCGAAAAACCTCCCCCCTCCCCCGCCGACAAATCTCAAAGCCGTGTGTATAGTGAAAATGAGGCTCATTCAAACAATGGAGCTTGATCCATAGAGAAATGAGGAGGATGATGACAATGACGATAAATGTTTGGCTGAAACAGGTGATGAAAAAGCAACAAAAGATGAATACACACCAACTATGGGAAAAGATGCAACAAGAAGAACCAACATTAGCGAAAAAAGTGAAAAAGCAATCTGGTAAGAGTTCTCCAATTGCTTATCTCGGCCGACATATTCTAAAACCACTTTCAGAGGAGCACTGGCTTACACGTGACGGTAAAGACTGGGTTATTTGTCTTCCAGAAAATCATTGCGCTTATTGCTTACGCTCGGTTGATGACGTGTATGTGATCGATGCAAATGATCATCTTTACTGCGGGCTCGATTGCTTAGATGACGATGAGGAAGCTGACCCAATCGAAGACGGCTACTGGGATGATTACGCCATGCTCGTAATGGATTTTGAACATTACTATCCCGAAGCACAAAGGTTGTTGAAAACAGCAGACTTCGAAGACGAAGAAGACCGTGCCCTCGCACGCGAACTGTACGATGATTTAGACGAGTACCTAGGATCCGGAGACTTCACGACGATCTATATGAACGGCGGCGACGACGGCCCACTAGCAGCTGAAATGTACCGCATGCTCATGTGCCTTGAAGAAGTGCATGAACAACTTCTCAAGACAATCTCCAAGGACTTCGAAAAACAAACCTAACTTTCACGATGCAGATTTCAAACCACTGCGAACACCTCTTAATACCCTCTTTATGAATAAGTGAAGTCTGGAAGAGGAAGGAAGTTTGAGAGGTTAGCAAGTGGTCTTTTTTGTTTTACCAGGTTTCCGTTTTCACTTTTCCATAAATTAATTTTCAGAAGCACATGAAGTATTCTTATGAAACGCAGTACGCGTAACATGCGGTCAAGTCAACGAGGGTGTGTCACTTTGTCACCAATAACACCTTGCAAATACACTTATGAAAGAAATGTGAAAAGCACTCTCATCTGCAAACATAAAAAGGACATATGTCCTTTTTATGAGCGCGTTCGGTCGATATAATGACACTAAAGGAGGAGGTCATTATGGAGGATATCATCGAAGCAATAAGTAAAGCACCCCAACCTCAACGCCAATACCTACAAACATTATTTGAGGATTACCCTTCAACGAGCCACTCCTTTCGTACTGAAGAAATGAAAACGGATACAAAGTTCATATCAGCAAATGACGCCTGCAATGAACTTTGGATTTTAATTGACGGACAAGTAAGAGCCATTGAAGAGCAAATTTCAGGTGATGTCTATGTATTTTCCGAGTTTCAAGCACCCGCCTTGTTTGGCGAAATGGAAGGGTTGGCGGGTAACACAACGTATAAAGCCACATTAGTCACTTCGACAGCGTGTCAGTTTATCGTCTTACCGATGGAGAACTATATCAACTGGATCAGAAATGACCCAGAGGCATTGTTTTTTCGAACACGTGAAATTATGAGCAGTATTTTGGAGCAGACGACAAATGAACGGACTTACTTGTTTCTAAACGCCGCCGATCGTCTCATGCTTTACATGACCAACTATTATCGAAAGCACGCAAAAGATAAAACGTGCACGATTCAGATCAAACGACAAGAAATTGCCGATCAGACCGGCTACAGCTTAAAAACCGTTAATCGATCCATCAAAAAGCTCTCAGACAACGGCCTGATTACAAACGATAGGGGGAAAATCGTCATTTCTGAGAGACAATACGAAAGACTAGTCGCATTAATAGAGGAAAAGTTTAGTCAATAAAAGGGGCGTGTAAGAATGAGTCAAGTTTTAGACATGGTGACTTCCCAAAAGCTTACTTATGAACAAAAGGTCATGTCACTTGCACATGCCGCAGAAGATACGCTGTCGGTTTTAAATATTCCAGAGAAAACGAGATATTATTTTGAGATCAATGCCATCGATGATTTGTATGAAGGAAGTGCACCTTATCGACCGCGCTATATCATGCCGGATTATGAGCACCTTCTCACAAACGGAAGTGAATTTTTACGGATTGAACCACCGGAAGATATAGATGAATTATTGAATTCTTTGATGATTTTCTATAAGCATGTTCCGTCGATCACAGGATTCCCTGTTTATCTAGGTAACATTGATAAACTCATTGAGCCATTTTTGGATGGCGTTAGCGATAAAAAGGCAAAGAAAAAACTTCGCCTTTTTCTCAATTATCTTGATCGCACGATTACGGATTCTTTCTGTCACGCCAATATTGGACCAGAAGCAACACGTGCAGGAAAGTTGATTCTCGAGTTGGAAAAGGAATTACAGAATGCGGTTCCGAATTTCACGCTTAAATATGACCCGGCTATTACACCCGATGACTATGCTGAATTAGCGGTTCACGCGAGCTTGTACTGTGCGAATCCTGCTTTTTGCAATCACCACATTCATCAGAAGACGTATCCGACTGATTACGGGATTTCAAGTTGCTACAATATTTTGCCAATCGGCGGTGGCGCCCATACGCTTTCTAGAATCACGCTTCCTGGACTTGCGAACGTTGCCACATCCACAGAGCAGTTTTTATACGAACTGCTTCCTGATTGTCTAGAGGCACTGGGCGGTTATATGAACGAACGGATCCGTTTTTTAGTCGAACAATCTGGCTTTTTTGAGTCGTCTTTCCTTGTGAAGGAAGGTTTCATCGACGCTAACAACTTTATCGGCATGTTAGGAATTACAGGATTGGCTGAGTGTACGAATATCCTGATGGGCGAAAATGAGAAACGTTATGGACACGATAGTGAGGCAGACGATCTCGCAGAGCAAATCATGAAGGTGATTTCAAACTTTGCGGCCCAGTTCCCAGCCAAATATTCTAATATTTCTGGTGGACAACTGATGCTCCATGCACAGGTTGGCATGGATTACGATATCGGCATCACTTCAGGCGTGCGCATCCCTGTCAGTGATGAACTGGAGAATATTTATGATCATCTAAGACATAGTGCCAGGTTCCATCGCGAAATTACGACAGGCTGTGGAGATATCTTCCCAATTGAAACGACCGGACGAAATAACCCTAGTGCGATTCTTGATATTGTAAAAGGGGCGTTTTCATTAGGTTCAAAATATATGAGTTTTTACGAAGAGAATAGTGATTTAGTGCGTATTACCGGTTATTTAGTTAAACGTAGCGAAATGGAAAAATACCGCGATGAGCAAGTCGTCCTGCAAAATACGACCCAGCTTGGCACGTCCAACTATGATCATAATCATCTTAAAGATAGAAAGGTGCGGGGAGTATGACGACGGCACCAATCAATAAGGTGATGCCTTTAAGCCTCGTAGACGGACCTGGGAACCGGTCGACGATTTTCTTTCAAGGATGTAACTTAGCATGTGCTTATTGCCATAATCCAGAAACGCAAAATCAATGCCATCACTGCGGAATATGTGTTAGTGGTTGTCCATCGGGGGCTCTGACGAAGGCTGATGGCCGTGTGAACTGGGATCCTGAAGTATGTGTGCAGTGCGATCAGTGTATTCACGTTTGTTCATCAAATGCTTCACCCAAAGTAAGACATCTAACCCCTGAAGAGATTTTCGAGGAGATTCAAAAGAACTTACCATTTATCCGAGGCATTACCGTGTCAGGTGGTGAAAGCACCCTTTATCCTCATTTTATAAAAGAACTGTTCACAATCGCACGAGCACACGGACTTACATGCTTAATTGACAGTAACGGTACCACAGACTTGACTAGCTACCCTGCTTTATTGGCATTATGCGAAGGGGTCATGCTCGATGTGAAAGCCTGGGATCAACAAACATACCAAAAAATCACAGGCGGACTTACGAACGCTGTCGTCAAAAAGAATCTACATCACCTTGCCTGTTGCAATAAATTGGAGGAAATCCGCATCGTCTGTTTACCAGGTGAGGTCGATGCGGAAGCTGTCATCAGTGGCATCGCTGAAACGATTGGCGAAAACGTAACTGACGTCAAGTTAAAGCTTATTACATTTAGGAGCAATGGTGTGAACGGACGTTTGCAAAACACCCCTTCTCCGGATGATACGTATATGCAACAATTGCTGCAGCAAGCCTACGAATTGGGCTTTGAGAAGGCTGTCATTGTTTCATAGTTTAGGTTAACGTCCGTTCATTGGCGAAATATTACTTTGGATTCATCGCGACGCAAGTTTCTCTACGTAAAATCAATACGACGTGCACGAATAAAAATGTAAACGCTTGATTCTCAGCAAGAAGCAACTCTGACTAAGGGAGGTAGAGGCAATGACGAAAAAAGTAATCTTAGACTGCGACCCAGGACATGATGACGCGATCTCAATCATCCTAGCTGCTTCGAATATCAGCGATTTAAAAATTGAGGCGATAACAACGGTTGCCGGTAATGTTGAAGTAGAAAAAAATACACAAAACACACTAAAAGTATGCGACATGATTGGCCTGACAGATGTCCCCGTCGCCCAAGGGGTAGAAAGACCGTTAGTAAAGGAAAGAGAAATTGCCGAAGAAATTCACGGGGATACAGGCTTGGATGGCCCGGATTTACCGGAAATTCCAACCAAGCAAGCGATTGATCAACACGGTGTTGACTTAATCATCGAAAAGGTATTAAACGCCGGTGATGACATCACATTAGTCCCGACCGGTCCACTTACAAACATTGCTTTAGCGATGATTAAAGAACCGAAAATCATTCCTAAGATCAAAGAAATTGTCCTGATGGGCGGAGGAACTTTCGGCAATTGGACACCGGCAGCAGAGTTTAACATCTACGTCGACGCCGAAGCCGCAAACGTCGTGTTCAATAGCGGTGTTCCGATTTCGATGTTTGCCTTAGACGTCACGCACCAAGCGATCGCAACAGATGAAATCATCGAGCAGCTATCGAATATCGACAATGCGACCGCTCATTTCGTTGTTGAGCTATTGGTGTTTTTTAAGAAAACGTACAAGGAAGTCTTCGGGTTCTCAGGTCCACCGATTCACGATGCCTGTACGGTTGCCTACTTACTCGATCCTTCGATTTTCAAATGTCAACATGTCCGTGTTGATGTTGAAACAAAGGGTGAGTTCTCATACGGAATGACCGTTGTAGATAAACTTAAGACAACGGGCAAGGACCCAAATGTCCACTTTGCCTACGAATTGAACTTTGATAAGTTTTGGGATCTCATGACAAAGGCGTTACAATCTTATCAAACACAACCTAACTAAAGGTTCGGCCCTTGTGATATAAGCGTGAAGGCTACAGAATAAAAACAGTAACATGTAGAAAACGAAAGTTTGTCCCCGACTAAGACCGATCGTTTTCTGAGGTGGACACATCCTAGAGAAACGAAAACTGACTAACTAAAGGAGGGAGAACGATTGAGCAAGCCGACAATGACAGTGATTGGGAGTATAAATACAGACATGGTAACCATCACCGATCATTTACCAAATCAAGGTGAAACGCTGGTCGGTAAGGAATTTCATATCAAACCAGGAGGAAAGGGTGCCAACCAAGCGATCGCCGCAGCACGATTAGGCGCCAACGTGAACATGATCGGCAAGGTAGGCCGAGATCAACATGGGGCAGACATGCTCGACGTGTTACAGAAAGAAAATATCGCAACAAGCATGGTGAAAAAGGACGATCAAGCTCCTACAGGTGTTGCAAACATTCTACTATCGGATCAAGATAACCGAATCATTATCGTTCCAGGTGCGAATAACGAAGTCACCCCAGATTATCTGAAATCATTCGAAAAGGTGATCCTTAAAAGTGACCTTGTGTTAATCCAATTTGAAATTCCTGCTGAGACGATCTTATATTGCCTTGATCTCTGTTATGAACATAACGTGCCCATTGTCGTCAATCCCGCACCATCAAAGGAACTCCCTGATGATTATTGGCTTAAAGCCACTTATATTACGCCAAACGAAACTGAGGCAGAACAACTATTCAATATCAGCACGGAAGATTCCCGCCTCAAAGACAAATTGATCGTTACAAAAGGCAAAGAGGGGGTTTCTTATCATGGAAACAATGAATCATTGCTCGTCCCTGCGTATTCGGTAACACCTGTAGATACAACAGGTGCAGGCGATACGTTTAACGGCGCCTTAAGTGTAGCTCTTTCTGAACAGCGACCTTTATCCGACGCAATTCATTTTGCCAATGCCGCCGCAGCCCTATCCATTCAAAAACTTGGTGCCCAGGGCGGAATGCCGACGAGGGCAGAAGTGAATGCCTTTCTTGAGCGATAGTTTTTGAATCAAAATACTTTAAAATCATAGAAATTCATTTATAAGCTTTTAAACTGAAAAGGAGAAAACATAATGACAAAAACACCGATTATTATTGATACGGACCCAGGAATTGATGACGCAGCGGCCATAACCGTTGCTTTGAATGACCCGAAGATCGATGTTCAGCTGATAACAACCATGGCTGGTAATGTACCGGTCGAAAAAACGACGAAAAACGCGCTAAACCTTGTAGAATTCTATAGAAAGGATGTTGAAGTCGCAAGAGGAGCCGCTCAACCCCTTCTTCGTAACTATGAAGATGCAAGTTATTATCACGGGGAATCAGGGATGGATGGATATGAATTTCCCCATCACGAAAGAAAAGAAAGCGACCTTCACGCAGTCCAAGCGATGAAAAAGGTGTTCGATAAAAGTGAGGAGCCAATAACGCTCGTAGCGATTGGCGCATTGACGAATGTCGCCCTTCTACTGATGGAATATCCTGAAGTGAAAAAGAAAATCAAAGAAATGGTGATCATGGGAGGTTCACTATCTTCTGGTAACGTGAACAGTGCAGCAGAGTTTAACATCTATGCCGACCCACATGCTGCAAAAATCGCCTTTCAATCAGAAATTCCGATTGTGATGGCTGGATTAGATGTCACATTGAAGGCCTTATTATATCCTACATCCTTCGAGCAATTACCGAGCCTTGGACGAACGGGGAACATGCTGCACGGGTTGTTTTACCATTACCGAGGCGGATCACCAGAAACAGGCTTACAGCTGCATGACGTTTGCACCTTGTTTTATATCCTTTATCCAGAGAAAGTAGAAACGAAAGACTTATTTGTAGAAGTAGCCACAGAAGGCCCAGCGATTGGAGCGACAATCGCAGACCTCCACCAAAGACAGCAAAATCAAACGAATACAAAAGTGTGCGTAGATATCGACGTCGACTTTTTTAACGAGTGGTTTTTAGATTCGATTAGAACAATCGGTTAAATCGGAAAACATTTAGACAAGCAATGCTAGTCGGTGTTCAAGACAGGGACACATCCTGTTCACCTCATAGTGGATGTGTCCTGTATAGAAACAAGCCCAGCAATGATCATGTTGACCTCACAGTCCCTACGCTCACCTCTTCCTTCACAAAACAAGTTAAATCCCAGAAATAAACGGGAATATGAAGATAAACGGCATAATAGGGAAGTTGCCCCCTATGAAACTTAAAGGAACCACCGAATGACCATAAACGTGAGGAGGAGAACAAATGAAAATGATCGCCCTCATAGCCATGTTTCTTGTCACCGCCTGTTCAGCCGCTAACCAATCGGTCAACAAGATCGAAGACCACCTACAAAAAGGAGACATCCAAGCCGCCGTCACAACCTACGAAGAAGCCACCAACAACGACGACTACGACGACGAAACCCAAGCAGACATCCAACAACAAACCGAGTCCACCGTCAAAAACTTCACCCAAGAACAAACAACCGCATTTAAAGAAGGCACCCTCACCCACGAAGATATCACAACAATATTAGACGACCTACACAACTTTGACACCCCAGCCATCCACACAATCATCGATGAAGAAAGAGACGAGGTCGAAACCTACCAAACCTCTATCGATCATTTCCACACCGCCAAAGACCACTCTAACCAAGGAAACTACCTCGACGCACTCGAACATTACGAACAAGTGACCGAAGAAACCGAAACCGAATACACCCAAGCACAAGAACAAATCGAAGCCACCAAAGAACACCTATACAACCAACAAACCACCCAAGCCAATGAATCCTACGAAAACCACCAATACCAAGAAGCCTACGAACACATCACCACCCTAGAAGACCACTTCCAAGGAGAAGCACAATACGAAGAACAAAAAGACCAATACCTTAACGCCATGATTGATGACGGTTTAGAACGAGCCGTAGAGCATACAGATAACGAAAGTTTCCGTGAAGCCATTCTTCTCTTAGAGGACTTGCAGGCCCACGGCGAACGAGAAGATGAAATCGCCGAACAATTAACAGAAACAGAAGCGGCTTACGAAGCATATCAAGATGATCGAAAAGACGAACTGTTGGCCCAAACGAATGAAGTGTATGACGACATGACCGGTGTGACATACATTGCACCACAAGGATACGCGGCACAATATATCGAGATTGACCGCTACGAAGTATCATTTTACCCACGAATTATTGAAATCGATGGAGACGCCCTTTTTGGCGTTGTGACAGGGTTTCATCAAGACAGTTGGCTATTCTATGAAAGCATCATGTTCAACGTCGACGGCGACCGCTTCGAATGGATGTTTAACTCATACGACCGCAACACCGATATCGGTCGTGGAATCTACGAGTGGTATGTTTTTGATGATATTGCTATGCCAGATTTACTGGAAGACGTCGAAAAAATCGCCAATGGTGAACAAGTCGACATTCGTTTCGTCGGAGAAGGGTTCCGAGACTACACGTTAACAGACGCAGAAAAAGAGCAGTTCACTTTGTTTTTGGAATTATACGAGTATTACGATGGTGGGAGAAGCGATGCGAGTTGGGGTGAAGGAGATTTGGATGCGTTGTGACAGTGTATTTATGTGAAGGTGAACAATTCCCTCTGCAACCAAGGTGTTTTAAGAGGGGATTGTTTTTAATAATATTGATTTGAAGTTATTGGAAGATTGTTAGATAATAAAGGGAGAGTATGTCGTGATGCAAGTGATGGATCGAGTTAGAAAGAGTCATTAGCGAGAGATATGGAAAATTAGAAACTATGGCTCTTAATGTTTTAGTAGAAAATCCTGTTGCTTGTTCTAGCATAAATATCCTTCTTTTTTTAAGTTTTTTCCGAATTAAATAATCCAGAATATATTCTTTAAAAAATGCAACCCATTGTTTTTTATTAGTAAAAGAGGAAATTGGAATCCCTTTTCGAATTCTTGTCAGGAGTTGATAAGATGACAAGTGCTTTTGAAAATTTTTTCAAGTATCAAAGGCAATTGAACGAGTTAACTAAATCACCAGCACAAGATATGATTGATCTTCATAAAGAATTAACTGCTTCTCCGATTCGAGACATAATCGATGAACATAATATATTATTCGAATCATCAGTTATTACAGGGCCAATGTGTCAAGATGTTATTGACAAACAAAACTATATTAACGAAGCACTAAAAAGCCCGACACAAGAAATATTTGAACATAGCCCGATTTTTAATGATTATTTAAACATTCACAAGAATATGCTAAGCATGCCTGAAAATATAGGTGTTAATTCTGTTGTAGATCCTTTTAGGGAACTACAAAGTTTTATAAACAATTTCGGAAGGTACGAAAGTCATGACGATTTAGAATCTTTCGTTGTTATTTCTGGGAATGAAGAAGATAAGTTCACCTTAGAGGAAATTGAAGGGTTCGTACAAGAGCGGGTTGAATTGGTAAAAAAAGAGGTTGGTAATGTTCCGAACATTGATAAAGTTTTAGAGGAGAACCAACGCCATAAAGAAATAATTATTTCTTGGCTTGAAGAAATAATGAAATCCATCAAAGAAAGTAAAGAAAAAGATGACCCTTCTGTATATAGAAAGACTATGGAGAATTTAAAACTCTTAAAAGAAGATGTTGGAGTTTTTTTTGATCTATACCTCTTAGGTCTAGTGATTTATATAATTTTTACATGAATGCTACTAAGGTATTGATTTTCTTCAAAATTTCCGGTTATTGGCTTTCTTTTTTCGAGTTTGATCTATATCTTTTATCTATTTTATGTTTTGTACTACCAGACGTTACAACGGTATAAGAGAACAAAGGCTGTACATTTACGACCATTTTGGCCATTTAGCTCCTTCAAATAATAAGGGGGATATCTGGGTTACTGATAAAAAAATAGGAGCTAGCTAGAGGGCTTTCAGCTAATAAACCACCTAATCCACACAGCGGTTTAGGGGCTTGTACCTCTTGTTAACTGATTTTTTCGTGAGGGTAAGCCAAACCTCATGTTTTTGATCTTTATATAGTTATATTTTAACTTTTAAAAGTCTAAATATTAAGAAAATAATTACTGATTGGTGAAAAGAATATAGAATGCAAATTGAAAATAATTAGTAAAGGGAGAATTAATGAATGAAATCGATAGAATATAAACGGAGATTCATTGGTTTAAAACAGGAACCTGTCTTAAATTATGTTGTAAGATTACCAGGAGGAGAAGTGGAGAAGTGGGTGAAGCAAAAACCCCTTTTTATTTATGTGATCTAATATTTCATGAGGATTTTACAGATTGTGAAGATCCTGTAACATGGTATGTATTAATGATTAACCGGTTAAGAGACTTTGCGGCAACAGCATCTATGAACCAAGAAAGAGTTTTGATATATGATGCTAAAGGGTTGGTTTATGATACTGCCACTCCATATAGTGATGAAGATAGAGATGATGATGAGCTGAGTATCGTGAATTATAATAATCCTAAAGTTATTGATGCTTATGACCCTTGGACAGCAATTGCAAGCTTAATAAAAGAAAGGTTCATTCATATATGGGGAAAATACCCTACATTTTCCGAGGAAAACAAAACTCATGGTTGCAAAAACTGCATCTTTAATACTCAGAAAAAAGGAGAGCCCTTTTGCATTGCATGGGATTATAAAAATGCTCAAAGGGAATGGGAAAAACCATGCTTTTGGTTAACCAATGGAGAAAAAATGAAAGCTCACCATTATGTTTATTCAGATGAAGTAATGCGGGATATGTCACATCGAGTAACCTATAGGTCGGTTAGTTTGAGAACTGATAAGTATAAGGGTTTGGAGAAGTAAATTTGTCGCTTTTTATGATCGTATTAGACTTTAATTCATATCACTTTGTTTAGGTTTGGGGGAGTAAAAATGGATGGTGTCATTTATTATCCAACAATAAATATTCCACAAGGTACATGGTTAAAAAGTGCACTTTTTTATTGGGATCGTATTCAAACAATTGCTCCTATAGAATATGTAGACAGGCCTGAAATGTTTAAGAAAAAATATATGAGAGATTTGATAGATTACGAATTGGTGACTCCGACAGCACCAGAATACTATATCATGAGCATGGATGGATTTGAGCAAAACTTTTTAAATTATGTTGAAAAACATATTGAACCAAAAAATTTTGAGGGACTAAGAAATTGGAAAGATAACAAAAATAGAAAAGGAAAGTTAACTCCATTTACTATACATAGTGGTAAGATAATGGATTTAGGAGCAGAATTAGAACATAGAGGTTACGTAAGAAGAATTGATGGTGGTTGGTATGAGGCACCTGATATTATTGCCAAACCATTTATGGCTTATTTAGCAAGTTGTTTGAGTGTTAAAAACGATTTGACGCCTTTTACTGATAATAAAAAACACCTGCATGATTTTTTAAAGAAAACATCCGAGAATAGGGTGAAAATTGATGGTCTTCAACATAATTCAATGCAAAGAGTAAATGTAACCAATAGTGATAGTTTGAGAACGAAAATTTTAAGTAATTTACTTGTTTTCCCTGATGGGAATATCACACCTGCCCAAATTAGGCGTTTTAAGGATAAGTATTATCATCAACTAAATAATTTGAAGTCTGAAGTAGAAAAATTTTTAATATCCATTCAGACTAAAAATGTAAGTAAGCAGGAAAAAGAAACGAAGGAGTTTATATATATAGCAACTGAAATGCGTGATGAAATTGCATCTAATATGAAATCTTTCAAGTGGGAGTACTTGAGGGTATCAAATTTATGGATGGTTGTTAAACCTAGTGTTGATTTTGCTTCTGATTTTGGAACTGATGATTACAATTCTGCATTGTTGGACTTTGCACAGGTAGTAAAAAGTGCGATGTCAGTTCACAATGGTATAGCAGAAGAAAGAAAAAACGAATTGTCCAAGCCTTTTGCTTATGCTGCTACATTTAATAAACATTTTTCACGATACAGCTTTCCTAGACAACGTATCTTTTAAAACAAGAAATGTAAACGCTCCATCATAAAAAGTAGGGTGACTGTTTCTAGAGAGAAATTGAGGCAAATACTTAAAGAAAATAGGCATTTTATAGTAAGTTATTTGTATGGAAAGGAGCTTTCACCATTGTTTCTCATTCTCAAGATGGACATTTTGTATCACGTGAATTCCCGTTAGTTTACGTGGATAAATCCAAAGCTACCTTTTACTATATATACTTGTTTTCACCCTTCTAGAAACACCGAAACTTGAAAAAAATCCTGAAGATTCAGCAGCTTTATTAGAAACAGTATGAAAAATATGGTTTTTAGCATTAGAAATACCTTTAACACCTACTAAAATACAAAGTGAAATGTTTAATGTATGGAAAGTTGATAGAGAAAAATAAATTAGAAGCACTAATCTCACAGGAAAGTCCATTTATTTGTATATTTACCGACACCCTCTGGTGATATAAGGGGGTTATCCTTGGAGATGAAAAAGTCTGTTCAACCGATTGGGTCATGGGTGACTGTGTAAAACTAAAACTATGCTAGAAAAAGTGTTTTGATAAAATGGAAGTTTTGACTGTTAAAGAATGAGAGTAAGCAACAGTTGAAATAAATTGAAGGGGTAGTTTCTGAAAAGGAGGGGATCTCCATTCCACATCAAGGTATTTATGAGGAAATTATTTCAAAGCAATTACATGATCAACTGGATTTACTGGATAATGAGAAGTTTGAAATAAATAAAGAGTCACTAGACGTTGAAGAAGCGAGAAAAATGTTGTCCTCTTACATATCGACTATTACTAGGAGAGCATTGAAATATGTGAGAGATCATGTAACAGATGATAAAGAAGCATTACTCGAACAAATTGAAACTTGTAATAGTATTATTGAAACATTGAGTAACCGCCTAAGTGATGAAGAGTTAAAAAGGTTACAAATTAAAGAAGAAGGAGAAGTGCTTACTTCTGTTTATTCTACGATTAATAGTGTACGAAGTGTGAGGAAAGAAAAAGAAGTTCGACCTGTCACATCAATTGCTGAAAGCTCACTGTTTACTGGGTCTAATTCTGAACCTGATATGCTTAGTGAACTGAAAAAGGAAATTTTATCAGCGGATGAAATCGGTTTTTTAGTTTCCTTCGTCAAATGGAGTGGCATTCGAATCATTATCGATGAGCTTAAATCGTTTGCTGAAAGCGGTGGGAAGTTACGGATTATTACTACTTCTTACATGGAAGCGACGGATTATAAGGCGATTATGGAATTGAGTAAGCTGCCAAATACAGAAATTAAAATTTCGTATGATGTGGATCGGACTCGTCTTCATGCAAAAGCCTATATGTTTAAACGTGCTACAGGTTTTACAACTGCATATATCGGATCTTCAAACTTATCCAATCCTGCGCTAACGTCGGGATTAGAATGGAATTTAAAAGTTACAGAAAAAGATTCGTTTGATATCATTCGACAGTTTGATGCAACTTTTGAAAGTTATTGGAACGACGGGGAATTCAAGAAGTTTAACAGCGAAATGGAAAAAGATCAAGAACGCTTAAAATTAGCACTAACCAAAAAAGAAAAGAAGGAGAATACTGACTTTCACTTTAGCTTTGACATTCAGCCTTATCATTATCAAAAAGAGATGTTAGAAAACTTGGAAGTCGAGCGTGAAGTGTTTGATAGACATAAGAATTTATTAGTTGCCGCTACAGGTGTCGGCAAGACGGTTATTTCTGCTTTTGATTATCGTAGGTTTATGAAAAAGAATGGAAATCGTGCAAAACTTTTATTTGTAGCTCATCGAGAAGAAATCTTAAAACAAAGTAGAGATACGTTTCGAGCGATCCTAAAAGATTTTAATTTTGGGGATTTACTAGTTGGTGGAAGTGAACCTAGCTCCTTGGATCATTTATTTGTTAGTATTCAAAGTTTTAATAGTATGAAATTGTACGAGAAAGTAACAAGTGATTTTTATGACTTTATTATTGTTGATGAATTTCATCATGCTGCGGCAAATTCCTATCAAAAATTACTGAACCATTTCCAACCGAAAGTGTTGTTGGGCTTAACTGCAACACCAGAGCGTATGGATGGCAAAGATGTTTTATCATATTTTGATGGGCGAATTGCTTCAGAAATGCGCTTAACAGAAGCAATAAATAAAAAACTGCTAAGTCCATTTCAGTATTTCTGTGTTAGTGATACGGTGGATTTATCAAAACTGAAGTGGCGAGGAAATGGGTATGACTTAAAAGAACTAGAGAATGTATATACTAATGACAAAATACGTAGTAATCAAATCGTGAATAGTTTGTACAAATATGTAACCGACATTGCCGAAGTAAAGGGGTTAGGATTTTGTGCTGGCGTTGAACATGCGAAGTATATGGCAAATTATTTTAATGAAAGAGGCATCCCATCAATTGCTTTACATGGTGAATCGGAAAAAGTGGAGAGAGAGTCAGCAAGAAATGACTTGGTAAACGGAGACATAACATTTATTTTTGTTGCAGACCTCTACAATGAAGGGGTCGATATTCCTGATGTAAATACGATTTTATTTTTGCGTCCAACAGAGAGTCTAACTGTGTTTTTACAGCAGTTGGGTAGAGGGTTACGCTTGGTGGAAGGAAAAGAATGTTTAACGGTTTTAGATTTTATAGGACAAGCCCATAAAAATTATAGTTTTGAGGAAAAATTCCGTGCATTGATAGGAAAAACTAAGTACTCTATTAAACATTATGTAGACAAAGGGTTCTCTAATTTACCAAAGGGAAGTTTCATTCAATTAGAGAAGCAAGCAAAGGAATATATTCTAAGCAATATAAAAGCAACGGATAACACGAAACGAAACTTGTTACAAAAATTAAAAGCATTCCATAGGAATAGTGATCAAGAATTAAACTTAGTAAACTTTCTAAATTATTATCAATTATCTCTTTATGATTTTTACGGGAAGAGCGGGAATCGATCTTTTCAACGAATGTTGGTTGAAGCGGAACTTGCTCCTGATTTTAAACTTGAAAAGGAAGTAGAGATTACGAAGCGATTACCGAAGTTATTTCATTTAAACTCAAAAAAATTACTTGAGTTTTTTATCGGGTATGTTCGTGGGAACCGAGAGATTACTAAAGATGACGAGAGACTAATGCGTAACATGCTCTATTATTCTTTTTACAGATATGAACCAGAAAAAGAAGGTTTCGGAAGTGTTGAAGAGGGATTAATGAGAATCTTAGAAAACGAGCAAATGCGATTTGAGATTGAGGGGATTTTGCAGTATAATCACCAATCAATTAAAACGCTGGAAATAGCACATGATTTTGATTTTAGTACGCCGTTAACGGTACATTCAACGTATTCTAAGGAACAAATTATGGCAGCGTTCGATTACTTTAATGAAGAGGAATGTCCAGCATTTAGAGAAGGTGTAAAACATTTTAAAGATAAGAAAATCGATACGTTTTTTATCACACTAAATAAATCCGAAAAGGACTTCTCGCCATCAACACGTTATGAAGATTATGCGATTAATGAGCGGTTATTTCATTGGCAATCACAAAGTACACTGACAGAATCAAGCCCAACTGCACAGCGGTACATTCACCATAAGGAAAATGACCACAAAATTGCACTTTTTGTTCGTGAATATAAAAAAGAAAATGGATATACTGCGCCATTTACTTTCTTGGGTACGTGTGAGTACGTAAGACATTATGGTGAAAAGCCGATAAGCTTTGAGTGGAAATTAAATGAAGAAATGCCACCGAGTCTATTACCGAAAGCAAACAAGAATATCATTTGATTGCTTAAGTCTGAGTCTTCTCATAAAAGCGGGAAGGCTCTTTTTTGGTACGCATATAGAGTTTAAGACTTATAGCTCATTCACCAATTGTTCCACTGCTGGAATATCAGCCGGTGCCCATTTCAATGAGTTGAGATTTTCTCTTTTTAACCAAATGAGTTTAGAATGCTCACTATTTACAGGGGTTCCTTCCACCACTTTACACTTTATGGCGATCAGGTTGATGATAAACGCCTCATATTCATGTACATTTTCATTGAATAATTCTTCCGTTTCAATTTTACAATGCATTTCCTCTTCAATTTCACGAGCTAAGGCTGCATAGATGTCTTCACCTTCTTCAACCTTACCACCTGGAAATTCCCACAAGTTAGGAAGAGACATTTCTGGCGATCGTAATGCACATAAAATTTCTTCGTTCTCATTTTCGATGATAGCTGCCACAACTTTCGCTGTTTTCTTCATATGTATTCCCTCCGTTCTTTTTAAGGTATATTAAAAATCAAGGCACTTTACAACTTTCTAGAAAGTGCCTTGATGTTTTGGGTTTTATGTTTCGATGGTTATTTGTGTAATTTAAATTGAGAAAGGGATTCATTAAGGTCTTCGGCATATTTTGCTAAGCCTTCTGCCATACTGTTAATTTCCTGCATGGAGACATTTTGTTCTTCCATTGTAGCTGATAGTTGTTCTGAGGCTGCGGAACTTTCTTCTGTAATACTTGCGATGTTCTCAATGGCTGATACACTTTCTGCTATACGCTCGGTAATTTGAGTGGCTGCTGATGAAACTTGACCAACTGTTTCTGTCATCTCTCTTACTACTTGGTCGATTTCTTTAAAAGAATCAACATTTTCATCAATGACTTTTCCGCCTGTTTGAACTTGATTTACGACTTCTTTCATTGATTGTCCTGATTGAGAGACCTCTGTTTGGATTGCGCTAATGATGGAAGAAATTTGGTCTATTTCATTACCGGTTTGCTCGGCTAATTTTCTTACTTCTTCAGCTACTACTGCGAATCCTTTTCCGTGTTCGCCTGCTCTTGCGGCTTCAATTGAAGCATTTAATGCTAGAAGGTTTGTTTGGTCAGAAATTCCTTCAATGACATTTAAAATGCTAGATATTTCTTTTGATTTTTCACTTAAAATCATGATCTCATTTGATGTTTCTGACACTTTAGACTCAATAAGGTTCATTTGCTCTTTGGCTTTACTAGAGCTTTCAATTCCTTTATTGCTTGTTTGTAATCCGTTAGTTGAATGATGATCTAACTGTTTTAAATTTGCATTTATATTCTGAATATCTTCATTTATTGTTTGTATAAATACTAAAGCATTATTTGTTTCTTCTGCTTGTGATGTAGCCCCTGTGGCTAATTCTTCTGTTGTTGAAGATACTTGCTCGATACTGTCTTTAATTTGGGTTGATGAAGAAGAAAGTTCTTCACTTGATGCTGCAGTCTGTTCTGAAATTGTATTGGCACTACCGATCAAATCTCGGATACTTTCTACCATTTTGTTTACAGATATGGCTAACGTTCCAATTTCATCTTTATTTTTAACAGTTAATGATGGAACGCTCAAGTCGCCATTTGCAATTTGTTCGAAATGGTTGGACATGTCTGTTAATGGCTTTAAAAAAGAACGTAACAGAATAATAATAAATCCAATGCCGATCATAGAAATGAATGTTCCTAATAAAAAGTTATTTAGGTTCTGTCTGTTGACTTGCGCGATTTGTTCTGTTTGGTCTTCTACTCGTTGTATATACCATTTGACATCTTCATTAAAATCTTTGAGAGGAATGATATTAACCTGGTGGGAGTCTATATTTTCACTGATCATTTTGTTCTGGTTGATATCTTCCATCATCGGATTTGTGATAGAGACAGGACTTTCTTCTTCGGTCCCTAGTAAATATCTTGCTTGATCATCCTCAATCCCATAAAAAAACCATTCTCCATCGTAGTTTGTTTTCAGTTGGTCTAATATGCCTTTGTGCAAACCTAATCCAATTTCAACTGTACCTATATGTGAGTTATCATGTGAGATAGGAATAACATGTCTAAATCCTGCTCCTGCTACGCCACCTTCTAGGGCTGTGATTACCTCTTCTCTTTGGTTGGCTTCCACAACAGTTTGGCGAAAGCTAGTCAAATCGTCCCCGTAGTCTTCAGGCTGATGCGCACGGAAGAAACTCGTTCCATTTGGTAAATGAAATTGGAACTGTTCAATTCCGTGATCGCTTAAATTTTCCATGATTGGAAGCGTTAAATCATTTAATCGATCTCTATCTCGATCTGCAAATGCATTGATAATGTCTTCGTTCTCTTCAATTGCAGCAATTCCTATTTCTATTTGCCTAAACTGGTTTGTAATCGTATTATTCACTGCATTAGAAATTAGGTCTGATTCTCGTTCTGCATTATGTTCTCTAAGTGATGACTGATCTGTAAATCCCTTGTACAAGAAAAAAATGACTAACAAAGCAACAATAAACAGCGTCACTGATGCTACTTTTGTTATAAGACTTTTGTTGCTAAACACAATACTTCCTCCTTTAAAGCACTCGGGTTTTTGAATTTAACTAAAAATAATAGCATTAATATCTTCTATTAAATCATCTATAACAAAACTATAGACCTAAAAATATATATCTTCTCTAATTCTTCACATTTATCGGACATATTTTGGTCACACGAATACGCCTTTGTCATGTATGATCAGTGTCTTGTAATGAGGGACGCACTTGTGATCTTGAAGCGGTATATTGCGAATGTTGTTGGTACGATGGCTGAAGAAAAAGAACGATGCGCCAACTCGCGGACGCAGTTCAGGAGCGTCGGCAAGAGGGGCTATCATTGGGCTGGAAGGGTTGTTTTACCAATAGTGTGTGAAGGACAGCGTGACATGTATGTTGCTTGATTAGAAGCGGAATTCCGTCTCTTCCCTTCCATTGGCAATCATGTCGCTTGAATAGTAAAATATTAGTAATATCAATGTTCGGGCAAGTAAATGAATAAAGTGAAATGCACTGTTTTTTTATAGTGTATTTGATCCATCATATAACGCATTAAAGGAGAAATATAAACATTAATATGTGGGGTGTGAAATCTTGAGTATAAGTGGCGACATTACACTTGAAAAACTGAAAACTGAGTTATATACGTTTTATGAAAAGCCGTTAAATCAACTCATTGTAAGAATTCGCCGATTTCGTGCAGAACAAATCCGTCAATTACTGTCTCGTCCGGAGAATGTTGATTTGGATACATTTAATAAAGAGATATGGTCGATTGGATATGGGATGATAAATAATAAAAGAGTTAATATTTTTGAAATGAGTGAAAAGGATACATCTAGTATTGAAGCGTTGAAGCAAGCTATAGAAAAGGGGGAATTTCAATACTATGGGAATTCAATATGGGGATCAGGGTCACGACAGTTTGGCCCTCAACTAACACATGAAACCGACCTAGACAAACAGGAACTGATTCATCATGCTATAAAAATATTGAATGATGAGAAAAAATCACCCATTGAAAAAGCGAGAGAAATATATCAGATTCGAGGTTTTGGATACAATACTGCAACAGGCCAAGTCATGGTTTTTCATCCTGATCAATTTGCACTCTATAATAAAGAGTCAAAAAGTGCGTTAAAAGGATTAGGTTATACATTTGAAAGTATTGACGAGTTTCAGCAGCAAATGACTGAACTATATACTGAACTGGGTGTTAAAGATTATCTTGAGCTAGATTTCTTTTTGTTCCAACTTAATCAAAATCAGTTGTCGAAGAGCATTCATGTTGAACCAACAGAAATACCTCAGGATCCGATAGAAAATACAGAGTTGAATCAAACCTATTCTATTTCTGATTTAAGTAATGATATTGGTGAATCGACAGAAGCCATCAATCGATGGATTCGTGCCATTGAAAGGAAAGGACAAGGCATATTATATGGCCCACCAGGAACAGGTAAAACATACATAGCAGAGTGGTTGGCTAAATATTTCATAGGTGGTGGCGAGGGCTTTTCTGATCTCGTGCAATTTCATCCTAGTTATGCTTATGAAGACTTTATTCAAGGTTTAAGACCTGTGACGAATGAAAATCAAGTACTTCAATATGATGTTGTTCCTGGTCGCTTTCTTGAATTTTGTGAAAAAGCTCGTACAAAAACTGGAGATTGTGTTTTGATTATCGATGAGATTAACCGTGCGAATCTATCTAGAGTGTTCGGGGAGTTGATGTATTTATTAGAATACAGAGACCGGAGTATTCCACTTGCCGGAGGAGGTAACTTCAGCATTCCAACAAATGTCAAGGTGATCGGAACGATGAACACCGCTGATCGTTCGATTGCGTTAATGGATAATGCTTTGCGTAGAAGGTTTGCTTTTATTTCCTTATATCCTAATTATGATATTTTACGTCAATACCACCAACAAACAGAAACCAATGTTGAGCCACTAATAGAAGTATTACACGACTTGAATGAACAAATTGGGGACCCTCATTATGAAATAGGTATATCTTTTTTCTTGATTGAAAACCTTCACCAACATTTGGGAGATATTTGGTGTATGGAAATTGAACCATATTTAGAAGAGTATTTTTTCGATCAGCCAAACAAAATTCAACAATTTCGTTGGCAAAGTGTGAACGAACGATTAAGGGTGTAATTCATGGAATGGCTAACGTTAAAAGAATATGAAGCACAGTTTTTTTCGATAAACACGATTACTACTGAAATGGGAGAACGGATTTGGGAGAATTACGGAAGTAAAGTAACGGTTGAATTTCCTTCGCCAAAGACTAATGAGCATTGGCTGTTAAAATCTCAAGGGTGGGTTGGATATATACCAATAAATCCAGATATGGGCCTATACCTTGCCCCAAAAGTTTCACTGTCAAATATTTTTCGTATGCTGGAATATGCTTATGAGTTAAAATCTTTTCAGTTTCTAGAAGGATGGATGGAGTGTGAGACGTTACAAGAATTCTATGATCGACTTGCCTATTTGTTAAGTCAGAAAATCCAACAAAGGTTAAAAAAAGGGATATATCATGAGTACCAACAGCAAGTAGATCGACTTCCTTATGTTCGTGGAAAATGGAATGTGCATGATATGTTAAGAAGGCCTTTGGATACAGGGGTGGTGTGTGAATTTGATGAGCATCTTTCAGATATAGAGGATAATCAAATCCTTTTATGGTCGTTGAAGAAGATACGTCAAAGTGAACTGTGTAGTGAACATGTCCAAAAGCATATTGGTAGAGCTTATCGTGCTCTACAAAGCCAAGTATCACTTGTTCCACTTGCTGCAAATAAATGTCGCAATCGTTCATATAACAGAATGAATGTAGACTATCAGCCATTACATGTCTTGTGTCAATTATTTTTGGAACATATGGGCCCACACCATCAAACTGGAGAACAGAGGATGCTTCCATTTATTGTGAATATGGCACAGTTGTTCGAACGTTTTGTTGCTCAATTCTTAAGTGAATATTTACCTGAAAAGTATGAATTGAAAGTGCAAGAACGTGTTCCAATAGGAGAACGAAGTTCATTGTATATGGACATTGATTTAGTCATTTATGATGTAGCAACAGGCGAAGTGAAGTGGGTCATAGACACGAAATACAAAACTGCAAAACTACCTAGTCAACAAGATATTTACCAAGCTGTTTCCTATGCCACTTCAAAGCATTGTGCAGAAGCAATTCTAGTTTATCCGACAAAACATATACAATCATTTGATGAACAAATCGGTGATATTAGAGTAAGAAGTGTATGTTTTGACTTAGAAGGTATTCTTGAGGAAACAGGTCAACAACTGTTAAGAATGATTTTCGACTCACACGAAAATGAACAACCTATGACGTTTTGAGAAAAGTGATGAATGAGCCGGGGGTCCGGGTTTGTAGATAAAAATGTCCAAAGTAAAATTTTGATGTTTAATATAGATATAAATGTTGTTGGCAGTTGGTGATGAGGCCATGACACTATATGCGGCGCGTGAAAAAACAAAGCTGAAAGAGTGTTGGTCTTTTTAAGAGTTAACTGTAGCTAAAACATTAATGTTTAGTTTGATTAAATACCAGCTAATAGTGAAATGAGGGAAGTGCAGTGTCAAAGTGGGATGACGTAAAATAGTTTGTGTAATAGATTGAGATAAAAAAAGAGGTAGGGTATCCTCAGAGTTAACGACCAAATCAACTTGAGAGGAGATGCCCTACCTATGAGTACAAGTATAGGACAAAAATCACTAGAAAATCAACTAGATGAAATGGTTCGTGAATTCGTTGAAGAAAAGTTAGAGCTTATCATGAAGGAAGAAATGGAGAATTTCTTCGAAAATGAACATCCTGAGCTAAAAAATGCGAAAAATGGTCATTACCAACGTCAGCTTGATACCAAATACGGACGCATTGATGATCTACAGGTTCCGCGAGATCGCGATAATCACTTTCAGACTGAGCTTTTTAACCCATATGAACGCCAACAAGCTTGGCTAGGCGAAACCATTATTCAAATGTATCAAAAAGGCATGAGCACTCGAGAAATCGGTCACTTTCTCGATCGTATCTTAGGTCATTCCTATTCTCCAGCAACGATTAGTAATATTACCGATCTTGTGGAGGAGGATATTGAAGCTTGGCAACAGAGAGAACTTCAAGCTCGGTATTCCGTCGTTTATCTAGACGGCACATACATTAAACTTCGACGCGATGATGTAGCCAATGAAGTCGTATACCTTGTTGTTGGTGTCACTGAAGATGGCTACCGTGAAATTCTCGGCTTCTATGTAGGTGGTCAAGAAAGCTCTTTGGGTTGGCGAAATATTCTGTTGGACCTCTACAATCGAGGTGTTCAGGAAATTCTGCTTGGCGTCTTTGATGGATTGCCAGGGCTAGAAGACGCAATGAAAGAAGTCTATCCAAAGGCGGATGTGCAGCGTTGCGTTGTACATAAAGTGAGAAACACCCTAAATAGTGCTCGGAAAAAAGACCAATCAGCATTAGCCGAGGATCTAAAGCCCATTTATGAAGCAAACACAAAAGATGAAGCTTATGAATGTTTTCAAACATTTCGTGAGAAATGGTATAAAAAATACCCAAAATCCGTTAAGTCATGGGAACAGGACCTTAATGTCCTTTTAACGTTTCTTGATTATCCTTCCTCTATTCAACCAATGATTTATACAACCAACATTATTGAACGGACAATAAAGGAAATTAAGAAGCGCACTAAAACAATGAATAGTTTGCCAACAGAAATGGCGGCAGAAAAAGTTGTCTATCTCCAGTCTGTTGAATATAACGAGAAGTGGACTCAGCGCAAACTGAGAGGGTTTAGCGCAGCTCATGCCGAGCTGCAAGACATGTTTAAAAGTCGCTATGGCAATTAAGCGCAGGGTTTGGAAAATTTTCACTTCGGAGCCCCTTGGGGCTCCGAAGTGCCACCCATTATTAAATGCCTGAGTGATACCCTATGAAAATTACACAAACTTATTGACGCTACCGTTTGATTAGGATACATTAGTTTAAATTTGGTAAAAATAATTATTAAATAATCGAAATGTGTTAAAATTTAGGTGTGAATTTTATTTGGGATTAGGTGATAGGTGTGTCAAATAATCAATCGTGTTTAATTTTAGAATTTAGTAGGTTTAAACAGTCATCCAAAGAAGCAGTTGAACATATTGAAAAATTTAATACGTTTAAGCAATATATGCATGTTCAACGGTCATTTGAAAAACAACTAATAGATATATTAAAGGATGTTCAACAATCGAAGCGTCCGCACCTCACTTTAGTTTGTGGGAGTGTGGGTGATGGTAAATCTCATTTGCTCTCACATATAAATTCGAATTATGCAGAGTTGTTCGATAATATGGATATACATAATGATGCAACGGAAAGCTTTTCGCCAACAAAAACTTCCGTTGATACATTGCGAGAGGAATTAGCTAGTTTTAGTGATCAAGCCCTTGATTCAAATGAAGGTAGTAAACATCTAATTGTTGCCATTAACTTAGGGACGTTAAGTAATTTTTTATACTCTGAATATGGTAATGAGTTCAAGCGGCTAAAGTCATTTGTAGAAGAAAGAAATATTATTGAAGATGAGCACTCCTCATATGACATAGATCCAGAGCTACCTTTTCGCTTTGTGAATTTAAGTGATTATCACTTATTTGAGTTAGCAGAAGGTGGTGTGAAATCGGATTTTCAAAAAAAAGTGTTTGAAAAAATAACCTCCGAAGATGAACGTAATCCATTCAATAAAGTATATCAATCAGCTTGTCAATCAACCTGCCCAATAAAGCAAAAATGTCCTGTGGTAAAAAATTATGAATTATTAAGAAGAGAGTCAGTACAAATGACGATTATCCAGCAGCTTTCGGAGTTGATGATAAAGTATAAAGTTATAGTTTCTCCTCGAGCATATCTGGATTTACTTTATCATGTACTAGTAGATGAAAGTTTTCAGCATTTAACAAATTTTTCGTCCATTGAATCAGCTATTAATAAAATGAATGATGAACAATATATCTTAGCCTTTTTGCCAAACCTATTTTATGAATTTAGCAAAAGGTCTGATCTGTTTTATGGTCTTAAATACATACAACCTGGTACAAATCGTAGCAGGGATATTGATAATTTAATTATTCGTTTTTTTAATACAGCAGATGTACAGAATATATTTCAGTCATATTTAAATAAAGAAATAATTCAAGAATTAAATATAGAAAATATTTTAAGAAAAGTAGATGGAGTAAATTCAAAGCTTAAGCAACTTTTATTTCAAACATTGCTAAGACTGAATAAGTTTACCACTGAATCACAAGAAAAAGCGATTGCCACTCATGATGAACTCTATAACCAATATATAAATATCCTTTTCAAATGGAATAGGAAAGACGTTAAAGGATTAAGGGAATTTTACAAAGAAACAATATCTGCAATATACAACTGGAATGGTAATACCGAAGAAGGAAAAATAAACTTATTGGTGGGACGTAATCAGCAAAAGTATATAGTTAGTCAACAATTAGTAATTGAGCCTTACGTTGAACATAATCAACTGATAGAAAAAAGTGAATTAACGCGCTTTTTAAATCATATGGTACTTTCATTTAATGTAAAAGACTCAAATAAAGTACATACTGTAGGGGTTGACTATAATTTGTTTAAGTTGATTAAACAAATGAAAGATGGGTATCGACCAAATAATCAAGATAAAAATAATTTTATAAACTTCGTTGATGTAGTTCAGGGGTTAATAAAAGATGGTTCTAGCACTAGCAGTTTAGAGGTTAAACAAAAAGTTGGTAACCATTTAAAGTCTTTTTCATTAACTTTAGATCAACAATTTGGATGTTATGAGTTTAAGGAGAATGAGTAATGAGCAGAGAAGTCAGGTTAAACATAGAAAGTTTAAAAAAGGAATACAAAGTCTCTCTAGATTTAGATAAACAGGTTCGTTTAACACATTCGTCTGGAAGTACAAAAAGTAAACTTAGGTTACTTCCGTATTCGACTTCGACTAAAGGAAACGAGTTAAAAGATGACCAAGCGATTGTGGGGAATTTAGTAAGAAATATAAGTGACTTAAATTATAAGGAGTTCAAAAAGGAAGAGTTGTTCGAGAATGTTAAAGAAAATGTTATTTCTGATCAAAAAGAAAAACTTGTTGACATTATAAAAGAATTTTTCTTTGATGATAATGGACAACTTGTTTTATCACACCCGATGTTTTTTAAATATTTAAATCAAGCTGGAAATAATGAAAAAAAAGTAGCAGAGTTTTTAGCGGGTGTTCTTGTGGATGAAAATATACAGGATAAGGTACTCGAATCGTTTGAAAAAAAGCCTAAACAAGTTTTACTTGCACTTCTATATGATAGTATGCCTGATTTAATGGCATCTAACAAAAGTAATAAGAGCAATTACTTTTGTATGAATTCACACATAAAAAATCTATTTACTGAAGACCTATTGTTTTTATTAGAAGATGAAAATTTATTAGTACGGTATTTTTATATGATGATTATATACTATTATTTCTTTTATACAACCCAGATTGTATTAGATTTAGATCGGATGTTTGACAACAAAACTGAAGCAATTTACCCAGTATACTTTAATGTTAATTGGGAAAAGAGGTCGAGTTCCCGTGATAGTTATAAGCAAGGATGGAAGATGATTCAATCGAAGTTGCCAAAATTATTCTCTCATATTAATTGTATAAATATGATTAATCACGTCGAAAATGACACTTATAAACAGTTGAATTATGATAGGTTAAAGGAGGTAGTAGGAAAATTATCTTCTAAAGATCATCTAGATTTAGCGAATGAATTTGAAAATTGGAAGAATGAATACGAAAATTGTTTAAATGATGTGAATTGGGAAGCGAAGAAACCCGTACCGCAAAATGCAGATGAAAATGTTGTTTTAAAAGAAGTAAGGTCACTGTTTCATAGTATCAATTATCAGTTCCAGCATTCCGGTAGAAAAAAGGCTTCTGTACAATATTATGATGGGATTTTTGCATTGGCCAAAGAACACTTTTTAAAACAAAGTGGGCCACTAGGCTATACACTAAACTTAACTCAAGAATATTTAATACTTTTAACAAAGTTATGTATTAAAGACCGAGAAAAAATTTTATTAAAGGAGTTATTTCAACAATTAGAACTTCGTGGTGTGTATTTTGATAGGACTTCCAAAAAACATGTGATTGAATTGTATGAAAGGTTAAATATCTTAGAGAAAAAATCTGATAGTGGTGATGCTCAATATGTCAAATATGTTTTATAAGTTTATTGCAGATCAAATCATTGATTACTTTACTGAATATGAAGTGCAAGCCGGTGATCGGTTTCACGTACAGTTTGAACATTTAAATGAAGTAGAGTCACTTGTTTTGGCCTTAGATGGATGTGCAAAGGACAGTGGTTTATATTTAGACTTTAAGTGGTCAAATCAAGGGGAATACGAAAGCTTTAGTTTAAAGTGCGGGGATTGCGAAGTTCTTATTGCTAGTACAATGGATGGAGTGACTGCAGATTTTCTAACTACATTGAGAAACAAAGTAGGGACAGATGATCCATTGTTTGAAAATAAAGCTATTCTATTTATACACCATACAACTTTAGATAGTATAATTGGCGGCACAGTAAATATGCAACAGAGTGGCATGCCTTTGTCATTTGATATTATTCAAAATCACATAGAAGAAAGGTTAAGAGTATCTGATCTTTCAAGTGAAACAAAGGTTGTGATTTCATTTGCGTTAGAGCAATTGAATGATCTTAATCAGGTTCATTCGATCTTTGATTATCAAGAGCTGTTAGAAGCTTTACATAAGGATATTTCCAAAAATGATTATAAAAAGTTAGGTCTTTTTTATGATACTGCATTGATGAGCTATGATGAAAAAACGCAGATAGAACGATTAAAAACAAATCAGGAGCTTTTCCAATTCGTTTTAGAGACTGAAAATTATGGAGACTTTACAAATGACCTCGAAAAGATGTTTGATGAAAACGGTGTAAATATTTTTTTAGAAAGTGACGATTGGAGATTACTGGAATTTAGTTTTGTACAAAAGTCCCACCAAAACAAGGAAGATATGACTCCCCCCTCCTACGTTGAAGATAATATCAAAGAAACAAACGAAGGTTTAATTTATTGGGAATGTGCTGAAGGAGATACAAAGGCTAAAAGTCGTAGGAGACACATCATTATTTTTAACCCTAGTCAAACACAAGATGTTTCCCTTGAATTTAAATTTGATCAGTACTTAAATAAATCAGGGTTAAGTAATATGGTTGGTGACGCAGCTAAGATTAATAGGAAAAAAATCAATTTTGTTCACAAATTTATACATTCTGAAGTGAATTTTCTACGATTTCGTTATAAGGAACAAGGAGCGATTTTTGATTTTAAAATAGCCATTGTGCCATTCGAAGAATCTTTTTTTGAATGTATAAAAACAACCTATTTTGTGTCATTTTTGAAAAAAAACGGTTTTATTGAAGTGGCTTCATCAAATGATTCATTAATCATAAATGAAGCTAAGGGTGATGAAATTCAAGAGATTCATCTAAGTGAAGACCGTGAACAAGCAAATGTTGAAAGTTCGGAAAAGATTAAATTTATAAAGGAAAACGAATACATTCAAAATCAAGGGGGAGAAGTTTATTTTGACCTCATAGTAAATGATATATGTATTCCACTTAAGTTTGTTGCTGAGCTTCTACCACTAAAGTATATTGATGGAATAATGATCTACAGGATGAAACGTAAAAAACAAAAAGATTTTATATTTACAAACGAAAATCGTGCTGTATTGGGTAATCAAGAGTTTATTATTAAGGATCATGATTTACTACAAAGTTTACGTTGGGAAAAAGCATTTATTGATCAAAATGCAATTGCTTTAATAGAAGCCGGTGGACAAATGAATCTAAGTCCATTGTCTATTCCGGCCAATGTTTCGCAAGCTTACTATGAATATTTAGATTATTTCCGGACCAGAGATATTTTACCAAGTATGGCACATTGGGATCAAACATTATGTGATTTGGCAAAAAATTATATAGAGGCTTACAAAGAGAGTGTGTTAAATATAGAAGAAGGGGCTACGTTAACCGAGATAGAAAAAAATTTATCTTTAATAGGGACTGTCAATACAACAGATGATATTAAGTCCTTGAAGTATTCCCCCCTTCACCCAGTGAATGTAATGTACCAATACTCATTGTTACAACAATCGAATAATAATGAAGACATCCCAGAAGAAATTTTAAAGCGACTAGATCCTAAGTATTTAACACCATATATCTTTTTTGAGAATGAAATTTATAAGCCAGTTGAACAAATACATTCACCTGAATGGACATATTTTAATCATTATAAAAAAGCACGATACCAATCATCAACAAGTTTTGTTTCTAAGGTAGTATCAGATAAGATTAAAGAGTTTACAAGGCACTACAAATATTTATTCCAAATGGTAGAAACTTCACCTATGAAAATTAGCCTAATTAACTTAGGAGATGCAAAAGAAGTTCTACAAGGAATTTTTGAATACTATAGAAGTCAAATTAACAACAAAGTGAATATTGATGATTTAATGCCTATTGAAATAACGATTTATCAAGACCAAAATACTTATTCAGCAATGGAGGAAATTTCGTTTTACAATAATGTGGAAGAAGTTGAAAGGCATTTTCATCTGAACTTAAATAATAAGCATTTGAGTAAATCTGATTTGCTAAATATAGTTCGAGAAAAAGTGAATTTTTACAAACGGAATATTACGGAGAATAGGTTAGAATATGCACATATTACTTTTTATGAGCTTGAACAATATGTTGATGAAACCACTGATCAGATGGACCGTTTAGAGACAGGTGCAACTTTAAATGGTTTATTTTCTTCTATTAATTCAACTTTTGTAGGTGATTCTTACCGAACAGGGTTTGGAACTAAATACACAAATGATAATTCATTAGTTTATTTTATGAAATTATATAATAGCCTTGCATTAGCATCAGGGAGACAAAATACGTTTGAATTCGGTAAAACAATTGTTACTGCGTTTTCTACTAAAGATATGGGGCAATTGAAAAAGATTTATGAAGCTTCACATTGGGTAACATTTATTGAACCCAAAGTGGATCTAAGTTTTTTTACAGAAAAGCATATTGAGGAAGACTTATTAATTCTTCATTATAGTGATCAATATAGCACTTCTAATCATTATGATGCTATTACTGTTACAGAAAAAACAAAACAATTTGAAGTAGTTATTGAAGAGTTTCTTTCAAAACATGTTACTGATATCTCGGAAGGTACTACAAACGAAATTATTAATTTATTTAATAGTTTAAATGGTGATTGGTTACTGAAAATGATTGGGCAAAATACACATTCTCCTAGAGAAAAAATGAGTATATTGTCTGCAGTTAAATTTAGTTTGGCATTCTTTGCTCACTCTGATATTGTTTGGGTACCATTATCATTAGAAGAAGTATTACGTGTATCAGGAGCAGTTGGACTAGAACAAAGAGGAGGTCTTTTTTCTGCCAAAAATCTTGGGTTAAGTGGCCCAAAAAGCGATGATATATTGTTAGTTGGTATTGATACTAGCAACGAAAAGCTGAAAGTATTTTTCTATCCTATAGAAGTGAAAATTGGCAATATAACTGGAAATGTTATAGGTAAAGCTAAAACTCAAGTTCAATCAACAGCTGAAACTATTTACCAACAATTAAACCAAAATTGTTTTCCGAGTAAAGTATATAGAGACTTTCTTATGCACTTAACAATAGTAAGTGCAAAAAAACTTAAGTTATATAATATTTGGGAAGATAATGATTGGGATGTTATTTTAAATGAATCTGTTCGCACAAAAATTTTTAATGATGATTACGAAATAAGTAAAGACCATAGTTTTATTATGGGAAGTAGTGGCATTATTATATTTGAAAAAGAAAATA
This sequence comes from Texcoconibacillus texcoconensis, assembly GCF_014202575.1. Taxonomy (GTDB): domain Bacteria; phylum Bacillota; class Bacilli; order Bacillales; family Salisediminibacteriaceae; genus Texcoconibacillus; species Texcoconibacillus texcoconensis. The sequence continues at coordinate 160,176 of NZ_JACHHB010000002.1, read as the reverse complement.
TTTTTCGTGATGTAAAAAAGGATGACGATGATATTCTACAGGTCTCTTTAACTGAGAAAGACGGTTATCAATATCTTGCATTGGCACAGAAATCATTATTTGAACGTCTGCATCAAAATGAGGATGACTTCCCAAAAGAAAAACTTTTTTGGTATCAATATAAGAAAAGTAATAACAATGTTAATAATGTTGCAAAAGATGGACTTGTGAATTACGAAACTCGAGAAAAAGATAATAAAAATCAAGGTCATCCCCATGAACCTGACTGTGAAGAGGTTCAATTTAAGGATTCTAAAGATAATGAACAGTCAATATCAGTTCAACAACCTAAAGAGCCTATGCATATTTTATTCGGACATAAAACTGACTCTAAAGACCCGTTGATTTGGTATCCAACGACAACGAGTAAAACAATGCATACAAACACAGGAATTATTGGAACAATGGGTACTGGAAAAACACAATTTACAAAGTCCTTGATTAAACAGTTACACGGTCAGGCTGTATATAATGTAAATGGGACAGAGTTAGGAATGCTGATCTTTGATTATAAAGGAGACTATATTAAGGATGACTTTGTGCAAGCAACAAATGCAACGGTTTATTATCCTTACCATTTACCTTTTAATCCATTAGCCCTTTATGAAGGACAAAGTTTCAAACCACTACTTCCAGTTCACACAGCAAGTACTATTAAAGAAACGATATCAACGGCATTTGGTTTAGGGGTGAAGCAGCAGCAAACTATTAATGATATTATTTTGGAATCGTATGAGGTTAGAGGAATAGACCGTGGGGACCCATCTACATGGAAAAAAACGCCTCCAACTTTTAAAGAAGTGTGTAACCGCTTCTTTAATCGAGAAGAAACAAAAGAAGACAGTTTATATGCAGCTCTAAAGCAAATAGATAACTTTCAATTATTTTCCGATCAAAATGATAAAACAATGCCTTTGTTTGAAATGATTGATGGTGTTACAGTTATTAACCTATCAGGATATGACCGTAGTATACAGAACTTAATTGTCGGCATGACGCTAGATAGTTTTTACTCTCAAATGGCAGCCAAAGGGCATAGTGAAATTCAAGGTGATTACCGTGAGTTAACGAAGATGATACTTGTAGATGAAGCGGATAACTTCATTAGCCAAGGGTTTAAATCATTGAAAAACATAATGAAAGAAGGTCGTGAATACGGGGTGGGAACTATTCTTTCAACACAGTTCTTGAGCCATTTTGCAACTAGTGACAGTGACTATGCTGATTATATATTAACTTGGATTGTTCACCGTGTACCGACAATTAAGAAAAAAGAAGTGCAAAATGTATTTAATCCAGAAACTCAAACTGAAACAGAACAATTAATGAATAAAATAAGGGAACTACAAAAACACAAAAGTATAGTTACAAATGTATCTAATAATAAATATGAACTAATGGAAGACATGGCATTTTGGAAATTGCTTGATCAATAAAATTTCGATGTTACTTTAGAGGTTTGACTGTGCATATGCAATCAAGTAAATTAACTAGTCGATTATTCGAAAAGGCATTGATGATAGTTCATCAATGCCTTTTACAGTTTGATTAACAATGGTGTAAGGAGTGCAATCATCTGAAAAACAGGTGCATATGGGGTGAGAGGTAATAAGGTAATTTAAATGTGTAAGAAATATACCATTAATAAATAAAGGCCAATCAAACCAATCTACACAAGCAGGTTAGTCTTTAACAATAAGTTTTATTTTAAAGATTTGAAGAAATCTAAATCATCTACATTAATGTATTTTGACATACTAATACGCACAGTTTGTTGTATTTCATTTTGAGTAAAACCAGCTGCACTTAACACATGACTTGGTTTACCCGAACTACATGCAGATCCTGTAGATAAAGCCATATGATTAGATAACTTTTTGAGAAGAAGTTCATTATTGACTCCTTTAAACTGTAAGCTTAAAAGGCCAGGAATTTTAAACTGTTGATCATTGTTGAAGGATATCTTGTCCTTAAATTGGTTAATCAGGATGTCGGTGAGTGATTTTTCTAATTGTTCAAGGTGTTCTTTTGTTGTAGAAAGGTTCAGGTGAGCCAGTTCTGCTGCTTTACCAAAACCAACAATATTATGAACAGCTAAGGTTCCGCTACGATACTCAAATTCTTGCCCCCCGCCATGGATTAGGGGGGTGATTTTTGTTTGTAGCGTTTCATTCTCTTTCCGAATAATACATGCGCCAATGCCTTTGGGTCCATGTATCTTATGGGATGAAAGTGATAAGAAACGAATACCAGGGTGTTCACTAATGTCTACATGGATTTTCCCAATCACTTGTGTTGCATCTGTGTGAAAGAATACATTGTTAATTGCACAATAATGTGCAATTTTTTCAATGTCATTTAATGAACCTAGTTCATTGTTTCCCCAAATAATACTAACTAATAAAGGGTGATAATTTTCAATGGCTTCTTTAACCTTATTTGGGTTAACTCGTCCGAATTTGTCAACATCCAAGTAGATAATATGAAATCCTTTTGACTCTAAATATTCACAAGTATCTATGATCGAGGGATGTTCTGTTTTAGTAGTGATGATGGTTTGGTTTTGATTCTCATAGTAGTCAGCAATACCTTTTAGAACCATGTTATTACTTTCTGTTGCACCACTTGTGAAGATGACTTCGTCAGGGTCACAACCTACTATTGCAGCTACTTGATTACGTGCTTGTTTAACAGCATTTTTTGAGTTTTCGGCAAGTGTGTAATATTTACTTGCAGGGTTGCCGTATTCTTCTTGTAAATACGGCAACATGGCGTCGAGTGCTTCAGGGGCAACTTTTGTTGTTGCGCTATTGTCCAAATAAAGCATGGTATACGCTCCTATAATATAGAATCTATTAGAATTATTCGCTTAGGATATACTTAAGAAATTTTTCGGAATTTCCAGCATACTGATATTCATTTGCCAAATACCTTATTCCACGTTCTAAATGTGCATTAAATAATCCAGGGAAATATTCATCGTCACTAATTTCACGTTGACAATGTTGAGCAATAAGAGCCTTGAAAACATAATCATATTTCCCTGTTAATGTGTTTCGATTAAATTCAATGCCATTTGTGTCCATCTCTTGGGTTGAGACAGGGTGTTCTTCTTTAAGAGATAAAGAAACGGCAAGGCGTGCTAAAATATTTGGCGTTAAATTCGTCGACGTATGAAGTTGTTTTAACTTTTCGGCGGTATATTGAGTTGTTTTTAATCGAAAATTCATGTCGCCATCTCCATTCCTGTCATATCAAAATATTGCCCTTGCATTACTTCTGCTTGTTTCTTCTCATTATTAAAAGTTAAAGTGTATTGTTTCGAAACGACAGGTTGTAACATTTTAAAGTGTTCAAGGTCAATTTCAGTATCAGTTGATAATATCATCACTTGTTCACCACAGGAAGGAATAAAGTGCTGAATCATTTTTTCTTTGTGTGTCTTATCAAGACGTCCTAATAACGTATCAAATATAAATGGAACACGGAACCCAGAACATTTAAACATAGCCCAGATAATTGAAAGCATGAGCAACTCTTTTTCACCTGCTGATAATCTTTCTTTTGAAATCGTTTCTCCGTCATTATCAAATAGTGTAACTTCCAATGTTTCTGCATCGATATGGAGAGATGATATATATTGCTCTTTTTGAAAAAGAGTTCGAATCATTTTACCGGCTTCGATGGAAACTTGTTTTAATTTTTTCTGAAGTTGTAACTGACGAAACTTTTTACTGACTTCCATAACATTAGAAGAGATCGCTAACGTACTTTCAGATTTGTGTGAAGCGGCTAACTTTTGTTTTACTTGAGCCAATTGACGATCAATTTCTAGAACTTCATCACTATATTGTTGGAGTTGTTCATGGTGTTCAGATAATATTTGTTTCTTTTGTTCAATTTGTTGATTAAGAGATTCAATTTGATCTAGTAATGATGAAAAGTCGTTAAATTGATCATTCTGTTCAATCTGTTTACGTAACTTTTGTGATTCGGTCAATAAAGTTTGGTTTTTATCAAGTAAATTCAAATAATACTTTGTATCTGTACCTTTAATATCGTTGACGACAGATTGAACTTGAGTTCTTTGTTCAAACGATGCACGGTGAATAATTTTTTCATCGGCTGGTTTTAAAAGGTTCATTATTTGATCGTGAATCATATTTTGCAATTCACTTTGGTCTTTGTGTTCAGTAGAAACGCCATGGGACTCTAATTCATCTAACACAATCTGTAGTTGAGAAGGAGGGAGTGTGCTCTTAATGTTGTCATAAGTCTCAATTGACTTTTCATTCTCCATCTGTTCGTTTACTTGATATAGAAGGTCTTTAACTAAATAGAATGGACTTAAGTTTGCAATAAAATCCTTTACTTCTTCAGTGTTAGATTCTCGAATGTGCTCGATTTCTTTTACGCGAGAGAGTAGTTGGTCTCGTTCGTCTTTTACTAGTCCCCCATGTATTTCAAAGTCCTTTTTTAGGTTGTCTCTTTCATGTTCTTTGGCTGAAATCGTTTCTTGTAGCTGTTCAATGGACGCTTCTGTTGTGCTGACTAATGTCTCGTATTCATTATGCTTCATTTCTAACTCATGTAATTCAGCTTCTTCTTTAGAGGTGTTTGTTTTTTCAAATTGTTGTTGTTTAAAATTATTTAAATCTAGTTCAAGGTTCTCGAATAAATCTAGATTAAATAAAATTTTACTAGAATGTTTTAAATAATCCGCAATTTTGCCATCAGAGACGATGCGAGAAATTTCTTCACCATCAAATAAACATAGCTCAAATAACTGTGGAGGCATTTCTTCTCTTAATTTAGATTGAAATAATTCTGTTTCACGTTCAGATAGGTGGATACCATTTTTAAGAATTTGGACGTATTCTTTAATTTTTTCATTTTTAACTGTCCATCTTCTAGTGAGTACATAATTGTAACGTTCATAATTCTCAACAGTATTAAAATCTAATATCATCTGGTAAGAGCTTTCTCCAGTTTGCATTGCTGCTTTATTCAAAAGGGATTGAATTCGTTGTAAATATTGATCATTTTCAGTTTTATAGCCATATGCTAACGGTCCGAATAAGACAATTCTGAAAGACTCTAAAAGTGTAGTTTTTCCTGCGCCATTTTTACCACCGATCAAAACAGTATTTTGTGTGGGAGAATGAGTTGAAAAATCAAATTGATGGTCACCGTAATAAGCACCTATATTTTTTAAAGTTAATGTATTAATTTTCATAATGGGGCTCCTTTAGTTACAGATGTAAATATTGTTGCTTAAGGATTTTTTCAAAATCATCATGGAGTCCTCGACGAATTTTGTAACCCGAATAACCTCTTTCAACAGAAATTAGTTTTTTCATTAGTGATAAACTGACGTTGTTTTCTTGGCATAAACGTTCTAGGTCAGTAATTTGCTCTTCTTCAAATAATGGGCGGTCATTGTATTCCCAATCGACGGAATCTCCAGAGAGTTCTTCAACGATTTTAGGTACTCGGTCTTCCCAATCCCCATCATTTAACCAGATTTTCCGAATCATTTTCAGTTCTTCCTCTGATATAAGTTCAAGAGATGGATCATGTAACTCACGTACTTTTTGTTGCGTTTCTAGTAATCGGCGCAGAATCATTTCCCGAGCATTTAAAGTAAAAGGTCCTAAACCTAATTGTTTGTAGTTTCCTTCTTCATCAATAACAATGAGGTTCAATTCCTTGACTTTCGCTAAGTCAATATTATTTTTCTTAATATAGTCACCTAGTTCAGATTCAGGAATTTTTTCACACTGATCAGGGTCAATATTTTCGAGGTTTGAGGTAAGGTAGACTTGCCCATTCATCCGGTGTTTTTGTCGATATTCTCTTACATCACGAATATCTGCGAGCCAATTTCTAAATTCTAGTAGTGGCCTCAGCCATTCTTCACCACTATTGATAAACCCACTAAGGGCTTTGTCCTCTGTTACGACGGTACAAGTCCAACAACCAAAGCGGCTATTACCACATGAACCAGCACTTTCTTTTACATCTTGGTCAACAACAAGCGGACACTCACTGTTAGAGTCTTGGTATAACTTAAGAAGTTCGTTGTTGTCATCTCCCCAAGGGCTTTTATAGGTCAATAAATATTCCCACACATCATCTAAAACAAAATCGCGTATAGGAGCATAAACATACGCATTAGGTAAACTCGAGTGACGCATAAGTAATTTACCTTCAGTTGTATGAGACTTCATGACACCAGCTCTCGTGCTACTTTCATTGTCTCTAATGCCTAAAATCATCACGACTTCTCCGAATTTCGATACTTTGTCCATAATGAATCTATTGGCTGGATCGATTTTCATTCGATCTGTACACCATCTGAATTTTTGCCTTGGTGATGGATAACCTTTACCGATAATAGAAGACCAGAATGTTTTATCAGTTTCTGGGCGAACTTTATGGGTTTCAATGGGTAAATCCTGTTCGAGAGCTTGATCTTGAATGCGTCCCAATGTTCTAGTAATGGAGGAAATAATCAAAGGTGTTTCAACGAGTGTGTCAGATGAAATCACATATACTTTTTTGTGTAATTGTGTTGGATCTAATTCTGATAAAGCATCAAATACTAATTGAGTCACAGTGGTTGAATCTTTTCCGCCACTATAACCTAAGACCCATGGACGGTCATCAGAAAGGTATACTTCCTTAATTTGTTGTTTTGCTTTTTCAAATTTATCATTCTGAGAAAAGATATTAATATCCATTTTATTCACCTGACTTTAGTTTTTCTTCTATTTCTAGCTCATTTTCCAATAATGGAAGGTTGAGTTTTTGTTTAATCAAATTTGCGGTGAGCTGGATCGTTTGTCCATTTTTGTTAATTCTTCCAGTTGATCCAAATGCTCGTCCCATCCAATCTTTCTTGTTGCTCCGGTTCCAGTCAATACTAGATAGTTGCTTAATATATGAATGCCAATCAGAAGGATGGTTTTGATATAAATAATTGCCTATAAGTCCAATGGCTTCTAAGAATACCCCGTGTCCTACAATGTAGGTAGAACGTAACTCAGAAGGTGAGATTTCCTTATTAAGGACACTTTTCCATTCGATAATAGAGTCACATAATATATGCCAAAATTCTTTTAAAAACGTCTTTTCTTGTTCGGAGATAAATTCACCTTTTTTCTTTTGTAATAAGCGACGGTTTGTATTAAAAATGTGGTTTAAGGCAAATAATCGAGGTGAATGCTTAGCTAAAGAAACTTTCTCTTTATCAGTATAACGTTCTAGGAGGGAGATATCAGCTATTATTTCTTTCGTGATCGTTGCCAATTCATCCCGATGATCATATAAAATTCCAAGAGACGAAGTCGTGTTGACCGCATGTCGGTTGAGGTCGGCAAAAATCTGCTGTGATTTCTCCAACCCAGTGTCGTGATAGAAAACAACGGAGATTGTTTCATCCCCTAATTCGGGAGAAATTTTTAGCGCTTCTTCGATAGCAGCCCTGCGGTGTTGTCCATCATTTATCAAGAATCTAGCTTCTAGTGATATAGATAATTGTCCTAAATCTTTGAAGTTAGCTTCTTCGGAATAAGGGTGAAATTCCATATCTCCATCAACTGAAGCAGTTAAAGAAGAAAATACGTAATCCTTGGAGTTTTCGAGCATATAGTTTGTGATTTCAGGAACGCGACTTTTGTTTAGAATTCGTTGTGAACGGTGTTCGGGCGGGATTTCTTCTTCATTAAATAAGAAGATCTTTGGGATTAATCTTAAAGGGCACATGACAACATAATACTCTCGACTAGCTTGCATCCCGCGGAGAGCAGGAAATGAATAGGAAAAACTAGCTTCCATGTGTAAACACCTCTTTTTACGTACGTAATATTTGTTATCTATATAATAAAAAAAACAATAATATAAAACAAGTAAAATGAATTAGAGATTAATAAAGAAAGTATGCATAACTAACATTTTAATTAGTGGGATAGTACTGTGTTATAGGTGGTATTGATTGAAGAATATTAAAGAGAGTTGGTGTGAAAGTTTGTTTCAGATTATTAAAGAGGTAAAATGTTGAATAGTGGAAGAATTATGAAGGATTCTTAACGAAGACTCTTAAAAAATTATAACTAAGGCCAATAAAATAAGCAATCATATTAAAGGTTAAGCAAGCAGAAATGAGCATGTTTATCAATTGATGATTTCTATGAGAGTCCGAAGCGAAAAGACATTAATATCTATTTAAACAATTGAATCCAAAATGCAAAATACTTAAGTTTAGCTGTTACAACGTTGTAAACGTGAAAAATAAGAAATAATACAATTTATTTAGAAAGGAAGTAAGAATATGAATGACGTCAAATTCACTGCTCGTTGTATGGAAAAATAAAAAGGATAGCCTTTCTTATCATATTGGTACGTTAAGTTATGGTAGCGAAAAGTATACTTTTGAATACACACACTATCAAGGTGGGCTGCGCAAGGTACGAGAAGCATTACGTAATGGTTATCATCTGCACCCAGCGTTTCCATATTTAGAAAAAACATATGAATCAGCTGATTTGTTCTCCGCGTTTGACCGAAGAATTCCGGATGAAAGTCGTATAGGTTATGAAGATATATTAATAGAACTAGGGTTATCAAATGAGGCAGATCGAATGGATTTGTTAAGTGAGACAAGAGGTCAGATATCAGCTGATAGTTATTCCTTTGAAGAACCTTTACGCTTAGAAGGAAATCAATTACATTCTCATTTTTATGTGAATGGCATGCGCCATCAAGGTTTACCTTCGAATTGGACTGAACTGGTAAGTGTGGGAGATGATGTGGAAACTGAATTAGAAGAAGATAACGTATATGACCCTTATGCAGTAAAAGTTAAGACAAATGAAGGGGTGCAGCTGGGATACGTTCCTAGCATCTATGCTCAAGCCGTCCATGCATTACTTAAAAGAAATGTTCCAGTTCATTTGAAAGTTAAACAAATTAAATCCCATCTAGCACCGCAATGGTGGTTACGGGTAGAATTAAATTGTCGTCTCGATATTAATGAAAGTGACGATTTATACCAGATGAATTTACAAGGTTTTGTTTAAAAATGAGTGCTTGAGTTCGCGTTCTTAAGGAACGCAATTGTTATCCTGAGGGAATAAAGAGGGACAGTCCCGCTTTTGCGCTTTAACTCAAGGAAGTGGGACTGTCCCTCTTTCATCCTGCAACGTAAGGGGGCGTTGTGCCGGGTTTGGTCATAAAAAAAAGACGCCTTCCCTAAGGGAGACGTCCTTTTGTCTAGTCGTTTGGATGAACTAAATTCCTAGTCGTAAACATGAAGACAAACGAGATTAAAAAAGAAATAAGCAGCGTTTTTAATGTTATGAACACCATACCCCATATAAAAATTTGCGTTTCCGTCATATAATAACCCGAACTATAAGGATGTTGTTCGTTATAGACAGTACCCGATAACGGAATCCAAATAACTATCCATATACCGATCATGATTATAAAAGAATAGAGAAAACATTTTTTGAACAGTTTACGATAAAGGTCGTTATGCGATACAAAAATCATAGTTACCCCACCCTTTATTTTAGTTATTTTCTTTCGGTTTCGTTCTTGTATGAATGAAGTAAGTTACGATAGAAGAAGCCAATACGACCCAAAACAATATTGTTAACGTTTGATACGTTTCAAAATACAGTTGCCAAAACGGTTGCTGATTTACTGATGCTCCTGCAGGGGAGTTTCCTCTCGAAAAATACGTCGCCCATATGTTAAACAATAATACCGCCACTATGACCGTCGGCGCAATCATGTAATGCGCCTTTCGTTTAAACTTCCTTATCAACACTTTTGCTACATACGAAAATAAAAGGATCGCAACAACAAGTGCCGGTATCGTTAGGAAACCTGTAAGTAAATAGGTGTTCGTAAATGAATCATGACCAAGATTCCAAGATTCCACGACCTTCCTATACTGAACGTTCATGACCAAATTGGTGTATAAGATCGAAACAATGACGCCTATAACCATTGCATAGTATGTTAGTCGTACATAATGAATGTTGAAAACCATGAGAAAACCCCTTTATTACTAATTTTCCACATATGAGATTTAATTTTCTACGTTTGCTTAAGATGTAAAAATAATCATTTCAACAACAAAAAGCCGCCTTTTAAGGCGACAGAAGTAAATTTATTAGAAGGAACACCTTAAGCCAAGTAAACCTTATTTATATAACTTAAGGCTTTGTAGGTCGATAATGAATTTTCCTTGTTTAAGTATATCCAAACCGATTAACCCATTTATCCCAAATTCATTATCAAGTGTGCCGAAATCAATATTAATGTTATCAAATTTAACTGAACCTAATTCGGCGCTTTCTAACTCTTTTCGAAAGGAATATTCTTCTCCGCCAACACCAACCATGGTTATTAATCGATCACCTGGTTCGAAGAAAACACCGATGTCATCAACCACATCTGAAGAAATCAATGAATGAGCTGCACCTGTATCAATAACCATTCGGTCAATGACTTTGGTCTTTCCTTGATAATGAATGGTTAACGAGGTTTGCAAAAGATCGTCAACAAAATCTATCTTCACGTTAGGATCCCTCGAAATGCTGCTCGTCGTCTAATCTCAATGATGATTTCTTCGTTTTTCGTATGGTAGACAAGTGTGCCTGGCTTTGCATGGAGTAATTCATATGTGGCTTCTTTGGCATCTGATATAGGCTTAATTAAAGCTACGTCCTCAACATACTTTTTATCGCCGACAATATGCGATTCTAAAATGTTTAGTAATACATATTGATCAGGATATATTTTTCGAACTTCTTCCCATTTCATCATGCCACCTCCATATGCTTGTTTACTTTATTTTACCATAAGTTAGCATGGTAATTTGGGTCATAGCCTTTCAAGGAGTAAAGAGGGACAGTCCCACTTTGACACTTTAATTTAGGGAAGTGGGACTGTCCCTCATTAGCGAAGGATAAGTACGTTTTTCTTTGAATTGTTCGTCGTTTCGTGTATACTTAAATCGAACGTAAGTTCCTATTTTAAGGAGGGGTTGCTATGGCTGTGGACCATGACCGTTTGTTTAAGGAGCTGCTAACAACGTATTTCGAGGAATTCATGCTTCTTTTCTTTCCAAATGCTTATGAAGAGATTGATTTTCAGAAATGCCGTTTTTTACCGGAAGAGGTTTACACCGATGTCACGGTGGGGGAAAAATACCGCGTCGATTTACTGGCCGAGACGAAATTGAAAGGGCAAGACAGCCTCATTATCATCCACGTTGAACCGCAAAGCTACGTACAAGAGCACTTTTCAGAACGAATGTTTATCTACTTTAGCCGCTTATACGAAACATACCGCCGAAACATTCTCCCGATTGCCATTTTTAGCTACGATACAATACGAGAAGAACCTGCCACTTTTGAAATGAAATTTCCTTTTACTGATGTTCTCCAATTTGACTTCCTTACGTTACAGCTGAAAAAGAAAAACTGGCGCGATTTCATTCGGTCAGATAATCCCGTTGCCGCTGCTTTACTTTCTAAAATGGGGTATACTAAAAGTGAGAAAATTGAAGTGAAAAAAGAGTTTTTACGTATGCTTGCAAGGATGAATGTTGATATGGCAAGGCAAACACTGCTTTCTGGATTTTTTGAAACCTATCTGAAACTCTCACCGGAAGAAGAAGAACAATTGATTAGCGAGGTGAAAAAAATGGATAATCAGGAAGGAGAGAAAGTGATGGAATTGATGGTGTCTTATGAACGAAGAGGAATAGTCAATGTCGCTAGGAACATGTTGAAAAAAGAAGCGGATGAAGACTTCATTGTCGAAGTGACGGGATTAAGTCATGAAGAAGTTCGTTCACTGAAAGAAGAGATAGATAGTGAAACATGAGCGTGGTTATACTGAATCATTCTTAAGCAGGAAGGAGAGAAAGTGATGGACTTGATGGTCTCTTATGAACGAAAGGGAATAGTCAATGTCGCTAAGAACATGTTGAAAATGGATATGGACGATGAAGTTATCGTTGAGGCAACTGGATTAAGTCATGAGGAAGTCCATTCACTGAAAGAAGAACTGGACGATGAAGTTTGATCGCATTTATACGGAATCAATTCTTAAACAGGAAGGAGAGAAAGTGATGGAATTGATGGTGTCTTATGAACGAAGAGGAATGGAAAAAGAAAAAGTCAATGTTGCTAAGAACATGCTGAAAATGGATATGGAAGATGAAGTCATCGTTGAGGCAACGGGGTTAAGTCATGAAGAAGTCCGTTCACTGAAAGAAGAACTGGAAGATGAAGCTTGATCGCATTTATACGGAATCAATTCTTAAACAGGAAGGAGAGAAAGTGATGGAATTGATGACTTCCTATGAGCGCAAAGGATACGAAATCGGAATAAAAAAAGCAAAAATCGAAGTTGCTAAGAACATGTTGAAAATGGATATAAATCAAGACTTTATCGTCGAAGTGACAGAATTAAGCCAATCAGAAGTTCGACAACTAAGAGAGGAGCAGGATCGCGATTAAGAAGTCGTTATTTCACCACCGACATACAAAAGAAATTCATCATTAACATCCCCAGACAGCGAAATGGTGCTAATCTGGGGATGTTTTTTTAGATTAAAGAGCGATAGTGCGACTTTTCTGAATTAAAGTAGGTTGTCCTCCTATGGGAGACAGGAGATTTTTCATGGTTTAAGGATGAAAAGGGGGCGTCCCCAATCAAGGTGAAGCAAAAGGTCCGTCCCTGTGGTTTCTCGCGCTTTGAACGACATATAGCGACGCATTCCCCTTCTATCTGAGATTTAGGAGGGATTAGTCGCTAGGTTTTTTATTCTCCTTTACACTGCAAGATATAGACCGTATTTAAGATAAGGGATGCTCCGTCTATAATCTTCGATTTAGAGGGAGAGGTTCACGCGATACTATACAAAACAAGGGGAAATAATGTATAATATCATTAACAGAACTCACCACGCCTCTTAGCAATGCGTACCAAGGTGAGTCTTTTTTTTAGGAGGGATTTTTGTGACGACAAATAAATCTCACATCAAGAATCCTACAACTATAGAAGAGCAAATAAAAATTTTTAAATCCCGTCATTTAATCATTAAAGATGAAGAAGCAGCCATTTCTTTTTTAAAACGTGTTAATTACTACCGATTATCTGCCTACGGATTAACTTTAAAAAGGTCAGACAACACAGAAAAATTTTTACCGGGCACTTCTTTTAGCCATTTGGTCTCGCTTTACCAATTTGACCGAAAGCTCCGTGAACTGTTGATCGGGAAATTAGAAGTTATTGAAATTGCTTTCCGTGCTCAAATCTCCTATCACCACGCCCATAAATACGGTTCCCTTGGATATAAAACTCCTTCTAACTTTTCCATATTAAAATACCATACAACCTTTTTAGAAAACCTAGATCGCTTGATCCATGAAAATAGACATGAGTTATTCGTACATCATCATCAATCCAAATATAATGGAGAGTTCCCTTTTTGGGTAGCTATTGAGGTTATTTCTTTTGGTAGTTTATCTAAGCTGTTTCGTAACTTGAAAAATATAGATAAATCAGCAATTGCCAAAGAGCATTATGACCGTATTCCTTACAAGTATATAGAGAGTTGGTTACATGCACTTTCTTATTTAAGAAATATATGTGCTCATCATGGAAGGCTATACGGTAAAAAATTGGTTATTAAACCGAGGTTATTTAATAATATCGATTCTTCTATTCGAAATTCCGACCTTTTTTCTGCAGTTTATATCCTCATCCATCTATTACCCCATAATGAAAAAGTTAGTTTTGTAATCGATTTGCGAGTGCTTATTGAGCAGTATTCAGACTATATACATTTACCCTCCTTAGGTTTTCCAGAAAAATGGGACAAGCTGCTTCGTCTATAAAAGACATTCTCCCAATTGCCATTTTTAGCTACGATACAATACGAGAAGAACCTGCCACTTTCGAAATGAAAATTCCCTTTTACTGATTTTCTCCAATTTGACTTCCTTACGCTACAGCTGAAAAAGAAAAACTGGCACGATTTCATTCGGTCAAATAATCCCGTTGCCGCTGCTTTGCTTTCTAAAGTGGGGTATACTAAAAGTGAGAAAATTGAAGTGAAAATGGAATTCTTGCGTATGCTGGCAAGGATGAACGTTGATATGGCAAGACAAACACTGCTTTCTGGATTTTTCGAAACCTATCTACAACTCTCACCGGAAGAAGAAGAACAATTGATTAGCGAGGTGAAAAAAATGGATAATCAGGAAGGAGAGAAAGTGATGGAATTGATGGTGTCTTATGAGCGAAAAGGAATAGTCAATGTCGCTAAGAACATGTTGAAAATGGATATGGAAGATGAAGTCATCGTTGAGGCAACGGGATTAAGTCATGAAGAAGTTCGTTCACTGAAAGAAGAACTGGACGAAGAAGTTTGATCGCATTAATACTGAACCACTTCTAAACAGAAAGGAGAAATAATTTTGGAAAAAGAGATGTCATATGAGCATATAGGATACAAAGCAGCTTACGAAAAAGCTTACGAAGAAGGATATAAAAAAGGGTACAAAATCGGAATAAAAAAGGCAAAAATCGAAGTTGCTAAGAACATGTTGAAAATGGATATCAACCAAGATTTCATCGTCGAAGTGACAGAATTAAGCCAATCAGAAGTTCGACAACTAAGAGAGGAGCAGGATCGCGATTAAGAAGTTGTTTTTTCACTACCGTCATACAAATGAAATTCGTCATTAACATCCCCAGACAGCTAAACGGTGCTGATCTGGGGATGTTTTTTATTTGTTAAAGAGGGACAGTCCCGCTTCTTTGAATTAAAGCATGAAGGTCAGGCGATGCTCAAGCTGTCCGTGCTTTACCTAAAAGAAATGTTCCAATTCAGTTGAAAGTGAAACTAATTCGATCACAGCTAGCTTCACAATGGTGGTTGCGGATACGATTAAATTGTCGTTTGATTCGTAATGAAAGTGACGATGTTTCTAAAATGAGTTTACAAGGGTTGGTTGTTAAACGTAGTATTTGTGAGTGAAGAAAAAGACCTCAGGAATCACGGATGTGTTGCAAAGGAGAGATGGAAAATGGTTAATAAAAAACTGCAGGAAAATATATTTAATGCTGTTGATGAACAATTGAGTAACGGGAATCCTATAGAAGTTGGCGAGACGTACAATCGGTTGCAAAGAGAAGGATATTCAAAGCTTGAGGCAAAAAAAATGATCGGCTCATGCCTGCTTACAGGTATCGCAAATGTGATGCAGGGGAAAGAAGTTTTTGATAATGACGCCTACATTGCAAAACTGAAGAAGCTGCCCGATTATTACTATGAATTAATGGAAGATACGGATGAGGATGAGAGTGACGTTTTATATGAGAATGATGACATTTATGTTAATGACGACGAGTTTTTGGCAGATAAGGTCAGACAGGAGCCTGTAAGAAGTGAAAAAATCGGCAGAAATGAGCCTTGTCTGTGCGGGAGCGGGAAGAAGTATAAAAAATGCTGCGGCGCATGACTCGATTCAGTACAGGAGATAGAAGTGCCAGAGGTTGCAAGTTTAATCCTAATGAACGTTAATACGTGAAAGAGGGACAGTCCCGCTTTCATAATTTAATACAATGAAGGGGGACTGTCCCCCTTTCGTCATTTAAAGGAGTGTGTTTATGCCGGATTTAAATGGTCAAGTCGTTCTTGTTACGGGGGCGAATCGGGGACAGGGAAGGGCGATTGTTGAACATATTGCTTCGTTAGGGGCGAAGGTGGGGGTAGGTGCCAGGAATTATCAGGATGCTGAAGAGGTGACAAAGGGGATTGGTGAGGGTCATGCTTTTCCGATTCAGTTGGATGTGACGAAAGAGTCGGAGTGGAAGTCGGCGGTTGATATGATCATCAATCAGTTTGGTAAGGTTGATGTGTTGGTGAATAATGCGGGGGTTTTGAAGCGGAAGCCGTTTACGGAGATCACGTTGGATGATTATGAGCAGTTAATTCATGTGAATCAATTGGGTGTGTTTATGGGGATGCAAGCGGTGATTCCGCAAATGGAAAGGCAGGAGAAGGGTTCTATTATCAATAATGTATCGATTTCTGCCTTTGCGCCGATTAGTAAGTCTTCTGCTTATGCTGCGACCAAGGCGTCTGTGGTGGCGATGTCAAAAGCGGCGGCTATTGAATTAGGTCCGAAAGGGATTCGGGTGAATATGGTTCATCCGGGTGGGGTCGAAACGGATATGGCTACAGAAGGGAAGGGGGTTCCGCCTTTCTACGATTCTGTACCTTTAAGGCGGATTGGGCAAGCGATTGAGATTGCTCGGGCTGTTGCGTTTCTTTCTTCTGATGAAAGTTCTTATTGCACGGGGACGGAGATCGTCGTTGATGGTGGTATGACGTTGGGTAGTGCGGATGAGTGAGACTGCGGGATGGAGGGAGCCCTCTGCTACGGAATGAGGGCAGGCCCCGCGGTTCAAGGGTAATCGATGCAGCTCTCTCTGTTATATGGGTTGCAGCGTTTTAGGCGGTTGATAGTTTTCTTGGCGCCTTTGAGGGGGCCGTATTTTTCAATGGATTGGATGGCATAGGTTGAGCAAGTGGGGTGGAACCTGCATTTGATTCGTTTTGGTTTGATGGGTGAGAGCCATCGTTGGTAGGTTTTAATCAAGAGAATGAGGGTGGACTTACACATCGTGTACCACCTTTTCTTTTGTTACTGCTTTAGATCTGCAATTTGGGCAGGTGTCTAAGTCTGTGATGTTGTTGTTCTTTTGTTTTTCTGGGATGAATAATGCTGGTAAACATCCGGTGCAGCACATCATATCTTTGCCGGTGTTGCTCATGTCGCTGCCGAGGTTTTGTAATTTTTCTCCGAAGTTTTTCTGCACTTCATCTTTTCCGTAATACCACACGTTTCCGCATGCTTGGCAAGTACATTTTGTTTCTTCGATTTTTTTACCCATTGTTGTGTCACGTTCCTTTCGTGGGGTGGTGTTAGCTTTTACATATGTTGTGCTTATTGGCGGTGAAATATAAGGGGTTTAAGTACAGGCATGGTCAAATATTAACTGAAAAAGAAAAACTGGCGCGATTTCATTCGGTCAGATCATCCTGTTGCCGCTGTTTTGCCTTCTAAAATGGGGGATACTAAAAGTGAGAAAATTGAAGTGAAAAAAGAATTCTTGCGTATGCTGGCAAGGGTGAACGTT
Source organism: Texcoconibacillus texcoconensis (assembly GCF_014202575.1). GTDB lineage: Bacteria > Bacillota > Bacilli > Bacillales > Salisediminibacteriaceae > Texcoconibacillus > Texcoconibacillus texcoconensis. Next base: position 142,899 of record NZ_JACHHB010000002.1, on the reverse strand, counting down.
GATATGGCAAGGCAAACACTGCTTTCTGGATTTTTCGAAACCTATCTGCAACTCTGGGGATGTTTTTTATTTGTTAAAGGGGGACAGTCCCGCTTCTCTAAATTAAAGCGCGAAAGTGGGACTGTCCCTCTCCGAAAATGTATATGGGTGATCGTGGGAAATCAGGATACAGGAAATGAAAACTTGGATGTTATCTGTTTCAGGTGGCATCGAAACGGATATGGCAACGGAAGGAAAGGGTGTCCCTGACTTTTACGAATCGGTACCCTTAAGGCGGATTGGACAACCGGTTGAAATTGCTCGGGGTGTGGCGTTTCTTGCTTCTGATGAAAGTTCCTATTGCACGGGTACAGAGCTCATCGTTGATGGAGGCATGACGTTGGGGAGCGCAGATGAGTGAGACGAGTAGGGGCAGACCACACTAGAGGAAGGAATGTGACCAGTGAAAGTGAAATGCTTTTACGCGATGAACAATGATAAGTTGATGAGAAAGTGAACGACTTAATCGGGAACAATTACATTGAAGTTGTGGACGTTAAATTTTCAAGTACGGTATTTTACTTCTCAGCGATGGTGATTTATCAGGAGAAATAACATTGTGTTGATACGAGTCTAATGGGTGCCTCCCTAAATGTGGTGACTGATTTTAACGCTCACTATAAAATGATCCTTTATTATGCCATAAATACTAGGTATAGGATAATGGATTGTAAAATGCTCGGTTAATGGTCTTTTCATCATAAACCCACATGGAATTTTTTCCTGGTTTGACGTTACATTCGATGAGCCATAACTGTTTTTGTTGATCGATGCCAATGTCAATGCCCATGCCCATTTCTCCGAAGGGTCCGTAACAGTCTTCGACGCGCTGATAAACGAGAAAAAGAAAGGTTTCCAAACGTTGTTTTAATTGATTGAATTGCTCGTTTGAATATCCCATATGATTTTTGAAAAAGTCTTCAAAACGATAAATGTTAGGGTTTGACTTCGTGTTTGTGATATGCGCGTTTTTTGAACCAACGCGAACAGAGTGAGCAACGAATTCTAAACTGCCTTTGCCGTTACGTTGTACGTCGCATCGTAAGTCCAAAGGGCGTTTTTGATATGTTAAAAGGTCGATTGCCTTTTGGACGATAAATGGTTTGTTTTGAAAGAAAGAACGGATGACTTTCATGAGGCGGTTTAGATTTTTAACTGTTTGTTTGTGTAGTTTAGTTTTTCGATAATATTTGTAAGTGTATCCTTTCTTTGTTTTGCTTACAGACATAACACCGACGCCATTATTTTGTTTTAACGATTTTAAATATACACGTGAAGTGGTTTTAAACATGTCCTTTAAGTCTTGTTTTGATTGGAATAATGTTGTATGAGGGAGATGAGGCTTTAATTCAGGGTATTGTTTCAGTTTGACATAGGAAAACCATTTATCATAAAAGTGTTGTGCATTGATTTTGGAGATATTCAATTGATCGAAAGTTTTTCTCACATTTTGTACACGTTTATTTCTTTTTAATTCTCCGCCCCTGCGGTTGTAATAGACATCAGGAAAAGGGAAAGAATCTTTTCTCCATTTTTTCTTTTTTGGATCATAGAACGTTCCAAAAACAATGTTGTTTTTCAGGTCGACATCTTTTTCTGAAAAGAAATACAAGTTTATTTTTGCAAATGTATTCATTTCTTGAAGCTTTCTTAGTTTTTTGCATCCGTTCCCCGAAAGTAACTGTCTGCCCCTTGGATTTTCGATTCCATAATTAAGCCGGCAATTTCCTCATGGTGTTTGTCCAATGTCTCCTTCAAAGCGCTCAATGATTCTCGCATGACCTCTTGTGGATCATCACTTGGATGGCGGTACGCATCTGGGAATGGGACTTTAAAGCTATTAAACATGAGAGGGTTGTAGATTTTGTGGAATAAATCTACTGCTCCGAGGCTGATAGCGCACCTTACTTCAAACGATTTCCTTATTTTTAAAGTATCCAAATGTAAGAAATAAATACACTTCACTTGATTAAAGAGGGACTGTCCCTCTTTAGCTACTATTTATTTTCGCTGCTTTTATTTAGTTTCAAAACCTTTTCTTATGTTTCAAAAACTTTCACCCAACTGCCAAATTCCTTAATATCTAATTACATCGATTGGGTAACATGTATGGTTTCAAACGATTTCGTTGTGAAAAGATGATCAAAATGATTATATATAAATGTGAAAGCACAGTTGCTGTTGTCACGGATCGGACACTTTTAGGTTTAGCGAAAGCATATTTCATAGTTCCAAACAGTTTCTTCCATAAAAAAGACAGATTTAAATGAAGAACAAATGATGAAAGGCAGGGATTAAATTGGCGAACACTGAAAGGGATTTTAAGAATAGAGTGGCCGTAGAGATCGTACATAATGACAAAAAACCAAAAATAATGGGAATACCGATATTTTGGTTTGCGATATTTCTTTTAATAACAATTGTGAGCGTTTATACAGGAACTCTTCCAACAGGGATGATAGGTAGTTTACTCGTTATGGTCGTGTTTGGTGAAGCGTTAGGTTGGATCGGGGATCGTCTACCTATTGTTAAAACATTCTTAGGTGGAGGAGCCATTGTTGCAATTTTTGGTTCCGCATACATGGTGTATAGTGGAATATTACCTGAATCTGTCGTTACGAGTGTAGATGAATTTATGACAGATGGTGGTTTTCTTGATTTTTATATTGCTGCTTTAATTACAGGTAGTATTTTAGGAATGAATTCGAAAGTTCTTATGAAGGTTGGCGTGCGTTATATCATACCAATCTTAGGTGCAGTATTTGGAGCGATGGCGATTGCTGCATTGATTGGTTTACTTATAGGATTTTCGATACAGGATGCTGTCTTAGTCATTGCACTTCCAATCTTGGGTGGTGGAATGGGGGCAGGTGCTGTACCAATGGCTCAAGTTTTTTCAGATTTCCTTGGCAACCCACCAAGTTATTATATCTCGATTCTTGTACCCGCTTTAGCGTTAGGTAATGTCTTTGCGATTGTCTTTGCTAGTCTATTGAACAATCTAGGTAATAAATTCCCTTCATTAACGGGAAATGGGAAGCTGATCCCAGGTTTTAAAATAGAAAAGGATAATTCAACATTCGACATTTCCAAAATGGGGATGGGATTACTAGCGGCATTAGTATTTTTTGCTTGTGGTCACATACTCGGAGCTATTATTCCACTTCATCCATATGCATTAATGATTATTTTAGTGGCCATTGCAAAACTTGCCAATATTATTCCTGACATCGTTGTTGAGGGAGCAAGTCAATGGTATCAGTTTGTAGCGAAAACATGGACACTAGCTTTACTGTTCGGAATTGGGGTAGCCTATACTGACTTAGAAGCTGTTCTTGCTGCTTTAACGTTACAATACATTTTACTTGTAGCTGGTGTTGTATTAGGTGCAGTGATTGGGGCAGGACTTCTTGGAAGATTCGTAGGTTTTTATCCAGTTGAATCTGCAATTTCTGCTGGATTATGTATGGCAAATATGGGGGGAACAGGCGATGTTGCCGTGTTATCCGCATCAAAGCGTATGGAATTAATGCCGTTTGCACAAATTGCTTCAAGATTAGGTGGCGCATTGATATTACTCTTAGCAGGGCTAATTATACCATTTTTTGTATAATTAGTAAGAGAATACAAAGTGGCGTTAAAGAGGGACAGTCCCACTTCTATGATTTAATTTGATGAAGTGGGACTGTCCCTCTTTACTGCAATACAGTGTCGACTGCGTGTCATAGTAAACGGAAGAAATTAAAAAAACGGTAATAATAGCCAATTTAATCTACAGTTAACAAATACATTACTAAATATTCATCTTTTATACATGGAAATGCCTAACCACAACAGATAGGATAAAAATAATTAGTTTTTGTTAAATTCGCCATACATTATTTATAGCTGTGATACGTCAGAGGTTACAATAAAGAGAACAAGGAGATATAACATATGAGATTAAAGAGACCAAATATATCCCTACAGAATAGAATCATTTTTCTTGTTTGTTCCGTTGCAGCTTTAATATTGTTAGTAACTAGCTATTTGTCTAGTACTAGCATTGAAGATACAACCCTTAGTATGGTAGAAGAAAAAACTAAAAGTATCTCAAGAATGGTTGCGCTTAATGAAGATGTGATCGGTGCATTAAATGGCGAAGTGGAACAAGAGACGCTTCAAAAGGAAATAGAAAAAATTAGAGAAACAACGGATGTATTATTTGTTGTAATTTTAAACATGGATCGAGAAAGGCTCACACACCCTAACCCACAAGAAGTTGGTAAGAAATTTGTTGGAGATGATGAAGGTCCTGTTTTTGTGAAAGGTAATGAATATACTTCAATCAGCGAAGGAACTTTAGGTTATTCATTTCGGTATTTCACACCTGTTTATGATGATAATGATTCGCAAATAGGTGTCGTGACGGTTGGGGTGCATTTAGATAAAGTCGAAAATGCGGTATCTTCGAATCAAGATCATATCATTATAGGAACAATTTTAAGTTCAATTATTGGAATAAGCGCCTCCATATTTTTGTCCACTATGATTAAAGGTACCTTATTCGAAATGGAGCCTTGGCAAATTTCTAAAGTACTAGAAGAGAGAAGTGCGATGCTAAAATATGCCAAAGAAGGAGTAATAGCTGTTGACACTAACTGCATGATTACCTTTATAAACAATGAAGGAATTAACTATATTAAAAAAATAGGTCATGATCATGACAATTTAAATGGAAAAAATATTGAGGAAGTTATTCCTAATTCTCAATTATCGAAAGTGTTGCAAACAGGAAAAAGTGAAGTTGATAAAGAGCTTACTTATAATGATACAACGATCGTTACGAACCGAGTGCCCATTTATGTTGGTAATAAGATAGTGGGTGCAATAGCGACATTCAGAGACAAAACTGAAGTAAAACATTTAGCTGAGAACCTTACAGGTGTAAAACAATATGCAGAAGCATTACGGGCACAAACCCATGAATTTATGAATAGAATGCATGTAATTTTAGGAATGGTAGAATTAAAATCTTATGATAAATTAGCACAATATATTAAATATTCTTCGTCTAATTCTCAAAATGAAACAGATTTTATCATTAAGCATATTAAGGATCCTGTTCTTGCTGGCTTTATTCTGGGGAAACGTAGTTACGCTAGAGAGTCGGGCGTTGAGTTAGAATTTTCAGACGACTGCTATGTTCCCGAACCAAACGACCCTGAATTAACTCATGACCTGGTAACTATTATCGGTAACTTAATTGATAATTCAATAGATGCGGTACAAGAATGTAGTAAAAAAAGAGTTTCAGTAGATATAAGGTACCAAGAAGAATTTATATATATAAAAGTATCAGATACTGGTAGTGGCATGTCAGAGAGGGAGATCGAACTATCAACGAAAGAAAAGCACTCTACAAAAGGGGAAGATCGTGGGTGGGGGTTATATCTTATTTCAAAAATAATTGAAGATAGAAAAGGCGATATTTCCTTCCATTCGATTGTTAACTCAGGCACAGATATTTCCTTGAAATTACCGTATGAAAGTAAGGAGTGAGGTAAATGATAAATGTTTTAATTGTTGAAGACGATCCAATGGTAGCCGAATTAAATAGCCAATATTTGGAGAAGGTTGAAGGGTATCATTTAACTTCGGTAGCTCATGAAGTAAGTTCGGCATTACAAATATTAAAAGAGGAAAACATTGATTTAATTTTACTTGATATATATTTGCCTAATAAAAATGGTTGGGAAGTATTATCTAGTATAAGAAGTGCGGAACGGGAAGTAGATATTATTATTATATCAGCAGCTTCGGATAATGAGAGCATAAAAAAAGCCCTACGTTTTGGTGTAGTTGATTACTTAATAAAGCCTTTTGAATTTGAAAGGTTTAATTCAGCTTTAGAAAATTATAAACAAGAACAATTATATATATATAGTAAGCAAGTATTAAAACAAGATGATATAGATTCGAACTTTTTTCAAAAATCGGAATCAGAAACTTTTAACGAAAAGCTCCCAAAAGGTCTTACAAAAAATACATTGAAGTTAGTGTGGGGATATATGGAGGAAATGGAGGGCGTCCATTTCTCTTCTGAGGAATTAGCAAATGAAATTGGTTTATCTAGGGTTTCCATAAGAAAATACTTGAAATTTTTAGCTGATTTAGAAGTGATTGAGGAAAATGTTATTTATGGAACGATTGGGAGACCTGTAAGCAAATATAAGATCGTGAATAGAGATAAAAAAAGTTTAAGAAAATATTTAAATGTTGCTCAATAACTGATATACCATACCACACTCATAGAATTGGAAATAGGCAAGTTCGAGTCCTTGTCAACTAATGAACCATTCGTTCTTTAGGTTGTTGAAAGAAAGTAAGGGGGTCCTTTAGTTTTTTAGCAACAGAAATTTTATGTGGCCATCACTTTGTATATAGAATAACATGCAGTGTTATCCACACTCAAATTGTAACGGTCTGTGAAAATATTATATTCTCATCACAGACCGTTACAATTTGAGTCTCTAAAGAAAGGTCATGACTGGACTCCCTTCCTAAAATAAGAAATTTTCGCCTCTGTTATATGATTATTTATCGTTTAAGTAATTATGTACAATTCCATTTTTTCCTTCGCTAAAATGCTCACCATTGCCCTTCCATCTATATTTCAAACCATTTTCACTCGACAACTATAATCTATAATCCTTCTTTTACCTTATGTGATAGTAAAATGCCCTTATTTTCAGACGCTATATATTGACTCTTTTGTATATACAGTAAACCTGGGTGGTATGTCCATATTCGAATCACAAAACGACCATAACTGTGGCATATCTCATGAATGATCGTCCCTTTTGTAATTAATGAAAGCGAAGTATCTCCTAAATCATTTTCTTTAATTTAATTACAGTTAATTAACTTTCAATAACTACTCATAATCAAAAGATTAAGATACATTTGAGTCAACAAAAAATTGATTGATCAATCAATGGAAAATTTTCTGTTTTTTTGTGATTGACGTAACAAAATATTCAATGAATAAAGGAGGAAATTATCAAAGCAGTTGCGGGACATTATATAGAATCTCATATATAAGGAACGAAACATGCCCAAGATGAATAACAAGTGAAGGTGGATCATGCAGCAGATTTAGTTATTGCTGGCTCGGGTGGCTATCCTAAGGATCTAAACTTATACCAAGCTCAAAAGGCTCTTCTTCATTCTACACTTGCAGTGAAAGAAAGGGGGGACGATTATCTTAGCGGCTGAGTGTCGAGAAGGGGTAGGCTCTGATAAATTTAAAAATACGATGCTAATTGGAGAAACACCTCAAGAAATGGTAAATGAATTCGAAAAACTAGAGTTCTTTGATGGCGGACACAAAGCGTATTTATGGAGTAAGTCATTATTAAAGGCAAGGGTTATCTTAGTCTCGGAAGGTATAAGTGATGGAGAAGCGCAAATTATGAAAGTCGAAAAAGCCTCGACATTAGAAGAAGCGTTAGAAATGTATAAAACAGCTTTTCCTAAAAATCCAGTTGTTTTATTTATTCCGAAAGGGTCTTCCACGATCCCATTAATGAGTGAAAATTAAAGTTGCTAATGTATCTCAATTATTTTAAGTTGATGCAAGCTTTTTACTAGGGAAGGTATTTAATTTTTTTGGCATATTTGTGAATTGCTGAACATTTTGTGAACACACAGAACTAAAAGTTCTAAATTGACGATTAAATTAACCTTACTAAGTTATCTGAATATAGAGAGGAGGGGTTCTCATTTTTTGAAAAAATCGTCTTTAGGAATCATTCAATATTTTTGAGTGACAGATTTTATAAAAGCTTCGGGAAAAGAAATAGTTAATAATTATTCATTAATAAAAATTGAGGTGTAATTTATGAGTAATAAGAAAAATGATTCTACGACACCTGAAAACCAGCAAAATGACAATACTCAAATAAGAAATTTGATCATTACGTTTGCAGTCGGTTTAATTCTATGGTTTATTCCAACCCCTGCAGGGTTAGAAAGTGAAGCTTGGCAATTATTTGCGATATTCGTAGCTACAATTATTGGTTTTATTTTAAAGCCTTTGCCGATGGGTGCTATAGCGATTATTGCGATTACGATGACAGCAATTACAAATACACTTTCGATTGAAGAATCGTTAAGTGGGTTTGGTAATACGACGATATGGTTGATTGTGAGTGCGTTCTTTATAGCAAGAGGTTTTATCAAAACTGGTTTAGGCGTTCGTATTTCTTATTTCTTTGTTAAGAAATTCGGTAAGAAAACACTAGGATTATCTTACGCTCTGTTAGTAAGTGATTTAATACTAGCTCCCGCAACACCGAGTAATACAGCTCGTACAGGGGGCATTCTGTTTCCGATCATCAAATCATTATGTATCACATACGATTCGGATCCAGCAAAAGGAACAGAAAACAAAATTGGAAACTTTTTAATGAAAACGGCATTCCAAGGAAACTTAGTTACTTCCGCAATGTTTATGACATCAATGGCTGCCAACCCATTAATCGTTTCAATTGCTTATGATGTTGCTGGTCTTGAACTTACTTGGACGACTTGGGCAGTAGCAGCAATTGTTCCAGGTCTTGTCAGCTTAGCTGTTATACCATTTGTCATTTACAAAATCACAAACCCTGTCGTAAAAGAAACACCAGGTGCTTCAGAGTGGGCAGGTAAAAAGCTTAGTGAACTAGGCCCTATACAAAAAAGTGAAAAGTATATGATGTCAGTATTTTTCTTAATTCTTATCATGTGGATTTTCGGTAGTGATTTTGATATTAGTGCAACTACGACGGCTTTTGTTGGTCTCTCCGTTCTATTAATCACAAAAGTTCTTACTTTCGAAGATATTAAAAGTGAGAAAGGTGCATGGGATACATTATGCTGGTTTGCTGCATTAGTCATGATGGCCAGCTACTTAAACGAATTAGGCATGGTCGGCTGGTTTACTGAAATCATGGAAGGGTCTGTAGCTGGAATGAACTGGATTACTGCAGTTTTAGTTATGGCTATTGCTTACTATTATTCTCACTATTTCTTTGCAAGTATGACAGCACATATAAGCGCAATGTATGGAGCATTTTTAGCGGTAATGATGACAGTTGGAGCTCCGGGCTACTTATCAGCGTTAATTTTAGCTTTCTTTAGTAGTTTAATGGCTTCAACAACACACTATGGTACTGGGCCAGCACCTATCTATTATGGTTCAGGATACTTGTCACAAAATAAATGGTGGGGAATAGGTTTTGTCATCTCTCTTGTTCACATCATCATTTGGGTCGTTATAGGTGGACTATGGTGGAAGTTCCTCGGCTATTGGTAAAATTAAGCTATTTTTACTCACCTCTTGGTGATATTTGCTAAAACGTTTTAAAGAGAGCTATTTCTTTTAACTGAATGTATGGTGCGGGCATGGTTAATGAGGGAGGTCAGATTGCTTGAGAAATTTTCCAGACTCTTATCTCTTCATTCATGCCTAGCACCATCAAATACACAATTAATAACTAGAAGAGAAGGGTTTTATCAACATCTTACTCGAATTGAAAAAAACCTTTTATTCATACAAAGGTAAGCGAACTTCAAAAATGCTTGATGACTAAACGGAGGTGTTTTTAAGTGAAACAAGTAACGACAGAAAAAATTACAGAAGCAGTTAGAGAATTATGTATTGATGCAGCGAATGATTTACCACATGAAGTTGAAGGTTTAATTCAACAAGCTGCAAAAGAGGAAGAATCAGAGTTTGGAAAGTACAGCTTAGAAAAAATCGAGAAAAATATTAAAGTTGCTCGAGATGAGAATGTACCGATGTGTCAAGACACAGGGGTAGCGGTCGTTTTTGTTGAAGTTGGACAAGATGTACACATTGTTGGTGGTGCATTAACAGATGCGATCAATGAAGGTGTGAGACAAGGTTATACAGATGGATATTTAAGAAAATCAGTCGTAAAAGATCCTGTATTTGAAAGAGTAAATACAGGTGATAATACACCAGCATTGATTCATACAGACATTGTTCCTGGTGACAATGTAAAGATTCAAATACTACCAAAAGGTGCTGGTAGTGAAAATATGGGATTCTTAAAAATGTTAAAGCCTGCTGACGGCCTTGAAGGGATAAAAGGATTTGTAGTTGATTCTCTAGCTAAAGCAGGTGGAAACCCTTGTCCACCAGTTATTGTGGGTGTTGGTATTGGAGGAACGATGGATAAGTCCGCTTTCTTATCGAAGAAGGCATTATCTAGAACTGCAGGAGAACCACATCCGGATCCAAGATATAGACAGTTAGAAGAAGAATTACTTGAGGAAATTAACAAGCTTGGTATTGGCCCACAAGGGTTTGGAGGGAAAGTAACAGCATTGGCAGTGCATATTGAAGCATATCCAACACACATAGCAACATTACCTGTATCTGTTAATTTGAATTGTCATGCAGCACGACATAAAGAAATAACACTAACTGGTGAAGGAGGTACTATCAATGTCTAATGTTAAATCTATTACTTTACCTTTAACAAAAGAAAAATTAAAAGATTTAAAATGTGGTGATCGCGTCTCTTTATCTGGTGTGATTTACACTGCGCGGGATGCTGCTCATAAAAACATTGTGACAGATCTAGTTGAAGGTAATGAACCACCAATTAGTTTAGAGAATCAAATTGTTTATTATGCAGGTCCAACACCGCCTAAGCCTGGAAAAGTTATTGGTTCATGTGGTCCAACGACTAGTAGTCGAATGGATTCATATTCACCAAGGCTAATCGAAAAAGGGCTAACTGGGATGATTGGTAAAGGGCCACGTAGTAAGGAAGTTATTGATGCAATGGTAGAACATAGCGCAGTTTATTTCGCGGCAATTGGTGGTGCAGCAGCTTTAATTGCAGATTCAGTTAAAAGTGCAGAAGTTGTCGCTTATGATGATCTAGGGCCTGAAGCGATTCGAAAATTAGAAGTAGAAGATTATCCGTGTATTGTTGCTATAGATAGCGAAGGAAATAACCTTTATGAGCTAGGTGTAGAACAATATAAGGTAGTAGATTGAGTCTAATTAATGTTGTAACAGGTTGATACATTTTAAAACTGCCTTGCTAATTGGTAGTTAAAGTAACTGTAAAATCATCATGCGAATTTGAAAAACAAATGAAAAGTTCTTTCCGTTTGGGTTGTACGAGAGTGCCTAAGGTAGATGAAGACGATCATTGAACACCAAACCTTATCATGTAATATTTACGAACACTGCTGAATAGAAATTCTGCGTAAAGACATTCCTCCTCTTAAAATTACACGATAAAAAAGGGTTTAACCAATGAACAATCTTCTAACCTTAGGCGTTTTTGATTTGATGAAAGGGTCTAGGGATTTCAGTGCAAGCCAGAAAAGAAAGGGAAAATGAAGAGGGAAAACTGTGATCTTCACTGAGTTATTAGTAATTTCTGGTTTACTTTACTTCATTTATGAGATCTATCATTTTGTCAGTGCCCTGGTTGCAAGAATAACCATTAATACTCAGTTTTCCTCGAATTACCCTTTTGTAACTAATGAAAGCGAAAGGATACTAGAATCAATTTCTTTAATTAATTTACACTTAATTAATTTTCAATAACTGTTCAGAACCAATAGATTGAGATAAATTTAAATCAAGAAATGATTGGTCAATCAAATTTTTTTACTCTGATTTGTGATTGGATTCACAAAATGTACAAAAAATAAAGGAGATGATTTATAAGAAAAGTATATAAAGGGATGGTTAGAAAAGAATCACGAAATAAAGAGGTCATCAAGTTATTGAAAGAAAACAAAGTACTATAACAGGAAACAAATAAGGAGAACGGTGAGAATCAACTAATAAATTTATTTGCTAGTTAATAGAAGATGAGGTGATGATTGTGAAACAAGACCGAACATATTTCTGGAGAAAGGTGCACTCTTTGTCAGGATTAATCCCAATTGGTGTTTTTTTAATCATTCATTTAAGTGTTAATTTTACTGCCATCTTAGGAGAGGAAGCTTATAATGAAGCGGCTGCTTTTATGGGGAGTTTACCTTTCAATACCATTCTAGCAATATTTGTGATTTATATACCGATTTTATTTCATGGAATATATGGCATTTTTATAAGTCGTGAAGCAAAAAATAATATTTCGTCTTATCGTTATGAAAGAAATTGGTATTTCTATTTACAAAGATTATCTGGAATTATTGCGCTATTGTTCATCATATGGCATGTGGCGACAACGAGGGTTCCTGCGACTTTTGGTGCAGAAGTTAATTTCGATATGATAGCCAACCTTGTTAAAAATCCAATTTATTTGGTGTTTTTTATTGTAGGTACGTTAATGACAATTTTCCACTTTGCTAATGGTGTACGAACAATGCTAATAACTTGGGGAATTACAGTAAGTGAAAAATCACAAAGATTAGGTAAGTTTATAGCGGTGACCTTATTTATATTATTATCTGCAATTGGTATCGTAGCAATCTTTGCATTTGTCTAAAAAGAAATTCTTTAGAAGGAGGATATCAAATGGCGCAACAGAAAATTGTCGTTGTAGGTGGCGGATTAGCGGGCCTAATGGCAACAATTAAAGTAGTTGAAATGGGAATGGATGTGGATCTATTATCCCTTGTACCAGTGAAAAGGTCCCATTCTGCTTGTGCACAAGGCGGAATCAATGGAGCTTTAAATACAAAAGGTGAAGATGATTCGCCGGAACGACATTTCCAAGATACGATCTATGGTGGAGACTTTCTTGCCAATCAAAAACAAGTTTGGGGAATGTGTGAAACTGCTCCGCACATTATCAATATGTTTGATCGTATGGGTGTTATGTTTAACCGGACGCCGGAAGGTCTTTTAGATTTAAGAAGGTTTGGTGGAACACAGCATCGTAGAACTGCATTTTCAGGTGCAACAACAGGTCAGCAACTTCTTTATGCTCTAGATGAGCAAGTGAGGAAATATGAAGCAGAAGGTAAAGTTCAGAAATTTGAAGGGTGGGACTTCGTATCTGCCATTTTAGATGAAGATGGTGTGTGTCGTGGAGTTACAGGGCAAGAGCTTCTTTCCATGAATATGCGTGCGTTTAAAGGAGACGCTGTGATCATGGCAAGTGGTGGTCCTGGTATGATATTTGGAAGGTCCACTAATTCATTAATTAATACTGGAGCAGCTGTTGGTAAACTATATCGTCAAGGTGCATCTTATGCAAATGGTGAATTTATTCAAATTCATCCAACAGCCGTTCCAGGAGATGACAAATTGCGTCTTATGAGTGAATCAGCTCGTGGTGAAGGGGCAAGAGTATGGACATATAAGGACGGCAAACCTTGGTATTTTTTAGAAGAAAAATATCCGGCATTCGGAAATCTTGTTCCACGAGATATAGCCACCCGTGAAATATTTGATGTATGTGTTAATCAGAAATTAGGTGTTAACAATGAAAATATGGTGTATTTAGATGTTTCGCATATTGACACCGACTATTTAAATGTAAGATTAGGTGGAATTTTAGAAATCTATCAGAAGTTCATGGGAGATGACCCAAGAAAAGTACCAATGAAGATTTTCCCAGGAGTTCATTATTCTATGGGTGGAATCTGGGTTGATAATCAGCAACACACATCGATCCCAGGTTTATTTGCCGCAGGTGAATGTGATTATTCTCAACACGGGGCTAATCGTCTAGGAGCTAACTCATTACTTTCTGCTGTCTATGGTGGAATGGTAGCTGGACCTGAAGCTGTACGGTATGCAAAAGGATTAACAGAATCGACCAATGGATTATCAGAAAAGATCTTTGACGACCAGTTAAAGGTTGATGAAGAGGAGATTTCCGGGATTCTCAGTATGAATGGAGAGGAAAATGCATATAAACTCCATCAGGAAATGGGTCAAGTTATGACGGAGAATGTTACGGTTGTCCGTGAAAATAACAATCTAAAGCGAACGGATGAAGTTCTCAATGATTTCATGGAACGATACAAACAAATTAATATTCAGGATTCTTTGAAGTGGCACAATCATGCGGTTTCGTTTGTTCGAGGGTTAGAAGGTATGATGGATCTTGCAAAGGCTATTACCCAAGGTGCTTATTTAAGGAACGAAAGTCGCGGAGCTCATTATAAGCCTGAATTTCCGGACCGTAACGATGAAGATTGGTTAAAAACAACAATGGCAAGCTTTGATGCAAGTTCTAGAGAGCCTCAATTTTCATATGAAGATGTAGATACATCTATGATTACACCACGTAAACGGGATTATACGGGTGGAAAGGCAGGTGCTAAGTAATGACTGAAAATGGAAAGACAGTGCACCTTATTATTAAACGACAGGACGGACCTAATTCAGAATCTTATGTAGAAGAGTTTGAGGTTAATTACCGTCCTAGTATGAACATTGTATCAGCACTAATGGAAATTCGTAAAAACCCAGTTAATAAAAAAGGTGTAGAAACTTTACCAGTTCAATGGGAGTCAATTTGTTTAGAAGAAGTTTGTGGTGCTTGTTCTTTGCTTGTGAATGGAGAACCTCGGCAAGCATGTTCAACATTGGTTGATCAACTCGAACAACCTATTCATTTAGCTCCTTTAAATACATTTGAAGTTGAAAGAGATTTGATTGTTGATCGTAAAAGGATGTTCGAGGCACTAATGAAAGTTAAGGCTTGGGTTGAAATTGACGGGACCCAGGATCTTGGTCCAGGCCCTAGATTGAATGAAAGAGAAAGACAGTTTGCCTATGAACTCAGTAAATGTATGACCTGTGGTCTTTGTTTTGAAGCTTGTCCTAACGTAAATGATAAATCAACGTTCATGGGCCCTGCCCCAATAGCTCAAGTTAAACTTTTTAACACTCATTCTACAGGAAAAATGCAGGAACCTATGAGGTTAGATGAAATAATGAAAGAAGGAGGAATTACTTCTTGTGGGAATTCAGGAAATTGTGTTGAAGTTTGCCCGAAAGAAGTTCCTTTGACAAAAACTTTAGGGTACTTAAATCGTGATACGACACTCTATTCATTTAAACGTTTCTTCTACGATGGATAAGTTGAATCATTATATTGTTTTAGTCTATCTTTTTAGATTAAGAGGGCGTTATAGAAATAAATTTGAGAAATAGAAATAACGAAAAAAAGGACGGCTTTATAAACTGGTACCCGTGTCAAGGACACGATAAAAAAAGAGATTAAGCTACTTGAAGATGATTCCTATATTGGATAGGGGTCATCTTTTTTAAGTTCCATTGATATCAATAATTGTTATAGTAAACCATATAGTGATTTATTTTTGACTTTAATTCTTTTAGAGTTCTGACTGATTGGTAGTCGACTTCATCTTTTAAATGACCAAAGAAAGATTCTTGCGGTGCATTATCCCAACAGTTCCCTCTCCGAGACATGGATTGACCTAAACCGTATTTTTTTAATAACTTTTGATATCTTGGGCTCGTGTAATGGCTTCCCTGATCTGAATGGATAAAGGCATCCTTATGTAGTGTAACTTTTTTGTTGTTCATTAATTTATGGATTGTACTGGTTGCGATGTCTAACGTGATACGATCAGAAACATGATAAGCTAGAATTTCATTTCTTGAAGCTTTCTTAGTTTTTTGCATCCGTTCCCCGAAAGTAACTGTTTGATTTCTTTTTTTCTTACATGCACACCAGTGTAAGGTTTGCGTTTTGTTGATGCTTCCATGTTATCACCTGAATCTGTCAGTTTGTTCTAGTATATGGATGAAAAAATGAGCAAGAAACGGCAGACAGTTAAATCCTGCAAATCTGTGTTAAAGAGGGACAGTCCCGCTTTAGTGCTTTAACTCACGTAAGAGGGACAGTCCCACTTCACAGTCCCACTTCAACGCTTTAACTCGCGTAAGTGGGACTGTCCCTCAGTCTGTGATTGTTTCTTCTATTGATTTTTCGATAATGCCAACCATTGCTTTTAGGTCTGATTCTTCTGCGGCTAATGGTGGCATAAAGATGACCGTATCACCGAGGGGGCGTGTCAACATTCCGTTTTTTCTCATGGTTAAAGTGGTATGGTAAGCCATTCTTTCTTCAAATGGAAAAGGTTCTTTTGTTATTTTGTCTTTAGAGAGTTCGATTCCGCACATGAGTCCTAACTGACGTACATCGCCAACACCTGCTTGTTCAGCTACGGGCTTCAATGCTTCCTGAACAACACTTGCTTTTTGTTCTACGCTCGCTACAATATTTTCTTTTTCGAAAAGGTCAAGATTGGCTAATGCAGCGGCGCAGCCCAACTGGTTTCCTGTATAAGAATGCCCATGAAAAAGGGTTTTTAGCTTTGTGTAATCGTCATAAAAGGCTTGGTGTACTTCCTCGGATGTGATTGTAGCGGCAATCGGTAAATACCCGCCTGTGATTCCTTTTGCCACGGTCATGATATCTGGGCGGATTTCTTCATGCTCGACGGCAAACATCTTTCCTGTTCTCCCGAAGCCTGTGGCTACTTCATCTACAATAAGCAGTATTCCGTAAGTACGACATAGATTTTCTACCTCTTTAAAAAATCCATCAGTCATAATTTTCATTCCGCCTGCCCCTTGGATTTTCGACTCCATAATTAAGCCGGCAATTTCCTCATGGTGTTTGTCCAATGTCTCCTTCAAAGCACTTAATGATTCTCGCATGACCTCTTGTGGATCATCACTTGGATGGCGGTACGTATCCGGGAATGGGACTTTAAAGCTATTAAACATGAGAGGGTTGTAGATTTTGTGGAATAAATCTACTGCTCCGACGCTGATCGCGCCCACCGTATCTCCATGATAGCCGTCTGAAAACGTAACAAATTTTGTTTTTTTCTCATTGCCGTTGTTATACCAATATTGGAAAGCCATTTTCAGTGCGATTTCAATCGCTTCGGCTCCGCTGTCTGAGTAAAATACTCGCTGTAAGTTAGGCGGTGAAATCTGGATAAGTCGCTCTGCCAAAAGGGTTGCAGGGACGTTTGTAGCTCCTAGCAATGTAGAATGAGCAATACGATCAAGCTGCTCTTTTACTGCATCATCAATTTCTTGTTTTCTGTGACCATGTACGTTTACCCACAAAGAAGAATAGCCATCATAATATTCTTTCCCGTAAATATCTTTTAGTTTGATCCCTTCGCCTTCTTCAATGATAAGTGGATCCTTTTCGTAGTCTTTCATTTGCGTAAAAGGAAGCCATAAGTATTCTTTACTTAATTCCATTACTTTGTTTGCATCAGTCATGATTTTTCACCTCTACAAATGGTTTTGAAGTTTGTCGATATTCAAATGAGCCGTTAGTTCCAGGGCAATGTTTTCATCAGCAAGTTTTTCGTCTATGTTTTTGACATCGGGTATACACCCTAGCACTGGCATTCTTTCTTCAATAAATCGAATGTTTTCTTCTTCTATGTCAGTTCGTTGGCGAGAAACCTTTGAAAAAATGACACCAGCAACTTCTAGTCCTTTACTCTGTGCGTAATAAAAAGTTTGCAGCGTGTGATTAATCGTTCCGAGGTTTGGCCTGGAGACAATTACGATGGGCACGTCTAACAGTTTGGCAAGGTCAGCCATATCGGCTGATTCATTAATAGGAACGGCAAGGCCCCCAGCCCCTTCGATGAGAATGGATTCATAATTTTGGGACAATTCAACGTAAGTTTTCTTTATCGTTTCGATATCAATATGAGTGTTTGCCATCCTACCGGCCAGGTGAGGAGAGCAAGCAGGTTCAAAGAGATAATGAGTCGCTTTTTCTCTAGCGATCATTTTGATTTTTTGGTAAAACGCAACATCTGGCGCAATCAAGGTGTTCCCCTCTTTATACGCCCCTGTTTGGATCGGTTTAAAGGGGCGAACACATATGCCTTTGTCGATAAAAGATTTGAAAAGAAGACTCGTGACAACCGTTTTGCCTACTTCAGTATCTGTGCCAGTAATAAATAAATGGTTCAATTCATCACCCGCTTTCCGTTTCGGATCAATGTAAACTATTGTTTAATATAAGTTAACATTATCTTTGTTATCTATCAACAAATGTAAGAATATTTGTTACAATCATTGTTAACTTGATGGTGAAAATTGTTTACAATGGGAGGGGTAATCGTGAATAAACAACCTTGGCGTCCGATTGATATGACGCTTGCTGCTATGTTTGCAGCGCTTATGGCCATAGGAGCGAACGTTTCCGCTTACTTAACAATTGGCGGAGTTCCTATTACTTTTCAATTGTTATTTGCCATTCTTGCAGGGGTATTGCTAGGAAGTAGGCTTGGTGCAGCTAGCATGACTTTGTACATGCTTATTGGTTTGGTTGGCATGCCCGTTTTTGCTCAATTTAAAGGAGGTATCGGGCATGTAATCAGCCCTACATTTGGCTTTGTCGTTTCTTTTATAGCCGTTGCCTATGCTGTGGGGAAAGTGGTTGAAAGAAAGAGCGATCCAACCATTCGTACATACCTTTTCGCAGGCGCATGCGGGTTGTTCTTGAACTACCTGATCGGAGCTCATTACATGTATGCCGCATATACGCTTTGGTTTGAAGCTCCTGGAGGTTTTAATTACCTTCTTACCTGGTCATGGATGGCCGCCTATTTGCCAATTGATACAGGCGTCGTTGTAGCGGCGGCCCTTATCGCTCCGAAAGTTAAGAAAGTAGTTTTGGAAGCAAGACCAGCGGTGTAAAGCGTGAAAGAGGGACAGTCCCACTTCCTTGAATTAAAGTGCGAAAGTGGGACTGTCCCGGTACCTTGAATGAACGTTTCGTTCAGGGGAACTGTTTTATCAATGGTTCTAATCATACTCGAACTAGTAATGTGGAAATGGTCAAGGGTGTTATGACCCAAAGTGAATTAATGGAAATATTTCCTTGATAAAATCGCTTTTGGAACACTGCAATTCTTATGGATACTTCATTTTTACTTTTTCAAACAAATACTGTACGCCATACAATAGATAAGCTTTGTAGTGAATATAAATAAAGAATTGAAAATAATTGATTCGCTTTAAACGAACAATTTTAATGAGTTTTAGAAAAGGCATGACACAAAACGCAAAAATTCCATTAACAAGAGCATTTAGTAATGCAAATTTTTTAAAGTTTCCGTATGAATATTTTAGTATCCACATTGAAAGGGGCATGTAAGGACCGATATCAAAGGGGAGCTCATCCTTCATTAATGATTTTGGTTTGTCATAAAATGTCCACCAATTCTGCTTGTGAGCATAGAAATGATTGATGATTTCAAACACACCTATAACAGAACTTGCTAAAAAATATCTTTTGAAATGGCGTTTACCTATAAATATCATTGATAACCACGGGATTATTATTATAGTTAGATTAAATATCACGTGCCGTCTTGATGGCATTGTAAATCCTCCTTACATTAAACGATTTCCTTATTTTTAAAGTATCCAAATGTAAGAAATAAATACACTTCACTTGATTAAAGAGGGACAGTCCCACTTCTTCACTTTAATTCGATGAAGTGGGACTGTCCCTCTTCAAGGTGTTAAAATGGAGATAATAAAATCTCAATTTGTCCAATGGTTATTGTTTCACGAACGCTGAAATAATTGTTTAACAAGTCGAAGATTTAGGGTGTGATTTCTTTGCTATGGCAGCTTATTTTGTTAGCGATCGCTTCAAATATTGATGATTTGGCTGCAGGTGTCGCTCTAGGTTTGAAAGGGCGTATTCCGTGGCGGGTCATTTGGGTCATCGCCGTGTTATCTGGATTGACGATGTCTTTAGGTATTATCATAGGAACCCAAGCGACTGGCTTTTTACCAGGGATCATCCCGATTTATTTTGGGACAGCTGTTTTTGCAGGAATTGGCTGCTGGTTCATCTGGCAAGGGCTTAAAAAAGGTGATCATGAAGAGGGAGAACAGGAAGTTTCATTTGGTTGGAAAGCTTCGATCATCTTAGGCTTGGCACTAGGTGTTGATTCATTTGCCGCTGGGTTTTCAGGAGGGCTTACAGGCTACCCAATTATACTTACAGGTTTTTTAGCGTTTTCAACAAGCTTGCTATTTATATGGGTTGGTTCACGGTTTGGCAATTTGATCAGTATCCGACTGATTAAAGACAAGGTCGATTACATTTCCGGGGGGCTGTTTATCCTTTTATCAATATTGATTTTCTTTTTGGAGCTGTCATAGTGAGTGTGGTTATAAAATGTTTTGATCGAAATCAACTTGGTGTCATCATGGTGAAACGAAGTATAATTAAGAAAACCCCATTGATGTATTCACCTTTTTATACATCATTTGGGGTTTTCTGTTGGCTATTTAGGTTTTAAATACTTTGATCATTTCATTTAATTTATGACTCGATTCATTCAAAGATTCAGCAGAACTTGAGATCGATGAAATGGCTTTAATTTGTTCATCCGATGATGCAGAAATTTCTTCTGTTGAGGCTGCCGATTCTTCCGCAACAGCGGAAATGTTTTGTAAAGATCCAACAACATCATCTTTAGACTGATTCATGTTGTTGATTTCATAGCTAATATTATCAATAGATAATGCAATTTTATTTAATACATCGTTAATTGAATTGAAGACTTGTTCTGTGTCGAAAGCCACCTGCAATTGGTCACTTGAAATTTTAGTCGAACGTTCCATTTCTTTATGGACATTCGTTGTTTCTTCTTGTATACCTACGATCGTTTGGCGAACTTGTTGTGTCGCATCTGATGATTGCTCGGCTAATTTTCGAACTTCATCAGCGACAACAGCAAATCCTTTCCCGTGTTCACCCGCTCGAGCAGCTTCAATGGAAGCGTTCAATGCTAGTAAGTTGGTTTGTTCAGAAATACTATTGATCGTTTCGATAATGCTTTCAATTTCTTTCATTTTAGATACTAAATGAGACATGACATTGTTTACTGATTGAATCACTTCGTTAGATTCGTTTGTTTTCGCCTGTAAGGTCTCAATTTGTGTAACCCCTTGTTGACTGGATTCATTTGCTTCGTTCGATAAGTTATTCATTTTGTTGTTTTTCTCGTTTACGGCCTCAATTTGATGAGATAATGTCATCGATTTTTTGTTTGCTTCTTCAATTTCAGAAGCTTGCTGACTTGCACCGTCAGCAATTTCAGCGATGGCCTTTCCTACTTCTTCGCCAGAGGCTGTTGTTTCTTCTGACATCGCACTTAAGTTCTCAGATGCTTGCGAAACGTCTGAAATAGCTTCATCAACAGAAGAAATGAGCTTCTTCATATTATTGACCATTTCATTAAAATGGGTGGCAAGCTCGCCAATTTCATCTTTAGAGTGAGATTGAACGTGAACGGTCAAATCACCGTCAGCAACTTTATTTACTTCGTCTTTTAACCGGGTTAAAGGTTTTGTCATACTTTGAGACAAGAAGTATACAAAGATTAATGCAATGATAAGCCCAATTATAGATATAATGACCGTAATGTTTAGCAATTGGTTAGCCTCTTCAAGTAAATGTTCCTCTAAATAAACGGTTCCGACTTTCCAACCTGTTTCGTCGATGGTTTCATATGCTAGAAAATGATCATCACCGTCGTATGTATAACCAAAATATCCTTGATCTTCGGTTTCATAGATCGATTCGATAAAATCTTGTTCTATTAAGTTGTTTCCTCTTTCAGTTGGATGAACCAATGCCATCCCTTGATGATCAAGTAAAAAAGGATACCCTTCATAACCAACGATGGTTTCACTAATAATATTCTCAAGAGATTCTAAGCTTAAGTCATTGGCGACAACACCCAATAGCTCGTCAGTTTCGGGATCATTAATCGCTTTTGAGATGGTTAAAACATATTCCTCAGTTGTTTCGTCAATATAGGGCTCAGTAAAAATCACTTCATCAGGATTATCAGTCGCTTCTTCGTACCACGGACGAGTTGTCGGGTCGAAATCGGAAGATAAATCTACACTAGGAACTGTGTACATCGTTTGGTCCGCAGAAGCGATATAAGAAAGTGTCACATTCGGATAAGATTGCAAATATTTCTCAAAGTCATTTTCTATGATTGATGCTAGATCAGAGGGATCCTCAAAAGTCGTTAAATTTTCGTCTTTTAAAAGTTCGATAATTAAATCATTGCTACTGTACCTATCTATATTTTGTTTGAATTGGTCTAAGTACAAATTGGTAACCGTCTCCATTTCCTGAACTGTTGCATTGGCTTGTTCTTGAGCATTTTCTTCAATAGCGTTTTTTGTTAAAAAGAAGGAAATACTAGAAATTGAAATTAAAATGAGCAAAATAAGTACGGTAAAAGATATAATCATTTTTGTTCTAATTTTTCGGAACATTTTTATCCCCCTTAGTTCTATTGGCAAAGCACTTGATAATCTTATCATATTATGTCGAAAAATAAAGTTTAGTTTCAATAATTAGAAAACTATAGAGGATATTTATTTATCAACACGAACCAATTTCATAATGAAGGGTTTTAACAAACATCACGAATTTAATCAATTATCACGAAGGTCAACGTTCGTTTTGAAACTGATTGAAACGAAAGGCGGCGACAAAGGATAAGCGCAGTCTGAAGATCCAATTCAGCAACGGTTTGTGGAGCTGAATTTAGCTGAAGACAAGCCCTTGGGAAAGCGTCCGCCTGCAGTGAAAATCACAATCCATGTTCGGAAATGATCTTTACATCATCTATTATGAAATTCATTCAACGCGTATCACCAAATTTTGGTAGTTTATCATAACGCTATAAAGTATAAAAAAATTCACTGATACCCTTAACTTCACTTCAGACTGAACCGATATAATAAAAAAATGTTTTTATATAAAAAGTTTATGAAATGAAAAAGGCAAAGCTATAGAAATGTAGTGGCGCAAAGCTATAGGGGCTAAAGCGAGGGATGCAATGCCAGCCAGTTACCGTTCAGGATCGCGTACTAACACATCCTGTTTTGGGGTGTGTTTTTTTCTGAAATTTCTTAAGGTTATGAGGGAGAAGAATGAAGAAAATCAAAGTAGATTACTATGAATGCGCAGCGATAAAACTTGTATATCGCCCGAACTGCAAAGTTTGTGATAAAAAATTTTACCACCAAGAAATTTGTTATCGAATTCCGATTCATGATCCATTCATTGTTTGTAGCCGTTGCAGTGAAAGTTTCAATATGAAAGAAGTGCGCGTTTATTGGAATCAAGAAAAAGGGTAAATAAATAGGAGTGAAAGCCTTGTATAAAGTAGAACCTAACTTAAAAGAAATGTTAAATTTACCTGTCCGGACGACGGAAGATTTAAGGGCAAGGTACGACAACTTACGTGATGAATTACAATTTGCTAGAAGTGCCTTTGAGTTTGAAAAAGCATCAGAGGTGAAGCTAGAGATGGTCTATATCATAGAGGAATTGAAAAATAGAAAGCACCTAGCGCAAGGTGATGATGAAACCTCTGCCTCTAATATGAAAACAGGTACTGCTGAGAGCAGCTAAGCTTACCCTAAGTTCAAATCGACCTCAATCTTCCCGATGTTGAAACAGTCCCTATAGAAAGTTTTTATTGTATACCCATTCGACATCTGACATGTTGAATAACTTCCCTCGCGGTTAACGGTTTTGATAAGGTAGCAAAGTTGCTTATGTTATAAACGGGATTTCGTTTCCAATCACTCCACCTTCACGTTCACTTCATGCCGCGCATTGTAGCCATACCCTTTTCGGTTCCACGTCGCCTCTTTGGGCTGAATACGCCCCACGAATCAGACGCCACACTCTAAAACACCCTTTAGCGATTTTACAGGCAGTGCGTTGATTTCTTGAAATGAAAGAAGTTGAGGGTGCTCAACCGTCCCTCCGATCGGCAGCCAGAAGAAGGAAGACGAAAAAGTTGGGTACGAAAAATGATTACGCCTGTAAAATAAGTGATCCGGAACGAAAACTGTACGTAAAAATCGAATCGGTGTTTCTTGGTTTTCAGGGTGTAGACTTTTCGTCGTTAAATAGGGTCTGTTCATAATGCTCCTTTCGTGTTTCAAATCGAATGTTTTTCACGTGATGTGTATGCATTTGCTGCTTTGTCTTATGAGATTATACAAAAAACGGCTCGAGAATAGATCTCGAGCCTGTTGTTTGTGCTTTATTCTGTTACGAGTTCAAGTTCAACTGGAATGAAGTCTTCTGCTGATTCACCTTCTAAAATATCTAACCCAGCACTAACAGCTTCTTGGCCAATTAAATCAGGTTGTTGTGCAACTGTTCCGGCTAATCGACCTTCTTCAACGGCTTCTAAAGCGTCGTCTGTAGCATCAAACCCAATGATTGTCAGGTCATCATGGCCACTAGCTTCTGCAGCTTCTAAAGCACCTAAAGCCATTTCATCGTTATGAGCAAAAACGCCTTCGATATCAGGGTTACCTTGTAGGATATTTTCCATAACGGATAGTCCTTCAGCACGATCGAAATCAGCAGGCTGAGAGGTGACCACATCTAATTGATCTTCAGCAATGTTGTTAAAACCTTCTCCGCGTTCTCTTGCTGCCGATGAACCAGGAATCCCTTCAATTTCGGAGACTTCAGCACCTTCACCGAC
Source organism: Texcoconibacillus texcoconensis (assembly GCF_014202575.1). GTDB lineage: Bacteria > Bacillota > Bacilli > Bacillales > Salisediminibacteriaceae > Texcoconibacillus > Texcoconibacillus texcoconensis. Next base: position 118,305 of record NZ_JACHHB010000002.1, on the reverse strand, counting down.
AAGGTCGACCAATAATTCTCCAGCCATTTCTCCACCTTCTACGTTATCAGAAGCAATGTGAGAAACGACCTCGCCGCCTTCTGCACCACGGTCGACAGTAACAACTGGAATATCTTCGCTATTTGCTAATTCGATCGCACCAACAACAGCATCTGAATCAGTAGGGTTAATAAGCAACAGGTCAATCCCTTGTTGCATAAGGTCTTCAACATCGTTTGCTTGCGTTGCAGAGTCATCTTGAGCGTCAACTGTGACTAAATCGACACCTAACTCTTCAGCGTGCTCTGCAGCACTTTCTTCCAGCGATACGAAAAATGGATTATTCAGTGTTGAGATTGAGAAACCGATTGTGTAGTCACCATCTTCTTCTACAGCTTCAGTGTCACCATTTCCTTCTGCAGGTTCAGTGTCCTCCTCTTGATCGACCGGTGATTCTGTTGAACAAGCCATGGCAATTGAGCCCGCCATCATCAAAACAGTACCTAACCAAATTTTTTTCATTTTCTCTCTCCCCTTTTTACGCATTTTTTTTGCGGTCTATAAGTACCGCTAACAAAATCACACTACCTTTAACGACTTGCTGAACAAATGAACTGACGCCTAATAAATTGAGTCCATTGTTCAAAGTACCTATGATCAAGGCACCGATTAAAGTGCCGACGATCCAACCTCGACCACCAGTTAAACTCGTTCCACCAATGACGACTGCTGCAATGGCATCAAGTTCATACATTTGACCTGCAGTAGGCTGAGCAGAGTTTAATCGGGATGTTAAGATCATCCCAGCCAAAGCAGCAAGAAAACCGGTTAATGAGTAAACATAAATTTTGATCCGATCGACTTTGATTCCAGATAATAATGCAACTTCTTCATTACCGCCTACAGCGTAAACACGTCGACCAAATGTCGTCTTTTTCAATATCAAATATAAAATGACGAAAGCGATCATCATCGTAATCGCTGGAACAGGAAGTCCTAAAAGATATCCTCTACCAAATAATTCGAACGCAGCTGAATCTCCAAGCCCAGATACAGGGCGCCCATCGGTTAATAATAATGTCAAGCCACGGTAAATCGTCATTGTGGCAAGCGTTGCAATAAAAGGGGCAACTTTCCCTTTCGCGATAAACACACCGTTCATCGCACCTAGAATTGCGCCAGTAAGAAGCCCAATGAGCACGGCTAAAACCGGATCGACGCCAGACGCCATTAGTGATGCACCAACAGCAGAAGAGAGGGCTAACGTTGAGCCAACGGATAAATCGATCCCTCCTGTTAAAATGACAAAGGTCATACCGAAGGCAATCAACGCATTAATCGATACTTGTCGTAATAAATTCAATAAGTTCGTTAATGATAGAAAGCTAGGGTTGATGAGGGTGATAATGATCATGATTAATAACAACCCGATAAATGGACCTAGCTTGAATAAAACGTTAGACATTTGCTTGTTGTTTCCCAATTGTCTCCCCTCCCATCGCATAGTGCATGATCCGTTCTTCTGTAAGTTCAGAACGTTCAAGAATTGTCATCATTTTTCCTTCGAACATGACACCAACTCTTGAACTCAATCCGATAACTTCAGGTAATTCTGAGGAAATCATGATAATCGTAACGCCTTCCTTCGCTAATTCATTCATAATTTGATAGATTTCTTTTTTAGCACCAACATCCACACCTCTAGTTGGTTCATCAAGAATAAGTATTTTTGGTTGTTGGTAAATCCATTTAGCAATCACCACTTTTTGTTGATTTCCTCCACTTAATGACTTCGCTGCTTGATTGGGTCCAGATGTTTTCACATCCAGCTTTTTGATTAATGTTTCATAAAGAGCTAATTCTTTTTGCGAAGAAATCCAAGTGGATGTGGATATTTCATCTAAATTGGTAAGGTTCAAGTTATCTTTGATGGAAAAGTCAACAATCAACCCTTTGGTTTTACGGTCTTCTGAAATCATTCCAATTTTGTGGTACATGGATTCTGTCGGTGATTTCAAGTTAACGAGCTGACCGTCCAAATAAATGTCGCCTTCATCTTTTTTACGATAACCAAACAACGTTTCTACCACTTCAGAACGGCCAGCCCCCATTAATCCCGCAATACCAAAAATTTCGCCTTCACGTACAGAAAAGGAGACGTCTTCAAAGAATGGTCGCTTTGTTAACCCTTTGACCGTTAGTTTTTCTTCACCGGGGCTAGAAGTTAATTCAGGAAATTGATCTCCTAGTTCTCGGCCCACCATCATTTGGATAATTTCATCAATGTTTGATTCAGATGACTTTTTTGTCCCTACGTAATTCCCGTCACGCAACACAGTGATGCGATCGCAAATCGAAAAAATTTCTTCCATACGATGAGAGATATATACAAATGCAACACCTTGCTGCTGTAATTCTCGAATGATTTCAAACAAAGTGTCGATTTCTCTATCAGTTAAAGCGGCTGTTGGCTCATCCATAATAATACAATCAGCATTGGTTTCTAAAGCTTTGGCGATTTCGATAATTTGTTGTTGTCCGACGGAAAGTGACCCTGCTCTTGTAGTCGGTTTGACATTTAACCCTAAATGGCTCATCACTTCTGCAGTGCGCCGGTTCATTTCTTTTGTGTTAAGCCACCCTGCTTTGCCGACGGTCAATTCTTTTCCAAGATAAAAGTTTTCTGCTACAGACAGTTCAGGAAGGATGTTCAGTTCTTGGTGGATGACTGCAATCCCGTCTTGTTCAGCTTCTTGGGGGTTTTTATAAGCGACTTCATGATCGTTTACTTTGATTTGTCCAGCGTCTTTCTTATGAATGCCCGTTAGAATTTTAATTAGCGTGGATTTACCGGCGCCGTTTTCTCCCATTAAGGCATGAATTTCCCCCGGTTGTATTGAAAATTGAACTTCCTTTAAAACTTGCACGTTACCAAAGGATTTATCAATACCACTCATTTCGATCATATTGAAAACCTCTCTTTTTTCAGAGATTAGAAGATGACACCGGCTTGCAAAATGATATTAGCAAAGGGTGTATTTTCACCTGTACGAATAATTGCTTTCACTTGTTTGGTTTTCTCTTTCAATAAATCGTGGCTTATTTTTTCAATCGGTATGTTTTGTTTGGTCATTTCAAGGTATGTTGAATTGTTGTGCGTCAACATTTCTTCTGCAAGGTATAATTGCTCGACTTCCATTTCATCTAACAAGGTGTGAAATACATCGATAAAAGAAGGGGTACCTTGTTCTAAACTGAGATCGATACATAAAACATGATCAGGAATTGGTAATCCGCAATCTGCTATGGCAATTTGGTCTGTATGACCTAATTTGGCTAAAATGGACGCGATGTCTCGATTCAAAATGCCTCGCTTTTGCATGATATCTCCTTCTTTCTATGAATGTCCGATTTCTTCTTTCAAAGGCATACCACCTTGCGCACCATACCTTGTTACAGATATTGAAGCAGCTTTATTTGCATATCCAATGGCATCCTCTAATGTTTTGCCTTCTGCAATAGAAACGGCGAGTGCTCCGTTAAAAGTATCGCCAGCGCCTGTTGTATCAACGACAGTTTTATTTTCTGTAGGAACTACTATTTCTTTTTCATCTGTCCAATAACTAGCACCTTGTTTTCCTCTCGTTATGATCATCTTTTGTTTCCAATTGTGGTAGTCGCTTTCGGAAAAAAGCGCTTCTTTTTCACTTTCATTTGGTGTGATCCAGGTTGCCATATCCCAGTGATGTGCAGATAAATGCAAGGCTGGGGCAGGATTGACGATAATAGGAACCTGCCATATATGGCATCGTTCAATAACATATTCGACCGTTTCTCTCGGAATTTCCATTTGAACTAAAACGATATCACTGTGTTGGATGACATCTTGATTTTTATCAATGGTCTCCTTAGTAACGTTCGCATTGGCGCCAGGTGTTACAATAATTCGATTATCTCCATCGGATAATAAAATCGTTGCCACTCCTGTTGGTGTATCTGTAACCGGTTTCACATTGGGTAAATGAATACGCTCTTTTTTTAAGTTCTCTAAAAGTTCGTGACCGAAAATATCATCACCCACTGAACAAATGAAGTTAACTTCTGCACCAAGTCTTGCGGCAGCAACGGCTTGATTTGCACCTTTACCGCCTGGAAATGTATCAAATCCGTTTCCTAAAATGGTTTCTCCTTGATTAGGCATTCGTTTAGTGGATGTGACAAGATCCATATTGGCACTTCCAATGACTGTGACCTTTGGGCTCTCCACTTTACCACCTCCTAGGTTGTGTGACGAACAACTAACGATGTTGGGAATTCATGATAGTATGTATCAATAGCTTTCTGTTCAATCTGGTCAATGAGTAACTGTGTTGCTTTTTCTCCCATTTTGTATATAGACTGTTGAATCGTTGTTAATGAAGGAACAAGCATTGTTCCTAAAGGAATGCCGTCGAAACCGACAATTTTTACATCTTGTGGTACTTGTTTATTTAATTTAAATAACGCATGCATTGCTCCGGCTGCGGTTACATCACTACTAGCAAATATCCCGTCAATTTCAGGGTGGGATTGAAATAATTCTAATGTTTTTTCTTCTGCTAATTCGATTGAAAATTGTGTATCTGCAGTAACATAACCAATTCCTTCTTTTTCGGCGATTTCGATAAATCCATTGTAACGATCATCGGCAGGGCGTACCCCTACAGGGCCCCTTAAATGCGCGATATATTTGCAATCTCGCTCTATTAAATGTTGAGTCGCTTCCATTGCTCCTTTTTTATTCTCAGAAACAACAGTAGGAATACGTTCTGAAATAATACGGTCTAAAGCAACTAATGGAATATCAAATTCATCATACTTTGTAGAGTCCATATTACTCGTTGTTAAAATCATGCCATCGACGTATTTTTGTTTTAGTGCCTCAAAATATGTTTTTTCTTTCTCCATTTCTTCATCTGTATTACAAAACACAACAGTATAACCATAAGACATGGCTACGTCTTCAACGGCCCTTGCAAGCTCTGGAAAGAAGGGGTTTGTAATATCAGGCATTAATAATCCGATCATATTTGATGTTTTATGGTACAACGACCTCGCAACAGAGTTCGGGCGATAATCCAATTCTTTAATCGCTTTAAGGACGGCTTCTTCAGCAGTTTTACTAATGTACCCTTTGTTATTAAGAACTCTAGAAACAGTCGCAACCGAAACATTTGCATAATTTGCTACATCTTTAATGGTTGTCATCATTACACCTCATCTGTAACCGGTTACACCCTAAATTGTATACGCTTACATTATTCTGTGTCAATAACTGTTATATGCATTACTGCATTTTTAACTTTCACATTATATTTATTGAGATAATGCCTTGTCTTATGAAGATCGAATCACGTTTGCTATAATCTTCCTTGGAAAGAAAATGGTGAACGTTCATGTTTGAAAGGAAATGTCAGCTCGAAGAAGGGGGATGAAAATGAAGATCACATTCTGGTTGTTTGGTGCTATTTTATTAGCATCTTGTACAGGACCAAGTTATGAAACGGATGACACTGTCGCGTTTTTAGATAATGAAGAGATCACGGTTGAAGATGTGATGGTTCAGTATTCGATTGAAGAAGGCGGAGAAGATGTCATCGAAGGGTTTTTAAAGCAAGAAGTCGTCGTTCAAGAGGCGAAGGACATGGGAATCACGGTTTCGGATGAAGAGATTGAGGAAAGTAAGCAAGCGATGATGCCGGGATCAGAAGTGAGTGAAAGGTACGAAGCACTTGAAGATCAAAGTGATCAAACGTTTTACGAGCGCCAAGCCTCTGCGTTGGACATGGTACCTGAGGAATATTTTGAAGTTTGGGAAGACAAGACTTACACATCACAAGCCTATATGGATAAGTATATTAGTGAAACGTTCGATGAGCCTGCCTCTGAAGAAGATGCAGAAGCGTTTGCTGACGATGTTAATGACCATATCGATGCGTTGTTTGAAGAATACCAAGAGGATGGGCGTTTGGTTGTGGAGTGATGAAGGGGTTCTGTTTGGGCATGCGGACATGAGGTGCGTTATTTGTGACAAAAAGCGTGAATTTGAGGGTGTCGCGGACACTCATTCGGTTATTCGATAAAACACAGCAAAACCGCATGAATTTTAACTAATAGCGGGACATGTGTCCTCGAACTACCTGAAAATGCAGGTGTTTTATGAAATAACCGATCATATGCCCGCACACTAAATGCCCCAAAAAGCTCTAAGTTTTTGCACAACAATGTGTTAAACGTTATTTTTCCTCGGTTTGCCATGGTTTTCGCCTCGGTATGAGCCGCGGTACGTTTTGTTTATATTCCGCATAATCTTCCCCAAATTTCTTCTCGAGATGAGGTTCTTCTTTCACAATAAAGTACGTGTAATTTACCACCGTAAAATAAACGAACCAAATGAGTAAAGCCCATGAGCCAAAAATGATCACTTCACCGAGTAAAATAAAGGAGACGCCACTGATCATTGGGTTGCGGGTGTATTGATAAGGTCCGCTCACAACTAATTTTTGCGGTGGGTTCCATGGTGCTAGAGTTCCTTTTCCTCTTGTGGCAAACTGGCGCACGGTTAATACGACGAGCATCAGTCCGAAAAGAAGGAGGAGGCTTCCTAGGGAAATCACGCCAACTGATATCGGCATGTCCAGTCCCCAGCTTACTTCGTTGCTAAAGAAAAATAATAATAGTGCAGGGATCACCACTGTGACGTTAAAAGGTAAAAAGAGTATAGCGACTACATGTGAAAATAATGAAGCTTGTTTTTTGTTTCCCATCAGATACTTCTCTCCTTTTCTAGAAAATCAACACGGTGTTGATTACCTCGTTACATCCCATTATAATAGACCCTCAAACGAATACAATCATCAAACATTTTTATTGTGTTGATAACTGAACACTTGATTGAAAAGTGTCTATAAAAGGAGGCTTTTTTATGGGGGATACGGAAGACCGTCGCGTTTTACGAACGAAAAAACGGATTCGCGATACCTTTGCAGAACTCATTGAGGAAAAAGGGCTCGATCGCGTGACCGTCAAAGACTTGACGGAGCAGGCGGATATTAACCGAGGCACATTCTACTTACATTTCCATGATAAATACGACCTTCTAGAGCAAAGTGAAGCAGAAATTCTTAACGGAATCAAGCAGATTGCGAAGGAACTCGATGATGTTGATATGAATAATTGGAAAAAAGAGAACGGCCCTCATCCTGCTGCAGAAAAATATTTTACTTACCTCAAAGAGCACGCCCTTTTTGTGAGGGCTGTATTAGGTCCGAAAGGTGATCCAGGTTTTCAAAGGAAAATGAAAACGTTGATTGCCGATGGGATCAAAAAGAAGTTCGCGGGTAAGGAACGAAAATCACAGCCTTTTCCAGCGGATTATTTGATTGCTTATCTTGTTTCAGCCCACCTTGGGGTCGTTCAGCATTGGATTGAAAATGGCCTGCAAGAGTCACCTGAAGAGATGGCGAAAATCATATCTAGTATGAATTATGATGGTCCATTAGTAGCGAGTGGTTTAAAGAAAGATTCATCGTAACTTTTAACGAAAAGTTGCGGTGAATTTTTTTATGACTGATTTTCGTTCAATCTTAGCGTCCAATCCGGTACTTCAAGACATAAATAACAACTGTGTGATCATAATAAAAGAAAGTCTAGAAGTGAATTGGGTGTAAAACATGGCAGTTAGTCAGTCTAATCAAAGTAATTTTCGCTATCAAAAAGGGCTTGTTACCCCGGCCAATACGAACGTTGTTCAATATCGGAACCCAACGGTTGTCATGTGGTGGTCTGCTGCCATTCCAGGGTACGGACATGTCATGTTAAGTAAATATATTAAAGGATTTTTGCTCATTTTATGGGAGTTCACAGTCAACCTCAATGCGAAAGTGAATACGGCGATTTTATATACATTTCTCGGCCGATTTGATGAAGCGGTGGAAGTAGTTGATCTAAATTGGTTACTTCTCTATATTCCTGTCTACATTTATAGTATGTGGGATAGTCGACGAATGACGATTGACCTCAATAAATATGCTCTTTTAGCTGATATGACTTGGGCGTCTTCTGATATTGATCCTGTTTCTTTTTCTGAACTAGAAAGCAATTATTTAGATAAGAGAAAGCCATGGTTAGCGGTATTTTGGTCTTTGATCACCCCTGGTTTAGGCCACCTTTACGTTAACCGACTACCATCAGGTTTCTATATTTTAGTTTGGATGATGGTTGTTTTGTATTTTTCAAATACGTTGCCGGCGGTTCATTATACATTCTCGGGTGACTTTCAATTAGCCCAAGAAGTGATTAATCCACAATGGTTGATATTTTTACCGTCCATGTACTGTTTTGCGCCATATGATGCGTATTTACAGTGCGATAGCTACAATAAAATGATGGCGAAACAGCAGAGTGCTTATTTAATGAAAGAATATCAAGATCCAGCTTTTAAACAGAAAAGCAGTTTGTTTTCAGAAGGAAGTGGTGTCATGAATGTTGTCGCATCTTTTGATCATTCGGTTTATTTAGAGATGGCGATCAAGGAGCTTGAAAAGCATGGGGTTGCCAAACAGGACATATTTACGGTTCCACTAACACAAAAAATTAAACCGAAGAAAAATAGTGAAATCATCAGAAGCTCAGGTTTTTCCCTTTTAGATATCACGTTTGCTTTTGGAACGGCCTTTTCTTTATTTGGCGTCATTTATGGGTTTGTACTTGGAGGAGGACCGATTATGTGGGGGTTAATTGGACTTTTCTTCGGTTGGGGGTTCGGTTTTGTCCTTGATCTACTGATGCGAAAAAAGCAATATAAGATGAAAAAGAAAAAAGGCGAGGGCGGTGAAGTCATGCTTGTTGTTCACTGCGACAAGCAACTCGTCACTTTAGTAAAGGAAATTTTATTTGATCACTATACATTAGGTTTACAAGTCGTGGATGAAGAGTTTAAAGATGGGGTTTATTAGCAGGTGGGATATTTATCTCACCTGTTTTATTATTGGGGGTTTTTAGTCGGCATTGGACAATTGTCGTTGTACATACGATGTAATGTTCAGAGTAATGAAAGGAGGATTTCTTTGGATTCTTTTACTGTGCGGAAGCATTATTACCCGTATGTGAGTCCGTTTGACCCTTGTCGGCCGATGCAAGTGAAGCAGTACGTGACCCCGCCAAATTTGTATATAAATTATCAACCTCCGAACTTGCCACAGTTTACGCCGCGTGAAGCGCTACGTGCAGGGACGTTATGGAAAGCTTTTTATGATCCGTACGTAAGTCCTTATAAGCAAAGGGAGTGATGGGGATGGCGCAAAAGCAACTGCCAAAGGAATTTTACAAAAGTATGGAGGAGTTGCAGGCTGTTGATTTTGTGATTTTGGAATTAACGCTATATTTGGATACACATCCGAATGATGAACAAGCGATTCAGCAGTTCAATCATATGACGCAAGTGAAGCAACATCTGATGTATCAAGTTGAGCAATATTATGGTCCACTGCAACAATTCGGGAATAGTTACAGCGGGAGTCCGTGGAACTGGAAAGATGCACCGTGGCCGTGGCAAATATAATAAGAGGGGCGTAGATACGGTTGTGGATTTATGAAAAGAAGTTACAATATCCAGTCAAAGTCAGTCAGTGTAACCCTATGCTTGCGAAATTTTTGATCGAACAATATGGGGGCGCAGACGGTGAGCTAGCTGCGGCCCTTCGTTACTTAAATCAAAGGTATACGTTACCTGATAAAGTGATCGGCCTATTAACAGACATAGGGACGGAAGAGTTTGCCCATTTAGAGATGATTGCAACGATGATTTACAAGTTAACAAAGGATGCCACGCCTGAGCAGTTGAAAGAAGCAGGTATTGGCGATCATTATGCGAGTCATGATAAAGCTTTATTTTATCATGATGCATCAGGTGTTCCGTGGTCGGCATCTTATATTCAAGCAAAAGGGGACCCCATCGCTGATTTGTATGAAGATATTGCCGCAGAAGAGAAGGCGCGTGCAACATACCAATGGATTATCGACATGTCCGATGACCCGGATATCAATGATAGTCTAGCATTCTTAAGGGAGCGGGAGATTGTTCACGCACAAAGGTTTAAAGAAGCAGTCGAAATGTTGAAGGAAGATCAAGGCAAACAGAAGTATTTTTAGAAGTTCGTTGAGTGTGGAGAGAGTGGCATGTATAGCTATAGGAAATGAACTGTCCTTAAAAGCCGGAGCAACTGGCCTGGGGGGCAGTTTTTTTTATATCTATCTAACTTTGCGCGAAACCACTAACAAAAAATTGGTCAGAAAACCAGAGGATTAATGGACGAAAATGGAGAATCTATGGACAAAAACCAGGAATCTATGCACAAAAACCAAAATCCCATGCACAAATCAGTCCCTTTCACCTACAAAAAAAAGGCTGCGACTAAATCGCAGCCTCGTGTCACTTTCTATTTTTCAGAACTATCGTCGATCCATACTTCGCCATCTTTATATGTCATTTGTTCTGGATAACGAAGGTTAATGGCTTCCTCTTTCAAATGTTGCGGAGGTTCCTCTGTTAGTTTAGAAACCAAGACAACAAGAATGAAGTTCACGGTCACCCCGAAGAGTCCAGCACCTGTATCTTCAATGCCAAAGAGTATGAATCCATTCATCGCTAAGAAGATATAGCTAAGAGTGGTGAGCAATCCACCGAGCATACCTGCAATGGCCCCTTTTGCATTCATCCTTGACCACCACACACCGAGGAACAGGACTGGGAAGAACGTTCCACCAGCGATTGCAAAGGCCCACGCGACGATTTGCGTAATAACACCAGGTGGATCTAGTGCTAATAGACCAGCAACAATGGTGGCTGTAAAAATGGCAATCCGACCAGTTTTTAAACGCTTTCGGTCAGAAGCTTTCGGGTTAATAAGACGATAATAAATATCGTGCGCGAACGAAGATGAAACCGTGATCAACAACCCACCGGCTGTCGATAATGCAGCGGCCATCGCACCTGCAGCAATCAGCCCGATTACAAAGGTACCTAGGTTTGCAATTTCGGGTGTCGCCATCACAACAATATCGGGATCAATCACGAGATCCTGCCATGTTAACACGCCTTGCTGACCAGAAGCCGCCACTTCTAATAGTCCTGTATTGACCCAAGGTTCCGTCCATCCTGGTAACTCATCCAACGGCTCACCGACTACGTCATTCATAATCGTAAAGCGAGAGAATGCTGCATAAGCTGGAGCTGATAAATAGAGAATCCCGATAAATAATAGAGCCCATGCACCACTCCAACGAGCTGCTTTCATCGTCGACACAGTATAGAAACGTACGATGACGTGTGGAAGTGCAGCTGTACCAACCATTAACGTAAAGAGTAAAGCAATAAACTGTGCTCGACTACCTTCATCAAATGGAGCGAAATATTCAGTTAAGCCAATTTCACGATCAATGGCCCCTAGTTCATCGACGACGCTACCGTATGTAAGCCAAGGTAGCGGATTTCCAGAAACTTGTAATGAAATAAACACAATCGGAATGATGTAAGCAGTAATGAGTATGAGATACTGCGCTACCTGCGTCCATGTAACACCTTTCATACCACCGAGTGTTGCATAAATCGCAATGATAAATACACCAATTAAAACCCCAACCCAAGATGGAATACTAAGCAAACGACCGATAACAACACCTGATCCAGATAGTTGCCCGATTAAGTAGGTGAAACTAATAATAATCGTTGCTAACGCTGCGATTAAGCGCGCAAAATTATTATCAAATCGATCACCGATAAATTCTGGTACCGTAAACCGGCCATATTTTCGTAGCTGCGGGGCTAAAAGAAAGGTGAGAAGTAAATAGCCACCTGTCCAGCCCATGATATAAGCTAATCCGTCGTAGCCCATCAGCATAACTGTACCGGCCATACCGATAAATGACGCCGCACTCATCCAGTCTCCGCCGATCGCCATCCCGTTCCACATAGGAGGTATGCCACGACTAGCTACATAAAAGTCAGAAGTTGCTTTCGCCCTGTGATAGAATGAAATACCAATATATATGGCAAAAGTTACAAGTATCAGTGACAATGAGACGAGAGTTTGTTGATCCATATAATACCTCCTTGTATTCTCTTAATATCAATGAAAGTACGATGATATTTTTTAAACGTTTCTAAGTAGCAGAGACTAGACCTACATTACATATACATATTGATAACTTTTTTATTTCTTAGTGTTCGTGACCTCCACCGCTAATTTGTTCATTTCTGGACTCATTGACGCCGAATTTTTTATCGATCCAATCGTTCACAAATGCTTTTATAAAGAGAAGAACAATAAATGTTGCCACTGCACCTTGGGCAGCCATGTAATAGTGCGCCGGCATATCCATCATGTAAAGGCCACTTTCGTAAATCGGTTGTGCAAAAAATACGACACCAAATGAGACGCTAAATCCAATCGCTAACAAAAATACAATCAACTTCACCCTCGCTTTAAAATAACGATCCGCTACTTCCTTCTCGACTTTTCTCATCAAAAAACCTCCTTCAATAAAGTTTGATTTACTATTCATCTTGTTACATCCATCGAATGTCCACGGATATAACAAGTTGATCAAAACTTAAAAGCGGACAAGGGAGAAATCGCTTTCAACAATGTGTGGAAAATATAGACTCTGAAACAATACGTTACATTTAATGAGAATCACTTTCCGCAAAGTCAATTAACCACTCGCACTTACTACAGAAGTGTGACGACACGCCCGACAGATAACCAGCGGTGCTTTTCGTTTGGCAACCATGATATTCATCCAAATGAGCGCAGGAATAAACAGCAAAAATAGTAAATGAAATAAAACGCCGATTGCTAATGTTATGAGTAGTGGCCATATAGCAGTCATGATTATATAACGCCATTTTGAGATCACGATCACCTGTTCACTTTCACAGGAGGAACAGTGAATTTCTCTACCTGTACGTTGTTTAGTTCTAGCTGAAGCCATGGACATTCCACCTCCTCTTATTGCAGGCTAAAGATAAAACGTACAGTATCCCAAAATGGCATTGGTACCAATGCAATCTGAATGACTAAATAAATCCCCATAGCAAAAAACGGTAAGGTCAATAAGATCGGCTTTTTATATTTAATTGTCAGTACCACCGTTGCTATAGCAAATACCCAAAAAACAATAAGTGTGCCCATGAAGAATCCTCCTTTTTCCTTGCTACATAAATTCTTTAGTTATTACTTAAATGAAAGGATGTACGTTTGGCTTAAGAAAACCGAATGGTGTTAGATAACAGAGCCCCTTCATTGACATAACCTCTTCGCTACATTGTGCAAAAAGACCCTGGCCACAAAACGTGCAGTGGTCGATAGCTTCATTGATATGAGTTTAAAAACCCTGACAAACCAATGTTCAAAATATTCAGTTTATTCAGTTGGCAGCTTTCTTTACATTTGAGGAGCGGACTTGGTTATAGTGTTATCATACAGCGGTTGTTCCACTTTTATTCGTAATATTCAGAAAAATTATAAAATTTTTTCTGTGATTTTGTAACTCTCTAAAATGATCTTTGATTCTCACGAAAGAACTGAAGCGTCTATCTTTTTCTGGTTTTAACTGCTTTTTTATGAACGAAAACGGCGATTTATGAATGAAAAAGAGGAATTTATGAATGAAAGGAGAGGAGTTACGAACGAAAGGAGAGGAGTTACGAACGAAAATGACGAGTTTACGAACGAAATAGAAGCATTTATGAACGAATCAGGACCATTAACCTACATAAAAAAAGGCTGCGTCGAAATCGCAGCCTCATCAAACTTACTTAAGGATATCATGGTCAACATAACGCTCGCCATTTAACTCACTAACGATATTGATGGCAACTTTTCCAGCGTCACCAGCTGTGATGATCGTATGCATCGAGACACCTGCCACAGTACCAGCAGCCCAAATGCCATCGACATTGGTTTTACCTTGCTCATCCACTTTGATAATTTTCTTGATACGCGGTTCAGTACCATCAACTGTTGTAATACCACTGTCTTCTGCTAGTTGAACAGTCATGCCAGTTGCAAGAACCACATGCTTTGCTTCATATGTGTTACCTGCTTCCGTTTTAACAATATGTTTACCGTTTTCTGATTGAATTGCAGTCGCCGTATCTTCAACCCACTCAGTGCCAAACTTCGTCGCTTGCTTCTTCCCAACTTCAACAAGGTCAGGACCTGAAATACCATCAACACCATAATGGTTGTCCATCCACGCTTTCTTCGTCACACCTTTGTCATTGTCGAGAACGAGTGTACCTTTGCCAGCCTTACTAGTAAAAAGTGCAGCACTTCCCCCAGCAGGCCCCCCACCAATAACAATTACATCATACATATTAACCCCTCCATCATAGAAAATAATGCCTTTATTACTTCTATCATAAGCGAATGTCGATTTTTCTGTAAAAGAAAATGCTTCACAGTAAAACCTCACCCTTTTTCTGTAAAACGTGCATTTTACGTTTGTTACAAAAATCGCACGTTTTCAATGTCCGACGACAAATTGTTTGTCCATTCGACATCCTTGTGCTATTTTTAAAAAGCTGTCATATTTTTTGCTTTTATCGTCCATGTTAATAAATGGTTATTTGTAGGAGGGATTTTATTGGAGATTTCAATCTGGGATCTAGTCATTGACCTTGGGTTAATTTCGATTCTATTACTTATTGGTGTCGTATTAAGAGCAAAAATTACTGTATTACAAAAGTTATTTTTACCGGCGAGTGTTATTGCCGGATTGCTTGGTTTGTTGTTTGGTCCAAATGGGTTAGGCATCATGCCGTTTTCTAATTTAATCTCTGACTACCCGACAGTTTTAATTGCTGTTGTATTTGGCTCGATTCCCATTGGTGCTGCTCGTGTTAATTGGAAGAAGACATTTGGGCGCGTGCGTAACATGTGGATTTATTCGATGCTCCTGACAGCGATCATGTGGGGCGGTGGTGTTTTCTTTACCTTTGTTTTATTAAATCAAGTGTGGGACTTGCCGTCTGGATTTGGTCTCATGTTAGGCGCTGGTTTCTTAGGTGGTCATGGTACTGCAGCTGCAGTTGGTGAGATTTTTGCCAACAATGGCTGGGAAGATGGGACAATGCTAGGGTACACAGCAGCTACTGTAGGAATTTTGTCGTCTGTTATCGTCGGATTACTGATTATTAAACGAAGTGCGAAGAAAAAACAGACGAGCTTTATTTCTGATTTTGATGAATTACCGGATGAACTTCGTACAGGTCTTGTGAAAAGTGGAAAGCGTGAATCATCGGGTGAAGATACAGTATCAGCGAACACGGTTGATCCGTTGTTTTTCCACTTTACGATTTTAGCAGCGGTTGTACTCGCTAGTTACTGGCTACAGGGCTGGATAGGACAATTCTTTGATAATGTCAGCATTCCACTACTGAGTGTCGCCTTTATTGTCGGTTTATTGTTTCAAATTGGTTTACGCGCAACTCATGCGGATGAATATGTGGACAAACGCGTGATTAACCGTTTAAGTGGATCTGCGACAGATCTGATTGTGATATTCGGGATTGCCTCCATTAACTTAGCAATTGTTGCAGACTACGCTGTTCCATTAATATTTTTGTTTATTTTTGGGTTGTTTTGGGCGTACGGAATCTTTCACTTCATTTCTCCACGGGTGTTTCACCAAAATTGGTTTGAAAATGGCATCTTTGGTTGGGGATGGAGTACAGGAACGGTAGCGATGGGTATCGCTTTACTTCGTATTGTTGACCCTAAGTTGAGAAGCACGACGCTCAATGATTATGCATTAGGTTACATAGGGATGGTACCATTCGAAGTACTGATTATTACATTCGGTCCGATCCTTATCGTATCAGGTCTAGATTGGCTGTTCTTTGTGATTCTTTTCTCAGTAGCAGCTGTTTTGTTAGCGGTTGCGCAAAAGAGTGGATGGCTTGTTTCAGGCGAGCAAGTAAAAGAGAGAAGAGGATAAAAATTTTTGTTGAGCCCCCTTTCGAAGGAATTTTCGAAAGGGGGTTTTTAAATGAGCGAAAAAGAGGGTAAATGTACTGTGAATCATATGATGGTTAAAGATGTGGTGTTGAATATATTTTTACGAGAGTCAAGTTTCCTTTCGTAGCCACTGCAGCATAATATATAGATGACAAAGGAATGGAGAGCTATGTTCAATGATGCGTAGCTTTCATGTAATCCGAAACTTACACGCCCAAGGTCGTTTCGATTGTCACAAATGAAAAATTCCTTTGGATGAATCGAGCTGACATTTCATCTATTGGGAGGGCGGCAAATGATGGTTGAAAAGCAAGTGAGTTTTTATAGTGAAGGTTATCGGTTGAGTGGTACGTTTTATTATCCGGATAATCTTCAAAAGGGGGATGTGCGACCTGCGATTATTCCGGCTTCTGGGTATCAGGGGGTTAATAAGTTTTACCCGAGGTTATTCGCGAAGTATTTAACAAAAAAAGGTTATATTTGTCTTGGTTTTGATTATCGGGGGTTTGCTGATAGTGAAGGGGAAAAAGGGCGCGTACATGTTCGAGACCAAGTAGAAGATATTCAACATGCGTTGACTTTTCTCCAGCTGCAAAAGAATGTGGACGTTGAGCGTATCGGTTTGATTGGTTGGGGAATGGGGGCTTCAAATGTCATTGAAGTTGCGGCGAAAAATAAAAACGTGGCGGCTGTTGCGGCTTTGAATGGTTTTTATGATGGGAAGCGTTGGCTGAAGTCTGTCCATGCTTATAAAGATTGGATTGATATTGTCGAGACGTTAGAAGAAGATCGAATATTACGGGTGACAAAAGGCAAATCGGCGCTAGCGGATCCGTTCATCCATTATCCTTTAGACCCAGCGACGGCTGATTATGTTCAAAAGGAGCTAGCGCATGTGGAGGGGTTTGGCGAGCAAACGAGGTTATCATTTACGGACTCGATTATCGACATGAATGTTGAGAGTGTCGTTGCGAATGTTTCACCAGCTCCGTTGTTTATTGGACATGGTGTGAACAACATTTTGCATCCATATGACGAAGCGTGTCATTTGGAACGAGCAGCTGCAGAGCCGAGAACATTTTATCAAATTCGAGGAAAGCATAATGATTTCATGTATGAGGGTCATCCAGAGTTTCATAGGTTAGTGGAAGCATTGCATCAATTTTTCACGCGCAGTTTTAAAGCTGGAAAACTTTCGACACAGTCGTTTGGCTAGGAGGAAAGCGACATGGCGAGGAAATTTCACCCTCTTTTAAAAGATGCAATTGAGTTACACGTTCATAGCTCACCGAGTGTATTTCCGCGTAGGCAAACGGATTGGGAATTGGTCGCAGATGTCTGGCAAGCAGGAATGGCTGGGGTCGTGATCAAAGCGCATGAAGGGCAGACATATGACCGTGCTGCGTTAATTCGGGAGCAATATCCGAACCTACATGTTTACGGTGGGCTCGTCTGTAATGTTTACAGTGGTGGGTTGTCGCCTGATGCCGTTGATATGGCGATTCGTTGTGGTGCCAAGGTAGTTTGGATGCCGACGATTTCTGCTAAGCAACATGCGGCGTATTTCCGTCAACATCGACAAGAACGTTTTTTTAATAGTGAAAAACATCTAGATATGACTGCACCATCGTTAACGATCTTTAATGATCGTGGTGTGCTAAGGGATGAAGTTTATGAAATGCTCTCACTCATTGCTGAAGCAGATATTGTTTTGGCAACGGGGCACTTGTCTCCAAAAGAAGTAGATGTCTTGAGTGAAGAAGCTTTCCAAATCGGTGTGAAAAAGGTTCTCGTTCAACACGCTGATTTAGGGATTGCGAAAATCCCACTTGATCTTCAAGAAACGTTGGCGAACAGAGGGTGTATGATCGAAAAATGTTATCTCGCGTGTGGTCCAGATTTTAATGATCTTTCTATAGAAGAGATGGCAGCTTCAATTCAGCGTTTGGGTGCTGCGTCTTGTGTACTTGTTACCGATTACGGCCAAGCACACAACATCCCACCGGTTGAAGGGCTCAGTGAGTTCATTGAGTGTTTGCTTAAACAAAGGGTAAGCGAAGAACAAATTACGCAAATGGTTCAAGTCAATCCAAAACAGTTGTTGAACATTAAAAGGAGGGACGGTTCATGTCGAGAAATTGGCAAGAAGCAGTAAAAGAAGTCATAGATGAATCAAGGGTTTTGACAGACATTTCCGATCTGTATAGTTATAGTTTTGATGCATCATTTGGCACATTTGTTCCTGAAGCCGTCATTCAAGTGAAAGCTAGAGAAGAAGTCGTTTCTGTTGTGAAAATTGCCAATGAGTATAAAGTGCCCGTATACCCACGTGGGCAGGCAACATCTTTAAGTGGCGGGTCGTTACCTGTTCATGGTGGAATGGTTTTGGATGTGACGTTGTGGACAGATACCCTCGAGGTTTATCATGATGATTTAGTCGTTGTCGCATCGCCTGGCGTTTTGACAGCTGATATCAATCAAGCAGCGGAGGAACATGGGTTGTTTTACCCTCCGGACCCGAGCAGTGCGCATGTGTCAACGATTGCAGGCAACCTCGCCGAAAACTCTGGTGGTCCACGAGGATTAAAGTATGGTGTGACAAAGGATTATGTGATTGGTCTAGAAGTCGTCACGCCAGAAGGCAAGGTGATGAATACCGGTGGGAGAACGATTAAAAATGTGACGGGCTATGATTTAACGAAATTGATTGTTGGATCTGAAGGGACGCTAGGGATCATAACGAAAGTGACGTTAAAATTGTTGCCAAAGCCTCAAGCGACAAAAACGATGATGGCCGTGTTCGATGATATTGCCGAAGCTGGGGCAGCGATATCGCAGACGCTTACTTCAGGGATCTTACCTTCTAAGATGGAGTTAATGGATCAAAATTGTGCGATAAGTGTGGAAAACTTTCAGCCGTTTGGATTACCGACGGATGCGGAGGCGATTATTCTTATTGAATTAGACGGTCATCCTGATGTGTTAGAAAAGGAAATACAAAGCGTCGACGAGATTGTAAGAGGCGTTGGCGCTCGTTATACCGTTCTCGCAGAAACGAACAAAGAAGCAGCGAACCTGTGGAAAGCGCGCAAGATGGTCTCCCCTGCGATTGCGGCTGTGAAACCGACGAAGGTATCTGAAGACGCGACGGTTCCGCGAAGTAAAATTCCAGAGATGATACATCGTCTTAATGATATCAAAGAGAAATATGAGATTGAGCTCGTTGTATTTGGTCATGCAGGGGATGGTAACTTACATCCGAATATCATGTGCGACAAACGGGATCAAGAAGAAATGATGCGCGTTGAAGAAGCGGTTGGGGAGATTTTTCAAGCGGCGATCGAATTAGGGGGTACATTATCTGGGGAACACGGCATCGGCACATTAAAAGCGCCATTTATGGAAGATGAAGTTGGCGAACTAGGAATTGAGATGCTCAAGAAGATCAAGGACAGTTGGGACCCTAATAACATTATGAATCCAGGAAAAATCTTTGCTGAACCTGGGCAAAAGTTGGTGTTACGAGATGAGTAACAACAACATTCGTCACCGAGAGAAAATCAACTATGATAAAACGTTTGATTGTGTTCAATGCGGCTATTGCTTGCCAGCTTGCCCAACGTATCAAACGATGGAAAAAGAAACCCACTCTCCGCGAGGTCGTATTAACCTCGTGAAAATGTATGCAGAAGGAAAAATAAGTGCCGAAGATTTACAAGAGCCGATTGAAAAGTGTCTAGGCTGTCAAGCTTGTACAACCATATGTCCGACGAATGTCGAGTATGGACGAATCCTTGAAGGAGCGAAGACCGTACTGGAAGAAGAATTACCGAAAACGAAAAAACAGAACGTCGTTGAGAATGTCATCTTTAACAAATTATTTCCTTCAGCAAAGTGGATGGATTGGATCGGTGATGCGTCGTGGTTTTATCAATCAAGTGGGATGCAAATACTCGCTCAAAAACTGAACCTCACGTCCGTTGCGCCACTAAACTTAGATCAGTTTGAGCAAGTGCTACCAGATCTTCCTTCCCCGGTTGAGAGACGGAAGCGGGAAAATCATCAAAAGCCTGCGGGAGTTGTAAAAGCGAAAGTGGCATTTTTTACGGGTTGTATTATGGATAGTATCTTTTTTAAAACGAACAAAAACAGCGTTGATTTATTAGTTGAATCTGGTGCGGAAGTCATTTTACCTAAAGCGCAAACATGTTGTGGTGCTTTGCACGCTCACTCTGGAAAAATCGGGGACGCAAAGGAATTGGCGAAACGAAATATTGAAACATTTGAGCAAGAGGGCGTTGATTATATTGTTAATAATGCTGGAGGATGTGGCGCTCATTTGATTGAGTATCATCATTTATTTGATGATGAGCCTGAGTGGCAAGAAAGGGCGCAAGCGTTTGTGGAAAAAGTGAGAGACATTAGCCAAGTTCTTGTTGAGTTAGATGGGCTTCAGTTCACGAATGAAGTGAATGAAGTGATTACTTATCAACCCTCTTGTCACATGACGAATGTGCAAAAGGTGATCGACCCACCTTATCGTTTACTTAAGAAACTTCCTGGGGTGACGTTCAATGAGTTAGAGGATCCGAACTTTTGCTGTGGATCAGCCGGTATTTATAATATCTTAAACTATGAGGATTCGATGGATGTCCTTGAGGTAAAAATGGATGATGTGCGCCAAGTCAAACCAAAACTCGTTGTCACCACGAACCCTGGTTGTTTATTACAAATGAACTTAGGGATTAAAAAGGATGGCATGGAGGATCGGATGCGGGCAGTTCACCTTGTGGATTTATTAGTGGAAGCGGGGGCTCAAGGCCGTTTATAAACGAAAGTCAGGCATTTTATGAGCGGATTTCTTTTGGTTAAGAAAACAAATGTAGGAACTTATTCCAGCTATGTTTACTATACTAAAGAATGTAGTATTGATAGTTGAAAATGAACACCGAAATTAAAGTGGTGATATGAGAATGGGAATCTTGTAAAATGGAAAGACTGATCGTTCAAAAAAGGGGGTGAAGTTTAAAAGTGAAGGATGAACATTTGCTTGCGATGTTGATTTACTTGTTAAGTTTTTTTACTACGATTATTGGTCCTTTAATTATTTGGCTTTTGAAGAAGGATGAATCGGAATTAATTGATCACCATGGGCGTGAGTATTTTAATTTTACCATTTCATTTATGGTGTATATGGTTGTTGCAATTATTTTAACAATGGTGTTGGTTGGGATCTTTTTGGCGTTTATTATTCCGGTTATTGGATTTATTATTACGATTGTTGGTGCAGTGAAGGCATATCATGGGGAGTATTATCGGTTGCCGTTGATTTTTCGGATTTTGTAAAAAGTGTTTAACATAAAGAAGAACAGCTGGCCGGATGGTGGGTCAGCTGTTTTTTGTGTTTTTGACAGAAACGTGACGTTTTATCGGCGATTGTTTCGTTGTGATTCAAATCACTACATAGATGTTATAAATCATGTAATCTAGCATTGTAATCAGACGATGAACTTTGCTAGGGGAGGTTTTTATCATATGAGTATGTTTTGTCATCAGTGTCAAGAAGCGATGAAGAACATTGGATGTAACATGGATGTTGGGGTTTGTGGTAAAACGAGTGAAGTAGCGAACCTACAAGATTTGTTAATTTATACGTTAAAAGGGGTTGCTGAGTTTAACCAGCAAGCAAGAATGATTGGAATGAATCGTCCAGAGACGGATCGTTTAATTATGGACGGATTGTTCTCGACAATTACGAACGCGAACTTCGACGACGAGTCAATTTCTAAGCGTATCGATGCTGCTATAGAAACACGTGAAGCGATCAAGAGTGCTTTAGAAGAAAAAGATGCACTCGCAGAAAAGGAATATCAAGACTATGCAACTTGGACGGCTGAGCGTCATGAATATGAAGCGAAGTCCGAAGAAGCGCCAGTCGGTATTTTAGGTACAGAAAATGAAGACGTGCGTAGTTTGCGTTCTTTAGTACTATTTGGCCTTAAAGGAATGGCTGCTTACGCAGAGCATGCTGACAACTTAGGGTACCAAAATGAAGAGATCTTTGACTTTGTCGAAAAAGCATTGGTCGCAACGGAAGATGATTCACTAAGTGCTGATGACCTCGTTGCATTAGTAATGGAAACTGGTAAGTATGGTGTAGATGTAATGGCGTTATTAGATGAAGCGAATACATCTTCTTACGGAAACCCAGAAATGACAGAAGTTGAGATTGGCGTTCGCAACAATCCAGCGATTCTAGTTAGTGGTCATGACTTGAAAGACTTCGAAGAGTTACTTGAACAAACAGCAGGTACAGGTGTAGACATTTATACACACTCTGAGATGTTGCCAGCGAACTACTACCCAGCGTTTAAAAAGTATGACCACTTCGTTGGTAACTACGGAAACGCTTGGTGGCAACAGAAGAAAGAATTCGAAAGTTTCAACGGGCCAGTTCTATTTACAACAAACTGTATCGTACCACCGAAAGCGAGCTACCAAGACCGTATCTACACAACAGGTGCGACAGGTTACCCTGGATTTAAGCATATCGAACCACGTGAAGAAGGTGGCAAGAAAGACTTCTCAGAAATCATTGAGCACGCGAAGCAATTGCCAGCACCAACTCAAATCGAAGAAGGAACGATCGTCGGCGGATTTGCTCACAACCAAGTGACGCAACTTGCAGACAAAATCGTTGACGCAGTGAAATCAGGCTCGATCAGTAAGTTCTTCGTGATGGCAGGTTGCGACGGCCGAATGAAGTCCCGCGAATATTACACAGATTTCGCACAAACACTACCAGAAGATACAGTCATCCTAACAGCAGGTTGTGCGAAGTACCGTTACAACAAGCTACCACTTAATGATATCGGTGGTATTCCACGCGTACTTGACGCAGGGCAGTGTAACGACTCTTACTCCTTAGCTGTTGTTGCGATGAAACTAAAAGAAATCTTTGAACTTAACGATATTAACGAACTACCTATCGAATACAACATTGCTTGGTATGAACAAAAAGCTGTTATCGTATTGTTAGCACTTCTACACCTCGGCGTAAAAGACATTAAGCTTGGTCCAACACTACCAGCTTTCCTTTCACCGAATGTTGCAAACGTGCTTGTTGAAAAGTTCGGCATCAGCGGCATTAATGAAGTAGAAACAGACATGGAAACAATGATGGCGTAAATCATTGTGCAAATGAAATAACAAAGAAGCCGGAGCACCAATAGGAAGGTAACTTTTCCTATTGGTTGCCTTTTGCATAAAAAAACGAGAACCTCTAGCATGTGCTAAAGGTTCTCGTTTTGTTAACACCCTAGGGGACCCAACCAACCCACATCACTTTTAAAACTTGTTGCGGTTAATTTGATATCGTTGTTTTAACGATTATCACTTATTAGGGCTTGTGATGTGTGTTTGTTCCGTTTGTTTCGCAGGAAACGTAGACAGGTTATTTTCGTGTCATTAATGACTTGCAAGATAACCTTATCATTTGTTTTGTCGTTTCAGGCTCATGTTTGTGATTAGCTATTTACGTTTTACACATTTTGAAAACTAATCTTCATTCCATAAGCCAAGACTTTCAACCTTACTACAGATTGCTCTGTACACTTCATTGGTTTGCGCTTATTTAAAACGGAACCAACTTGGATGGTTGAGTCTCCTATGGTGTTAACGAAATGTTTTTATCTTTTCTTTAATTGTATTATAACATAGCGTTCGGATGAATTGTGTGAACATTTTGTTAATTTTAACTTTGTACTTAAGTTTTGTTAAAAAATATCTTGAGAATGCGCGGAGAAGTGTTATATCCCCATCTGAACCTAGTTCGTTTTTTCTATACGAATCGAGAGCAAGTGGAGGTGGTTGGGTTCCTTTCATCTGTGTTGCTCAGTTTTTCTTGTGATGCTGTGCAGTATTAAAGGGTAGGTGCTACTTCGGTAGCACCTACCCTTTACTTCAATAAAGAAAAGCTAGGAGAATCATCTCCTAGCTTCATTTGTGTTTATTGTTTTTTTGGTTCTGGTTTAGGGATTAAGCCTTGATCGTAGGCCATTGTTTTGGCTACTTTCGGTGCGAGCCAGAGTGTTGGCAATAAGATTAAGGACACTGGAACAGCGCTAAAGACGATAAATGATTGTAGTGCGCTGATGCTACTTTCTCCGAGGAAGAGAAGAACTGACGCGACTGCGCCCATAAGTACTGCCCAAAATACACGTAAACCTTTTGCTGGATTTCCGCCACCAGTTACGGCCATGGAAATTGTATAGGACATTGAGTCACTTGTTGTCGCTACGAAAATAATTGTAACGAGAAGGAAACCTACAGCAAGTGCTGTTCCGAATGGCATTTGTTCAATGATCGCCATCATTGCAGCGGGCATTCCACCTTCAGTTAACGGGTCGGAAACGGATCCGGCATTTTGCAGTTCGTAGAAAATACCTGATCCACCGACAACAGTGAACCAAAAGTTTGTCACAATCGGAGCGATGACCGCAACAGCTACAACAAGCTGGCGAATCGTTCTTCCGCGGGAAATTCTACTGATAAAGATGGCCATCATCGGACCGTAGCCGATAAACCAACCCCAGAAGAAAATCGTCCAGAACGATAACCATGCAGCGTCTCCACGATATAAACTCACCATTAGAAAGTCTCTCGTGTAAACACCGAAGCCACCGATAAAGGAATCGATAATAAATGCACCAGGACCGAGTAAAAGAACCAGTACGATGAGAATGAGTGTAAAGATCACGTTATAACGGCTCAATATTTGGATTCCCCGGTGAACACCTGTAACTGCGGAAATTGAAGCAATGGCAACCAAGCTTAAAACAACGATAATTTGTGTTGTAAAAGTGTTCGGAATACCAAACAATGCATCTAAACCGTAAGCGGCTTGAAGGCCTAAGAAACCGATTGGACCAATTGTACCTGCCGCAACGGCGATGATTGAAAATGCATCGACCAACGTACCAAGGACACTATTTTTCATAATCTTCTCTCCGAAAATCGGATAGAGAAGGGTACGTGGTTTCATTGGCATACCTTTATTGTAATGTCCATACATAAGGACAATTGCACTTAATGTACCTAAAATCGCCCAAGCGAGAAAGCCCCAGTCTAAAAATGATTGGACTAACGCAGGGATAACAGCATCCGCCGTTCCACTGACATCGTCATACATCGGGGGTGTTGTAAGGAAGTGGTTCATTGGCTCAGCAGCTGCCCAAAAAACGCCTCCTCCTGCTAATAATGTACACATAATGATGGAAATCCATTTGAATGTACTGAATTCCGGTTGATCATCTTCAGTATTTCCGAGTTTTACATGACCGTATCTCGAGAAACCTATAATTAAAGCAATGATAAAAGTTAGTAACATGAAAACTTGCCAAAAGGCACCGAAATAATCCGCAGAAAACTGAAATGACGTGTTTACCATGTCAGTGACAAATGATGCATTGATTAAAGACATGATGACAAACGCAATTAACAATCCTCCACTTATGGCCATAACGGGCCAATCAATCTTATGATTTTGATTCAAAGTTTAGCCTCCTATCGAATGTGAGTGATTTGTTTATTAACCTTCCCAAATCACACAAGATGTAATTATAACAAAAACAATATATATCGCAATAAAAATATTTTGGTTAGAACTTATTTGTCGTCTAATTACGGTATTAATGTGTGTAATTTTCACTCATATTATCCTTTTTTTTTGCCAACTTGTGAGAAGTAGTGTATTGATACTGATGGAAAGCGAAGTTAGGATATTGTAAATGTCTCTTCTTCTTCCAAAAGGGTTTGAATATTGATTTGACATAGGTGGGGATCGAGTTTATATTTGTCTGAAAATTCAATAACGACAAGTTGGAGGGAGTTTGGTGAAGAAGAGGTTATGGGAAACGTCTGAGGAGATGCGTGAGTTGGTGTGTGAGTTAGTTGGTTGGGAGAGTGTTACGTTGTCTGATGGGGAGAGGGTGTTTCCTTATAAGTTGCGGGGGAAGTTGTTGGGTTTGGATTATTTTAATAAACGTCCAGAAGCGGTGTCGCTGCATGGTGTTGATGAGGGGCGCTCGTTTTTAACGGCGGTATATGAGCATGATGATGCGAAAAAGACGGTTGTGTTAATGAGTCACTTTGATACGGTGCAGACGGATGAGTATGGTGGCTTGGAGCCGTTGGCTACTCAACCTGATCGTTTGACGGAGGCGTTGGGCGACAGAAAGGACGTGTTGCCGAAAGCGGCGCGGGCTGATCTCGAATCTAGGGCGTATTTGTTTGGGCGTGGGACGATGGATATGAAAGGCGGGCTTGCTTTACATATGTCGTTGTTAGAGAAGGCAAGTGTTGAGGGCTGGCCGATCAATCTTGTGTTACTTACTGTCCCTGATGAGGAAGTGAATTCAGCGGGGATGCGTGCTGCTACGAGGGAGCTGGTCCGGTTACGGAAAAAGCATCGTTTTGATTACTCGCTATTTTTAAATAGTGAGCCGTCATTTGCTCAAGGTCCAGGTGATGAGACGCACTACTTTTATACAGGTACGATGGGTAAAATGATGCCGGCGGCGCTGATTTACGGAAAAGAAACGCATGTTGGCGAACCGCTCAGGGGGATGACGGCGAATTACATTGCTTCTTTTTTGACGCAGCGGATCGAGTGGAACGATCGGTTTCGAGAAACGATCGGCAAGCAATCGACGCCGCTTCCAGTTTCTCTTTCGCAAAAGGACTTGAAGTTTCATTATTCGACGCAAACGCCATACAGAGCTACTGCACTATACAACGTATTTATAATGAAGAAAAATGCGTCTGATGTTCTCGATTTATTTGTCGATGAGGCGGAAAAAGCAGCGAAAGAGTGTAATACTCGCTATAAATCGTTGTGTGAGCGGGAACAGGTTGCTGGAGTTGGAGATGTGCAAGTTTTACGTTACGAAAAGCTTTTACGTCATGCGCAGGGGAAGTTTGGCAAGAAAAAGGTTGATGCGTGGGTAACTGAGGTGACGGAGCGAGAAGATTTCGACGATCGGGACAAGTCACTTGCGGTTGCAGATAAACTGATGACCGAGTGTTCAGAGCTTGCGCCAGCGATTGTCGTGCTATTTGCACCTCCATATTATCCGGCAGTGAATACGTCTGACGATCCGAAGCTGTTGGAGTGGTTGAAACAAGTGAAAGATGAAGCAGGTCACCGTGGTGTTGATCTAGCACAGACTGATTATTTTAATGGTATCTGTGATTTGAGTTACGTGAATGGTCACGATGGTGAGAGTGAGATGCAGGCGTATAAAGAGAATACACCTGTTTGGGGGCGCACATATGAAATTCCGTTTGATATGATGGCAAAATTGCAGGCGCCTGTCTTGAATCTTGGTCCATTTGGCAAAGATGCTCATCAACGGACTGAACGCCTTCATATGGATAATGCGTTTGTCCACACACGAGCGATGTTGGAGCGGCTCTTAAGAAGTATGTTTTAATTCATATATTCATTGAAAGGAGGACAACCGTCCTCCTTTTTTAGTCGTTCACTTTGTTGTTGATTTCGTTAATCCGAACCCATCTTTAAATAGGATGAAAACAAAAAGATGTTTTCTTAAAGAATGTTTCTCCTGATTTGACGATCGGGGCGTCAAATTGCGGTAAATTGAACGACATATAGCGACGCATTCCCCTTCTATAATCTGAGGTTTAGAGGGAGAGGTTCACTGCGTCGGGAAGGTCTAAGCATATGAATTTTTCTTGAACATTTCAATATTATAGGGCTGTCCAGTTTAATTTTTGTATAATGAAAGAGAGGGATGGATTTTTAACGAATGAAATGAAAACCCTTACAAAGTGGTGGGAGGAGTGGGCGATTTGAATGGTCTCAGATTGCGATTAATGTATTTTATGTCCGTGCCACTGATTTACATCTTAGGTGTTCTAATCATTACGTTTTTGGTTTCTTCTCTTGAATGATTGTGTACGATGGAGGCACCGCTGACGGTGTCTCTTTATATATGAAAAAAGGGGGCAAAACGCCCCTAGCATTAAAAAAACGCCCACTCGAGTCTCCGTTCCTCAGCACGCCAAACTTTTTCGACTTCTACCTCACGAACGATCCAGTCGTACACTTTCGTTGTGCGGATCGCATGAGGTTCGCGTAATTCCACTTCCATGTCAGTAACCGCTAGAGTTTCATCGGACTCTTCAAACTCCTTACGCGGCGAGCAGAACTTTCCGTTCACTTCCACGACCGCCTCGTATTCTGCCTGAACACTTAAGCAAAAGTGAACATTTAAGTGTAGTCCATGGAATATCGGCTTTCCATCTACATCATTTTTGCAAATCAGTGTCGGCTCACATTCAAACGTCGTGAGGCGACAATGAATGTCCGTCCCTTTAGGGGCGCATAAAATAAAGGTTTGCAGTTTTGAAAATGGTAATGGTTTTGTCACCATTCTTCCTTCGGCACTTTCAACGGTGACGACGACCCACCCCCGAATTTGAGCGTGAACTTTTTGTAAAGTGGCTTCTTCGTCACCTACGATAACTGAGATGTTTTCGCGCCGGAGAATGTTGCAGGTAATCGCTTGAGGATCATTTTTTTTGACAATTTCACCGTGTTCGTTTGTTAAATGGCAACGTACGAATGGCTGCGTGAACATACATGGGTTTAGGTTGATATCGGTTGTGTTTGTGTCGTTTTCGTCTGTTGGCCATGGATATGTTGTTTTTGAGGTATCTTCACCCGGTTCTAATGTTGGTAAATGGTATTCCTCATTTGAATCAGGGTGTGTGACGGTGTCGGTTGTTTCGTTGTCTTCTGTGATCGGTTTGGTCGTTGTGGTGTTATTTTCTGTTAGATTTTCTTGCAACGCGAAGTTCACAATCGGGGTGATGCCTGATTTAATTTCTACTGCTCTTGTTGCTTGTTGGTAATTTGGGTTGTCGGCGACGATATGGTATTGTCCAGCGCTCACTCCTTCGATTAAATATTCTCCATCTCCATTACATTTAAGGGTACGGATCAAAATTTGTGTTTTGTCGTCAAAAAGGTGAATAACCGTGTTCGCTAACGGTTCACTGTTCGAAGCGGAAGTCACCATACCTGAAACGACAGCTTCACGTTCTTCTAAATCAAAGTTAATTGTAGCTGTTTCATGGGCCTCGATGGTTACTGGTGCTGTATCGGATCCGTAATGGAGGTCGGATACGATGATGTAATAGGTATCTGCGCTAAGTCCGTTGAGGGTGTAGTTTCCATTTGTATCTGTGATGGTCGTCCTGACGATCGGCCCAGCTGGTGATGGGTGCCGGACGATGACCATGGCTCCTTGAATGATTTTTTGTGTGTTGGCGTCTCGCACTGTGCCGTTTATTGTGGATGGTTTTTTTGTCAGTGAGAAGTGGGTGGTTGTTTGTTGATTGTCGTTGATCGTGATCATTTCTGTTTGACTGGTATATTTAGCTTTGGTGGCGACGATTGTGTATTGACCAGGTGAAAGGTTGATGTCGTATGTGCCAGCGGAATCTGTGACTCTTTCAATAAGGACGCCTGTATCATCTAAAATTTTCACGGTGGCTCCGTTCATGGGCTCAGAGGTTTCCTCATTTTTGATAACGCCGGTAAGTGATCCGGTTGATTTTGATAAGTGAACGGTTAATGAGCGATGATCGTTCGCTGATAAAATGATGGTTTGTGAAAGTATACCGAAATCATCTGTGCGAGCGGTGAATGTAAGTGTTGTGCCTGGTAGGCCATGGATTGAAAAAGATCCTTGTTCGTCGGTGTGATCAAATCCAAGGATGAATCCGCTCATATCGCGAATCACGACTGTCGCATCTGGAAGGGGTTGCTCGTTTTCTTCATTGAGGACATACCCTGTTAATGTCGCGGGATTTGCTTGTAACGTGATCGTGATGTCTTTCGTTTGATTTTCTTCGATTTGTACGGCGACATTTTCGGTGACGAATCCTTCTTTGCTTACTGAAACGAAATAAATGCCCACTGTCATGTTTGCAAATTGAAAAGTTCCTTCGTGATCTGTGAGGGTCGTTTTTAGTAAACGATATTCTTCATCATATAGAAGCACATAGGTGTTATCCCCTGTGATTGACGCTTCGTTTGTATCAATGATGTTTCCAATCATGTCTCCAACAGAGCGATCACTTTGCAAAGTCACGTAAAACTTCACCTCCATATCTGGGTCATGGCATATAGTTTAGGGTATTCGCTGGGATGAGCAGTGTTCACAAAGGTTGTGAAGAAGAACGCCTAATTGTTGGGGCGAATGATAATTTCGATGAGTCGAGATAGATGAGCGGTTTATGAGTGAAACTTTAGACATTATGAATCAATTTCATATACGGATCATAAAAGGTGGCTGAAACGAAAGACGGTGACTCCCAGAGGATCAAGCGCAGTCTGAAGATCCACTTATGCGAGGCAAGGCCATCGCATAAGTTAGCTGAAGACAAGTCCTCGGGAAAGCGTCCGTCTGAAGTGGAGGCCCCATTCATTATTTGGATTTCAATATCTTATTTTGAATGAGGACATTCATTCTTTATGAGTGAGTCGGGACTAAATGCCTACCTAAGTGAGTCGTGAAACGAACGCGCACCTTAGACGAATCATTCAAAGTGTCTATGATATAATGAAAATACGTTGTCTAGATAAGAATCAATGTGTCGATACTAGAAAATGGTCGATAGACTGTTAAATAATAGGTGTGATTTTGATGAAAGAGCAACTCATTGAACAACTGAAAAATCGTCGTAAAAAGAAGCTGACGTTAAATGAGTTAGAACAAATGATGCCGTCACATATGACATATGAAGCGTTCGCTGAGCTGGTTGTATCACTGCAACAAGAAGAAAAACTCATTCCGGTTAAAGCGAGTGGGGAAAATGGTCGTAAACCGTCGCTTCCTTATGCGTTTAAAATCAATCACACAGCGCTCAATCAATCGTTTCGTGAGCAATTGGAAGATGCACTGATTTCATTTCACCCGAACATTCCGATTGATAAATATTTTCGTCTTGGTGAAAAAGCTTGGAATCAAGACTTCCCTTATCTACAGCAGATTGACCGTTACTTAAAAACGAATGGTTTGCCTGAACGAGATGCTTCGCTTCCTCAACGTTCGTATGATATTACGGGGGATGAGAAGTGGCTCGAGCGCGGGGGTATCCGTTTGCTACAGAAGCTGAACTTATTGGATGTGATGAAACTAGAAGCGAACCCAGACCCGCTAATGGTCTCTGTGGATATAAAGAAAGGTGACCGTGGTGAGCACGTTCATCTGATCGTTGAAAATAAGACGACGTATCATCATTTAAAACGGGCGTTACCAGATACGCCGTTTACGAGTCTTGTATATGGTGCGGGGTGGCGTGTTGTGGCGAATATTGATGCGCTTCCGAGTCAACTTCATGCGGAAGAGGCGATGCACATTTACTATTATTTTGGTGATTTGGATGAAGAAGGGATTCATATTTGGTCGGCGGTAAATGAGCGCTGTGGGGCGATTCCGGCTGTGCCGTTTTATGAGGCGCTTCTTTCTACACCTCCATACAGTGGCAAGAATCAGCAAAGAAATGAGTCAGAAACGATTGTGCGGTTTTCGGCTTCTTTTTCGGAATTATCTCAAGAAAAACTACGTCTAATCCTCAATAATGATCAATACATACCCCAAGAAGCATTACAAGAATCAACGTTACAACAGATTTGGAGGGACGCGGAGTGGATGAGCTCGTAAGTTCAGTGATTCGCGGTTATGGTGAGCGGATCCATCGGGTTCGTTTGATGCAGCCGCTTTATGATTTAAAACAATTGAAGCGTAAAGATGAGAACGGACGCGTGATTGATTACTTTACTCTAGGAATGCTTGCGCTATTATATTTTTTCAATGAAAAATTGAATCGCAATTATAAAACAGGAGTTCGTGAGTTAGCGGCGTTTTATAAACGTACACTTCACGAGTCTTGGCAATTGAGTGATGAAGCTTATGAATCGTACGCGCGCGTCGTCGTGGAAACGTTCCGTCCACCAGGTGGGAAGGGTTATGTGACGACGTATGATGATGTGGAGGCGGGTGAAGAGAGAACGCTCCAATATAAATTTTTGAAAGCGGACAAGCATGATATTGAAACGTACAGTCAGTATTATACGCTTGATGAACATGGGCTTGAGCTCGTGTTTGCGACGAAAGAGTTTTACGGTGAGTTTCAATTGTCGATCAATCAATTGCTTTTACGTCGACAGTTGGAAAAAGGTGAGTTTGCCAATGCGCTTAGGCAGATTGACGAAATGCGCTTGAATGTTGAAGAGTTACAAGGGCGTTTGCAGAAAGTAAAACACGAAGTGCAACGTAATATTATTTCCGAGGAAACGTTTTCGCGTTATGAATCGATGATTAACGACATTCATGAACGTTTGAAGCGGGAAGACGAAGAGTTTCAAGAGTTGCAGCAATTCGTTCGTGAAACGAGGCAGCACTTTGATTATAAAAAACAGACTGAGCGCGATGAGAAGGCGTATCGGATGATGATTCGGATCGATAAGGAGCTCGGTGATGTTCACTACGAGCATAGTATGTTGTTAAAACGGAGCATCGAGTTAAATTACACCGTTTTACAATCGGCGAAAGAGGCGATTTATCAAGTTGGTGTTGAGTCGTTTAATTTTGCGCAAGATTTAACGGCGCGGGTGTTTGCCTCCCCGTTGCCTGTGTCTTCGGCGCGTGTGCTGATGAATCCGACACTGTCGTTAGAGAAAACGGAAGGGTGGTCACCGCTCGCTGTTTTTGAGCGGCAACGGCTCGTGAATCAATCAGGGGAAGAAAAGGAAGAAGCGTCCTTTCTTGGTGTTTCGGAAGAAGGCAAGGAAGAACAATTTCGTGAAACACAACAAGAAAATTTTGCGCGCATCATGGCTTTTATTGTTTCGGTGATGAAAGGTGACGAGATGACGGTGCAAGAGATCATCGTTGCCATGCGTGAGGCAAGTCTCGGCGATTGGCTTACGCACCGTTCGTTTTATGATTTTTGGCTCATTTTACATCAACGCTCTCCCCTTGATGTATCGGAGTTAAAGGGAAGTGAAGAAGAAGGCGATTTATTTGAAAGGGCTGTTGCGACGTTGGACCTTGATGTACAAAAAGTCATTTGTAATGAGACGAACGAGGTCCTTCATATTGAAGGTCATTATATGAGCGATTTTCAGTTACGTTTTGTTCGGGAGGAATTCGATGCGATATGATCAGGAGCAAGTCACACAAGCATTTGCGATTTTTTCACGTTTGGCCGCTCATGGCGAGACGCATGAAGATGATTTACGGACCTATTTTGGTGATGATGCTGTGCGCGGAGTGCTCGACCTTTTTGCGCAGCAAGTGGAGTGTGTCATTATAACGGCTGGGGAAAAGATGTATTTGGTACCGAAAGCGACGACGTCGATGTATCACGTAAAAAATGACACGTTAAAGAAACGATACTTGAAAGCGAGCGCGAAAAATGAAGACCTTTATTTTATGTATTTTGCGGTTATCGTGTTGTTCGGGATGTTTTACGACAGTTATCAAACGATGGAACCGACGCTTGAATATACGTCTTTGAGTGAGTGGCTCGACCAGCTCAATGAACGGTTTGACGTCATTCGTGGTCACGATGAAGAGACGCTCGCTCGTGCGGAGGAAGATCATGAGTACAACTGGCGTTTGCTTCTAGAAAAATGGGACCAACTTGATGACTTGAAAGAAACGGTGAAAAAGCAGGACCGTCGTACGCAAAGTCGACTCGGTTTTTTAAATGGGGTAAAGCAGTTTCTCGAGGACCAAGGACTTGTTGATGATATTGGAAATCACGAATTAACGTTGACAGAAAAAGCGAAAGTGATCGTGCAAAAATATTATATGGACCTTGAACATAATCGCGGGATCCTTGAATTTATGTATCAATGGGAAGAAGCGGAGGTGAATGAATAATGCCATCGATTTCAAAAATTCGTTTTACGAATGTCGTCTATGAAGGTGGCGACAAGCGCTACAACGATGATCTTTTCCGTTTTGACGGTCACAATGGTGTGCTCATTTTAGAAAATGGCGGCGGGAAAACGGTGTTTATTCAAACGGCGATTCAGGCGATTTTGCCAAACTTCGAGGTGGCGGGCCGAAAAGTAAAAGACACGTTGCAACTACAAGGCAGTCCCGCTCACATTGCGATCGAGTGGATTTTGTCCGATCACCCACGGCGCTATGCGGTCACAGCGGTGACGCTTTATATGCAGGATGATGAGATCAAGCGCTACCGCTATGCGTACGAGTATGAAGAAGGGGACGCCCACGCCATTGAGCACTTGCCGTTTGCTCGTGAGGCATCAAGTGGTGGAGAACGTCCTGCTAGTACTGGTGAAATGGCGGATTATTATCACGATATGAAATCAAGGTATATGACGGCGGATACGTTTTCGACGGATAAAGCCTTTCACGAGCACCTCGGAAGTGCGTATCAAATCGTCGCTCGTGAATGGGAGAAAATCGCAGATATTAATGCGTCTGAAGGGGATGTCGAACAGTTTTTCAAAAAGTGTGAAACGACGCAACAACTCGTCGACCGCCTCTTAATTCCAACGGTGGAACAAGCGTTATCTGGAGATGGTTCGAAAGACTTTGCGGATATGCTTGAAGGCCAACGCGGTTATTTTAAAGAATACAATCAACTTCAAGAAAAAGTGAAGCAAACAAAGCTGATTCAAAAAGAGATCGAACAGCTCGTGAAAACGTATGAACACCGCCATGAAGCAGAAAAACAGTTAACGAAAGTGAAAGAAAAAGCAAAAGCATATCACCATGCGTTAACACAAGAAAAAGCGGAGCTCGAAGGAAAGTTGCAAGACGCCGAACGTAAACGAAAAGAACATCAAACCGAGACGGATCGTTTGAAGAGAAGGGAACATGCATTAGAAGTGGCCGTGAAAGAACAGTCTTTCCAAGAAGTCGAAGAACGTTTGCAAGCGGAACGACGAGCATATGACCGGATCGCTCAAGAATACGAAACGACCGAGAATCGCTATCAGCAATTAAGGCTCGCTCAAGTTCAACGCGATATGAAAGAAAATGAAGGCGTGCTTCATGAACTTCAAGTGCAATACGATCAACTAGAAAAAGATGAGACGATTGAGGCATTGCAATCTGAACTAGATGAAGTCAAGCAATACTTGCGCGGTTTGTATGAGCGGGAAAAGAAGGACGTTGATGAGAAGCGGCAGCAATTAACGTCACAACGTGAAGCGAAACAAGATGAAGAAACGGATATCGAAGGAAAAATTGAAGCTTTCCGTCAAGGAGAAGCGAAATGGGCTCGTGAAGTGACCGCTAAAGAAACGAAAATCTCTGATCGCAAAGAGCGCTTAGCTACCATCGAAAATGAATTGCAAGTTGAAGGAGAAAAAGCGCTCACCGAAAAAGAAACGGAATTAAACAAGCGCATTGAAGATTTACAACAAGCAATTCATGACCGTTATCAAACGATTCGAGAATATGAAAACAAGAAAGACAGATACGAACAAGATTTACAGGCATATCGTGAAGAAGAGCGTGAACTAAACCAAACATCTGCATCCTTACACGAAAAGAAAGCGGGATGGGATGAGGAAATGCAGCGGGTGCGCGCAAACATCCTATCACTTTTCCCGGACCTTTCAAACGTGCAAAGTTTGTATCGTCAAGAGTTGGAAATCTTAAATCGCCTTGAGGAGAAAGTGGAAAGTGTGCGTAACGAACGAGAAGCGTTGTTAACAGAAGAACGACGCGTGTTCCGTTGGGTGGATGATTATCGTGACAATGACATTTTTACTGCTGACCCGCAACTCTTTGCCTGGGTGAAGAGTTGGCAAGATCAATTTCATTATTTAGAGATCGGTACCTCTTGGATGAAAGATAAACTGGAACGTTTACAAGAAAAAGGTGATATCGAGGGTCAGTCCGTCGATTGGTCAGCGTGGACGAATGTGCTCGTCGTTTCCGATGACACGGAAGTTCATACCCTTTACAAAAAGCTCGAACAGAAAAAGGACGAAAATTATTATCCAGTAATCATTTATGCGCTTTCTGAAGCACGTACAAGGTTGAACACCCTTACCGGTAGCGGTGAACAAGGGCGTGCGCAGTCGTCTTCCTTGAAAGTTGTACCAGCTTATTGGGAAGACAATGTCGACCGAGAACATTTCAAGCACTGGAAACAAGCCAACGAGGCGAGGAGCCAACAAGTGCGTGACTATCGTGATGAGAAAGATAACGAAGTGACAACCTGGTCGCAAGCCCTTGAAAATGTTCGTCACTTTTTTAATCAGCATCCTCATGATGAGTACGAAAGTCTCCAACAAGAAGTGAGCGAATGTGATGAAAAATTAACGCAAACCCGCGATGCGATTAAACGTTGTGATGATGCGCGGATCGATTTGGAGAAAAAGCTTGAAACAGAGAAACAACAACAGCAAGAAGCAGAAAGTGCGAAGCCGGTTTTTGAACAACGGTTGCACCTTTGTAAAGAGGGGCAAAAGCTAGCGAAAAGCTTGCGGCAAGGCCGAATTGATAAGCAACAAGCTGAAGAGAAGCACCAACATAATGAGATCGCCCGCAAAGAGGCGGAAAAAGAGTTAACGAGCATTCGCGAAGTCATTTCAGACTTAAAAGAGGAAGCGATTGAAGTCGAGTCGCAATGGAAGAATTGGGCTGCGAATCCTGTATTTGAGGACTTAGGGGACGTGTCTCCTCGAACGACAAATGAAGGATTACAAGCACTGGCGTCCAGAAAAGAGGCGCTGACCCGACGTTTGAATGACGAGCAGCAAGACCGTGAAGTGTTACAAGTTCAAATCCAAGAAGCGCTCAAAAAACGCGACGATTTACACGCACGTCTAGCTGAAGTTGAAGCTGAAGCAGGTGACAACCTCGAACGTTTGCTGGAGTTCCCGATATACGGCGATGACGAATTAAGTCGCCTTCGCGAAAAAAGGATTGAACTGGCAGATGCAAAGGAAACCCAAGCGGAGAACGTATCACCTGTTAAATCGGAATATGAAAAGAAACAAGCCTTATTTCTGGACGAACGTGAACGTTTCCAAAAAGCGTATCCCGATGTTGAACTTGCGTCGTTTTCGTTGCCGCTTGATGAGGAGAAAGAGCGACTTGAGCGTGTGCGGGCGTCGTTAGCTGAGCAGGAGCGGGCGTTACAAAAGGCGGAGAAGCAGCTGCGGGAACAAGAGGAGAGTGTGACCACAGCGATCCATGACCTGGATATTGCGAATGCGGCATACGGGTTTATGGAAAGTGCGATCGAAGCGGCGCCACTTTCGGATCGTGAGCAAAATGAGATTGCTTATCAGAAACAGCGTGTGATTGAGGAGCGGAAGCAGCAATTGCAGCAGAGTCAGGATGTATTTGCAAAGCGAGCGCAGGCGGTTGTTGATGCGAAGGAAGATTACCGCCAGTTTTGTGATCGAACGATTAGTGATCCACGCTTGTTGCATCAAGCGAAGGAAGGGATTCGCGTACATGAGACATACGCTGATATTCGCGAGTGGTACGAGCGCATTCGTCATCAGACGGAGCGGATCATTCAAACCTCGGAAGCGAGTTTGCGTCACTACCATGAAGATTACGAGGAGTTTATCAAGCGACTGCACGCCTATCTCGTTGACATTCGCGCCGAATTGTTGCTTATTCCTAACAAAACGAAAGTACGCGTCGGTGAACAGACGAAAGCTGTTTATCAATTCACGGTGCCTGAATGGAATGAGCAAGATGGGAAACAATCCCTCCGTGAGCAGATCAATTGGATGATCAACGAGTTAGACAGTGATAAGTACAAGGATGAAAGCGGCAAAGAAGACCCGAGCCTCATCCGCAAAGCGATCGAGCAAAAAGTGCAAGTTAAGCAGTTGTTGCGCGTTGTGATGGGCAATGACACAGTGAAAGTGAAATGCCGAAAAGTGAGTAATGACGGGCGTTTAAGCAACGCACCGAAATCTTGGGAAGAATCGAATCGCTGGAGCGGCGGCGAAAAGTGGAGCAAAAACATGACCTTATTTTTAGGATTGCTTAATTACTTGGCTGAAAAGCAAGATCAAGTGCAACAGCGACGCGGCAAACGCAACCGCTCAGTGATTGTCGACAACCCGTTCGGTCAAGCATCGAGCAGTCACGTATTAGAGCCCGTCTTCTTTATCGCCGAACAACTCGGTTTTCAAATCATCGCCGTCACCGCCCACGCCGAAGGGAAATTCGTCCGTGACTACTTCCCAGTGATCTACAGCATGAAACTCGGCCAAGCCGAAGACGGCGTGCGAGCCGTCATGCAAAAAACAAAAGACATCAAAAAAGCTTACTTCCAAGAAGAAGACCCCGATGCCCTAATTCGTTTAGGAGAAGAAGAGCAGTTGCGGTTACTGTGACCAGTTTTTTTCTCACGAGCACCCTGACGTTGTTGTCGGGGTGTTTTTTTTGTTGGGGGTGCGTGCGTCGAGGTGGCGGCGGGGATCATGCACAAAAATGGAGGGGTTATACACAAAACTTGGGGTTTCATGCACAAAAATCGAGGAGGCATGCACAAAAACTTTGGGTTTCATGCACAAAAATCGAGGAGGCATGCACAAAAACTGAGGTTTTATGAACGAAACCTGACTGTTTGCGAACGAAAATCGACCTTCCGTGAACGAATGATGACTAAAGACCTATTCTCCAAAAAACGATCATCCAGCAAAATGGAAGTTAGTAAAAATGTATGTTAGAAAGGGAGTTTTCCCTTATTTAGAGGAGGTGTAGGTTTGCAAATTTGTCCGTCTTGTAACAGTGATAAATTAGTTGAGGAAAGTTCGATGGTTGTGCGAATTGTTTTATGTGTATTTCTTATTTTTATCATTCCTTTTCCGTACAATTTATTATTGGCTTTTATCCCGTTCGTCTTTCCTTATAAATATCAATGTGATGTTTGTGGGCTGCAACATGAAAAAGATGAGCTTGTAAATATAGATTGGCGTGAAAAGGAAGAGATGTATCAAACGCATCAATGGTTAGAAGAACAACTTACACCTCACCTAAACATGTGGATTGAAGATGACAACGAGAATGTATACAAAGTGGTGAAAGGGAATGGTCAATTTCTATTAATAGGTTGGGCCGAAGAAAGGTTGGAAGTCTATCGGATTTACAATATTGCATCGGATACTGAGCCTGTGACGTTGCATGCCACATCGAATGTGAGTCACTCTTTCAGGGTGAACGACTACAGCCCTAACCCTGAACGGACGGAATTTGGAGAAAGGGTTTTAACAACAGAGGAATTCAATGTGTTTAAAGAGGGAGATCAGAGAATGAAGCAATGGTTACAAGAAAACGAGCAATTGGCAGGTCAGTTAAAAATAGAATTTGAGAAAGAGGAGTAGACATAAGCAAAGGTTGTGATCGTTTGAGCGAAATAGAAGAAATCTCATTTCCTGAACCGAGTTTTCAAGTTTTTGAGTTTGTTAGGTTCAGTTTTGGTGCGCAATTGTCGATGGCGGTGCTTTTTCTCGTTCTGTTTATGAGTGCGGTGTTTATGATTTTCTTATCACTTAGATCGCCTTCAATGAGAAGGAAAGCGCTCCTTCTTGCAGTCCCTTTTTTGATCGTTTCATCTTTTCCGTTTACTGCACTTATGCAAGGGTATATGGGCTTTGTGGACGTACAACACGCTGAAGATGTTCAAAATATGCGTGAGAATTGGTTGGAGGCGGAAGTGTTGCCTGTATTAAAAGATCAAGATCGAAAACAGTACGAGGTGATGAACACGACGTACGTGAATCCTTGGATCAATGAAAACGGCTTGTACTGGATCGATGATAATTCAAAGACGAATGATTTATGTATACATGGTGCTGTGCTTGAACTAGAAAGTGAAGATGGTGAACGTTTTAATGCGACAGGACCGCTTGAAATCGTCAGTAGTGAAGATGCAGAAGGTTCTTTTTTGACAGCTTATTATATAGAAAATGGGATTGACGAAATCCTGCATGAAGGGCTATACCAAGGGAAATTGACAGTACCATCATCAATTTTTGAGAACTTGAGGCTTGATGATTGCTAGTTTAATATCGTGATCTCTGTTTTTAGTTAAGGGAAAAGAGGTGCTAAGAGAACCTTGCGGGGTTCTTTTTTTGTTATGATCTTCCTTGAAACAAGCTATCCTCTCACCGAAAAGTGACTATTTTTCGACGTCTTTCGCTAAACTTGGTCGCTGCTAGGTAAAAATGATAATATAAATAGTATAGAAAACGACAAGCATTTCACGAAACTATAAAAATAGGAGTTAGTGATATATGTACCGTAACTTAGAAGAATGTATCCTTGATTTAGAAAAGAACGGTCATTTGGTTCGCATCAAAGAAGAAGTTGACCCGTACCTCGAGATGGCTGCGATACACTTGAAAGTATACGAGGCTGGGGGACCAGCCTTGTTATTTGAAAATGTCAAAGGCTCGAAATTCCGCGCCGTGTCTAATTTATTCGGCACGCTCGACAGAAGTAAATTTATGTTTCGCGATACGATCGAAGAAACGCAAAATGTTATCACTTTGCGTGACGACCCGATGAGTGCATTAAAGCATCCTTTTAAAAATGTTGGTGCAGGGATGGCTGCATATAAAGCCCTTCCGAAGAAAAAGGCGAAAGGCGGGCCTGTCACCGCACAAGAAGTTAATATTTCTGATCTTCCGCAAATTCACCATTGGCCAGGTGATGGTGGCGCTTTTGTTACGTTACCACAAGTTTATACAGAAGATCCTGAAAATCCAGGAATCATGAACTCCAACTTAGGGATGTACCGTGCGCAGATGAGTGGAAATGATTATGAGAGTGATAAAGAAATTGGCCTCCATTATCAAATCCAACGTGGCATTGGCATTCACCAACAAAAAGCAAACGAACTCGGTCAACCGTTAAAAGTGAGTATATTCATCGGTGGCCCACCAGCGCATACGTTGGCAGCGGTGATGCCACTTCCTGATGGTATAAGTGAAATGACGTTTGCTGGTATGCTTTCAGGTCGTCGTGTTCTGTATAGTTATGATGAAGAGGGTCATGCCATTAGTCATGATGCTGATTTTGTCATTACAGGTGAAGTTCATCCAGGAGAGACGAAGCCAGAAGGCCCGTTTGGTGACCATTTAGGTTATTACAGTTTAGTGCATGAGTTCCCGTTAATGAAAATTAATAAAGTGTACGCCAAGGAAAACGCGATTTGGCCGTTTACCGTTGTCGGACGTCCACCACAAGAGGATACCGCGTTTGGCGACTTGATTCACGAATTAACAGGGGAAGCGATTAAAGGGGAGATCCCAGGCGTCAAACAAGTTCATGCCGTTGACGCTGCAGGCGTTCACCCACTCCTGTTTGCGATTGGTAGCGAGCGGTACACGCCTTATGAAGACGTACAGGAGCCTCTAGAGCTACTCACAATTGCCAACCGTGTGTTGGGGACAGGCCAGTTGAGTCTTGCCAAGTATTTATTTATTACCGCAGAAAAGGAACGAGAACTGGACTCACGTGATGAAATTGATTTCTTAACTTATATATTAGAACGTATTGATCTCAGACGCGACATTCACTTCCAAACGAAGACGACGATTGATACGCTTGATTACACGGGCACAGGCTTGAATAAAGGGAGTAAGGTGATCTTTGCGGCTTATGGCGATAAAAAGCGTGATTTATGTAAGGAGGTGCCCGAACCGTTGCAAGGCTTGCGTGATTTCACGAATCCGCGGATGGTGATGCCAGGTGTGGTTGCGGTACAGGGTCCAGCTTTTGCAAGTTATGAAGAGGCGCAAAAGCAACTGGCAGATTTTGAAGCTGCGGTTAAGGAAAAAGGCGAGCTTGAGAACTGTCCAATGATTATCTTATGTGATGACAGTACATTCATGAGTGAGACACTTAGTAACTTTTTATGGGCGACTTTTACAAGAAGTAACCCTTCTCATGATATTTACGGTATCAATAGTTACTATGAATTTAAACATTGGAGTTGTGACAACGTGATTATTGATGCGCGTACGAAACCGCATCACGCGCCGACGCTTACACCAGACAGTGACGTAGAGAAAAACATCGAACGTTTCTTTAAAAAGGGTGCGAGTTTAGAAGGAATTTTAGATTAAGTGAATTGTACATGATGTCCCTTCCCTTCCGCACACGTCCGAACGCGGTGTAAGTATGTCACATAGACATACTAGTAAGGGAAGGGGGCGTTTTGAAATGAAACAATTTCTCTTCATCGTCCTCGCATTGTTTCTCATCGTATTTGCGTTGCAATTTGTCGCAGCATTACTACCGATTCTTGTCGTATTTCTGCTTATATATTTGCTCTTTCGCGCATTTTACAGCGGATAACTGACATGACCTCGGCATTTGTCGAGGTTTTATTTTTTAAGAAAGAAATGAAGTTTTTCTGTCTGAAAAAAACTTTCCATGATTTAGGTGATGGAATGTTAGAATGTTAAAGAGAATCTTTTTCGGTTACATTTTCGTTTATATTATTCTAGAGAAAGAGGTGTTTACATAATGAAGGCAGTTAAGATTTATGAAAAGGGTGGCCTAGAGCAGTTGGTTGTTGATGAGGTTGCTAAACCAGAAGTACGAGCAGGAGAAGTACTCGTGCGTGTCAATGTGGCAGCGATGAACAGACGCGATGTGTTCGTTCGTAAAGGACAATACCCAGGTGTGAAATTCCCAGCGATTCCTGGTGCAGACGGTGCTGGTGAAGTTGTGGAAGTTGGAGAAGGTGTTTCAAATGTTGAAGTTGGTCATGAAGTTGTCATCAATCCAGCCTTGAATTGGGGAGACAACCCACGCGTTTTCGGGCCTGACTTTTCCATTTTAGGGGTGCCTGTTGACGGAACGCATGCGGAATATGTTCGCGTACCAGCAGAAAATGTGACTTCCAAGCCTGCATATTTAGAATGGGATGAAGCTGCGGCGTTACCATTAGGTGGTACGACGGCTTATCGAGCGTTGTTTACCCGTGGTGAGTTGCAAGCGGGAGAAACGGTTGTCATTCCTGGTATCGGCGGAGGTGTCGCGACGTTCCTTTTGCAAATGGCAACAGCAGCAGGGGCGAATGTGTATGTAACCTCAAGCGATGATGCAAAGATTGAAAAGGCGAAGCAGCTCGGTGCCGTTGACGGTGTCAATTATCGTACGGAAGAGGATTGGCGCAAGCAATTGAAGAAGATGACCGGCGGAGCGGACTTGATCGTTGATACGATCGGGGGCGACGTATTTAATGAGTTGGTGAATCTAGCTAACTCAGGGAGTCGGATTGTCACTTTCGGTGCAACAGCAGGTCCTGTGAACAATTTGATGATGCCATTAGTGTTTTTAAAGCAACTAGACATTAAAGGAACTTCGATGGGAACGCCTGAAGAATTTGCTGCAATGCTTTCGTTTTACGAAAAACATGAGATTCACCCTGTGATCGATACGTCATTTTCTCTTGATCAAATTCGTGAAGCACACGAATATATGGAAAAAGGCCAACAGTTTGGAAAAATCACTTTGAAGTGCTAAAGCACTCTTGAGGGACAGTCCCGCTTTACTTCGGTAAAGCGGGACTGTCCCTCTTTCGATTTTGACCGAAATCTCCTTTTATGTTTAAATAGAATTTAAGTTTGTTAAAAATATATTTAACAAACTTAAATTCTTGAGAAGGTTCAAAGGGGTTTCGAACATGTTTAAGAACCGTAGTATTCAATGGAAGATTATGAGTTTTATTCCGATGGCATTAGTTGCACTTATTTTATTATCTTTTTTTAGTTATTCATTTTCGAAGGCGGAGTTGGAGACACAAATATCAGAAAAGATGGGTCATATCAATGCTGAAGTGATCAATGATATCGACGCTCAATTCCTAGCCCATCAGAGAATAGGTGAGTCAATCGCTGCAATGGTTGAGGCACGTGGAAATGCGTTAACAGCAGAGGACTATACGGAGACATTAAAACGATCTGTTGAACTAAATGAGGATACGTTTGGCACGGGCGTGTGGTTTGAGCCTTATACTTTTGCTGAAGATGTGGAATATTTTGGTCCTTATGCCTATGAAGAAGATGGGGAGGTTTTGTTGACAGATGAATATGAGACATCAGATTATGATTTTCCAAGTCACGACTGGTATCAGGTCGGTGAGGAATCCTCTGATGTTGCATGGACGGAACCTTATTATGATGAAACGTTAGATATTACGATGGTGACGACATCGATTCCATTTAAGGATGAAAATGGTCAGTTCGGTGGCGTTGTCACAGCAGATATAGATATTACAAACATTCAACATCTCATCAGCGACATTGAAACAGTTGACCAAGGTTGGGCATTTATGGTCGGTGAAGATGGTGAGTTCATCTCGCACCCTGATGGTGAGAAAGTTATGCAAAAAAATATCGCTGAAGATCACCAATTGAGCGAGTGGAGTGAAGACCTTCTACATAACGAGTATGGAACGATCGTTGCTTCTTTAGATGATGGAGACGCAGAGGTATTTTATCAGGAAGTTCCTAGAACGGGATGGACGATTGGATTAGTTGTTCCAGAAGATGAAGCGTATGCGCCTCTCAATGGATTATTGTCTCAGATCATTGTTGTGAGCGGAGGAATTGTGGCGCTCCTTGTAGTAATTGGCATCCTTCTTTCGAGGAGGTTAATTCGCCCGATTGTTAAGTTGAATGAAGAAGTGAATAAAGTGGCAGATGGTGATTTGTCCGTTCGTATTGTGAATGAATCGAATGATGAAATTGGGCAATTAACGAAGAATTTTAATGATATGACTGAAAACATGCGTCAACTTATCGAGGCCGTACAACGTTCAGTAAATACAGTATCACAGTCGTCGGAAAATTT
The DNA here is from genome assembly GCF_014202575.1 of Texcoconibacillus texcoconensis. Classification (GTDB taxonomy): domain Bacteria; phylum Bacillota; class Bacilli; order Bacillales; family Salisediminibacteriaceae; genus Texcoconibacillus; species Texcoconibacillus texcoconensis. The sequence goes on along the minus strand of NZ_JACHHB010000002.1, from coordinate 73,340 downwards.
AAGTGCTGTCGTGGATGAAACGACAGCTTCAAGTGAGGAAGTAAGTCGAGCTGTTGATGAAATTGCCGATGGTGCAAGTCATTCTGCATCATACGCAGAGGAAACAAATCAACAAACGGTCACTTTATCTGAACAGATTGAGCGTTTACTAGAGCAAGCGAATCGTATTAATGGAAACGCTCGTGAAGCGAAGGTGCAAAATCAACATGGTATAGAGCAAATTGAATTATTGAGAAATCATTCTACGCATGCCGACTCGGTGATTGCATCTGTTCAACAAGTGATCCAAGGTTTATCTCATAAAGTTAAAGAAATAGAAAGTATTATTACTACAATTACAGGTATTTCTGAACAGACGAACTTATTAGCATTGAATGCATCTATTGAAGCAGCGCGAGCCGGTGAACACGGGAAAGGTTTTGCTGTAGTTGCTGATGAAGTGCGAAAGTTAGCGGAAGAAACGTCACGAGCAACCGACCATGTCAAGGAAACATTGAAAGGGATCGAAGCTGAATCGGAACAAGCCGTTCGAGAAATGAAAATAACAAGTGAAATTTCTGGTGAACAAAACCAAGTTGTTGAAGATACAGAAAGTGTATTCAAAACAATTTTTAACACTATTGATGGAATAACAGTAGCGATGACAGATATGACAGATCGTATAAGCGAAATGAATGAATACAAAGAAAAAGTTGTTGGAGCGATTCAAAACATTTCGTCAGTGGCACAAGAAAGTTCGGCAGCGAGCGAAGAAGTAAGCGCATCAACAGAAGAACAGACAAAGGCTATGCAATCAATTACGACATCAGCTGAAGAATTAAAAGAGTCAAGTGAACAATTAGCATCTATGATGAATCGATTTAAAACATAAACGTAAAAGTGCTGTGCCAACAGGTGATTTCCCTGATATTTGGCACAGCGTTTTTTGTTTCATGAAAGGTTCTAGCGATATGCTTTTTTCGGTTTCTTCTTTTTAATCCGCCCAATACCAAGTGTCTTTGCATCTGTAGATAAAGCTTTAAGGAAACTTAAAGTCATTAAAGCCATTATGATGGAAAAGGGTAAGGCTGCGACAATCATCGTATTTTCTAGCGCTTGTAAGCCACCTGAGTATAGGAGCACTAATGATGTTGCTGATAACATGACGCCCCAAGTTAATTTAATACTTTTTCCAGGTGATTGCGATCCATTAGTTGTCATCATGCCTAAAACGAACGTCCCAGAGTCGGCAGACGTAATAAAGAAAGTTCCGATAAGGATTAAGGCAACGATCGATGCTAAAAATCCAAGTGGAAATTGGGCAAATACTCCGAATAACGATTCTTCAGCCGCTAAAGTGGAAATTTCAGCAATTCCTTTGTGTTCAGTCATAATCGCCGTACCACCAAATGTTGAGAACCAAAAGAACCCAACGATGGAAGGAACAAATAACACAGCAAAAACAAACTCTCGAATCGATCGACCTTTAGACACTCGTGCAATGAAAATCCCGACAAACGGTGACCATGCGATCCACCAAGCCCAGTAGAAGATCGTCCAGCTATCGATCCAGCCTCTAATATCTTCATCAAACGGTGCTAAGCGAAAGCTCATTGCAGGTAGGTTATGGATGTAAGTTCCAATTGAATGAGTGAAGATATCTAAAATAAACACTGTAGGACCGACAGTGAACAAAATGATCAGTAGAATACCTGCGAGAAACATGTTAGTGTTACTTAAAATTTTGATCCCTTTACTGAGTCCTGTCCACGCTGAAATCATAAATAAGACAGTGACAATAGTTATAATAAGAAACTGAATAAAAATATTGACAGGGATATCAAATAAAAATGATAAACCACCATTAATTTGTACAGCACCAAAACCAAGTGTGGTTGCGACACCAACGACTGTTGCAAGCACGGAAAGTATATCGACGATATTACCGAGCGGGCCGTCCATTCTATCTCCAAGCAGTGGTTTTAATGTTACACTGATTAATCCTCGTTCTCCGTGTCGGAAAGTGAAATAGGCAAGCACGAGTCCGATAATACCGTATATAGCCCATGCATGGATTCCCCAGTGGAAAAACGTAAAGCGCATTGCATCTGTAATTCCTTGTTCTGTTCCCTCTTGCCCTGTTGGTGAGCTAACAGCATAGTGACTAATCGGCTCAGCTGTTCCCCAAAAGACGAGACCGATACCCATACCCGCACTAAAGAGCATGGAAATCCAAGTTGGGCGAGAAAATTCTGGGCGGTCATCTTGCCCGCCTAGACGGATCCGACCGACTGGGCTAATAAGTAATAACAAACAAACGATTGTAATAATTGTGACCAAAATAAGATAGTACCATCCAAAAGATGTCGATATAAACGCTTGCATATCTGTTGTTATTTGTTCGACAGTATCTGGTGCAATCACCCCAATAACCACAAGGAAAGCGAGGATGACAACAGAAGTATAAAAAACAGTTGTTCCTTTCATGATGGTTTCTCCTTTCGTATCGTTAATCCAATGGTTTCATTCGATATTTAAACGAAACGCGCAATGATTTAGCTAAAAGTTAGTTTGTCCGAAACGATCGTTTGCATACACACGATAGAGGGACCATCCTATTTCAGAAATGAAAGAGAATGGTCCCTCTTAAAACAAAAAAGATCAGCTTGTGTAAACAAGCCGATCTTTTTAAAGTTATATATTATTCAACAACGAGTGTTGATACCATGTCGTCGTGACCTTCACCACATGGAATGCTACAAACGATTTCGTATTCACCAGCTTCAAGTTCAGCTGTTTGTGAGCCATCACCTTCGATGTCGATGTCAGTTCCTTCAATAACAATACCGTGGTGGCCTTCTTCGTTGATGAGGTTAACAGTTACTTCGCCTTCTTCAACAGTGTATGTTTCTTGATCGAAGTCCCAGTCTGTTGCTACGATATCGATTTCAGAAGCAGCAGCCTCTTCTTCACTGTTTTCTGCTTCTTCTTCTTCAGCAACAGCTTCATCGTTGTCGGCACCGTTTTCTTCTTCAGCAGGTTCTTCTCCTCCGCAAGCTGCGAGTACAAGCATGGAACCGAAAATGACAGATGAAAATAATTTTTTCATTTCAATATCCCCCTTTTGATATGTAAAAATATTCGTGAAGGGTTACTTGACCGTAAACCGTAACCGAACACTAACAATAAAATTACCACTTTTACACGTTAAAAATAAGGGAAAAAAGACTCATTTGAAAAAAATTCTAGCGTTTTGTGATAAAGAAGGTGTTCAAGATTGATTTGAATTGTAAATGTTATTGTAAGTAGACCCTTGTTTCGTACGGACGTAATGTGAATGTTGTTATTTGCTTATGGTTTGTGATATCCATGTTTGTTAAAATGATGTCTTCACTTGATAGAGGTGTGGATTCTTCTATCCAAGTCGCTTCTTTATCTGTAAGGTTAGAGATGACGATGGCTACTTGATTATTTAACGTTCGTTTGTAAGCGAAAATTTGCTTATCATTAGGCATCAGGAGATCGTAGCTTCCGTACGTAAAGATGTCGTGTTCTTTTTTTAATTGGATTAACTGCTTATAAAATTGTAGGATTGAATTAGGGTCATCAAGTTGTTGTTTTACATTGACTTTCTTGTAATTAGGGTTGACGTTGATCCACGGTGTATCATTTGTAAATCCGCCGTTTTCTTCGTCGGACCATTGCATTGGTGTACGGCTGTTATCGCGTGATGTGAAGCCAAGGTTGTTCATGATCTCCTCTTCGGAAGCGCCTTCTTCCTTTTTCTCTTTGTAAAGGTTTAGGGCAGCTACGTCACGGTAGTCTTCAATAGATGAAAAGTAGCTGTTTGTCATGCCAATTTCTTGGCCTTGGTAAATGAAAGGGGTACCTCTCATTAAGAAATACATCGCAGCGAGGGCTGTTGCTGATTCTCTCCAGTATTTTTGGTCATTTCCCCAAGTGGAAACAGAACGTGCTTTGTCGTGATTTTCAATAAATAACGCGTTCCATCCATCTTGTTCAAGTGCCTTTTGCCAGCGTGTTAATGCTTTCTTTAGTGCGACAACATCGAGTTTTGATGTCGCTTCATAATCCCACAAATCTAGATGCTCGAATTGAAAGATCATATCCATCTTCCCTTGTTCACCTGCCCAAAGGTGTGCTTCATACACGCTCACACCGTTCGCTTCACCGACGGTCATGGCCTCTGGGTAGTTGGAATAAGTCTCATCTTTAAACTCTTGGAGCCATTCGTGAATCCCTTCTTGGTTCATGTGCATGTCAAAGGAAGAAACGTATTTTTTTCCTTTTGGGTTCGGCATGTCAGGAAAACCTGGACGTTTTTTTATGTGGCTAATTGCATCGATACGGAAACCGTCAACGCCTTTTTCGAGCCACCAGTTGACCATATCATACAATGCGTGACGGACATCAGCGTTTTCCCAATTTAAATCAGGCTGACGTCGAGAGAAAACGTGCAGAAAATATTGATCGGTTTTTTCGTCATATTCCCACGCAGATCCACCGAAGATGCTCTCCCAGTTATTCGGTTCTGCGCCGTTTTTGCCATCGCGCCAAATGTACCAGTCACGTTTTGGGTTGTCCTTTGAGGATCGTGATTCGATAAACCATGGATGTTCATCACTCGTATGGTTTAATACAAGGTCGATGATCAGTCTCATACCGCGTTGGTGCATTTTGTCTAATAGTTCATCAAAATCTTCCATCGTCCCGAAATCTTCAAGGATATCTTGATAGTCGGAAATATCATAACCATTATCGTCCAATGGAGATTTATACATTGGGCATATCCAGACAAAATCTATGCCTAAGTCTTCTAAGTAGTCAAGGCGGTCAATGACCCCACGTAAGTCACCGATTCCATCGCCATTAGAATCTTGAAAACTGCGCGGGTAAATTTGATAACCAACAGCTTCTTTCCACCAAACTTTTTCCATATTATTCACCTCTTTGTAGTAGTCACCATCAAATATTGAATTCGATTTCAATACTCAATGGTCTGAAATGACAAGGATTATTTTTCTAATAGGCTGTTTTCGTAACATTTGTTGTTTTTTGATAAACTCGGAGGGGTGCTATCAGTTTTGCCTCTCGACGAAGTGATTTGATTTTTCTTAGGCATAAATCCATTTCACATAACACCGAAAATTGCACCTGTAATTCAGCGGAAATGAGAATAAAGGCAAGTAAGGATGCAAGCACAAGCACTCCTGCACGTTACTCGTCGCTGTTCCCAATTGCAATAGCCAAAATACTGTGTAAGAAAGTGATCGAGGATCACCGAACCAAGCAATGTCCTTCATTACAAAGCAATCGTTTGCACGGGATAGTCAGTCTGTGAATATATCCTTAAGTAATCTTTAGTCAAACAGCTGACATAAAATAAGACGACAATCTTTTCTGAATTTTTTGTGGATCTAAATAAGAAAACAGGAAGTATATATATCATGTTATTTCATCTCGAGCTTCCCTTTCTTATTTGTTAATAGTGAGATAATGAACGGAAAATTGCGCAAACGTTTTCGCATTCTTGTTGACAGTTTCTATTTTAACGAATTGTGATGAAAACGGCAACATTTTTATCGCTTTCATTTGTTGATGTAGCATTATATGGAGGATGAAAAATAAAGGGAAATGTGTGAAAGAAATGCAAACATCTTCATTGGTGGAAGAAAGGACTTATGTGAGAGCGAGAAAAATATAAAAAAGTCGACGCTATTTTTATTGAAAAACTCGAGAACGACGAATTATAATAAAAAGTTGGGTTTACAACGAGCATATACGATGAAAAATACTTAAAAAGGTCGAAAAAACTTGTTCGAATATGTAAATTATTAGGGGATTTTTACGATAGGGCAAACGGGATGTATAATGTTAAAAAATCAAGAATACAAATAGGAGGTCGCTATGTCAGTAGGGAGAAATGAGCTTTGCCCTTGTGGGAGTCAAAAGAAGTATAAAAAATGTTGTTTGAGCGGAGAAATGGTATCGATTGAAAAACTCGTAAGACAAGAATTGAAGAAATTTATTTATCGAATGAATGAGAGCGTCTCGGATTTATTGATGAAAGATTATAATGAATTGTCTGCTTTTGAACGAAAGTTGCGAAAGTCAGAAGAATACCCACTATCGTCAGAAGAAAAGATCCATTTGTATAATTTATGGTACGCGATCTTCGAGTATCCGTCGTTTTTGGAAAATTATATCCGTGATGCGCAGAATCACTCGAAGCGAGTCAGAACGATTGATGCTTTAGAGAAAATGTCTACAGAACAAACGGTTGTGTTTGGCACGGTTGTTGAATATGGGCGGGACTCATTTTCCATTCAGCGTTGGTTAACAGGTGAGCGTGTAACTCTTTATTCATTAAACGATCAGTTACCTTCAGTGCACAAAGGCGATACGTTATTTACACTGGCTTTAGGATATAAAGACGGTTATCTTGCCCTTCCTAGACCCATTGTAACCCCGTTTCTCCATCGGCCTGAAGCTCGCATTGGAAAGATGTATCAAAATAGTGGGCATAAGTCTGTTGAGACATTTTACGAACAAGAATTATTCGACATCCTTGGTGTATTAATTGATGATGAACGTTTTGATGATGAAAGAGATGAGGTTAGTGAAAGTAACGAAAAAGAAGCGATGTCAGTCCAAAATGCGGTAAATCAGTACGATTGGGCGACTGATACATATGCAGAAAGTGCAAATATGTTGGCTTCATTTATCGAATCATTCTCGAAAAAAGACCAAGAAAAACTTGCTGTGATGATCGATTTGCTTCATAAATATTATGAACAAAGAGCGCCACGCGTAAGGAAGGCAGCTGTTTATAGTGCTGCAATGGTTGAGTGGTTCAAGTCTGTATGTAAAGATGGTTTGTTAAACGAAACGCAACAAAAACTAGCAAAGCACTTTTCCGTTTCGCCAAATAGTATTTCTCGAGTGGCACATGACATGAATGAGGTGCTAGATCCGAAATGGCAAAATCCAGTTGATGATGAACTTGATTCGGTTTCAAAGACTCGAGCTTTATGAGTAGTTGGTTTAGAGTGGACAAGCTTTTCTGAAAAGCATGGTGCTTTATTGGAGTGAAGGGTAGGTGCTACCGAGGTAGCACCTACCCTTTGACACTGTATAACAGCAAAGCGAAATCGAGTGTAAAAAAGAGGATTTTGGACGAGAAAACGAAGATTTTCCAAGAAAAACGAGAGAAATGGATGAAAATCACGAGTTTTCTTTACCGAACTAAAGGGTAGGTGCTACCGAAGTAGCACCTACCCTTTAGTTTGGTAAAATTTCAATTGGAATTGTTCTCCGGGAGCGGTGAGGTTTAATAACGGTAAATCTTCTTCTGATATGTGCCCTACGGTGTTTACGGCGGCGCTTTTCGGGAGGGTTCGTTTCGTGATCTGTAACTCGCCTTGGTAGCGGCCGTAATGTTTGTTGTCGATCGTGATTGTACCGAGTGGTCGGTCTTTGCAGACGTTTGGTTCTATGATGAGAGCCCCTTTTTGTGCATAATGACGAGATGTCTCCGATCGCACAACGTCTCGTGCTCGATCTAATCGTTGGCGGTGGACTTGTTGAACAAGCGATCTGACGGTTTCATCGTCTTCTTGTTTGACCCATTGCGATGAAAGCGTCACGATGCCATCGTCTAAAGCCTCAAATGCATAGATATTTTTTTCCGAAAGATCAGGGTCACCAATCGAGACTTTATCGACGCCGAGGTTCCGCCATAATTCCATAGCAGCTGTAAAAGGGGAAGCACCTCGGTGTTTTTCTAGAGTTGGCAATCCCATTTCTAATGGACCGCGTTTTTGTCGGTCGCCAGCGACAAAGGCCATCGTTGTTAGTCCATATTTTTTAAATAATTGATTTTGATTGACTAAATCTGCATCATCGATACCGGTTTCTGGTCGGGGGTAAAAATTGTGCCACGCTTCGGTTTGTTGAGTATTGAGTCCGACGTCGACTAATTGTTGTAACATTTCTTCGGTTAGTGTGCTCGCGTTTAACGCGATCGTCATTTTATGTGATAAGTTAGCAATCGTTTTAATGTCTATTCCGTAATCTGCACGGAGACCCGTAATCCCCCAATCTAATAAACCTTCAGCGTTTTCAAACGAGAACCCTAAGTGGGATAAAGATGAAGGAGAGATATCTGCAATGAGTTCAACTTCTTGCATTCTTGCGATATGACCTAGGTTTTTCAAGGCTTCAACGTACAAACTAGGGTCGTCTTCGGGGATGTGTAATGATGTGAAGATTGATGTGAAGCCATGAGTGGTCATTTTTTTGATATAAGCTTCTTGGTCTTCTTTTGGTTGTTGGTTTAGGTAGATAGAGAATCCTCTCATTTTATTACCTCCGTTTACGGGAAGAAGCTGTATCTTAGGTTGCGATACAGCTTCCGCCTATTAATGATGGTACGATCGTCTTTACTTCAAGTTTTCGGCCATTTCTTCTTTGTAGCCGAACCAGTAGGTGAATAAGAAACCAAATACATAAGACAAGATGAGTCCAATGAAGTAACTAAAGTATTGGCCATCAGCGATGAGTGGGATGAGTGAAAGGCCTGATACGCCAATTCCGATCGCTGCAGTGGACATGATTGCTTGAAATGCACCGCCGACAGCTGCGCCGAGGCAAGCGGTGATGAATGGACGACCGAGTGGGAGGGTAACCCCGTACAATAATGGTTCGCCAATTCCTAAAAATCCAACAGGAAGTGCACCTTTAACGGTGTTTTTCAAACGTTGATTTTTTGTTTTCATAAAGACTGCCATTGCAGCACCAACTTGACCGCCACCTGCCATAGCTAAAATTGCCAGTAGTGGTGTTGCACCAATGCTGTCAATGAAATCGAGGTGAATAGGTGTTAAACCGTGGTGCATACCAACCATTACGAGCGGTAAAAATGTTCCGGCGAGAATAGCACCTGCAAATGCACCACCGACATCTAAAACACCATGGATTCCTGCTGTAATAATTTCGGAAACAAAGGTGCCGATTGGTTGTAGGACAACAATTGTTGCAACACCGACGATTAAAACACTGAGAAAAGGTGTAACAATAATATCTAAAGCACTAGGTACGAATTTGCGAGCGAATTGTTCAAAAATGGCCATAACCCAAGCAGCTAAGATGACGGCAAACAAACCACCTTGACCTGGGACGAGTTGTTCACCGAAAAGGGTAATACTTTCGAGTTGAGGATTGATAATCAGAATCCCGGCAATCGCCCCTAATGCGGGGGTCCCGCCAAATTCTTTTGCAGTGTTCCAACCAACGAGAATCCCAAGGTAAGTGAAGATACCGCCGCCGATTACGAGTAAAATTTGGAGCCAAGAAGCTACATCAGGGTCGACACCTGCATTTTGCGCAAAGTTGGCCGCTCCATTAATTAAACCAGATGCAATAAGTGCAGGAATAAGTGGGATGAAAATATTACCTATACGCTTTAAAAAGTTGCGGATCGGTGTATCATTTTTCTTTTTAATAGACGATTTCACATCTTCAGCAGTGTGATTGTCTTCCTTTACTTCTCCGATCTTAAGACCAGTTTCTTTTGCTAGATGTGTTGCTACTTTATTAGATGTGCCAGGTCCAACGATGATTTGCAAAGTCTCGTCTTCCACGACACCCATGACGTTCTCAACGTTACGCAAAGCCTCAATGTCTACTTTCTCGTAATCTTTAAATGTTAAGCGAAGGCGTGTCATACAATGAGAGATGGATGAAAGGTTTTCAGCTCCGCCTAAATGGGGCAAAATTCCTTGCATAATCGCTTCTTCTTTCTTCATTTTCGTAACCCCCTTACTTTAATAAGAATTTATGAAATTGCGCCTTTGACGAATCCATTTGCCTTGTCTAAGCGCTTGATCGCCTCTTCATAACTCACCTCAGCTAGAATCATGACGATCGCGGCTTTGACGTGTTGATTGGCTTTTTCAAACGTGTCGGCCGCCGTCTTTTCATCGACACCAGTTGCTTCGATAATCATTTGCTTTGAGCGTGCGATGAGTTTTTCGTTCGTTGGTTTTACGTCGACCATTAAGTTTTGATATGCTTTTCCGACTCCTACCATCGCAGCGGTTGAGATCATGTTTAGCACAAGTTTTTGGGCGGTACCAGCTTTCAAACGGGTGGATCCTGTTAACACTTCACTACCTGTGTGAATTTCAATTGGGTAATCAGCGTATTGGCTGATTTTAGAGTTAGGGTTACAGGCGATGCTTCCCGTTTTTCCTCCAATAGACTGGGCATATTGTAAAGCGCCAATAACATAAGGTGTACGTCCACTGGCAGCAAGGCCAATGACGACATCGTTTTTATTGAGTTTTAACGATACCATGTCTTCTTTACCTGCGTCGGTGGAATCTTCGGCACCTTCAATTGCTTGAGTAAACGCATCCTCACCGCCTGCAATGATCCCAACAACAACGGATGGATCCGTTCCAAATGTTGGCGGACATTCAGCAGCATCGAGAACGCCAAGGCGGCCACTCGTTCCAGCGCCGAGGTAGATGATGCGTCCGTCGTTCCTAACAGCATTGATCGCTTCTTGGACGAGAGGTTCAATCGACGGCAGAGAGTATGCGATCGCCTCGGGAACTGTTTTGTCCTCTTCATTCATGACCCGAAGTACCTCCATCGTCGTCATTTCATCTAATTGCGTCGTGCGGTTATTTCGTTCTTCAGTTGCTAACTTATTAAGCATGAGCACTCCTCATTTCTTTGTTGTTACATTGAATCCGCTTACATTGTTTATTATATGACATGGTGAAATAAAAAATCAACTAAAAATAAATAATAATTGAAATTTAATTTCAGTTTGTGGAAATAGACTTCAAGGACTATCGAGAAATTTGAGGTGAAAAAATTTAATGAAAAGAAGTGAACTTGGTCGTTCACTTCTATTTTCCTTAAGCATTATTCTCTTCGTTCTTCGGTTTTTTTACGTGACTCGACAAACGATTCGACGAGGTCTTCGCCAATTTCATGGAATATACTCACGTATAATGCATCAATGATATTAAGTTGGCTTGTCCGAGAGGCGATACTTCCGATACGTTGCTCCAGTTCGATGTCTGGAATGCACAAGGCAATGTCAGAGAGTTTATAAAGTGGTGAATTGTCGAGCGTTGTTATAGCAATGACCGTTAAGTTTCTCTCTTTCGCATAAGATGCAAGCTGGATGACTTCTTTTGTGCGTCCAGATGTGCTGAAGCAAATTACGACGCCGGTTTGATCCATCATCGTGATAAATGGAATCATATAGTGATAGTCAGCAGAGGCGACGGCATGAAAACCAAGGCGCATCAACTTATAATGACCATCAAAGGCGGGAGGGAAAGACCCCCCAACACCATAGAGTCCGACCTTGGATGCATTCATAATCACTTCTATCGCACGCTCGAATTCATGATGACTTAACGTTTTTGTCGTCATATCGAGGGACATGCGATTTAACGAGGTTACTTTTTGAAACAAACTATGTGGAGTGTCATGCGTTTGCAAAAGTGATGCACTATTGATTGTCGCTTCACTGTGGGTGAGTTCTTGCGCTAATGCCACTTTTAACATTCTGAAGCTATCGAGTCCGATTCTTTTACAAAAACGGATGATGCTTGCTTCACTGGCGTTCGCCTGTTCGGCCAATTGTTTGGTCGTCATCGTTGGGACGAAATCTCCGTGTTCAAGGATGTACTCAGCAATTTTTCGTTCTGCACTCGTGAATGATGAGAGCTGTGCTTGAATTTTCGACAAAATCACGCGATCGTTCATGTTGTGCCACTCCATTTCGACGCTAGGTTTCATGAAAAGGTGTACATTTATAATAACATAAACTTTATCACAGTGAAGGGTAGGTGCTACCGAGGTAGCACCTACCCTTTGACACTGTATAACAGCAAAGCGAAATCGAGTGTAAAAAAGAGGATTTTGGACGAAAAAACGAAGATTTTCCAAGAAAAACGAGTGAAATAGATGAAAAATCACGATTTCCCTTTAGTCGAGTAAAGAGTAGGTGCTACTTCAGTAGCACCTACCACACCTACCCTTCACTCTTTTAAAGCGGTAACGCCGGTCTTACGTAGATCACTTCTCTTCTTTCTCAATAGTAACCAAGTTTTCGTCACCCGTTGATACAGTACCTTCTTTTTGTAACTGGACGGATTGACCTTCATCCAAATTTGTGAACACAATCGGTGTGATAATCGAAGGAACCTTGTCGCGAATCTCATCAATATCTACTTTTAACAACTCCTGACCTTTTTCCACACGGTCACCTTCTTTAATAAACGCTTCAAAACCTTCTCCTTTTAGATCGACTGTATCGATACCAAAGTGAATAAGGATTTCGTGACCGCTATCAGCTTCGATTCCAATTGCGTGCTTTGTTGGAAAGACATTGATGATCTTACCGTCAACCGGAGATTTCACGAGCCCTTTTTCCGGATCAATCGCAAATCCATCACCCATCATTTTTTGTGAAAACACTTGATCGGGAACTTCAGTAATAGACATGATATTCCCTTCAAGTGGTGAAACAAGGTCTAATGGCTGTTTGTCTTTTACTTGTGCAGATTCTTCCTTGTTTTTAGATTCATCCACTTCGACCTTGCCATCATCGACTTCTTTTCCATTCATAATATCTCGAATTTGTCCTTTTAACGTATCAGACTTAGTTCCGAAGATGGCTTGTACGTTATTTCCGACTTCCATGACACCGGAGGCACCTAGTTGTTTTAATTTCCCTTTGTCGACATCACCTTTATCTTTGACAGATACGCGCAGTCGTGTGATACAGGCGTCTAATGCGGTGATGTTATCCTTTCCACCTAACGCGTGAAGAACGCTTGTTGCTAACCCAGCTTCTGGCTTCCCTTTAGCCCCTTCATCTCCTTGGTTGTCCAATTCATCGTCTTCATCTTCTCGGCCAGGGGTAGCTAAGTCGAATTTGCGAATCGCAAAGCGGAAACCAAAATAGTACAAGAAAGCAAATACGACACCTGCCGGGATGATCATCCACGCATTTGTTGAAAGCGGCCAATACAAGACGTAGTCAATAAAACCACCTGAGAATGTAAACCCAGCTTTAACACCGAGTAGATCCATGGCCACAAAAGAGAGTCCTGCAAAAATACAGTGGATTAAGAAAAGAATCGGCGCGACGAATAAAAATGCAAATTCAATCGGTTCGGTAATTCCCGTTAAAAAGCTCGTTAAAGCGGCAGATGCCATGATCCCTGCAACGGCTTTTTTCCGTTCAGGACGAGCTTCGTGATAAATTGCAAGTGCTGCAGCAGGTAAACCAAAGAGCATAAAAGGGAATAAACCTGCCATAAATGTCCCGGCTTCCGGGTCGCCAGCAAAATATCGGTTCATATCTCCTCGGACGATATTTCCTGCTGCATCTGTGAACTGACCAAATTCAAACCAGAATGGTTGATAAAAAATGTGGTGTAAACCAAATGGAATTAAAATTCGTTGTCCAAACCCAAATACAAATGCTGCAATCGTCGTACCTGTCTCTGTTGCAAGAATGGATAATGTATCAATACCTGATTGGATCGGTGGCCAAACAAAAATCATGATCAAACCAAGTAAAACCGATGTTGCGGCAGTAATAATCGGTACGAAACGTTTTCCGGCAAAGAAACCGAGAAACTGTGGTAACTCGATATTATAAAAACGTTTATATAGGAAGGCGGCAACAAGACCAATAATAATACCGCCAAATACCCCCATATCTAATGTATCCATACCTAAAACATTAGCTGTTTCTACGCCCATGTTTTCTGCCATAACACCTACTGTCTGTGTCATAACGAGAAAGCCGATGACCGCTGCTAAACCAGCAACACCATCACCATCAGCTAAACCAATAGCCACACCGACGGCGAAAATTAACGGTAAGTTTCCGAAAATAATGTCACCAGCTTGCGACATGACAGCAATGTCCAGGACGTTTTCGTGTCCGATCCCAAGCAACAACCCAGCTGCTGGTAATACGGAAACGGGTGTCATTAGTGCTCGACCGACCCGTTGCAATAGACCGAATCCCTTTTTGAATATATTCATTGTCATCCTCCTTCTTTGGTGCGTTGAAGTGTTAAACGGTAGGTGCTACCGAAGTAGCACCTACCCTTCAGTGGACTAAAGTATCATCTGCCGGACTGTTTTCGCGCAGTATTGGCAATGTACAACAACGAAAAGAGCCGCCAGACTTAATGATCTCGCTAATATCGACTTCGATAACCTCGAACCCACGGTTGCGGAGTTCTGTGTTAACCTGTTGATTTCCTGGAAGACTGAATACTTTACCCTCACCAATGGAAAATACATTTGGACCTAACGAAAACTGCTCGTCCTCCGTCACTTCAATGCAGTTATACCGCGACCGCAGCCACTTTTCTGTTTCAGGCTCGATCACTCCTGGGTAAATCAAAGCATCGTCAGGTGACAAAATGTTAAAAACGCAATCTAAATGAAGGTATTTTTCATCAAACGGAACCGCGACGATCTCGTATTGTGGTAATAATCGCTTCAAGAGGTTGATCGCCGATTCGCTCGTTCGACTACTAATCCCAATATAAACCGTTTGTTTATCGATCAGCACATCGCCACCTTCAATTTGATCGCCAGCGATGTTGAAATAAGAAAGCAAATCGCCTTCCAACCACGTACGAAACATATTCTCTTCACCTTGTCGAATACCATGCGCCATATCAGAGACAAACACCGTGTACCCAAGCGTAAAACCGATATCACGCGTGAACACTTGCTCAGGATAAGTACGCAGCGGTGTTAATAACACAACATCGACACCATGCTCTTTTAAAACCTGCACAAAGTAATCGTGCTGTTGAACCGCTTTATTAATATCAATACCTTCCGCTTCATACTTTTCTTGTGTTACATTTATCGCCTCACGAATCTCCATATTGGTTGGCGTACATAAAACGACTTGACGCAATTTATCATACTCAGTCGCGCAATAAGATCGCGCAGCTTCCAACGAATCAGCACCACTACTCATCTCTCGTCCGACTCCTTCCATATTTATTTATTTTTAACATGTCCTTTGAGAAGAAAAGATATGCTGAAAGATTTGCGAAGCTTTCCTTTTATACAAGAAAAAGTGCTAAACCTTTGTGTGGAGGTTTAGCACTTAAATAAGTTTTTGGATATTTAGCCGAACAATATAAGATTGATCGCAGCAACCGCCACGACCGTAGCGGCGAGCTTTTTAATATTTTCTTGCGATAAATGTTTAAACCAACGCATGCCAAGTCGTGAACCAATTAACACAGCAAAAATCCCAATAAGGAAGTAATTTAAAAATTCACTGGAGAAATCGCCATTTACGCCGTGTGTGATAATCGTAATTAAGTTCGTAAACACAAATGTCGCTTGTAAGTTGGCGGTGTACGCGTATTTATCGTCACTAAAAAACAATAAGAAATAAAAAACGAAAAAAGGTCCGCCGACAGCAAAAATACCGCCGATAAAGCCACCGAAGAAACCGAGCACAATCGGTAACCAGGCGCGCTCCATCCAAGGTGCAGGTGTCGGTCGCTTGCTACGAAATAAATAAATAACAACGGCAATTAAAAAGACACCGAGGATCGTTTCGAGAATTTCCCAATCACCATAATTGTGCAAAATGAAAAAAGCGCCAATTCGTCCGACAAAAGCAGCGCTTAAAAGGATGATCAGTTTACGGAATTGGATATGAGGGATCACTTTAAAAATAATACTGATTGAAGTAATTAATGCTAATGAAATCACGAGTAAGGTACTTTCTTTCACCGTAAATAAAAACGGTAAAAAACTCATCGCGAACAAACCGAATCCGAAGCCGCTAGCACCTTGAATAAAACTTCCGATTAGTAAAATGGCTAAAATAAATAAAAGTTCTGTCATGTGAATCTGTCGCCTTTCTGTCTGTTTCTTCTTATTTTACATGAAATCGTGCGCAAATGGTGGAAAGAGATTTTAAGACGCAGTTTGTAAATTAACATTTTTGTGAAAATAGAGAAAAAAGGATTTCAGTGACATGAAAAAGCGTTATAATACGTGGATAGAGTAAAATCGACAGAATTCGATATTGGCGATTTGGACATTTTTTAACAGCGAAGGGGAGACCACAGATGGATGTGCTAGCGTTGTTAGACGACCCACTAATTTTAATTTTTGTTATTTTATTTTTAGGATCACTTTTAGGACAGTGGTCTATAAAAGGTGTCAGTTTAGGGTTATCGGGCGTCTTACTTGTTGCGATGTTTTTTGGTCATTTTGGTTACGGAATATCACCACTCATTCAAAATTTTGGGCTCAGTTTATTTATTGTATCTGTTGGGCTACAGGCGGGGCCTCGTTTTTTTCGAATGATGAAAAGTAGTGGCATTGTTTTTGGTATTCTTGCCACTTGTATTGTCGTAGTTGCTGTCATTACAACGGTGATTGTATCTTATTTATTAGATTTATCCGCGCCACTTAGCATTGGCTTAATGACAGGGGCGTTGACAAGTACGCCGGGTTTAGCAACAGGATTAGAAGCAACAAATGATCCGATTGTTTCTGTCGGTTATGGGATCGCTTATCCGTTTGGGGTGATCGCGGTTGTTTTGTTTGTGCAATTATTTCCGAAGATTTTAAAAGTCGATGTAGAAAAAGATGTAGATCGAAAAGTACGACCTGGTGGCAAACGTGGGGCTCCACAGTCGATGACGATCAAAGTAGAGAGTGATGCTGTTCATAAAAAAACGTTGAAGGAGTTACGACTAGATCGCAATAATTCGGTTGTGATCAGTCGGGTTGTTCGTGGGGAGAGGACCTTTATTGGTCGAAATGATACGGTTGTCTTGAAAGGTGATTTATTAATTGCGGTTGGTTATTTAGGGGATTTAAGACAATTAAGAGATCGTATCGGCTCCCAAGTTAAAGGTGAAGTTGATTATACGGATCACTTATTATTGAAACGGATTACCGTTGAGTCTCAAGAACTTGTCGGAAAGAGCTTGCGCGAATTGAATTTACGGGCTACGTATGGTGTGACAGTCACGCGTATTGAACGTGGGGGATTTGAATTTAATCAGAGTGCCACATGGCGATTAGAAGAAGGGGACATCCTTACCGTGGTTGGTTCTGAAGACCACATACAGGAAATCGAAAAGTTATTCGGAAAACATGAACATGAAGAAACAAACGTTCATATCATGTCACTCAGTTTAATTTTACTTGTCGGGATGTTTATTGGCATGATTCCGATCTCTATTCCTGGTTTTGGCACAATGACGCTCGGTGTGGCGGGTGGTCCGTTATTTGTTTCGATTCTTATCGGTCATTTCGGTCGCTTAGGGCCTATTAGAGCGCGTTTTTATCAACCTGCGACACGTGTCATTCGCGATATCGGCCTCGTTCTTTTTTTAGCAGGTGCTGGTACAACTGCTGGCGAAGGGCTTGTCACCGTTGTGATGGAAGAAGGGATCCGACTCGTGATCGGAGGCGCAGTTATTACAATTTTGCCGATATTCCTTGGCTTCTTCATTGCAGTGAAAATCTTTCATTTAAGCATTCTTCATTCATTAGGGGCATTATGTGGCGGATTAACGAGTACACCAGGTTTAGGTGCAGTTAATTCAATCACTGAGCGAGATGATCCAGCAATTGCTTATGCAGCAGCTTATCCATTTGCACTTATTTTGGTCGCCATCGCGGCGCAAATTTTAGCTGTCATTTTATAGTAAAATGCTGTTGACAAATACAGGGTAAAGATATAAAATTTACCTAAATTATAGGAATTATAAGAATTTAATGGGTTTTCTTTATCGCGAGAAAAGTTAGTAAATGACTTGTTGTACATTTCGTCAGACTGTCGGTATAAGCGATAGCTGGCGTAAAAGATAAGAGGGGGGGATGTCTCGACCAATCGAGCGTCTTGACCCCTTATCGATACAATTTTAAAATGATTTGATTTTTTTTACACCTCAATCCTGACTAAATAGGTAAGAATTATATGATTGGTGTAATTTTAAGGCGGTATCGTACCACTAAAAGGAAAAGAAGGTGTGTGATAAATGATTTTAACTTATGTCGTCATCATTATTGCTTTGTTTTTTGCGATGAATATTGGTGCAAGTGGTGCAGCCGCGACGATGGGGCCAGCTTATGGAAGTGGGGCTGTGCCGAGGAAAAGAATCGCATTATGGTTAGTAGCCATCGGTGCATTTCTCGGAGCAATTATAGGTAGCCATGAAGTTGTCACAATGGTTGGTGAAGGGATTATCCCAGCTCAATCATTAACGGTAGAAATTGCCTTTGTGATTTTACTGTCTTCAACATTGACGTTGTTTTTGGCAAACATTCTCGGTATTCCTTTATCTACAAGTGAGGTCACGATCGGTTCGATTGTCGGAGTTGGGGTCGCCTTTCAGACTCTTTATGTTCAAAATATTTTAATTATTGTTTCTCTTTGGGTCATCATTCCGATCGTCGCATTTACGATCGCTTGGATCTTCGGTAAGTTGATTAATTACTTTCAAACGCGAAAAGGCGGTCGTGAGCCTATAGGGAAAAAGAAAAAATGGCTTGTTTTTCTTCTCATCGCTGTTGGCGTTTTTGAAGCCTTTGCAGCTGGTATGAACAATGTAGCCAATGCGATTGGACCGGTTATTGGTGCAGGGTTGTTGGATGAGACAACAGGAATATGGTTAGGTGGTGCATTTCTAGCACTCGGTGCTTTGTTTCTAGGAGGCAAAGTTTTAGAGACGAACGGAAAAAAGATCACCTCACTTTCCGTCGTACAAGGAATTACGGTTTCAGGAACAGGGGGAACCCTTGTCACGATCGCATCATTGTTTGGTATTCCGGTTCCGTTAACACAAGTGACAACATCTGCGATTGTAGGGATTGGAACAGCGGATAATGGATTTCAATTATGGCACCAAACGGTGATTAAAAAAATTGTGAAAGTATGGGTCGTCTCCCCAGTGTTTGCGCTTGTTTTTTCATATTCGATGGTCCATGTGATTTTGCTTCCAAATCCATATGTGATATTGATCGTCATTAGTATTTTGGTAGCCACACTTGGATCAGTAAGTTTATACAAATCGATCAATGAAGAGAAGCGGTCCATCCATGATCAAGGAGGAGGCATTTAAGAAATGGGAGGTTCTATTGAAAGCTGGTCGTATCACGCCTTAAAAGATGAAGATTACCGACAACAAAACGAGTTACTTGAAAAAAAAGATGCATTAGACGTTTTAAAGTGGGCGTATGAAACCTTTGATGATGAACTTCTTTATGCTTGTAGTTTTGGAGCTGAAGGAATCGTTTTGATCGATCTCATTAGTAAAGTGAAGCCTGATGCACATATTGCATTTCTTGATACACATCTTCATTTTACAGAAACGTATTCATTGATTAATGAAATACGTGAAAAGTATCCGCGTTTAACGATTGAAATGGTCGAACCCGAGTTATCTTTACAAGAACAAGCCGACCAATACGGGGAGGCACTTTGGGGGAAAAATCCAGACCGTTGTTGTGGGATTCGAAAGAAACAACCATTAGAACGAGGGATTTCAAAGTATCAAGCTTGGTTATCTGGTTTGCGGCGTGAACAATCGCCAACGCGCGCCAATATAAATTATATCAATCGTGATGACACGTTTAAATCAATCAAAGTTTGTCCGTTGATTCATTGGACGTGGGACGATGTATGGCAGTACATTGAAACGTTTGATTTACCATACAACCCTTTGCATGATCAAGGGTACCCGAGTATTGGTTGTACAAAGTGTACACAACCAGTAAAAGAAGGGGAAGATTTACGAGCAGGAAGATGGTCAGGGAGTGGTAAGACGGAATGTGGGTTGCATTTAAACTCGTAAACGATGACTTATTCTTTCATTTAGAAAATGAACCATTCAAGGTTTCATGACAAAGGTTGATAGATATTCATCAAAAAACTTAAAGGAGTGAAGATTATGAAACTAGGTCAACCACACGGAGGAGAATTAATCAATCGAATAGATGAAAGTGTAGATACCACATCGCTTAAACAAACCGTAGAACTTGATACGATTGCTTTGTCGGATTTGGAATTGATTGCAAATGGAGCATATAGTCCGCTAACTGGGTTTCTTGGTTCGAAAGATTACGATCGCGTCGTTTCCGATCTTAGATTAGCTGATGGAACAGTGTGGAGTATTCCGGTCACATTACCAGTATCACAGGAAACAGCAGCTTCTTTAACGGTGGGGGAACGAGTCCGTTTAGATTATCAAGGTTCAACATACGGTGTGATCGAGCTTGAAGAAATCTATGAACCAGATAAACAACATGAGGCGCAAAATGTTTATCAAACGACAGAAGAAAAACACCCAGGGGTGAAAAACTTATACAACCGTGGTGCTGTTTACTTAGCAGGGCCAATTACTTTAGTGAAAGTACCAGAAAAGACACGTTTTGAATTGTTTTATTTGTCACCAGAAGAGACGCGCCGAACATTTGCAGATAAAGATTGGAAGACAGTTGTCGGCTTTCAAACCAGAAATCCCGTCCACCGCGCTCATGAATACATCCAAAAGTCCGCTTTAGAAAGTGTAGACGGATTGTTTTTTAATCCGCTCGTCGGTGAAACGAAAAGTGATGACATTCCAGCTGACGTACGAATGGAAAGTTATCAAGTGCTTCTTAAAAATTATTATCCAGAGGACCACGTATTTTTAGCGGTTTTTCCTGCCTCGATGAGATATGCAGGGCCTCGTGAGGCGATTTTCCATGCACTCGTTCGAAAAAATTACGGTTGCACGCATTTTATCGTCGGGCGTGACCATGCAGGTGTCGGTGATTATTATGGAACATACGATGCACAACGGATTTTTGATCGCTTTACTGAAGAGGAACTTGGTATTCGTCCGCTATTCTTTGAACATAGTTTCTTTTGCAAAAAGTGTGACAGTATGGCATCAACGAAAACGTGCCCGCATGGAAAAGAAGACCACGTTCACTTATCTGGCACCCAAGTTAGAAAAATGCTAAGTAATGGTGAAGCGCCTTCTGCACAGTTTAGTCGACCAGAAGTGGCGGAAGTATTGATTCGTGGAATGAAGGTGAGCGTGTGACTCAACAAAAACAAAAGTCGACAAATGTTTATTGGCATGAGGCATCGATTCAAAAGGAAGACCGACAGAACTTAAATGAACACCGAAGTGGGGTTTTATGGTTTACAGGGTTGTCAGGGTCAGGGAAGTCGACCCTTGCGACCGCAGTTGAAAAAGCTTTACATAAGCGCGCAGTCAGAACTTATGTACTCGATGGCGATAATGTGAGGCATGGATTAAATGGAGACTTAGGGTTTTCCCCTGAGGATCGAACGGAAAATATTCGTCGGATTGGGGAAGTAGCAAAGCTGTTTGTCGATTCAGGTGTGCTTGTATTAAGTGCGTTTATTTCACCTTATCGTGAAGATCGCAAGCAAGTTGAAGACTTACTGCAAGCAGATGAATGGTATGAAATCTATGTAAAATGTTCACTCGATGAATGTGAAAAGCGTGATCCGAAAGGGTTATACAAAAAAGCGCGCAGTGGAGAAATTAGTCGTTTTACAGGTGTTAGCGCTCCGTATGAAGAGCCGGAAAACCCTCAGCTAACGGTTGAAACAGATCGTTATTTTATAGAAGAATGTGTTGATCAAATATTAGATCATTTGCGAAGTGAAGCAATGATTTAGATCAAATGATCTCGTCGATTCAAAATACTAAGCTCAAGGAGGAAACGGCGTGGCTTATACAAAGCATTGGGCAAATCAAGAAAAATTGAGCAAAGAAGAAAAGGCAAAACTTGAGAAAGATGGACTCGACATCCTCGATGATATCCCTTATTACGCGCGTAACGGTTTCGACTCAATTCCGAAAGAAGAGTGGTCATTTTTCAAATGGGCTGGGCTTTATTTACAAAAGCCAAAAGAAGATGGCTACTTCATGATGAGGGTCAATATCCCGAGTGGGGTCATGACGAACGAGCAACTCAAGACGTTAGCGGGAATTGCCAAAGATTACGGTCGTGATGTACTCGATATTACAACACGTCAAGCTGTTCAATTTCACTGGCTTCAGATTGAACAAATTCCTGATATTTTTGATCGATTAGAGAAGGTAGGTTTGTCTTCAGTCGGAGCTTGTGGAGATATTATGAGGACGATTGTCGGAAATCCATTGGCAGGAATTGACCCGAATGAATTGCTAGATACGCGTGAGATCGTCAATGACGTCTATCACTATTTTCAAAGAAATCGAGATTTTTCAAACTTACCGCGTAAATATAAAATTTCTATTTCTGCAAACGTAGATAATGCGCAAAACGCAGAAATTAACTGTCTATCATTTGTTCCTGCAGTAAAAGTGATCGATGGAAAAGAAGTTTCAGGATTCCACGTATATGTTGGTGGAGGTTTGGCTGCAAAACCTCATCTAGCAAAGCCGCTGAATGTTTTTGTCCGACCAGAACAAGTTAAGGACGTGACAATCGCGGTGACGACGATTTTCCGTGATTATGGTTATCGTGAAAAACGAACACGAGCGCGTCTGAAGTTTTTAATGGCAGACTGGGGACCTGAAAAATTTACTGAAAAATTGTCTGAGTATATCGAGCTTCCAGAAAAAGGAGAAGAACGCCTGACAGGGTGGAATGCTGGTTATTTCTACGGTGTGCACGAACAAAAACAAGAAGGGCTTCGTTATGTTGGTGTTAATGTACCGGTAGGGCGTTTGCATACAGAAGAACTTTATGAGTTGGTGCGGATTTCTGATCAGTACGGAAATGGTGAAGTAAGAACGAGTAATTCACAAAACATTGTGATCCCAAACATTCCTGAAGATCAAGTAGAAGCAATGTTAAATGAAAAGTTGTTTGAACACTTGCTTCCGGAACCGAAGTCCTTCATGGGGTATGCAGTGTCTTGTACAGGGATTGAATATTGTAATTTAGCTCTTGTTGAAACGAAGGAACGTATGAAGAATGTTGCAGATCATTTAGATGAGGCGTTATCATTAGAAGTTCCGATTCGCCTTCATATGGTAGGGTGTCCAAATGCTTGTGGGCAAAGGCAAATTGCCGATATTGGATTACAAGGGATAAAAATGAAAAATAAAGATAAAAAAATGGTTGAGGCGTTTGAAATATATGTTGGTGGAACGTTATCGGAATCAGCTCAGTTTAACGAAAAGTTAAAAGGGAAAATCGAAGCTGGTCAGTTAGACGGTGTTCTCGTTCAATTTTTACAAGTATTTAAGCAGGAAAAATACCGCGGGGAAACCTTCCATTCATATTATCAAAGAGTAGGGTTGCCTCATTTACAAGAAACGCTTGATGAAATTTTAGCAAACAACGTGGCGGTCAATTAAGATCATTGTTCCATGGAAAGTGAGGAGAGAGGACATGGCGCTTTATCGTTTCAATGCCGTACTTGATGAGGAAAAGTCTGTTCATATCGTGGTCAGTGCTGAAGCTGAGTCTGAAGCATTTCATTTGGCTGAAAAGGAAATTGAAAGATCGTTTTTAAAAATGCCTGAAATTCATGAAATCATGTTATTAGAAAAAAAGTTGTCTACAAAAGGTGGCTTCGTTTTGCAGGAAATCTAAGGTTAGAGGGAGAAAAAGAAAAACACATCGCGACAACAAGGGAAGAGAGAGGAGCATAGCGATGAAACAAAAAAGCGGCAAAGTATTTTTTGTTGGTGCAGGTCCAGGAGACCCACGACTGATCACGGTAAAAGGGGCAGATGTCTTAAAAGGCGCAGATGTGATTATCTATGACAGACTCGTTAATGATGAGTTGTTACGCTATGCCAAGGACGGAGCAGAATTGATTTATTGTGGGAAAGATCCAAATGCCCCTTCTATTTCTCAAGAAGAGATACATCATCTTTTTATCTCACAAGCGCAAAAAGGTAAAGTCGTTGTACGTCTAAAAGGTGGTGATCCAGCGGTTTTTGGTCGTGTAGGTGAAGAAGCAACGTCTTGTATAGATTACGATATCCCCTATGAAATCGTCCCTGGAGTGACTGCTGGGGTAGCGGCACCTGCCTATGCCGGAATACCTCTTACTCATCGGGATCTAGGTTCATCCTTTGCTGTTGTGACAGGGCAACAAAGAAGTGATGGAAAAAAATCATCCGTTCAATGGGAAAAGTTAGCGACAAGTGTTGATACGCTCGTTTTCTATATGGGAATGAAAAATATCTCCTACATTCAAGAACAACTGATTAAGCACGGGCGTTCACTTACAACACCAGTGGCCGTCATTCAATGGGGAACTTATCAAAAACAAGAAACGATCGTTGCACCTCTCCATGAAATTACAACCCGTGTGGAAGAAGCGGGTTTTGCTTCTCCATCGATTATTGTTGTTGGTGATGTTGTCAATCTTCATGAAAGTTTGTCGTGGTTTGAAAATAATCCAGGTGTTGGAAAAGAAGCAGAAAGGGTTCAGGTTGTATATGCATAATAAAGAAAGCGATCAGCATATTGGCGTATTGGTGATCGCGCACGGTTCAAAAAACAAACAATGGGTGCAACGAATTAAAGATGCGGTCTCAAAAGTAGAGGCGGATTGTCCGTTAACGGTGGCATATTTAGAATTCGTCGAAGGGGAAACCATTGCAGATGGTGTGCGTTGGTTAGAGCGTCAATCAGTACAAAAAATCATTGTGATTCCGCTTTTTGTATGTTCCGGTAGCTCTCATCTTGAGGAAATTCAGTATGCTTTAGGAATAAAATCTGACTTATCCTCCCCGACAGATATAGAACGAATTGATACTCATGCAGAAATCATTTGGCGACCGGCAATGGATGATCATCCATTGATTGTTGAGATTATCAAAAAGCGCGTTCAACAGTTATCGACTGATCCAGAAAATGAAGTGTTGTTACTTGTTGCTCATGGAAGCAAAGAACGTCGCTTAGCAAGCATATGGGAACGTAAGATTGAGAGTATTGAACAAACGTTAAATGAATCGATGCCTTTTTCAAAAGTGTCTCACGCGATGCTTTTACCAGATCGAGACATGTTAAATGAAAAAGCGCAAGCGGTAGAAAATCGCAAACGTTTGATTGTCATCCCGTTGTTTTTAAGTGAAGGGTATTTCACCTTAAACGTGATTCCAAAACAAATGGAAGGATTGGCGTATGCGTGGGATGGGAAGACCTATTTACCTCATGATCTTGTCAGTCGTTGGATCGAAAGTCAGATTCAAGTTTGACAAACTGTAAACAAGTTCGTTTGAAAAACGTACTGACGTAATGTTTTCTGACTTTTAGATAGATAAAACAAATTTATTACAATAAAAGGAGTGTTTTCTTTATGACAGATGTACTACAGGGGCCAAAAATTGCAAAAAACTTAACGGAACTCATTGGTCGAACGCCTCTTTTACGTTTGAATGCAATTAGTGATGAAACAGGTGCAGAAGTGCTTGGTAAGTTGGAGTACTTTAATCCGCATGGAAGTGTAAAGGATCGAATTGGTAATGCGATGATTGAAGCAGCAGAAACGCAAGGACTCATTACAAAGGATACGGTCATTATCGAACCGACAAGTGGAAATACAGGTATCGCTTTAGCATTTGTTTGCGCAGCCAAAGGGTACACACTTAAGCTTGTGATGCCAGATACGATGAGCATTGAGCGTCGCCAGTTATTAAAGGCACTAGGTGCAGATTTAGTACTGACAGAAGGACCAAAGGGCATGAAAGGTGCTATTGCTAAAGCGAATGAACTTGCAGAAGAGACACCGAATTCCTTTGTACCGCAACAGTTTAATAACCCTGCTAACCCAGAAATTCATACGAAAACGACAGCAGAAGAAATCTGGGCAGATACAGAAGGTGAAGTGGATATTCTCGTAAGTGGTATCGGTACAGGTGGGACAATTACAGGTGTGTCCGAAGTGATTAAAGAGAGAAAACCGGCATTTAAAGCCGTAGCAGTTGAACCTAAAGATTCTCCTGTATTAAGTGGAGGTCAAGGTGGACCGCATAAAATTCAAGGAATCGGTGCTGGTTTTGTACCAGAGGTGTTAAATACGGATGCTTTTGATGAAGTGGTCACGATTGCGAATGAAGAGGCGTTTGATGCATCTCGAGCGGTTGGAAAAAGCGAAGGACTCTTAGTTGGAATTTCTGCAGGTGCTGTCATCCGTGCTGCGCAGGATATTGCTAAGCGAGAAGAAAACAAAGGAAAAACGATCGTTGTCATCCTTCCTGATCATGGTGAACGTTATTTATCAACGCCTTTGTTTAAAGAGGAAGAATAATAGATCTTCAAATCGTTCATCAAAATGTGGTGAAACTTATGTAGAAGAAGTCGCTTTGCAGTGGAATTAAAGTATTATTTTAGGTAAAAAAATTGAAAAGTTCATAGAATCATAGAAGTTGCAGGGTTCACCGATTAGTGGTGGCTCTGCATTTTTTATTTAAAGGATCAAATGAAACGGAATCAATTGAATGAATTTCATAATAGGTGATGAAAAGATCATTTCGAACATGGATTGTGATTTTCACTGCAGGCGGACGCTTTCCCAAGGGTTATGAAATTGGTTCAATTATGAAAAAAATGTCCTCATTATTCAAAAAAGCGCAAAAAAGCTTAAAAATAAATCTAGCAATAAACGAGCTCTTTTTCCCTACCATTATAACGTTGATATAGGTCCGTTTGATCGTTTCGTAAAAAGGAAATCAATGACATAATATTGTCGTGAATTTTAGGAGGAGTGAGAAAAATTGAATTTGATTGCATTGAAGCAAAGGACGAAAACTGTACTGTCATTAACAGCTTTAACAGGTGTAGTAATGTTAAGTGCTTGTGGTGCAGAGGAAGGTAGCGGTGAGGAAGGAACAAGTGATTCTGAAGAAAAACCGACGATCACTTTAGGAGAGGTCCCTTATGACCAAGCATTGCCGCTATTAGCGATTATTGAGTCGATCGCAGAAGAACTCGGCTATCCGACAGAAATCATGGAAGGTGATGTCGGCGTCATGTATACAGGGATAGCTCGTGGGGATGTTGACGTTTATGCAGATATGTGGTTACCAACCCTCCACGCAAGTTACTTAGATCAATATGAAGATTCGATCGAACTTCTCGGTACCTTGTATGAAAATGCTGATACAGGTTGGGCAGTGCCTGAATACATGGAGGATATTAATAGTATCGAAGATTTAAAAGGTAACGAAGACATGTTTGATTATGAAGTTGTTGGGATTGAACCGGGTGCTGGAATGATGCCTGTGTCCGAAGAAGTGATTGAGGAGTATGATTTAGACTTAGAATTGGTTTCAGCAAGTACAGAAGCGATGCTTGCAGAAGTTAGTCGTCTGACCGCAAATGAAGAGCCGGTTGTTTTCCTTGCTTGGCGTCCACACTCGATGTTCCAACTTTTCGATATTAAAATGTTAGATGATCCTAATGACATCTGGGAAAAAGATGATGTTGTAACAGGTGTTGGTGCGGATTTTGAAGAGAAAGCTCCAGACCTTCACGGGTTCCTTGAAGATTTTGAAATAAGTATTGAAGACGTTGAAGAAATGATGGTAAGTATGGAAGATGAGGAATTAGACGATTTAGCGGATGAATGGATTGAAGACAATCGTGAAGATGTTGATGAATGGCTAGAATCGTAAACGACGATTTCAGGAACAAATAAATAGAATAAATCTACTAAAACGAGTCTTTTGATTTAAGGCTCGTTTTTTTATGCCTTAATAAATGTAAAATAAAGTATTTTTATTGAATTTACTTACAAACCATTTGAGTTATTCATTCTGGGAATCGATAAAAAATAGTGTTTTATATGTGTAAAAATTTATTAACAAACCTCTGTAAAAAAAGTGTTAAATGTCGGAAAAGGGATAAAATTCCACCCGTTTCATCGTTGTTGGCTCGGGAAGAATGTCGAAACAAACCTGTGTGTAAAAAAATTTTAACGCGTCATGACGGTTTTCGTCGAATTGTCAGAAAATTTAATTGGAGGTTCATTTGCTCAAAAAGCTATGCTACATTCATAAATGTCAAACAAACAGTCCAGACGGTACAGTTAAAAATTGCTGAGGTTCCATTTGCAAGAAGGGGGGTTCTGTTTGAAAAAGAGATCCCGGGAAACTGACATTTTGGAAGCTGCTTCCCGAATTGTACAACATAAAGGTGTCTTTTCTTTGACACTTGAAGCAACAGCGAAGGAAGCTGGCATTAGTAAAGGTGGTCTTCTTTACCACTTCCCAACAAAAGAAGTGCTCGTTGAAGGAATGGTTGATCATTTAATTGATTCATATAAAAAAGGTATTACTGAACTGATGGAACAAGATGAGATGGAAACAGGGAAATGGACGCGTTCGATCATTAAAGAAACGTATAGTCAAACTTATGATAACGAAGATATGAACGCGGGATTATTAGCTGCATTGGCGATGAATCCTGAATTGCTCAATAATGTGCGGAATCGATATAAAGAGTGGCAAGAGCAACTCGATATTGATGGCATTGATACGACGAAAGCGACAATACTTCGCTTAGCCATCGACGGCCTTTGGTTAACCGAATTATTAGGACTTGTTTCTTTAGAAGAGAAAACACGACGAGAAGTTCGAGAAGCATTAATTGAACAAACGAAATATGAGGAGGGCTATTTATGAGAAAGAAACTTGTATTAACCGCAGCGGTAACAGGAGCTGGAGATACCCATAAAAAGAACCCAAACGTACCTGTTACACCGAAAGAAATTGCAGAATCTGCGATCGCATCAGCGAAGGCAGGGGCATCGGTTGCCCATATTCACGCACGGGACCCGAAAACTGGAGGGATCACGCACGATGTTGAGATTTACCGTGAAATCGTAGAAAGAATTCGTGAAGCAGACACCGATGTTGTCATTAACATTACATCAGGTGGCGGTGGAGATTTCGTCCCATCGAAACAAACACCATCTGCTGGCGGTGAAGGAACGGATATTCAAACAGCCGAAGAGCGCCACCGACCTGTCGGAGAACTTCTACCAGAAATGTGCACGTTAGATTGTGGGAGCTTAAACTTTGCAGATCAAATTTATATGAGTCCGACAGAGTGGCTTCGTGAACAAGCAAAGCTTGTACAGCAAAGTGGTGTAAAACCTGAATTAGAATGTTTTGATACAGGCCATATTCGTTTTGCGAAACAACTGATCGATGAAGGACTTGTCGATATGGATCCGATCTTTCAGTTTTGCCTAGGGATTCCTTGGGGAGCAGAAGCAGATGCAGAGACGATGGTTTATATGCAAAATCGTCTACCAGAAAACGCGCATTGGTCGGCATTTGGAATCGGGCGTCAACAATTACCAATCGCAGCGCAGTCGGCTTTAATGGGCGGAAATGTCCGCGTTGGTTTAGAAGATAATATTTACTTGAAGAAAGGTGTCCCAGCTACAAACGAGCAACTTGTTGACAAAATGGTCGGAATATTGGCAATACAAGGGCAAGAACCAATGACACCTCAAGAAACGAGAAACTATTTAGGGCTTAGAGGCTCCAACTAAAGGGGAGGAACATCATGACAAAAACAAATAACAAACAAATCGCAGTCGTCGGCACAGGCGTAATTGGTGTTGGCTGGATCGTTCGCTTTTTAGCACATGGGTATGACGTTGTTGCAACCGACCCAGCAGAAGGAGCAGAACAAAAGTTAAGAGAAGGCGTAGCGCATGCTTGGCCTTACATGGAACGAATGGGACTAGCAGAAGGAGCTTCTCAAGACCGTCTACGTTTTGAAGCGGACCTAAAGGAAGCTGTACGAGATGCGGTATTTGTGCAAGAAAATGTACCAGAGCGTGAAGGTTTAAAACGACAAGTTCTTGCAGACATTGATGCAAGTACAGACCGAGAAACGGTGATTGCGTCAAGCACATCAGGCATTACACCAAGTACTTTGCAACAAGATTGTGCGCATCCTGAGCGAATCATTGTTGGTCACCCATTCAATCCTGTTTATCTATTACCACTTGTCGAAATTGTCGGTGGTGAGCACACGAGTCAGGAAATGATTGATAAAGCAAGTGACATTTACAAAGCGATTGCAATGAAGCCTCTTGTGATCCAGAAGGAAGTAGAAGGACATGTTGCGGACCGTTTGATGGAAGCTTTATGGCGTGAAGCGCTTCACATCGTTAATGACGGGGTGGCTACAACAGAAGAAGTCGATGCGGCGATCACGTATGGTGCAGGTTTGCGCTGGGCACAAATGGGGCCTTTCTTAACATTCCATCTCGCTGGTGGAGACGAAGGGATGAAACACATGCTCAAACAGTTCGGACCAGCCTTGAAGCTTCCTTGGACAAAGCTCGAAGCACCTGAGCTGACTGATGAACTGAAAGATAAAGTGATTGAAGGAACTGAACAAAGTGCAGGAAATAAACCAGTTCAGGAATTAGAAAAGCAACGTAATGAGTTTTTAGTTCGTTTGCTTGATCTTGTTGAAGAATATTGGCCTGAACCACAAACGATTTTACAAAATGAGCAAAAATAACCTCTCATTCAATTTGAGGCAAACATGATAAGGGAGGAATGAGATGATGAATGTTCAAAATGAAGCGATCTTAACAAAACGAGTCCATTCAGGGTGGGTCGACTATAACGGACACATGAACGACGCGGCTTATGCCCAAGTTTTCAGTCATGCTGTGGATGCATTGATGGATACGGTCGGTTTGGATGAAGCGGGAAGGTCGCACTTTCAATATACAATTTTCACGCTAGAAACGCACCTTTGCTACTTGAAGGAAGTTCATTTAGACGATTCGGTTCAAGTTGATCTCCGTATTTTAGATTATGACGCAAAAAGGTTACACGTCTTTTTTGAAATGAAAGATAGCCATGGCGACCTCGTTGCAACGAGTGAACAAATGTTGTTGGGAATGGATACAAATGAACAGCGTCCGAGTTCCTTTCCTGAACAAGTAGAAAGTAAAGTGAAAATATTTTTTGAACAGCGTAATGATGAAGAAAAACCAAAACAAGTAGGGCGAACGATTGGTATACGTCGCTAATGATTCAACAACTAGATAATGAAGACATTCAAAGGAGAATGATTCATGAACAATAAAATTGAAGTCGAACATTTGACGAAAATCTTCGGTTCAAAACCAGAAGAAGGGCTAAAACAGCTGGAAGAAGGCAAATCGAAAGACGAGATTCTTGAAAACACTGGCATGACTGTTGGTGTAAAAGAGGCTTCGTTTTCAGTAAAAGAAGGTGAAATCTTTGTCATTATGGGACTGTCTGGAAGTGGGAAATCAACGTTAATTCGCTTAGTGAACCGTTTGATTGATCCGACTGCAGGCCGTGTCATGATTGACGGAGAGGACCTTACAACGATGGATAATCAAACACTTCTTGAAACAAGGCGTGCGAAACTGGGCATGGTGTTTCAAAAGTTTGGATTGTTTCCGTTTCGTACAATTCTTAACAATGTGGAATACGGCTTGGAAATTCAAGGGGTTCCAAAAGAGGAGCGCGAACAAGAAGCGCGTAAAGCAATCGATGATGTCGGTCTAAAAGGGTATGAAAAGCAATATCCGAGTCAGTTGAGTGGTGGGATGCAACAACGTGTTGGTCTTGCGCGTGCGTTAGCTAACGATACAGATATTTTGTTAATGGATGAAGCATTCAGCGCATTGGACCCGCTTATTCGTCAAGAAATGCAAGATGAACTCATCGATTTACAGGAGAAATTGAATAAGACTGTTCTCTTTATCACACATGACTTGGATGAAGCTTTGAAACTAGGAGATCGAATTGCGATTATGAAAGATGGAGAGATTGTACAAGTCGGCACAGCAGAAGAGATTTTGGACAATCCGGCAAACGATTATGTTTCCAGCTTCGTAAAAGATGTCGATCGCTCGAAAGTGCTAGAAGCTTCGAACGTGATGAAAATACCAGAGGTAACGGCATCCTTTAGAGATGGACCACGTATGGCGATTCGAAAAATGAAAGAATCGAATATGTCGAGCATTTTCGTAACGGGTAAAAACAAACATTTAATGGGACTACTCACGATTGATGATGCTATTCATGTTCATCAAAACAACGAATCAATGGAAACTGTATTAAAAAATGATTTTCCAAGAACGGCACCAGATACACAGCTTAAAGATTTAATAGCAGTAGCTAGTGATGCAAAGTATCCGATCACGGTCGTTGAAGATGGAAAACTACTAGGATTGATATCACGTGCTTCGATCTTGTCAGGGTTAGTCTTTGGTCAAGAACAAGAAACGGAGCATGAGGAGGTTCATGCATGAGTGACTTTTATTTTCCGTTAGAAGAATGGACCAATTCATTTGTTAATGAATGGTTATTACCCACTATGGGAGATTTCTTTGATCAAGTTAGTGATATATTAGGTTTGTTTGTCGATGGTGTGACAGATGGACTGATCTTTATTCCAACAATTATTTTAACGCTCATCGTAGCGGGATTATCACTATGGCTATCAGGTAAAGGATTGGCGGTTTTTACGATTATTGGCGCGATTTATCTCGTATCCGTTGACCTGTGGCCAGAAGCGATGCAAACGATGGCGATTGTCATTGTTGCGACACTCCTTTCAATTATTATAGGTGTACCTATTGGAATATTAAGTTCTAAAAATGAAACGATCTATAAAATCGTCCGCCCGGTCTTAGACTTTATGCAGACGTTACCTAGTTTTGTATATTTAATCCCAGCGATTCTATTATTCGGACTCGGTGGTGTACCGGCTGTTATGTCAACATTCATTTTTGCGACACCACCAGCTGTTCGTATGACAAACTTAGGGATTCGTCAAGTGCCTGAAGACATGGTAGAAGCATCGAGGGCATTTGGGTCAACACCTTGGCAATTGTTATTTAAAGTAGAACTACCGATGGCCCTGCAAACGATTATGGCAGGAATTAATCAAACGATCATGCTGGCATTATCGATGGCAGTTATCGCATCAATGATCGGCGCACCAGGTCTTGGGTCGGTCGTATTATCAGGGATTTCCAACGTGAATGTCGGTTTAGGATTAACAGGTGGACTAGGAATTGTTGTTCTAGCCATTATTGTAGACCGCCTAACGCAAGGAATTGGAGAGAAACTATAAAACTCATAATAAGGAGATTTGTTGAAATGAATAAAAAAATGTTAGGTTTAAGTGTATTTGCAACATTAAGTGTAGGTGTACTTGCAGCTTGTGGAGGAGAAGCAGAAACGAGTGAAGGAAATCCGAGCGAAGAAGAAGGCGTAAGTGGAACGATTGAATTTGGTGTTACACCTTGGACAAGTACGGTTCCTCCAACAGAGGTAGCAGGTCTTATTTTAGAAGAAATGGGTTACGAAGTAGAGCAAACGCAAGCGGATGCTGGTGCTGTTTATACTGGTTTATCTCGAGGCGATTTAGATGTATATATGGATGGTTGGTTTCCTATGCATGATAACTATTTAGATGAATTTGGAGATTCTCTTGATGAAACAGCAGTAAGTTATACGGATGCGGAAACTGGTTGGACTGTGCCGACATACGTAGAAGAGATTAATCACCTTGATGACATTAAAGGGAACGAAGATCTGTTTGATGGACAAATGTTTGGCATTGAAGAAGGTGCGACTGCGACGGAAAACACACGTACTTTGATTGAAGAAGAAGAATTGGATATCGAGCAAGTTGTGTCTAGTGAAGGCGGAATGCTTTCTGAAGCAGCTCGTAAGATTCCAAACGAAGAACCGATTGTCTTTTTCGGTTGGCGTCCACACACAATGTTTAATAACTATGACTTAAAAGTGCTTGAAGGACAGGAAGAATACCATGAGCCATCTGATGTAAAAGTCATCACAAATGGTGATTTGGCTGAAGAAAAACCAGAAGCATACGCGTTTTTAAGCAATTGGAGCATGTCCATTGATGACATTGAAGCGATGATCGTGGAAATTGAGGAAGAAGGACGAGATGAACGAGAAGTTGCTCAAGACTGGATCGATGATAACCAAGACATTGTTGGTGATTGGTTGAATCAATAAATATTTATAACCGTGCAAAAAACGAGCCTAATAATAGGCTCGTTTTTTTCTTGGCTCTTTTCTACAAGATTGCCACTATTTGGAGGCGTTTTCATCAATCGTATGTTTGAAGTAAAAAGATAAAGGTATGAAACAAAGGATCGTCAATATGTTGTAAAAATTTATTAACAGCTCACTGGAATAAAACAAGAATATTCATAGATGGAATTGGTTTCCAGGTGTTTACTGACTGTTATTATAGCAATTTTTCGTAAAGGTGTGCGCTGTAAAGAATTTTTAACGTGTCATGGCAGTCTTGCGAAGTCTGTCAAAAAGTTCTTATTCATGTTCATTTGTTCGACAGATTGTGCTACATTCATGAACGTGGACGAAAACAATGCACAGTCCAGACGGTCTAATTGGATGTGAGAATAAATCCAAATATGAGGGAAGGGGTTCTGAATGACAAAGAGATCCCGAGAAACGGAGATTATAGAAGCGGCCTCCCGCATTGTTCAACAAAAAGGTGTCTTCTCCTTAACACTTGAAGCCGTTGCGAAAGAAGCTGGTGTAAGTAAAGGTGGTTTACTTTATCATTTTCCAACAAAGGAAGCACTCGTGGAAGGGATGGTTAATCATTTAATTTCTTCTTATAAAAAGGGAATTACTGAACAGATGGAACAAGACGATGTGGAAATCGGGAAATGGACACGCTCAATTATTAAAGAGACGTATCGACAAACGTATCATAATGAAGATATGAATACAGGGCTGTTGGCGGCATTGGCGATCAACCCGGCATTATTAGATACCGTTCGTGATCGCTATCAAGAGTGGCAAGAGCAGCTTGATAGCGATGGGATTGATCCAGTAAAAGCGTTGATTCTGCGATTATCTATGGATGGACTTTGGTTAACAGAGTTATTGGGACTTGTCTCATTTGATGAAAAAACTCGTGAAGAAGTCAAAGAAACTTTAGTTGAACAGACGAAATATAAGGATGGTTATCAGTGATAAAAGGCTCGCAAGTAAAGAAAACGAAAAAGATGAAGACATTCAAAGGAGAATGATTCATGGACAACAAAATTGAAGTAGAACAATTGACGAAAATCTTCGGCTCAAAACCAGAGGAAGGGATACAACAGTTAAAGGAAGGAAAGTCCAAAGACGAAATACTAGAAAACACAGGCATGACTGTCGGTGTAAAAGAAGCTTCCTTTTCAGTTAAACCAGGTGAAACCTTTGTGATTATGGGCTTATCGGGAAGTGGGAAATCAACGTTAATTCGCTTAATTAATAGATTGATCGACCCTACAGCTGGACACGTTAAGATCGATGGAGAGGATCTAACGACAATGAATACGCAAACGCTCCTTGAAACGAGACGTGAAAAGCTAGGAATGGTATTCCAAAAATTTGGATTATTCCCATTTCGGACGATTCTAAAAAATGTTGAATATGGGTTAGAGATTCAAGGTGTTGATAAAGAGAAAAGAGAAAAACAAGCACTTAAAGCGATTGAAGACGTTGGGCTTAAAGGTTACGAACAACAATTACCTAAACAATTAAGTGGAGGTATGCAACAAAGAGTTGGTCTAGCCCGTGCATTAGCTAATGATACGGATATCTTATTAATGGATGAAGCATTTAGTGCCCTTGATCCTCTCATTCGCCAAGAAATGCAAGATGAACTCATAGAATTACAAGAAAAGTTGAATAAGACTGTTTTGTTTATTACGCACGATTTAGATGAAGCATTGAAACTAGGAGATCGGATTGCAATTATGAAAGACGGAGAAATTGTCCAAATTGGAACAGCAGAAGAGATTTTAGACAATCCAGCAAACGATTATGTTTCAAGTTTCGTAAAAGACGTAGATCGCTCAAAAGTTCTTGAAGCAGAACATGTAATGAAAAAACCAGAGGTGACATCATCATTTCGTGATGGTCCGAAAATGGCTGTTAAAAAGATGGAAGAAGCGAACATGTCTAGTATTTTTGTGACAGATAAAAATAAACAACTAAAAGGCCTGCTTACAATCGATGATGCCATCTATATACACAAAAACAATGAATCTATGGAAACGGTATTGAAAAATGATTTTCCAAAGACGGCACCTAATACACCACTCAGAGATTTGATTAGCATTGCTAGTGATGCAAAGTATCCGATCACAGTGGTTAAGGACGGAGAACTATTGGGAATCATTTCGCGGGCATCGATATTGTCAGGGTTAGTATTTGGACAACAAGAGCATGCTGAGGAGGTTCATGCATGAGTGATTTTTATTTTCCGTTAGAAGAATGGACCAATTCATTTGTTAATGATTGGTTGTTACCTACTATGGGTGATTTCTTTAATCAAGTTAGTGATATTTTAGGTTGGTTCGTAGATGGCGTAACAGATGGGTTAATATCCATTCCTGTCTTTTTACTGGTTGCGATCGTTACAGCTTTAGCGTTGTGGTTATCTGGACGTGGTTTGGCGATATTTACAATTATCGGAAGTGTCTATCTCGTTTCCGTTGACCTGTGGCCAGAAGCGATGCAAACGATGGCAATTGTCATTGTCGCTACGCTCCTTTCAATTATCATTGGCGTGCCAATTGGGATTTTAAGTTCAAAAAGCGATACGATCTATCGAATTGTTCGTCCAATTTTAGATTTTATGCAAACATTACCGAGTTTCGTTTATTTAATTCCTGCGATTCTTTTATTTGGACTTGGTGGAGTACCTGCAGTCATGTCGACATTTATATTTGCGACACCACCAGCGGTTCGTATGACAAACCTCGGAATCCGTCAAGTACCCGAAGATATCGTAGAAGCATCGAGAGCATTTGGATCAACAACATGGCAGCTGTTATTTAAAGTAGAATTACCGATGGCCCTGCAAACGATTATGGCAGGAATTAACCAAACGATTATGCTCGCATTATCGATGGCAGTTATCGCATCAATGATCGGCGCACCAGGTCTTGGGTCGGTCGTATTATCAGGAATTTCCAACGTGAATGTCGGTTTAGGATTAACAGGTGGTTTAGGAATTGTTGTTCTAGCGATTATTGTAGACCGCCTAACACAAGGGCTTGGAGAAAAATTATAAAATTATGATTAAGGGGGATTTTTAAAATGAAAAAAATGAAGTTAAGTTTTAGTCTATTAGCAATGGTAAGTGTTTCTGCTTTGGCAGCTTGTGGAGGAGAAGCGGAAACGAGTGGAGAAGGTGCAAGTGGCGAAGAAGGGGTGAGTGGAACGATCGAATTTGGTGTCACACCTTGGACGAGTACGGTTCCGCCAACAGAAGTGGCAGGAATTATTTTAGAAGACATGGGTTATGAAGTTGAGCATACACAAGCGGATGTGGGTGCTGTTTTCACAGGACTATCCCGTGGTGATTTAGATGTGTTTATGGATGCTTGGTTCCCGATGCACGGGAACTATATAGATGAGTTTGGAGACGATCTTGATGAAGTGGCAATTAGTTATACTGATGCTGAGTCAGGTTGGACAGTACCAACGTATGTAGAAGATGTCAACGATATTGAGGACATCCATGGTAATGAAGATCTCTTCGATGGAGAAATGTACGGCATTGAAGAAGGGGCTTCGGGAACAGAAATTTCATATGAGTTGATCGAAGGAGAAGGGTTCGATATGGAGCAAATTGTCTCTAGTGAAGGTGGGATGCTTTCAGAAGCCGCACGAAAGATTCCAAACGAAGAACCAATTGTATTTTACGGTTGGCGCCCACACTCTAAGTTTAACAATTATGATTTAAAAGTTCTTGAAGGCCAAGAAGAATACTTTGAGCCATCAGATGTTAAAGTTATCGCAAACGATAATCTCGCAGAAGAAAAGCCAGAAGCTTATGAGTTTTTGAGTAACTGGTACATTCCTCTTGAAGATGTAGAAGCAATGATTGTCGAAATTGAAGATGAAGATCGAGATGCTCGTGAAGTGGCTCAAGATTGGATCGATGAAAACGAAGATATCGTTAATGAATGGCTTGAACAGTAAAAATAGAACTTTGCTTAGTTTTTTTACAGTAGTATAACCATTAATCAAACAGTCTACTTGAAGTGAAAAGATAGAGGTCAAAGTTGTTTTCGATGTCGGTTTATCACTGAAAAAATTATAAAGGAGAGTATGATATGAAGAAATTCACATTAAGTGCATTTGCAGTTTTCAGTGTAGGTGTTGGTGCAGCTTGTGGCGGAGAGGCAGAAACGACAAGTGGAGACAGTGAGACTAACGGTGGAGAAGAAGTAAGCGGAACGATTGAATTTGGTGTCGCACCTTGGACAAGTACAGTTCCACCCACTGAAGTAGCAGCTGTTGTTTTAGAGGATATGGGTTATGAAACTGAACAAACAGAAGCCGACGTAGGTGCTGTCTATACAGGTCTTTCCCGTGGTGACCTCGACGTGTTTATGGACGCTTGGTTCCCAATGCACAACAGTTATATGGATGAGTACTCTGATACAATTGAAGAAACAGCATTAAGTTATACCGATGCTTCACAAGGTTGGACCGTTCCAACATATGTTGAGGAGATCGATTCGCTTGAAGATATTCATGGAAATGAAGATTTGTTTAATGGAGAAATGTACGGAATTGAAGAAGGTGCAGAAGTAACTGAAATTTCTCGTGACCTTATTGATGGGGAAGGATTCGACATGGAACAAGTCGTCTCCAGTGAAGGTGGCATGTTATCAGAAGTAACGCGTCATATAGCAAATGAAGAGCCAATCGTGTTTTACGGATGGCGCCCACATTCAATGTTTAATAATTTCGACTTGAAAGTGCTTGAAGATCAAGCGGAATACTTTGAAATTGCAGACGTTAAGGTCGTTTCCAATAAAGATTTCGCTGAGGAAAAGCCAGAAGCTTATGAGTTTTTAAGTAATTGGTATATGCCGCTTGAAGATGTAGAAGCGATGATTGTAGAAATCGAGAATGAAGACCGTGACCCACGTGAAGTTGCAGAAGAATGGGTTGATGAAAACGAAGGTATCGTTAATGAATGGCTTGGTCAATAATGAAATTTGCCTGCTTCGACTGTCAATTGGCAGTTGGAGCAGGTTTTTTCAATGAACGGATGATGAAGCAATACAACTTGTCTGGTCATTGAAGGAGAATAACATAAGCGAGAAAGATAAAGTGTATCGCCTTTTTTATACGTAAAAATGTATGGTGTATACATGGGTGGTTTAATAAACATTGTTAAGTAGAAGTTTTATTTAACGATGTGATGATTAAATTTTTAAAATTAAGATGGATAATTACACTGGTGTAATGGGGTTGAGTAATTTTTAATGAAAGTGTGCTCAATCTCTTTTTTTGTGATTGAAAAATCGCCAAAAATATTTAAAAAAAACAAAATAAGTATCAATATACTTGTCAATTTATAATGAGCATGCTAAAATGCAATGCATAAGAATTAATATGAATGTATATTAATAAAAATACAAAAATCAGGGGGAGAAACGAATGAAAGGAAAAACAATTTTACTTACAGCATTACTTGGAGGAACGGTAGCTACATTAGCCGCATGTGGAGATGATGAAAATACATTAGTGATGGGGACATCAGCAGATTACCCACCATTTCAATACATTGAAACAGCAGAAAGTGACGAAATTATTGGCTTTGATATTGATTTAGCCAACGCAATAACTGAAGAGCTCGGCTATGATTTAGTAATTGAAGACATTGAATTTAATGGCTTAATCCCAGCTCTTAACGCAGATCAAGTTGACTTTGTTCAAGCAGGAATGAGACCAACGGAGGAGCGTCGTGAAAATGCCGACTTCTCGGAGATTTATTTCAAATCCCATCATACGATTATTACACATGAAGAGAGTGGCATAGAAACTGCCGATGATCTCGAAGGGAAAACGTTAGGTGTTCAACTTGGTTCGATCCAGGAAGGTCAGGCTGATGAATTAGCAGAAGAAGTGGAAGATCTTGAGGTTGAAACACGTAACCGTATCCCTGAACTCGTTCAAGAAATTCATACAGACCGTTTTGACGCTGCAATTATTGCAGACACGGTAGCAGATAACTATATTGAGGGAAGCGAAGAGCTTGTAGGGTTCTCATTACCAAACCAAGCAGAAGAAGATGGAAATGCGATCGCATTTAATAAAGACAGTGAATTAACGGAACAATTTAATGAAGTAATCATCGATATGCAAGAAAGTGGCGAACTTGATGAGTTAATTCATAAATGGTTCGATGAAAAAGAAATTGTCGAAGAAGGATAATGGGTAGTAAAAGAGAGGATTGAAAAACACCATGGGTCTCGATTTAGATTTTACGCAGTTTTTCCCTTCGATCCCCTATATTATAGATGGGATTTGGGTCACGCTGAGCATTGTTGCAGTTGCGGCATTGCTTGGGCTAAGCTTAGGAATTATATTAAGCTTATTGAAAATCGGAAACATTAAAATTCTCCGTTGGTTAGCGGATGCATATACGTCGATCTTTCGCGGTACGCCTCTCGTTTTGCAATTGATGATTGTTTACTACGGGCTACCACAGATGCTCGGCGTCGATATCCCGGCATATATGGCTGCTGTTATTGCTTTTGGATTGAATTCAAGTGCTTATGTTTCGGAGATTATCCGTGCTGGAATACAAGCAGTTGATAAAGGACAAAAAGAAGCAGCTGAAGCGCTTGGGATTTCTTATAAACCGATGATGAAAGATATCATTCTTCCTCAAGCGATGAAAAATATTTTACCTGCGTTAATGAATGAATGGATTACATTAACGAAAGAATCCGCAATTGTGACGGTCATTGGTGTAATGGATATTATGCGTCGTGCGTATGTTGTAGGCGGCGAGAAATTCGCTTTCTTCGAGCCGTTAATCATCGCAGGTGTCATCTATTACCTTATGGTGATGGTCTTAACCCTTCTTGGTAAAGCGTTGGAGAGGAGAATGAAGAGAAGTGATTAATGTAGAGAACCTCCATAAAACATTTGGCGAATTAGAAGTTTTAAAGGATATTTCAACGACGATTGATGCTGGAGAAGTCGTTACGATTGTCGGTCCATCAGGTTCAGGAAAATCAACGTTTTTACGTTGTATGAATCAATTAGAAGAGCCGACAAAAGGAAAGATTTTGGTCGATGGAGCGGACATTACGGATCCTTCTACAAATATCAATGAAGTTCGTGAAAATATCGGAATGGTGTTTCAGCACTTTCATTTATTTCCGCACTTAAGTGTGTTGAATAACTTGACGTATGCACCGATCAATGTAAAAGGCGTGGCGAAAAAAGATGCCGAAGAGCTTGCGCACAAGTTGTTGAAACAAGTTGGATTGGCGGATAAAGCCAATGAATACCCTAATCGTTTATCTGGCGGACAAAAGCAACGTGTTGCGATTGCCCGTGCGCTTGCAATGGAACCGAAGGCGATGCTTTTTGATGAGCCGACTTCAGCACTGGACCCAGAAATGGTGAAAGAAGTGTTGCAAGTCATGAAGTCACTCACTGAGACAGGGATGACGATGGCAGTTGTCACGCACGAGATGAATTTTGCCCGTGAAGTTGCAGACCGAGTGTTATTCTTAGACGAAGGGAAACTAGTGGAAGATGCACCACCGAGCGAGTTTTTCACTGCACCGAAAACAGAACGAGCGAAAGATTTTCTTGATAAAATGTTATAACTAAAAAATGCGCTAAGCCGGTCTGTGGTTTAGCGCATTTTTTACCCTGTTGACGTTTGGGTGGATTTTTCGTTTACGACTTTTGCTTCTTTTTTCGTTTCAATTGTTAGAAAGACGGATGTGATGACGAGAATCATCCCGAGCACTTGCCAGACTTCCATCGAATCTCCAAAAATGAGGACACCCACAGAAATGGCCACAACAGGTTCAATCGTTGATAAAATGGATGCACGGCTAGATTCAATCCTTGCGAGTCCATATGTATAAAAAATGTAACCTAGAACAGTAGCTATAATTGCAAGACCAATGGCTAAAAGCCAAACTTCAGGCTTGGCAAATACAGCTTGTTTTTCCCACAGTTG
Source organism: Texcoconibacillus texcoconensis (assembly GCF_014202575.1). Taxonomy (GTDB): domain Bacteria; phylum Bacillota; class Bacilli; order Bacillales; family Salisediminibacteriaceae; genus Texcoconibacillus; species Texcoconibacillus texcoconensis. The sequence goes on along the minus strand of NZ_JACHHB010000002.1, from coordinate 31,232 downwards.
GCTTGTTGGTAATAAAAATAGCGCACCGAAAATCATAGAGTATGCGGTAATGGTAAGTGGGTTGTAGTACGGGCTGACAAACTTCCCGAAGATGCTGTAGAGCGCATAAAAAAATCCAGATGCGACACCTGTGATCAGCAAGCTCATCGAGATGGAAGATGTTCCAAATGGTAAAAAACCAACGACGAAGCTACAACCGACAACGGTCATGACGAGTGCGCTTAGCTTTTTAGTCGTCAACGCTTCTTGAAAGATCAATCGAGATAAGATCGTGACAAAAACAGGCCCAGTATAAAGAAGAGTAACAGCTAATGATAATGAAGCACCTTCCATGACAGTGAAGTATGCCCAATTGAAAAAGCTAATACTTATAATCCCTGTACCGATGAAAAAAGGGATGTGTTTAAGTTGGATGACGAGAAGTCGGCGACTAAAGATTAAGAGAAATAATACCGTTAAGACAGCTGAAACGAAAAGGCGAATACCGACAACTTCCCAAGGGGTAAATCCATATGAATAGAGACCTTGCACGAATATACCGATTAATCCCCAAAGTGCAGCACCTAAGATTGTTGAGAAATAAGCGAGTCTCATGGAAATTCCCCTCCTTTGATATTTAATCAGTGACATATAATAAACCTATTATAACAATGAAAATAACAGTATCAAGGCTTTGAAAACGGAATGACTTTCTAAAAATAAGTATATCATTTTGTTAAATGTGCAGTTAGCGATTATGATGTAAGTAAATATATGGATGAGGAGAGTTGGAATATGTCGATGTGGGATGAACGTTTTCGTAAACAAGAATATCAATATGGAACAGAACCGAACGTTTTCATTGAACAAAAAGCGTCAGAATTACAAGGAGAAAGCGTATTAGCTGTTGCGGAAGGTGAAGGGAGAAACGCTGTATTTTTAGCAAAGCAAGGTTTTGACGTCACGGCTTGGGATGCTTCCATTGAAGGGTTGAAAAAGACCGAAACATTAGCAGAAAAAAATGGTGTTAACGTCAAAACAGAACAAGTGGACTTGGGAAATGTCATGTGGCCACAAGAGCAATATGATCACGTTGTCATGGTATTCGGTCATTTTGATGAAGATGTTCAAGCCTCGGTGTTAAAAGGTATTAAACAGGCTATTAAGCCAGGCGGAAGCTTTTTGTGCGAAGTATATTCGAAAACGCAACGAAATTATGGAACAGGTGGTCCAAAACGTGAAGAATTACTTTACGATCCGCAACTGTTTCTAACAACATTTGCTGATTGGCATATTCCTTATTTTTTTATTGGCGATGTAGAACGGTATGAAGGGCATTTACATCAAGGGAAAAGCCATGTCATTCAAATTTTGACTAGAAAATGAAGGGAGCTCTAAATAGGGCTTCCTCTTTTGTTTAAATTTATATGGATTGAGAACAATAAGCTTAGGTTGAAATTGAAAAAGGAGCGAGGTTTAATGACGAAATTATTCGTATATGGCACTTTATTACCGAATCAGCCGAACGAACATTACTTAGAAGAAGCCACTCTCCTTCATGAACAAGCGCGAATTAAAGGAGAAATGTTTGATACGGACTTAATTTATCCAACGCTTGTCATGAGTGGTACTTCACATGTATATGGTCATGTCTATGACGTTCCCGAACGCTTATGGGGACCGATCGATGAATTAGAAGGTTATACAGAAGAGGAAGAAGACCGTATGTATGATCGATCGATTGAAACAGTTGAAACCGATCAAGGAAACATCGAAGCTTACGTTTATCATGTCCGTGACCGAGAAAGGTTTGAAGAAACGTATCCAATTGCAAGCGGTGACTGGAAGGTGTATAAGTTTCAAGAGGATAAACCAGATCACTTTTATTTTTTCGCTTATGGTTCAGCAATGGACGATGAACGGTTTAAAAAAGCGGGGGTTGAATCGTATTTCCAAGACGTACAAACTGTCGGTACGTTAAAAGGGTACGAGATGCGTTACAAGGTGCATGCAAATGATGGCGGCCGTGCTGATATTATTGAGACAAACAATGATGAAGATCGTGTTGAAGGAATCGTTTATCAATGCCCGATTGATGCGCTTGACTATTTGTATAACCGAGAAGGGGTAGAAAGTGGCATTTACCGTCCAGCCTTGGTTGATGTCGTTGGAGAAAATGGCGAAACACTGAAAGACGTGATCACATTTATCGTTGTCAATAAAGAAGAAGAAATCGCGCCACCTGATCATTACGCAGAAGAAATTTTGCGTGGAGCTAAGGGGCGCGTTAGTGAGAAGTATTATGAGAAGTTATCAAAACAAATTGAGACATTACAACAAAACAAAAAGTAATGTTTAATAGATGCTAAAACCCACAGGATATCAATTCCTGTGGGTTTTTGTGCTCGTTTATATTTTGGAACAGTGTGTTCCGATTATGGAACATGTGCTTCCCGTGTGAGCGTTTTCCTCATGGGGTGAAAAGCCTTTACCTTTGATTATAAAAACGGTAAAAAAGAGGTATGGAATCAACGAGTACGCGTGTCATAGCTGTGAGTCATCATTCGGTATGCATTGATGAATACGTCTCTTTTGCTAAACGCTCTAACAAATAGACAACAGGCAGTTGGCTTGTAATATTTGCTTTTTCTACAAATTCCATATTTGAATAGTAAGCGAGGTTATAATCGGACATTTTAGCGAGCCTGCAGCTTTTACTGTTTGTAATGCTAATTAAGGTGCTTCCTTCTTCTCGAAGACGCCGACTCTGTTCGATCGTCTGTTCTGATTCACCTGAGACAGATAAAATGATTGAGACGCTACTTTTCATATATTGGCCAAAAATAGGGAAATAAGGATCTTTGATGTGCAAAGAGAACTTTTTCAAACTGGAAAAATAGCGAGATCCATATTCTGCTAAGATGCCAGAACTCCCGTTACCTAAAAAGATCACATGTTCTGTTTGAGCAATCACTGAAGCAATTTGTTTTATTTGTCGCTCATAATCGATTTGTAAAGTTTGATCTATAAATTCACGAAAAGCGTGCTCTGGGCTTGTTAAAGATAACGGTTGCTCTTGTGTGATATGCATTTTTAGTTTCGTTTTAAATTCAGAAAATCCGTCACAATCGACTTTTCGACAGAAACGGAGAATGGTTGTCGGTGATACGTGTGTTTCGTTGGCTAGATCACGGATGCGCATGTAAATCACTTTCTCCGCATGTGACGTGACATATTGATAAAGTGTGTAGTCGAGGTCAGAAAATGATTCCATTTGTTCATTTGTCACCATTGGATGTTCACCCTTTTCAACTAGAGGACTGAATATATGTTATGTGCTTAAAAGAAACAAGCTATTTCTATTATACAAGAAAAGTAGTTTTGTGTATTCAAAGGAAGTTAATCAAAGAGGAGGAATGAATCATGACTGAGAAAAAAGGGATCAAAATAGTAACGATTGGTGGAGGATCAAGTTATACACCTGAGCTAATTGAAGGTTTTATTAAGCGCTATGACTCTCTTCCAATTTCAGAGCTTTGGCTCGTCGACATTCCAGAAGGGGAAGATAAGTTAAATACGGTTGGTGCGCTCGCGCAAAGAATGGTTGAGGAAGCGGGCGTTCCAATGAAGATTCACTTAACACTCGATCGTAAGGAAGCATTAAAAGGAGCCGACTTTGTAACAACACAATTTCGCGTAGGTCTCTTAGATGCGCGTGCTAAAGATGAACGAATTCCTCTAAAATATAACGTGATTGGTCAAGAAACAAATGGGCCAGGTGGATTATTCAAAGGTTTACGTACGATACCAGTTATTTTAGACATTGTTCAAGATATGGAAGAGCTTTGTCCGAATGCTTGGTTAATTAACTTTACTAATCCTGCCGGTATGGTAACAGAAGCTATTTACCGTCATTCAAACTGGAGAAAAGTTGTCGGTTTGTGTAATGTGCCCGTAGGCATGAAAATGGGTGTCGCGCAAATGTTAGACGTTGATGCAGATCGCGTTCACATTGACTTTGCAGGGTTGAATCATATGGTTTATGGTCTAAATATTTACCTTGATGGGGAAAACGTTACAGAAACAGTCATTAAGAAGTTAACATCAGGAGAAGCTTCCATGACGATGAGTAATATCATGGATCTCGGTTGGCAGCCTGAGTTTCTTCAAAGTCTAGGTGTTTTACCATGCCCTTATCATCGTTATTACTATCAAACGGGACGAATGCTTGAAAAAGAGTTAGAGGAAGCTGCAGATAAAGGGACACGTGCTGAAGTTGTGCAAGCATTGGAAAATGACCTATTTGAGCTATATAAAGATGAAAATCTACGTGGAAAACCTGAACAGCTTGAAAAGAGAGGCGGGGCTTACTATAGTGATGCGGCGTGTAATTTAATCGATTCACTATATAATGACCGTAAAGATATTCAACCAGTGAATACGATGAATAACGGCGCGATTGCAAGTATTCCGAATGATTCAGCAGTTGAAGTCAATTGTGTGATTACAAAAGATGGTCCCAAACCGCTAGCGGTAGGAGATTTACCAGTAGCTACTCGTGGTTTAGTACAAGAGATCAAATCATTTGAACGTGTTGCTTCAGAAGCAGCTGTCACAGGGGACTACAAAACAGGGTTGTTAGCAATGACGATCAATCCGCTTGTTCCATCGGATCATGTGGCTAAAGAAATATTTGATGAAATGCTTGAAGCGCATAAAGACTACTTGCCACAATTTCGTCATTTAGAAGTCACCCAGTAAAAGCTAAAACAAGAAGAGCTGTGCCAACATTGATTTTCTCAATCATTGGCACAGCTTTTTAGATGTGGACTCTTCCTCGTGCGTTATGATTCCTTGTAACTTATATATTTCATTCACGACTCATTAATTGGAAGGTATTGTTACGCTGTTCTTTAGTGTGCTATGAGGGGAATAGAAGAATTGAAGGAGGAATGATTTAACGATGAATAAGAAAAGTGTATGGAAAATTGGAGGATTAACGGCATTACTAGTAGGTGCTGGTTTTATGTACCAAACAACATTTAGTCATGAGGCGGAACAGGAAAACCCTGTCCACGCGAGTGACGAGTATCAGGAAGGGACGCTCGTCGTTAGTGGAGAAGGGACTGTCACGATGGAACCAGATTTGGCGTTTGTCCAATTTGGCGTAGAAGAAACGCATGACTCAGCTGACAAGGCACAAGAAGCTGTGAGTGAGAGAATCAATACAGTGCGTGATCGCCTTAGTAATCTAGGCATAGAAGAGGATCAGTTAGAAACAGTTCGTTTCAATGTGCACCCTTACCAACCTAGAACTGGACAAGGTGAGGAAAGTGAAGAGCAGTTCCGTGCACAACATATTCTCGAAGTCGAATATCAAGATATCGAAAATGTCGGTGTGTTGTTAGATGAAGTGGCTGATGCTGGTGCTAACCGTATTGAGCGTACGCAATTTACATTAGAGGATGAATCGGAAGCAGAGCAACAAGCAATAAAAAAGGCGATTGATCATACAAAGCCAAAAGCAGCGGCAATGGCTGAAAGTGCAGGAAAACAGCAAGGAGAAGTCTTGCACATTACTGACCGTGATGCGAGAATCGACATTCCTGTTCAAAATCATGGGCAAGAGGAAATGGCCTATGATGATGCAGGAACTGACCGTTCAACGGTTATAGATGCAGGTGAAATCGAAGTTGTTCAGCATGTTGATGTTGTGTATGAACTAACGAACTAATCATCATATGAATCGTAGAAAAACTGCTGTGTCTAGGGAGGTTTACTCTCATGGCACAGCAGTTTTTTTAGACAACTTCGGTGGCAGGTTCTGGTGTTGTCTCTTTTATTGATTTTGATTTTTGTTTTTTAGATGAACGTACAGTTGAACGAAAGTTTGTTATGATAGGGAAGCAAAAAGCATTTGAAAGAGAAGGGGTAATCATTATGGTTGGAAAGTTAAAAGTAATTGGATGTTGTTTAACATTACCAATTATTTCATCTTTGGGAGCGTGTACAGGAGACGGTGATGCGCAAAGTGAAGAAGTGGAAACTGGAGAGGCACATTTTACGTTTCTCGATGTTGAACAAGGGGATAGTACGTTAATTCAAGACGAGGATACAACGATTATGGTGGATACAGGAAGACATGATAACGACGTAATCTTTGATCATATCGAAAATTATGATGTTGAAAACATCGATTTACTCATTTTAACCCATCCACATGCTGACCATATAGGCAATGCAGATGAGATTATCGCCCAATTAGATGTTGAAGAAGTTTGGATGAGTGGTGATGAACATACAACGCAAACTTATGAACGGGTGATTGATGCGACAATCAATAGCGATAGTAGCTATGAAGAGCCACGAAGAGGAGAAACCTATGGAGTCGGTGCTTTTACGATTGAAATGCTTCACCCTGAATCATTAACAGGCGATCTTCATGAAGGTTCTTTATCGTTTCATATTTATTATGATGACTTCAATGTATTGTTTACGGGAGATGCAGAAAAAGAAAGTGAAATTGAAATGTTGGAAGCAGGGCTTGATCTTCAGGCTGATGTTTTTCAACTTGGTCATCACGGATCGTCGACTTCGAACACTAAAACCTTTTTGGAAGCTGTTGAACCATCGGTAGGCATTTATTCAGCAGCTGAAGATAATAGATACGGGCATCCTCATGATGAAGTTGTTGAGCGTTTTGCTGATATGGATATTGAATTATATGGAACAGACGAAAACGGTACGATTCAAGTTGTCGCAAACGATGGGGATTATACAATAAACACCGAAACAGAAGATGATTCTTTGACATTGGATACTGAATCGACATCATCAAATACAGAAGATCAGGACACATATGAAGCGCCAGATCGCGAAGAAGAACAACGAGATGTGGGAAGTTGTTCTAGTGAACAGGTTGCAATTAATAGCGCTTCTTATGATGAATTAAAAGAGATCACTCATATCGGTTCAGAACGAGCAGAAGAGATCGAAGAACTAAGAGAACAACAAACTTTTTCTGATTATGAATCTTTAACGAGCATCGATGGGATTGGAGATGCTCGAGCTGACGAGATGGAAGATAATGAAGAAATTTGTTTTTCATAAAGAAGTAGTTTTGACGTTTCCTGCAAAGCCCGTAAGCTGTTTGAGTGCTTTAAGCCAGGGATGACGTTCAATGTTCCTCTATCAGAAAGGGTCAGGTGCCACGGTAGAGGTACATTGGTTTTAGAGCACGGTCATCAGTTAACGTGTGAAGAAATTGATGACGCTGCAATGTGGTATGAAAACACAATCGTTGGTAGAGAAAAATCGTTTCTGTTCATGGTGAGGAAGGTGTGTGATAGGTTCCGAAGCCGCACAACTCTTCCTCCCACCACCATACGATCTCTTTACGAGACATTAACTTTTTCTATAACTGTCTTGTATTTCGAGAAAAATCTCCTCTATTTTTTCCTCGAGTTCACGATTGGTAAGGTTAGAGCCTATCTCCTCAATATTTACGTTATAAAATGTATCTTTGTATTCGGTCATGAATTGGACCATTCCGCCAGATAAGTCTTCATTATAAGAGAAATATAAGGTGCTCTCACCAACATCAATACTAGGCCAAGAATTCAACGTAGCAGAATCATCGTAAGAATAAACGTCTTCCCTTAACCCAATCGGTCTAGGGGATTGTCTGATGCCCAGATTAACCGTATCGCGCTCATAAGGTCCATAAATGGTACGGTAGTCATATTTTTCTTGGTCTTCTTCATCTACATCTAGTAAAGCACGTTCCGCAGAGTCATCAGAAACAGTATAGGCTATGGATAACTCTTGCGCGTCACCATCCCTTGGTGAAACGCGAACTTCACTGATGTCTAATTCATCAAATTGAGGAAAACTATAAGGGAACTGGACCTCTTCATCGATTTTTGCAGCGGTTTCATCATCATTTGCAGAACACGCTACAGTAAACAGCAAAGGAATGAAGAGTATAAATAAAAAGCGCATGAAAGGATAACCTCCTGTAAATCTAAAGTATGTATCTCAAGTCAGTATGACTGATGGTAACAAGCATAACAATAGTTTTATTATGAGTCGACTTAAAGGTGTGTCTGTTCCATGAGAAAGTCGATAAATACTTGGTTGGCCTTTGATAAGTACGCATTCTTCTTCCAAGCTAGCGCTAACGTCAAGTAATAAGGAGGATCTATCGACACAGGAACCAGGTCCTCGTCTTCTTCAATCACCATTTTTAAAAATAATGTAACCCCTAGCCCTCGACGCGTGAGAGACTTTGTTAAAGAGATTTGATTGGTTTCAAAAGTGATATTTGGTGTAAGTCCCGTCCTTTTACTTACTTCGGTAATAATGTCTCTTTGGAAATAGCCTTCTTTAAAGAGAACGAGCGGTTCTTGCGCTAATTGTTCATAGGATATGAAAGGTTGATGAGCTAATGGATGTTCTTTTGGGAGGCAAACAACCATCTCTTCTTCTAAAAATGGTACGGTTTCAAGGTTATTATTTGTGTCATCTAAGACGACAGCACCCATATCAATTTTTCCTTGCTCAATCATCGCTTGAATTTGTTTGGTTCCGGCTTCGAATATAGATATGTCGATATGGGGGTAGATGCGTTTAAAATCAACGATGATTTTTGGGAAGAAATAAGACCCAGCCATGGATGGGAGTCCGATATTCACAACACCTTTTTCAAGTCCACGTAATTCTGCCATTTCTAGTTTTGCATTGTTCACTTGTGAAAGAATCGCTTTTGCGTGCTTGAGAAAAACGTCACCCTCATCTGTTAGGGTGATTTTTTTATCAGAGCGGTGAAATAATTGTAAACCTAACTCTTTTTCAAGGCTTTTGATCCCTTTACTGATCGCTGGTTGTGCGAAGAGAAGTTGTTCGGCGGCTTTTGTGAAACTTTTTTGTTTAGTGATTTCAAGAAAGTATTCTAATTGTCTCATTTCCATAATGAAAGGCTCCTCATAACTAAAAGTTATCAGTTTGATAAAAATAATATATTTAATTTATCCTCCATTCTGATGATATCATAAGTGTACAAAAAATTCAGAAATGAAGGAATGATATGTTTGATAGAGCTGAAAACAAAAGCGTTTTGGAGAGCAACGATAGCGTTAGGGATTGCTTCCTTTTTTATTTTTGCAAATATTTATTTTCCGCAACCTTTATTACCTGTATTTACGGATGAGTTCGATGTTTCTCCCGTAGTCTCGAGCTTGTCGATTTCACTTGCGCTTTTTACATTAGGGGTTTGTTTTTTTATTTATAGTGCGTTGTCTGATGCTATCGGCAGGAAAAAAATTATGATGGTTACGATGGGCTTAGGAACAATAACGACGTTTGCGATCGCTTTTTCACCAAACTATGAAACGCTCATCGTATTGCGTGTGTTGCAAGCGGCTTTTCTTGCGGGGATACCGACGATTGCGATGGCGTATATAGGAGAAGAATTTTCAGTAAGAGCACTCACTTTAGCGATCGGGATCCATATTAGTGCAAATACAGTCGGGGGAATGTCTGGCCGGCTCGTCAGTGGATTTGTCAATGACTTGGTTGATTGGCGTTTTGCGTTTATTGTTATGGGGGTCATTAGCTTAGTTTGCTTAATCGTGTTTGCTTTTCTATTACCTACTTCAAGGCAGTTTCAGGCACAACCGTTTCATTTAAAAGGGGCAATCAATGGATATAAAGAGCATTTGAAAAATCCAACGCTCCTATATGCCTATGCGATTGGTGGTTTACACTTTTTTATTTTCGTCGGTCTTTTCAATTTTGTCACGTATTTATTGAGTGATGAACCGTTTTATTTATCGACAACCATATTAGGATTGATTTTTCTGACTTATATTGCTGGGACGATTAGTTCGACATTAGCTGGAAAAGTATCAGCGCGGATAAAGTCTTCTACATGTGTAGCGATAGGGATTGTGATCATGGTTGTAGCGATGATGTTAACGCTTGTGGAAAGTGTGCTCGTTATCTTTGTTGGTTTGTTATTACTTTGTTTCGGATTTTTCTTTGCGCATTCTGTGGCAAGTTCGTGGGTGAGTCGACGTGCAGAGTTTGCGAAAGCGAGTGCTTCAGGCTTGTATTTAACATCCTATTACTTTGGAGGAAGTCTCGGTAGCGTTTATTTAGGCTTCTTTTGGAATGGGTGGCATTGGCCTGGTGTTGTTGTCGGGGCACTGCTCGTCTTAGTCGTTACAACGTCTTGTATGTTAGGCATGAAAAGAATTGAAAAAGCGGAAAATAAAGAGGCGTTGAGTGCATGAGGAAATTGAGATAACTAAATGATTAAAAATCTCAATAGAAGATTTAGAAGCTTAGAAGAAGTTGTTCTTCTAAGCTTTTTTCCTTCATACCTGAATCAATTTCAAAATGAAGTTTTATGGGCAATAAAACGAATAATTTCTATATAAATTTCTATTTAATATACGGATAATGAAAAGTGGCTGAAACGTAAGACGGCGACTCGCAGAGGATCAAGAACAGTCTGAAGATCCACTTTTGCGAGGGGTGACCGAGCAAAAGTTAGCTGAAGACAAGCCCTCGGGAAAGCGCCCATCTGAAGTGAAGGCCACATTATACAACCATTCGTTTATTAAGCACCTTCGTTTGAATAGTACTAGTAAGTCAAAATGAAGGGACAATAAAACGTAAACAAGGAGGGATATGCGATGAAATCAAAACAAGTGCCAACAATTTCTGTAAAGGATTTAGTGAAGAAAATCATTAATAAGAAGCAAGTGTTTATATTGGATGTTCGTGAAAGGGAGGCATTTGATGATTGGAAAGTGGAAGGGGGGAATGTCCATATTATTAACTATCCATTTGATGAACTCGAGCGTAATCCAAAAAATCTTGCTGATGGGTTACCAAAGGGTGAACGGCTTTATGTTATTTGCGCTAAAGGTGGCTCATCTCAGAAAGCGGCGGAATATTTAATGAAGGAAGGTATAGATGATGTTGCTTCCGTCTCTGGTGGGATGGAAGCTTGGAGTGAACATTTAGAACCAATCAAGGTTCATGAGTGGGATACTGGAGATGCGATTTATCAGTTTGTAAGGGTTGGAAAAGGGTGCTTATCTTATATGATCGTATCTGAGGGACAAGCAATATTGATCGATACGAATCGAATGATCACTCCTTACCGTGAATTTATCGACTGGATGGAAGTGGCGCTAACTTATGTACTAGATACACACCTTCATGCAGACCATATCTCCGGTGGAAGACGATTGGCTAAAGAATACGGAGCCCAGTATTATTTACCTGAAAAAGATGCTGAAGAAGTCATGTATAAATATGAACCACTTCATGATGGAGACGTGCTGACGGTTGGTAAACGGTCTCTTAAAGTGTTAGCTTCCCCAGGACATACAATCGGCAGTATGTCATTTGTGTTGGATGATCAATTTTTGTTTACAGGGGATATTTTATTTATTGATTCAATTGGACGTCCTGATCTAGCTGGAAAAGCAAAAGATTGGGTTGCAGATTTGCGAGAAACATTGTATAGACGTTATCGACAATTATCAAGCGAGTTAGTCGTTCTGCCGGCACATTTTATGATTCATGAAGAGATGAACAAAAATGGTAGTGTCTCGGAAAAGCTGGGTGTTTTATATGAAAAGAATCATGGTTTGAATATTGAAGAAGAGTCATCATTCCGACAGGCTGTGACGGATAATCTGCCTCCGCAGCCGAATGCTCACCAAAAGATTCGACAGACAAATATGGGAAAGCAAGTTCCAGACGAGGGAGAGGCGCGCGAAATGGAGATTGGGCCAAACCGCTGTGCGATTCAGTAATAGATGGTGAGTTTGATTTGTGTGTCGATGCCTTGATTTTTTGAATTGTAGTATATATATTACTAATGTAGGTATAGGGGTAAGTGTATTAAATGTAGGAGGGCGATTATGTTTCATTATACGGTTGAAACGACAAATGACATTCAAGAAACGATTGAATCTCTAAAAGTAAATCTTCAGGAAGAGAAATTTGGCGTACTTTGGGAACTTAGTATTACAGATAAACTGCAGGAAAAAGGTGTTGACTTCGACAAACCTTACTATGTATTTGAAGTATGTAATCCTCATGAGGCAAAAAAGTTATTATCTGCGAGTGAATTAGCGGGCTATTTCTTACCTTGTAAGGTTGTCGTGTATGAAGAAGGTGGGAAGACGAAGATAGGGTTGCCGAAGCCGACTACTTTGTTTCCATTGGTTGAAAATGATGAGGTAAAAGAAGCGGCTGAAGACATTGAAAAGCGGTTAATCGACTGTTTAGAAAAAAGCACATAAGACAAATGCGAATGAATCATGGTGAGAGGAAGGGGCAGATGTTCGCTTCTTTTTCATCATGATTTTTTCCGAAATATACCATCATCATTCCAAAACAAAATACTTTCTTTTATACCAATGGGGGTATATAATTGTTTTGTCAAGATTAGGGGAAGTAGGTGATGGTATATGTTGGTTGCGGTGGTAATGATGTTTTTATTAGTTAGTTATGTTATTTATCAACATTATGTTCCAGTAAAGGTAAAACAACAATCATTATCTTTAAGTAATGATGATGAGGCTGTTATACTCGATTTACGCTCGTATCAAGATGCGGCTAAGGAGCCGTTTGAAGATGCGTGTAATATTCCCTATCCATATATTAAACGCCATTATCATCAATTACCGTCTCGTCATTTATACGTTATAGCTCCAGATTGGGTTTCTAAAAATGTAAGTATTCGTTTTTTGAAGCGAAAAGGGCTTAACGTGAAAGGGTATTCGATTATGAATGATTTTTCTTAAGTGCTAAATGAATTTCAATAGGAGGTATGAGAAGTGGACTGGATTACAGTACTAATCATCGTCGTAGCAATTATCATAATGATTCAACGACTTAAACCAGCTGGAGGGGTGGAGCACATCTCTACGGATGAATTAAAGCAGAAATTGAAGAAAAAAGACGTTCAGCTCATTGATGTTCGAACACCGATTGAATTTACCGGAGATGGGATCAAAACGTCTAAAAATATACCTGTCCATAAAATCAAAAAGCAGCACAATGAACTGGATAAAGATAAAGAAGTGATCGTGATTTGTCAAAGTGGTGTGAGGAGCAACAAAGCTAGTCGCAAGTTAAAAAAATTAGGGTTTAAAAAGGTAAAAAATGTAAAGGGCGGAATGTCCGCTTTTACGTCGTAATGAATGAAAGTGAGGATCGATTATTTCGGTCACTCACTTTTTGTTTTGCGTAAACATCATTATTAATAATATGAATAACCCGAATTATTGATCGCCATACTAAAATTAACTGAAACGTCATCGTCGTTAACACGTCAAAACAAGTGCAAGAACATATACAACTTAGAGGTGATGGAAATGAAAAAATGGTTATTTATGTTAAGCGCATCTAGTTTATTATTTACAGCTGCATGTGGAGGGGGAGATACAGACATCGAAGACCCTGAAGATGGAGAGAATGGAGATGAAATCGAAGAAGAACTTGAAGAGGATATGAATGGTGAGGAAGATGACGGTGTTGAGGAAGAAGACGAAGAGGTTGAAGGTGAACAATCATTCGCTGAATTGATTGAAGAATATGATGTCTTCTCTGACTTTGATACAGATGGGCCAGCTACAGGCCTTGGTATGGGAATGGACGTTCAGTTAGAGGAAGAAGATGAAGTATTAACAAGAAGTCATACGGGCCATGCATTTGGTTTTTATGAAGTCATGGAAGTTCGAGAAGAGGACCAAGAAGTTGTTGTAACCCACAGATTAACGGAAGAACACCTTGAGCAGTATGAAGAAGTAAGTAATCTTCTTGAAGAAGATGCTGACGAAGCGTTGGAATTTGTGAAAGAAGAAGGGGAGGAAGCGGAAGAATTGTTCTTTGCTAGCGAACTCCCACCTGAAACGACGACTGAAGAGTGGAATGATGAAGAATGGACAGCGATTGAAGTGGAAGTTGCCGATGGTGACGAAATCTACGTTTTCGCTGAAGGAAAAGGGTTGATCAAAGTTCATTATCAATCCGATGAAGTAATTGAAAACTTCGGTGAACAAACAGCTGTACGTGTAGAAGAAGAATAATGTTGTCTTTCCTGAGCATGGGCGCCTTCGTCTCATGACTCAGGAATTTTTTGTGAGAAATATTTTGTTCTGAGAGGAAAAAACGTTTAAAATCCAAAGAAAAGAAAGCAAATTTTCATGAAGGAGCGTTTACGTTTGGAAAATCCGAAACTAAATCATTTGAGTGAAACGTGGTTACTGGAAGCGACCATGAACGATATGCAAATGAAAATGACAGAAGGTGAACTAACCGCGAAAGAAATCGTACTCATGTATTTACACCGCATTGCAATGGTCGATAAACAGGGACCGCAGCTAAATAGTGTTCTCGAAGTGAATCCAGACGCGATATATATCGCAGAAAAGTTGGATCGTGAAAGGGAGGAGCAAGGTGAGCGTGGTCCGTTACACGGAATCCCTGTTTTGATTAAAGATAATATTGATACTGGGGACAAGATGCATACAAGTGCAGGTTCATTAGCGATTGCTGACCACTATGCGAGTGACGATGCATTTCTCGTTCAAAAGTTACGAGAAGCGGGCGCAGTTATTTTAGGGAAGACAAATTTAACGGAATGGGCAAACTTTATGACAAACGGGATGCCACCTGGATATAGTTCGAGAGGTGGACAAGTTCTTAATCCATATGGTCCTGGTGTGTTTCCGGTAGGAGGTTCTAGTTCTGGATCTGGTGCAGCAGTGGCGGCAAATTTAGCAGCTATTAGTGTTGGGACGGAAACGTCAGGGTCAATTTTAAGTCCAGCGAGTCAAAATAGCCTTGTAGGGATTAAGCCAACTGTTGGCATGGTTAGTCGACGTGGCATCATTCCTATTTCCCATACGCAAGATACAGCTGGGCCAATCGCACGAACAGTTACTGATGCTGTCAAACTCTTATCTGTAATGACAGAGAAAGATGATGATGACCCGGTGACATCAACGCAGCCTTCTAATCAACCTGATGATTGGCAAACGGCTTTAGATACTTCAGCATTAAAAGGTGCTCGGATTGGTATTGTTCGTGAAGGGATTTTTGATGTTTTAGATGAAGAGAAAAAAAACGTTGCGAATAGAGCAATTACTCAGCTTGAAGCATTAGGGGCAACGGTGATTGATGAAGTCGTGATTCCTTCTGCAAAAGCGAAGTGGAACGTCGATGTACTTATTCATGAATTTAAAAATGGCTTAAATGATTATTTACGAAATGTGAATTCAAAAACTGGGGTTTCCTCACTTACAGAACTTATCACGTATAATCATGAGAATAGAGACAAGATGTTGCGCTACGGTCAATCTTTACTTTTATCTGCGGAAAAAATATCAGGAACTTTAACTGATCCCGCTTATTTACAAAGTCTGGAACACGATCAATACTATGCTTCTGCAGGTGGGATCGATGCCGCTTTAAAAGGTCATAACCTCAATGCTCTCTTGTTCGTAAATAACTTAGGAGCGATGATCCCTGCAAAAGCCGGTTATCCGTCTGTCACTGTCCCGACAGGCTATACAGAGCAAGGCGAACCAGTTGGGATTACGTTTACAGGAACGGCCTATAGTGAACCAATGCTTATAGGTTTAGCATATAGTTTCGAGCAAGGAACGAAAGTAAGAAGAGGGCCAAAGTTGTAAATGCATTTGCTTAACATCGTCTGTTTGACAAGGATAAAGCTAGCAGTGTAGATCAGATCAACTGAAATTTGGAATAGATAAATGTTAAATGAAAGATAAGATAATAAAAGGGCAGTCCAATTGTGATGGACATGCCCTTTAGTCATTTCATGAACTGCTAGTTAGCGTTAAGAGAATTTCGTGATCATTTGTACATCTTTTTCCATATCAACAGGTTCAACATACGGCTCATAACGGCGAATGACTTCCCCTTTATTGTTGACGAGGAATTTTGTGAAATTCCATTTGATATAATCACCAATGGACCATTCAGGGATCTTATCATCGATGACCGCTTTCAAAAGTTTCGCATTAAAATTGCTTTCGTCGAACCCTTTGAAAGGTGCTTGTTTTGATAAATAAGTGAAAAGTGGATGAGCGTTCTCGCCATTCACGTTAATTTTACTAAATACGGGAAACTGTACACCGTAGTTCATTTGGCAAAAAGCGAGCGCTTCCTCATTACTCCCAGGTTCTTGTTCATCGAATTGGTTACATGGGAAACCAAGAATTTGGAACTTTGACTCATCGAACTGTTCTTGAAGCTTTTGTAGCCCATCAAACTGTGGTGTGAAGTTACACTTACTTGCAGTATTGACGATTAGTAAAGTTTTTCCTTCATATTCTGAAAGAGAAACTTTTTCCCCTGTAGGTGTTTCAAAAACAAAATCATAAATTGACATACTAGATTTCCTCCCCAAACTTAAAGCTTTCGATACAACTTTTTAATTGTAATGAGTTTGGGGTATAGAGGCAATGAAAAAGTTGCCATGAAAGGCAAATGTCAATCTTTGTTCATATGTTTTCGTAATTCATCAAGTTGATAGGTGGTTCCACGCCATGTCACGCCCCCTGAAGATAACGTTTTTAATGTCGATCGCCAAAGGGTATACAAAAAGATGATGGCGTGAAGCGGAATATACCATACGTACCGCCAAGGATGATGAAAGACGCGTGTATTCATGTAGTAAAACAACATATAAAGGACGATTGTTGCAAGTAATAAAAGCGATGCATGATGATGCCAAAAGATGATCAAAGCAACAAACGGGAAAATATGAAAAAAGATGAGCGCCAGTGAGGAAAACACGACCATTGATAGACGATAATTCAAAAAAGCAAATAGATTTTTTTCTAAACCTTTTATCATCTGAGGAAGGGAAGCGTACCATTGAATATATACCCAGCCGTATCCTAACGCTAATTGTTGTTTAAAACCTTCATCAACGACACGTTTTCCGAGTTTTAAATCGTCATCAGGGCGCAGGCGAATGGTATCGTGTCCCCCGATATCATCGTATACGCTTTTGGAAATCAAGTTGTAGGCACCAATGCCAACGTGGCGGATGGCCGTGAAATTGATGATCCCTAGAATGCTCCAGTACGTAAAGAAAGCGCGGAATGCTTTACTTCCGCCTTTATTTTCAGGGAGCATCGGCAAGTGATCGACCTCTTCACGTTTGGCATAATCGACCGATGATGCAATCGTATTTGGTGCTAACTGAACGTCAGCATCGATAAAGAGAAGCCATTCTCCGTTTGCTTGCTTTGCTCCTTGCGCAAGTGCATGGTTTTTACCGAGCCAACCACTTGGTAGTTCATGAATATGAATAGGATGGATATTTTCGTATCTTGTAGCGTATTCATCAATGATTTCTCCTGTCAGGTCTTCGGAGCGGTCATTGACAAGAATGATTTCAGCATCAATATCTTGTTGTCGAGTGAGTGATTCGATACATGCTCCAATGTCTTTCTCTTCGTTTCTAGCGGCAACAATCACCGAAACGGTAACGTCTTGCTGACTGAACGCGTGCTTGTCAGGTAAAACGGTGATACGCTGTATGCCGCGATACCAAAGATGAAGAAGGGGAAGAACCAATATGAAATTTAACAACGCAAAAATAAAGTAGAGCAACAGGTTTCCACCTTTCTATCAGCAGATAAAGGATTAAGCCCCGTCTTTAAATTGTCGAATCCGTTGTAAGAAAGGCTCACCGTACGCGTCAAATTTATGTTGACCAATACCTTTAATCGTCAGCATTTCTGACTTTGTCTCTGGAAGGTACGTACATAAATCATTTAACGTTTTATCAGAGAACACCATATAAGGGGCGACTTCAGCTTCATCGGCTAGTTTTTTGCGAAGCGTTCGGAGCGCTTCAAATAACGGATGGTAAGTAGCAATTTGTTTGGCTTTCTTTGCTCGTTTCTTCCGTATCGTCGTTTCTCCTTTTAAAACGGGCAGCGCTTTTTCTTGTAACGTGAGTACAGGGTAAGTCCCTTCACTTGCTTTGATATATTGTTCGGCGATGAAATAATCAATCAATTGACTAATGTCGTTAACGGTCCGTGTTCTCATTAAACCGTAAGTTGATAACTGATCGAGTCGTTTAACCCTGATTTTTTGATTGGATGAGCCACTGAGCACTTGAGCGACGAGCGTTTTTCCGTATTGTTCTTTCATACGTTTAATACATGAGAACACCATTTGCGCATCTTTTGTTACATCTTCGGTTTCTCGTTCGTCTGTACAGTTTGTACAGCGCTGGCAATCGTGCTCATCTGAATCGCCAAAATAAGAAAGGATATAGCTTTGCAAACATTCCTCTGTGTGGCAGTAATTCACCATTTGTTGTAATTTTTGATACTCTTTTTGTTTTCGTTCCTCTTCCATTTCCGATTGTTCAATTAAAAAGTGCTGGATGTGAATATCTTGTGTTGAGTACAGTAAAATGCACTCACTTTTTTCACCATCACGACCCGCTCGTCCAGCTTCTTGATAGTACGTTTCAATGTTTCTAGGAATTTGATAATGAATGACATATCTCACGTTCGATTTATTAATTCCCATACCGAATGCAGTTGTAGCCACCATGATCGGTGTTTTATCATAAACAAAATCTTCTTGCGCGGCTGCTCGTTCAATACTTGTTAATCCGCCGTGATATTTCCCAACTGAAATGCCTTTCTCATCAAGCTTTTCATATAAACGTTCAACTTCTTTTCTCGTCGTTGCATAAATAATGCCAGATTGATCCTTGTTTTTCTCAATATAGTCTAGTAAATAAGCTTCTTTATCTTGGCCTTTTAAAACGTGAAATGAGAGGTTCTCTCGTGCGAAACCGGTTTGAATATGATTCTCTCTTGGAATATTTAAAGAAGAACAGACATCTTCTGTAACCTGTGGTGTCGCAGTAGCAGTTAAAGCGAGAACGACAGGGGGAGATGATAGCTGTTCAATAAAATGTGGAATCGTTAAATAACTCGGGCGAAAATCGTGTCCCCATTGTGAAAGGCAGTGTGCTTCATCAATGGCAACTAAGGAAACAGATAAATGGTTAAGTGCGCGCATAAACATTTGTGATTCAAAACGTTCAGGAGCAATGTAAACGAGTTTAATGTCACCATTTCGGATCGCACGTAACCGTTGTTGTACCTCATCGAATTCTAGTGCGCTATTAATATACGTTGCCGGAATGCCGACCTCATTTAATTCATCGACTTGGTCTTTCATCAGTGAAATAAGTGGTGAAATGACAATCGTAATACCAGGAAACATGAGTGCGGGAATTTGGTAACAAATCGATTTCCCACCGCCAGTAGGCATAATGCCCATCGCATGTTCACGTTGTAAAATTCGTTCGATGACTTCTTCTTGTCCTTTGCGAAACGAGTCATAACCGTAATGATTTTGCAAAATTGTTCGTGCCTTTTCAAGCATGCATAAAAGCCTCCTGTATCGTTAGCATACTTTGATACCTAATTTCGTTCTGTATAGCTTCGCTTATTATAACATTCGAAACACAAAAGCGTGATGGTGAAATAAAGAATTGATGGAAGAAAGGGTTCCTAAAGTTGTATGTTGAGGTTGATGAAATTGTTTCATATGGCATATCGCGTTACAATACTAATAGAGATTGATACTAATGAACGGGGAAGGGAAACGGAAAATGACGATTTTAACAGTGGAGCATTTATCAAAAACGTACGGAGATAAAGTGTTATTTAATGATATTGGTTTTACCATTCAAGAAAATGAACGGATTGGCTTAATTGGTGTAAATGGAACGGGCAAATCTACATTATTAAAAGTGTTAGCAGGAACGGAAAGTCGTGAAGGAGCGACACTTACACATGCTAATGATTTTCGCGTTGATTACTTGCCACAGCATCCAGAGTTATCAGGAAGCCAAAGTGTACTCGATCACGTTTATGAAGGGGACGCACCGATCATGAAAGTGATGCGCGAATATGAACGCGCGTTAAAAGCGCTTGAAAAAGATCCTAACAACGAAGCACGTCAAACAGCATTTACAAACGTTCAGCAAAAAATGAATGAATTAGATGCTTGGGAGGCAAGTACTGTTGCCAAGACGGTTCTTACGAAGTTGGGGATTGAAGATATGGATGCAAAGCTTGATTCGTTATCTGGAGGGCAACAAAAGCGTGTCGCAATGGCTCGGGCTCTTTTACAGCCAGCTGACTTATTGCTTTTAGACGAACCGACGAACCACTTAGATCATGAAACGATCGAATGGTTAGAAAAATATTTGTCCACATACCAAGGTTCGTTAATATTAATTACCCATGATCGTTACTTTTTAAATCGTGTAACGAATCGTATTTATGAATTAGACAATGGTAATCTTTATACGTATGACGGAAACTATGAAACCTTTTTGCAGAAAAAAGCGGAACGAGAAGCACAAGAGGTGCGAGCAGAAGAAAAGCGTCAAAATTTGCTTCGAACTGAATTGGAATGGTTACGAAGGGACCCGAAAGCTAGAGGAACGAAGCAAAAAGCGAGAGTTCAACGTGCTGAGGAACTAAAATCGCAAAAAGGACCAAGAGAAAAACAGTCCATTGATGTCGCGGTAGGTGGATCGAACCGACTTGGAAAACAAGTGATTGAGGTAGAAGATGTAAGTCACACGTATGATCACGAACCAATTATTAAAGATTTTAGTTACTTGATCACACCGAACGAACGTCTCGGTCTTGTTGGGCCAAATGGCAGTGGAAAGTCGACATTTTTAAACATTTTAGCAGGGTATCTTTCACCAGAAGAAGGTGCTGTCCATATTGGGCAAACGGTGAAAATTGGCTATTATACGCAGCAATATGAAGATATGGATATCGATTTACGTGTTGTGGAATTTATAAAGGAAGTTGCGGAAGTCGTTTATACAATTGATGGTCAGGAAGTGACCGCTGAACAAATGCTTGAGCGATTTTTGTTTCCAAGACCGATGCAGTGGACGTATATCCGGAGGCTTTCTGGTGGTGAACGGCGCCGTCTTTATCTACTGAAAATCCTCATGGAAGAGCCGAACGTTTTGTTATTAGACGAACCAACCAACGACCTAGATACACAAACGCTTCGTGTATTAGAAGACTACTTAGCTTCATTTCCAGGTGTCGTTATCACTGCCTCTCACGACCGATATTTCCTTGATCGAGCGACGGATCGCTTACTCGTTTTTGAAGGAGAAGGAGAGGTCCGACGCTTTGAAGGTTCATATAGTGAATGGCTAGAAAAAAAGCAGCAAGAGCAACAACAACAAAAGTTAAGTCGTGACGAACAAACGAGTGAACCAAAAAAACAACAAACAGAACGACCGCCAAAAAAGAAAAAATTATCATACCGTGAACAGAAAGAATGGAATGAAATTGAGGATCGAATTAGTGACTTAGAAGAAAAGCAGGAAGAAATAGAAAAAGAGCTTGCTGAAGCTGGAAGTAATTATGACAAAATTCAAGATTTGTATGAACAAAAAACTGCAGTTGATAACGAATTAGATGATGCTTTAGAACGTTGGACAATTCTATCGGAGAAACTTGAAGAAATCGAAAATCAAAATGAGTAAGTCAGCGTAAACAAAGTTTAAAAATGTTCATTTTTCCCCCTCGCAACTTGAGTTGCGAGGGGGTGTTTTTTAATTGATGACTTTGATAATTAGAATGATTAGAGAGAGATTCTAATCGTTCTTTTTGGTGTACCAGGCATGCACAAAATTGAAGTGGGCGTATCCTCTCCTAAATTGATAAAATGAAGCATTTAATAATTTATCAATATAACAATGGTTATTATAATGGTATATATTTTTTAATAGAGTTCGACGTTAAGTGATTGTTAAATGAGGATTGTTAACGCTTACATATATTCAAATTAGTGACAAAATATAAAATTTTCAGAAAACCTATTTACAAAAGAATTCGAATATAGTATTTTTTTATATAATCAATTTTTTCAGAAAATTTATTCAATGGGGGTTAATTATGTTTAAAAGTAAATATTTAAAAGCAGGCGTGTTCTCAACGGCATTCGCTCTAACATTAGCAGGTTGTGCAAGTGAACCAGATTCAGAAGAAGCAAGCACTGACATTGATGATACAGATGCAGGTGAAGAGGCTGCGGGTGATGATGTATCAGCGGGTGACAACGACCTTGTTATTGGGGTAAGTTCTGATGCTACGTCAATGGACCCTCATACTTCGAGTGATGTACCATCTGGTAATGCGCAAACGAACATTTATGATACATTGGTGAAATATGACACGAATATGGAATTAGAGCCTTTACTAGCAAAAGAATGGGAACCAGTGGAGGATGATGTTTGGGAATTTAAACTACGCGAAGATGTTTATTTCCATGATGGAACAGAGTTTAATGCAGAAGTCGTTGAAGCAAATATTGAAAGAATTTTATCTGAAGAGACGGCTTCTCCACGTGCAATTTTAGTAGAAATTATCGAAGACATTGAGATTGTTGATGATCATACAATTCAATTTATCACAGAGGATCCGTTTGCTCCTCTACCAGCCCATATGGCTCACTATGCGATTAGTATCATCAGTCAAGATGTTATTGATGAAGATAATGCCCGCGTTGAAGAGGGTGGCCAGCCTGGTGATTACGTGAACGAAAATCCTGTTGGAACGGGTTTCTTCAAATTTGATTATTGGGATCATGGAGATAAAGTAGTTCTTAAAAACAATGAAGATTACTGGGGCGAAAATGCGAAAGTAGATTCGGTGACACTTCAAGTGATTCCTGAAGACTTAACGCGTGTTGGAGAATTAGAAACGGGAGGAGCTCATATTATTGACCCTGTGGATACAAGTGATATGACTCGCGTAGAAAGCGCAGATGGTGCGAACGTGTATGAGCGTAACGCCGCCAGCATTACTTACTTAGGATATAATATGGAGAAAGAACCATTTGATGATGCCAGAGTACGTAGAGCAATTTCTAAAACACTGAATAAAGAAGCGATGCTTGAAGGCATTTTAGATGGAACAGGTGCAACAGCCTTTGGTCCTGTAGATGAAACAAACTTTGGGTATAGTGAAGATGTGAACCAGCTAGATCGCGATCCAGAAAAAGCAAAGGAATTGTTAGCTGAAGCTGGCTACGAAGATGGATTCGAAACAACAATTTGGACGAATGATACTCGGGAGCGAATGGATATTGCCGAGCTGACACAAGCAGGGTTGGCTGAAATTGGTGTTGATGCAGAAATTGAAGTGCTTGAGTGGGGGGCTTACCTTGATGCTACATCTGCTGGAGAGCATGATATGTTCATCCTAGGGCTTTCTCTTGGTACTGGTGATGCGGATTACCCAATGCATATGCTTTTCCACTCTGATAGTGTTGGAGAGGGTAATCGTGTGATGATGGATGACCCAGAATTTGATGAAATGCTTTACCAAGCACGAATCCAACAAGATGAAGATGCTCGTTTAGCGTTATATGAAGATGCGACAGAATACTTGATTGAAGAAGCTCCAATGTCCTTCCTTTATCATCCTTCTCATGTGATGGGATATAGAGATGAAATTGAAGGATTTTGGTCAGATGCTTCAGGTCTTTACCAATTACAAGATGTAGAAATTAATTAAATGAGTATGAATGAGGGTGCCGTTTTGGCGCTCTCTTTTATGTTTGATAGGAAGTAAACTGAGGTATTTTTCATACGGAAATAGTATTTTATGAAGTTTTTGGTTAAAATATACAGTGTGGGTACTAGACAAATAATGTGTACTTATCTTAAATTGAGGGTAATTAAAAGAAAGAGTGAAATTTACTAGGAAGGATGGTGCCTTTTATGACAAAGGCACAAGCGTGGATGACAGTTCGTGCAGCGGCGGTTGCTGTTATAGCATTCGCTTTGTTTTGGTTCATAGGATTTTTATTTTCAATGACGTACCCTTTTATTATTGCATCATTGCTCGTTTGGATGCTGATGCCACTCATCAAGGGCTTCAGATATACGTTGAAACTACCTAATGGTATAGCTGTGTTTTTAGCTATTCTCATTGGAATTGGGACATTGGGTGGGGTTATTACAGGGCTTGTTTTTTTAATTATTTATGCGGTGGATTGGTTTTCTGATCAATTACCAATGTGGTTTGAATCGGCTTCGCGTAATATTCAGCAATTTTTTAATGAGACGATCTTTCCATTTTGGGAAAATGTCACAATCGTGATGGCCTCATTAAACCCAGACCAACGAGGGTTGATTCAAGAAGGAGTTGCTCAACTTGGCTCAACACTTGGTTCGGTTGTTGGGCAGTTTGGCGATAGCTTAACGCAGGTTGCTGCTGCTGTACCGACATTTCTTGTTGCTTTTTTCTTTGTTTTGTTGGGTGTTTACTTCATAGGCAAGGATTGGAGAAATATGGGGTCGGCGATACGTGACTCGATTCCACCAGGGGTATTGAAGAAAATGTTAGCCTTTGGAAGGACCTTTCGCTACCGAGTCTTTGGTTTTATGCGCGCGCAGCTCATTTTGATGGCCATGGTTTCATTTATTGTGTTTATTGGTTTGTCAATTTTACGGATAGAAAATGCTGCAACCTTTGCAATCATTGTAGGTGTTGCGGAGATATTGCCTTATTTAGGATCGGGCACGATACTCATTCCATGGTTTATTTATCAATTCATTTCTGGAGAGTTAACGCTAGGAATCGGATTAGCTGTTTTGTATGCTGTGACTGTCATTGCAAGACAAAGCCTAGAACCGAAAGTGTTATCAACAAGTATGAATTTGCATCCATTAGGTGTTATTATATCCATGTTTGCAGGGTTGCAGTTATTCGGGTTTGTCGGCTTGTTCGTAGGACCATTTTTATTGGTTGTCATTGTGATATTAAATGATATTGGTGTAGGCGAGGATATTAAATCGTTTATCCGATACGGATTTAAACCTTAAAGGGTCTGACACACTGAAACATGAGTGTCAGACCCTTTTTTAACATCATTCAACAACTTTCTAGTTTGTTAAGGCGTTTTCAAGGTTAGCTACTTTTGGTGACTAGTATCGTTGATTCACTCGAGCTAACGACTGATTCCTAAAGTTAGTTTTTGCTGCAAATATTTTGCCACTTCGAGCATACCATATATACCTGCTCTAGCTTCAGCATCAGAATTATAATTGGTATTCGTATTGATATCATACGTGTAGGTATAGCCATTACTGTCTTGAATAAATTCAATGCCCGCAATACCAATGTTATTGCTTTTTAGCATTTGCTCGTATTTTGAGATGAGTGTTGGATCAATGCCATCAACGATTTCAAATCCAGGCTTTGGTTCACCTTGGTTGCTTGAGTCTGATGGACAAAATTGATCGCTAATTTGGCAAGCATCTGCAGGGCATAATTCAAATCCATTGGACGTGTCGACTTTTACAGCATATAGAAAAGAACCGCCAACAAATTCACAACGTGTGATACTTGAATCAGGAGAAGAAATGTATTGTTGTAGGAGTGTTATGCCATCAACGGGTTCCTCAAATGCTTCACTATGAATATATGATTCAAGCGCGTTCTTTGATTGAAAGAGCTGTACACCTAATCCTTTTCCAGCGCGGTTATGTTTCGTAATAAACGGTTGGTCTGCAAACTGGTCCGCAGCGTTTACAATTTGTTCTTTTCCTGAAGCGATGATCGTTTTTGGGGTGATGATACCATGTTTCTCTAATTCCATATATTGTGCTGCTTTGCTAACTTCGAGCTGCATTGCTCTTGTCCCGTTTATCACAGTACGGTCGTGACGCTCGAGCCATTCAAGAATAGCGTTTGTTAATTCAGGTGCGAAACGGTGGCCTCGTGTATGGGAAGAAGCACTCATTCGATTATAGAACACACCTTTAGGAGGAAGGTTACTTAAGTCAATGCTTCCTTCACTTAAATGCCAACATTCGTATGGGACATTGAGTGCGTCCATCTGTTTTGTGAGGTGCTGTGTCCAATCATCATTTTCGTGTAGAATATATACCTTTGTCATAAGTCATCCTCCGTTTCAAAGTAATGTACATTTTATTGATCGTGTTCTAGTCGTCCAAGGAGCAATGCACAATAAGCGCCAACAAAAAATGTAACAATGCTTACGATCAATAGCCCGAAGTCATCAGATATACCAGGGAAGATGACGAAAATTGATCCGATGATAAAGCCGGTCATCGTAGCGTAAGTAGCAGTTGTAAAACGAGCGAGTAAGAAGTGGATGATTTTACTTGTCACGAGAACCCCGATACCAATACCAGCTGCAACAATGACTAACACTTCAAGTTGAAAAGAAGAAAGTGATGCGATAATTAATTCATATGTTCCGAAAAGTAAAAACACGAACGATCCGCTGACACCCGGCAAGATCATCGCAGAACTTGCGACCCAGCCTGAGAAAAACAGGCGAATATAGTCAGCGGTGACGAGTGAATCTGTGGAGCGCGCCATTTGATTGTCATCGATAAACATGGTCAAGCTGATCAAGGTTGCTGCAATGATCAGTAATAAATAATGTCTTGATGAGAATGTGCGTCGATAATCGATCGTTTTTAACAAGAATGGGATAATCCCGATAATTAATCCGAGAAAGAAAAAGTAAGTCGGTTGGGGATAATAGCTTAAAAGCCAGTCCATGACATTACTGATACTAACGAGTGCTAGTGCGACGCCAAATCCAAGTGGAATAAGAAATGTTACGTGTTTCTTCCATTCCTTACTGAATAGTCCATTAATAGCGGCAATTAAACGTTGATAAATTCCAAGAACCATAGCGATTGTACCACCGCTAACGCCAGGAATGAGGTCACTTGTCCCCATCATAAATCCGCGATAAATATTCTTCCATTCTATCATTTGTTGGTAGCTCCTTTAATATTCATTGTTTCGTTGAAAGTTCATAATAAGAAGTATACGTGATGGAACGTTTCCTTACAAACGTTGCTAGTAGAAAAAGTATCGACAACTTTCAAGTAAATGCGCAAATTACTTTGCAAATACTTGAATTTTTTCATTTTCAAAAATAGGAAAGTTTGCTAAACTGCTAGTAAGAATAAAATACTTAATTGTTAGCTAGGGGTGCCTTTTAAAAGGCTGAGAGGATAAAATCCGACCCTTTGAACCTGAATTGGTTAATACCAACGGAGGGAAGCTTGTAGACGTTTTATACAACGGTTTATAAAAAGAAACGTTTATCAAGCTCACCTTCTAGGGTGGGCTTTTTTGTTGTAGTCATTCAAAAAGCATGACCTTTAGCTTTTCAATGGGGAAATGGAGGAATTAGAAATGCATGATCCATTAAAGATTGCAGGTGTGGAGTTATCTAATCGTTTGTTTGTAGGAACAGGGAAGTTTGGAGATCACAGTGAAATGAAAGCGGCGATTGAAAGGTCTGGATCGGAAGTAGTTACGGTTGCATTACGTCGCGTTGATGTAGATAGCGGTGAAGAAAACATCATTGAAGACATTCCGAATTCGGTACAATTAATGCCAAATACATCGGGGGCACGAACAGCTGAAGAAGCGGTGAGAATTGCTCGTCTAGCTAAAGCGAGTGGCCTTGGAAATTGGATTAAAATTGAAGTCATTTCTGATCAAAAATATTTACTTCCAGATAATGAAGAGACGATTCGTGCAACAGAGATCCTTGTCAATGAAGGCTTTGTCGTTTTACCGTACATGAGCCCAGATTTAATGGCAGCAAAGCGGATGGAAGAAGCGGGCGCAGCAGCTGTCATGCCACTTGGAGCGCCGATCGGTTCTAATAAAGGTATTCGAATGAAAGATATGGTGCAAATTTTAATAGATGAAATTAATGTACCAATTGTCGTTGATGCGGGAATTGGTAAACCGTCAGAGGCGGCAGAAGCGATGGAAATGGGCGCGGACGCTGTCCTGGTGAATACAGCGATTGCAACGGCTAAACAACCAGTAAAAATGGCTGAAGCCTTTGATTTGGCCGTGAAAGCGGGACGACAAGCGTATTTATCAGGGCTAGGTCCAACACGGGTGACAGCCGAGGCATCTTCTCCGTTAACAGGATTTTTAAACTCAACGAAAGGGTGAGAGCTGAATGAGTTTTTATGATCAATATGTCAAATTACGCGATATTTCTTACGATGAAAATTTTGCGAATGTGACTGACCAAGATGTAGAAAGAGCACTTCAAAAAGAACATTTAAATGAGCGTGACTATTTTGCTTTGCTATCACCAGCAGCTGAAAAATATTTAGAGCCAATGGCGCAAAAAGCGCATCAGCTAACGAAGCAACACTTTGGTAAAACGATGCAACTGTACCTTCCTTTATATCTATCAGACTACTGTGTAAACATTTGTAAATATTGTAGTTTTAGTCTCGACAATGATTTCCCACGTCGACGCTTGACAATGGATGAAGTTGAAAGGGAAGCGCAAGTGATTTCAGACATGGGCATTAAGCATATTCTTTTACTGTCAGGTGAATCGCACACGCATTCTTCAATTGAGTACTTAAAAGAGTGTCTAAAGGTGCTTAAAAAACACTTTTCTTCGATTGGTTTAGAAATTCAGCCGCTCGATCGCGATGAATATGAGGAGTTAGTTGCGCATGGTATTGACGGACTCACTGTGTATCAGGAAGTTTATAATGAAGAGATTTATAAAGACATCCATGTAAAAGGGCCGAAGAAGAATTACCGCTACCGACTTGATACTGCAGAACGAGGGTGTCAAGCAGGCATGAACGCTGTAAATATCGGTGCACTGTTAGGTCTTGACGACTGGAGAAAAGAAAGTTTCATTACTGGTATGCATGCATCTTACTTACAAAATAAATATTTAGAAGCGGATGTGGGCGTTTCTTTTCCAAGAATTCGGCCACATGCAGGGAGTTATCAGCCAAAAGTAGATGTGCAGGATCACAACCTAGTGCAAGCGATGCTCGCTTTACGGTTGTTTTTACCACGGGCTGCAGTTAACGTATCTACCCGTGAATCGCCAACATTGCGCGATCACCTCATTCCACTTGGTGTGACGAAGATGTCTGCTGCTTCATCGACAGAGGTAGGAGGTTACTCTGAGCCGAACGAGACACAAAGTCAATTTGAAATCTCTGATGAAAGATCGGTTGCAGAAATGAAAGAAGTGTTAAAACAGAAAGGGTATCAGCCTGTCGTTAAAGACTGGCAAATGGTCTAGTTTCCTGAAACTAGAAAGGAAGTTTTGAGATGAAACAACCGATGATACAAGTGATCTCTAATGGCCAAATGTCATTGAAACGTTTTTCGGAGATTGCAAGTACGATCGAGCCGTATGTAGATGTCTTTCATTTACGTGAAAAAGCACGAACGGCACGTGAGTTGTCAAGTGGTATTAGTGAATTGAAGAAAAATGGGATTTCATTAGAAAAGATGCGAATCAATGATAGGGTGGATGTTGCTAAAGCTTGTCACGTTTCAAGCGTGCAATTGGCTTACCATAGCTTAACGCCTTTACAAGTAAAGGAAGCATTTCCTGATCTCTATGTTTCAAAATCTGTCCATTCTGTAGAAGAAGCAATAGAGGCTGAAAATGAGGGCGTAGATGAACTTTTATTTGGGCACATTTTCTCAACACAATCGAAACCAGGTAAAGAGCCAAGAGGGCTTGAAGGATTGCAAGCGATCTCCTCAAAAGTGAGTGTCCCGGTCATTGCTATCGGTGGTATTACACCTCATAATTGCTCAGACGTCATTGAAGCGGGGGCAAGTGGGATTGCCCTCATGTCTGGTATTTTAAATGCTGAAGATCCCTTGTCAGCAGTGCTAGATTATCGAGAAAGGGTGAATTAAATGATCTTACATGTTAATGGGAAAGAAAAAACGTTACCTGATCAAATTCAGTCTGTAGACGATGTATTACACCATTACAGCCTTGATCAAAAAGCTGTAATTGTTGAGTTAAATGAAGAAATTGTCGAGCGCGCTTCTCTCAAAGAACAATCGATTAAAGACGGTGACCGCATCGAAATCGTTCAGTTTGTGGGAGGCGGATGATGGGCTTGAAAGAGGAGAACCGTGAGAACGAACAGCTTTCGGAGCGTTATTCTCGTCAGCAACTTTTTACAGGGATAGGTGAAGATGGGCAACAAAAACTGTTATCTTCCCATGTTTTGATTATCGGAATCGGTGCATTAGGAGCAGCGAACGCTGAAAATCTGGCGAGGGCAGGTGTTGGCACGTTAACGCTTGTTGATCGCGATTATGTAGAGATGAGCAATTTACAAAGACAGTCGCTGTATCGTGAAAGTGATGCGAGGGATCGTTTACCGAAAGCCGTTGCCGCGAAAGAACGATTACTAGAAGTCAATGAGGGTGTCGTCGTTCATGCACATGTAGCCGATGTCTCTAGAGAAGAATTAGAAGATCTTATTCAAGGTGTAGATCTTGTCATTGATGGGACTGATAACTTTGATACCCGCTTACTCATCAATGATATGGCACAAAAATATCAAGTCCCTTGGCTATATGGAGCATGTGTCGGAAGTTACGGGATCAGTTATACGATTCGACCACGGGTTACACCATGTTTACATTGTTTGTTAGAAACTGTACCGCTCGGTGGAGCAACGTGTGATACAGCTGGTATCATTGCCCCTGCTGTACAAATGGTTGTTGCTTATCAAACGACAGAAGCGATGAAGATTTTGGTTGGCGCGGATGATGTATTGCGTAAAGAGCTCGTGTCTTTTGACTTGTGGAAAAATGAACAGACGCAAATATCTGTTGATCGTTTGAGGCGAAAAGGTTGTTTATCTTGTGGGAGTGAGCCAACGTTTCCGTTTTTAACGACGGAAGAACAGACGAAAACGGCGGTATTATGTGGACGGAATACGGTGCAAATTCGTCCGCCAAAACGTGGGGAACGAGATTTTGATGCATTGATAGAAGGACTTCAAAAGCAACCAGGTTATATGGAAGAAAACCCCTATTTAATTTCTTATGCTGAAGATGATTATCGCCTTGTGTTTTTTAGAGATGGCCGTGTGCTCGTTCATGGCACAAATGATGTTGCACGAGCAAAAACGCTATATCATCGCTTTTTAGGATAGTGAAATGAACTCGGTTAAAAATGAGATGTAAGGAAAGGATAAAGGGGCTGTCCCAAAAGTCGGTAAAATAACCGACTTTTGAGGACGCCCCTCTTTTTATGGAAGACAATATAATCCCGCTCGAATCCGTTACAGG
>NZ_JACHHB010000001.1 GCF_014202575.1 Texcoconibacillus texcoconensis | reverse complement strand
CCTGTAACGGATTCGAGCGGGATTATATTGTCTTCCATAAAAAGAGGGGCGTCCTCAAAAGTCGGTTATTTTACCGACTTTTGGGACAGCCCCTTCTTTTTTTATTCTTTTTGATTACTCCATCATTTTTGTTATCGGTTGGTAAATAAAATCGATCAAATCATTGGGGCCAGCAATATTAGGGAAATAGACAAGTAATAGCGCAAGGCCCCAGCCTATAACAGATAAAACGACAAAAGCTTTCTTTTCTTTTTTTTGTTCTGGATTGATTTTTGGCCACTCATAGAGAGCGATGAGGCCGACGAGTAATGTGATACCAATCGCGTTTACGATGTTTGGCATTATTCTTCCACCTCACCTTCTGGCAAACCAGTTGGTTCAGAAGAAAGTCCTGGTCGATGAATAATCGTTTCAATGTCAAAGTCAACTTCGACCTCGGCAAATTTTTCATCCCATTGGTCTCTGACTTCATCCCATTTTTCAGGATACTTGCGACGAAATGTTTCACCGAAACCAAAAACATCTAATTGAAGATCTTGTTGGACAACCTCTAGTGTTTCTCGCATTCGATCTTCAATTTGTGTGGCTAATTCACCTTCCAACATCTTAACGTTATCGACCTCTTTTAAGTCTAAGTTACTGGCATTTTGGAAGATGTCATCTTCACTTTTCGCCTCAACGAGAATTTTCCACGTACCGCCTTGAATTTGCGGCTTGAAATTAACGTCGGAACGAATCATATACATAGAGATTAACCCTTCACTCCGTTCGGGTGATAGTGTGACCGTTGCGCCTTCAATCTCGTCACGTAACCACATGACACCACGAGTGATGTCCATGTCGATACTTTCAATCATTTTGTCTCTTTTAAACAAAGCAGCTCGATTTCCCATTAAATCCGTTTGTTCCTCCTCTTTACCAGCGTCCTGAGGTAATGTCTCGACCATTGGTAAAACCCCGTGTTCACCTTCACTTTCAAGGGCCCGTAAAAAATCTAACGTTGTAACATTGAGGCCAGCTTGAAATTCGGACAATTCGGCTAATGTTTTCGTGGTACTTACTTCGAGGTGTGGTGTAGCAGCAAACACTTCTTTTGGGTTCTCTTCAGTGACATAGATATAGTTTCGTAACCGTGTTTGTGGTTGGCGAGCGAAGAAGTCAAGGGAGCCATGGACACCTTCTCTAGCCATGTTTTCACTCATGATGATCGCTTCCATCTGTCCCCAAAATAACTGTCGTGACAATTTTTGTTGGAGTGTAGAGGTCGCATCTACGACGGTTTGTCCTGTGGCTGACTCGACGTATGTTTGGGCGCCCCCTTGTTCTTCTTCTTGTCCTTCTTGAGCAGTCACAATTTCAACGGAAAGATCAATAAGACCTTCGTCGGTTATATCGATCCCTGCACCTAATACAATGGCAAGGTCATTGATTTCTTGTCGGTCCCAACAACCACTTAACAATAATGTGAGTACACTAAGGAAAATGAGAAGACGACATCTATGTAAAATTTTTTTGCACTGAAAATGATTCATGAAATTTGCCTCCTCAACCTAAGCGCGACGTTTTTTAATGAATGCAATGATGATAAGAAGTATTGGCAGAGCCACTTGAAACGTTAATAAGTACCATGGGGCTGGCGTTCCTAAAAAATCTTTTAAATCAGCAAGGTTATCTCCGGACCATCTAGCAAAAATAATGATAAGGAAGCCAAACGGAAGGACAACGGCTTTGTATTCTGAAAGCTTTAGCCATTGAGCTGTTCCTAAAGAAAGGGCGTAGTAAAAAACACATATTTTCACAAAGGCACCAGCGACCCAGAGGGCCATAACGACAGATTCAAGGTGTTCAAAAAATTCCGCCACACTTACGTACCGGGCTGCAGACATCACTGGGTAAAGGATCGAATCGACAAAATCACCGAACAAAAATAAGGCAACTAAATTAGTCATTGACAATGTCACCATAACGAAGATGGCGGTGGTCATTCCCCATTTCAACCCGTTCTCTTGATCAACTAAATAAGGAAGTAAAAAGGACATAACAAAAAATTCACTGAACCAAGCTTGCGGTGCGATCGACCCTTTTAAAGCCGGAGTAACCCCTTTTTCAAAGACCGGTAACATGTTTGTAGGATCTAAGTCGTTGATTAATAATACAATGAGCACAAAGATTAGAAAGGTGACGACAGGTACGAATATGAGCGCGGTTCTCGCAACGACCTCAAGACCGCCACGTACTGCAAAGGCGCAGACGATGATGATGGTTCCGTAAATGACTTGCATTGGTGTATTTAATAGAAAAACACCGATGACAAATTCGGCGTATTCTCGCACGATGACACCATTTAGGTGAAGGTACAAAAATAAGAAGAGAAAGCCAATCGCTTTTCCTAACGGCTTACCAAGAATTTCTTCACTATATTGAATCACCGTTTGTCCAGGATAATATTGATGTAACTTGTAAGCCAAATAAACCGTTAAAAAGCCAATGCTCGAACCAATAATGGGGGATATCCATAAATCGCGACCTGCATTTTCTGCTGTGAGAGAAGGAACGATTAAAACACCGGTCGCGATAATGGCTGGGTACATTAAAATGGCCATTTGCATAGCCGAAATTCTTCCTTTTTCAATCATTTATGATTCCCCTCCGCGCTCAGGACTAGGCTTTTGCTGAGGTGATTGTCGGTTCTTATTACTCTCACCAGTCAAGCGTGGTCTTGTGTTTTGCGCCCATTTTGGTACACGCATCATCACGTCTTTCATATCACTAAAATTAGCCGGTGCCATTGGTGCTAAATAAGGAACACCGAAGGATCGTATTGAGCTTAAATGGACGATAATCCCAATTAAGCCAACCATAATGCCAAGTAAGCCTAACATACCGGCTAAGAATAATAATGGAAAACGGAGCATTCGAATGGAAATCCCTGCGTTGTAACGAGGGATCGCAAATGACGAGACACCTGTTACAGCAACGACGATAACCATCGGGGCCGATACGATCCCCGCTGTTACTGCCGCTTCACCAATAATTAAACCACCAACGATACTGACGGCAGGTCCAATTTGTTTCGGGAGTCTAAGACCTGCTTCACGTAACACTTCAAAAATGACTTCCATTAAAAACGCCTCGACCATCGCGGGGAAAGGGATTTGTTCTCTGCCGGTGGCAATACTTATCATCAGCGCCGTTGGCACCATTTCGTGATGGTAGGTAAGTGCCGCAACATATAAAGATGGTAAGGTTAAAGCGATAACCAAAAACAAATAGCGTAACCAACGAATAGTCGTACTGATGAGAAACCGTTGGTAATAATCTTCCGCTGATTGCATCAGGGAATAAAACGTTGTCGGCGCAACTAAAGCCATCGGTGATCCATCGACGAGAATAACGACATGTCCTTCTAACAAATAGGACGATGCGACATCCGTTCGTTCAGTATTGAGGATTTGTGGAAACGGTGAATATGGATGGTCTTCTATCATTTCTTCAATATTTCCACTTTCTAAAACGGCATCGACTTCGATTCGTTTAAGGCGGTTTTCTGCCTCTTCAATTAAAGTTGAATCAGCAACTTCTTCTATATAAGCGATAGCGACATTTGTACGACTTTGAATGCCAATCTTCATCGTTTTTATTTTTAAACGTGGGCTTTTTATCCTTAGTCTTAACAAAGCCGTATTGACGATGAGTGGTTCGATGAAGCCATCTCTTGGGCCTCGGACGACTTGTTCTGCTTCTGGTTCATCGACCGATCTCATCTCAAATTGTTCAACGGAGAGCGAACACCCAGTCGCATTTCCATCAAATAAAATAATGGGGTGTCCACTAGAGACTTCTTCAATCAATTCGTTAAATGTATGCACTTTCGTGGCTTCCGAAATGGTAAGGTGTTGTTCGATGATGGTATCGATATTGTTCGTCGTTAACTCTGCATCTTTCATCAGAGGGGTTAACACATTTTCATTTATTTCTTCAGTATTGCAAAGACCGTCTATGTAGATCATTAAACCTTTCGTTCCATCACTTGCTGAAAATGGCCGAATAACGATATCAAAACTATTATCATAAATGGCATGAATCACTTCTTCGTTTTGCTTTAAGTCTATTGAGAGCTCTTTTGGTTGCTCTTCTTTTTCATTTAATGCTTTGACGGTCTCTTCTTTAAAATTCTGGTTTGATTTTTTCATTTTTTGCGTAAATCTGCGAATCAAGGTGTCACCCCCTCTTCCTTCATAAGAATTGTTTTCTTCGTTAGTTTGAGGAGGATGTAAAAAATTATTCCTTTTATAGAAATGATTCTTTTTCGAGGTGGTAATTTGATTTGGTTTCTCGTATGTATATAGGAACAATTGAAAGGAGGGACAACAATGGACGACATGTATTCAATTCTGGAAGTTTTAGAAGTCAGTGAGCTCAAGAGTGTCTTAGCAACGGTGATTCATGTTGAAGGATCGGCCTATAAAAAAGAAGGGTCTTTGATGTTGTTTCAAGAGACAGGTAGACAAATCGGGATGATTAGTGCTGGTTGCTTAGAAGAGGATCTTTCCTATCATGCAAACGAGGTATTGCATGATGGTCAGTCTAAAACCATCAAGTATGATTTGCGAGAGGAATCAGACTTCATGTGGGGGCAAGGAGCCGGCTGCAATGGTGTGATCTATATATTATTGCAACCCGTTGATGAAAAGCGAAAACAAGAGCTCCTACTTTTGAAAAGGCATGTTGAAGAGGGAAAGTCTGTTTTGCATACAAAAAGGTTAACAAAAGCGTTTCATTTGATTGATGAACAATTTTATGTAAAGAAGGGTCAATCATTTAAAACAGCTGAACAAGCGTTTCCGGTGTGTGAACATGAAGGCTTATTTTCTCAACCAACACAAATGCGTATATGTGAAGATACAGAAACCTGCATTTATACACATACTTATCAACCTAAACCGCGGCTTGTATTATTTGGTGCAGGATTAGATGCGATTCCTTTTGTAACCTTAGCGGCGAACACTGGATTTTCAGTCACAGTGTGTGATTGGCGCCCGGGTATATGTACAAAGGAAAGGTTTCCAGAAGCGGAGGATTGTATCATTGCCTTTCCAAAGGAAATCTCCGAGCGCGTTGACATAAGAAAAGAAGATTTCGTCGTAATCATGACGCACAATTTCCTACAAGACCGAGAGATTCTCAAGCAAATCTCACATGTCCCTGTCCGTTACTTAGGAATTTTAGGAGCTAAAAAAAGAACAGAGAAGTTACTTGAAGGGATAGAAGTTCAAACTGATGTACACACACCTGTTGGCTTAAATATCGGTGCGCGTGGCGAAACGGAAATTGCGATTAGTATCGTTGCAGAATTGATCCAGGTTGTCCGACATGGCGTGAAAGAAGAGGTAGGGGTACGGTGAGCCCTTTTATCGTCGGGATCTACCTTGCTGCAGGCCGAAGCCAGCGTATGGAAATGAACAAGCTCATGTTACCAGTAGGTGATTCTTCTTTAGGGAGTTATGGTTTGTATACGATTCTCAACTCTCATGTCAATTTCACAACGATTGTCACCCGTCCGTTCGACCGTTTATGCTGGCTTGATCAAACACTCCGACATGAAGGGGATTTAGAATATATCCGTTGCGAAAAAGTGGATTCTGGAATCAGTGAATCTATAAAGACAGGCGTCAGGCGTGCTTTAACAATCGGTGCCGA
The DNA here is from genome assembly GCF_014202575.1 of Texcoconibacillus texcoconensis. GTDB lineage: Bacteria > Bacillota > Bacilli > Bacillales > Salisediminibacteriaceae > Texcoconibacillus > Texcoconibacillus texcoconensis. The sequence goes on along the minus strand of NZ_JACHHB010000001.1, from coordinate 429,124 downwards.
TGCAGCAGTCGTGTTTCTTGCAGATCAACCATTTGTGTCAAAAACGTTAATTGATAAGCTGATTGAAGCCTATCGAAAGCAAACAAATGCTTACTTTGTTGCTTCGTCATGGAACGGGAGAGTACGGCCACCTGTATTATTTTCAAAACACGCTTTTTCGGGACTACTTGAATTACAGGGTGATCAAGGGGCTCGTGAACGATTGACAGGTTCATGGAGGAATAAGGGTCAGTTTGTCGACTATGAGGATGAGGCTTGTTTTTTTGATGTTGATACGAAGGAAGATTACAACCGAGTGAAAAAATTAGCGGTAAACAAAGCGTACTACCCATACAATGTAGAGGAATGACGATCACAGGAGGGTGGAACGTTGGAAAACATCGGTGATAGTGTCATACGAAAAGAGGCGCTGGAAAAAGTGACAGGTAAGGCGAAGTATACACATGATGAGCGGACGAAAGGGATGTTCTATGCAAAAAAAGTGATCAGTCCCTATGCACATGCGAAAATGACTGCTAAGGATACGAGTGAAGCTAGGAAGGTAAAGGGTGTTCGCGCTGTGATTACAGGTGAAAACCTCCCACTGATAGGAGAAGAAGTTCGCGATCGTCCTCCTATTGCTACAGATAAAGTTCGTTATCATGGAGAAGTTGTCGCACTCGTCGTTGCTGATACACCTGAAGTGGCAAAACGTGCAGCAAATCTCATTCACGTAAGTTATCAACCATTGCCGACAGTTCAATCACCAAGTCATGCCATTGAAGCAAACGCACCGCTCGTGCATGAAAATGTTGCTGAATACGAAAAAGATGAAGGGATTGAACCGATCCCAAAGTCGAACATTTCTAACCATACAAAAATTCGTAAAGGTGATATTGAAAAAGGCTGGCGCGAAAGTGAAGTGACGGTTGATGAGAGCTTCTCTTTTTCCCCGTCTGATCATACGGCGATGGAAACAAGAAGTGCGAAAGCGGAAATTAAAGCAAACGGATCTGTTGTGATTGACACGTCATCGCAAGCGCCATTTATGGTCAAAAAGTTGATGAATGATTATTTTGGTATCGAAGTAGGAAAGGTGATTGTCAATACGCCACTGGTCGGTGGGGGTTATGGAGGCAAAGCGTCTGTTCAGCAAGAAATTCTTGCTTACATTGCTTCAAAAGCGGTCGGTGGAAGGCAAGTTGAAGTATTTTATTCCCGAGAAGAAGATATGATCACAGCCCCATGTCACATAGGTTTGGATGCGAAAGTGAAGCTTGGGGCGACGAAGGAAGGAACGTTAAAAGTAGCTGAAATCGTCTATTTATTCGACGGTGGCGCTTATTCAGATAAGGCGATTCATTTAAGTCGTGCTGGCGCTGTTGATTGCACGGGGCCATACAAAATTGATCATGTTAAGTGTGACTCTTATAGTGTATACACGAACCACCCTTATCCTGCGCCATATCGTGGATTTAGTCATTCTGAAGTGTTATTTGCATTTGAGAGAACAATGGACATTCTCGCAAAAAAACTCCACATTGATCCTCTACAATTACGCGAAAAAAACGCGATTCTTCCAGGACATACAACACCTACACAAGTACGTCTTAATAGAAGTACAATCGGTCATGTTCCAAAGTGTATTGAAAAAGTAAAGAAGCTTATCAATTGGGATGAGGGCGAACTTGTTGAAGTAAATGATCGGATCGTTCGGGCTAAAGGGGTCAGTTGTTTATGGAAAACGTCAACGATCCCGACAGATTCAACATCAGGTGCGATTTTGACATTTAATGAGGACGGAACGGTCAATCTCATGTCAGGTGTCGTTGAAATCGGGACGGCAACGAAAACTGTATTAGCACAAATGGTCGCGGATCGTTTACGTATAGATGTTCGCGATGTTCATGTGCGAATGAAAGTTGATACACAGACGACACCTGAGCATTGGAAGACAGTTGCTAGCCGTGGGACATTTATGGCAGGAAGGGCAGCCCTTGCAGCAGCAGATGACGCATTGACGCAATTAAAAAAGATCGCTTCAACGATATTGCGAGCGAGGGTCGATGATTTAGATGTTGGGAACGGTCGGGTGTTTTTGCGAGAGGAGCCATCAGTTGGTCTTGAATTTAAAGATATTGCCTATGGCTATACGTATCCAAATGGGAACGCAATTGGCGGGCAAATTATCGGGCGAGGAAATTATATTTTGCGACATCTGACCGAATTAGACCCAGAAACGGGAAAGGGAAATCCTGGTCCTGAATGGAGTGTCGGAGCGCAAGCGATTGAAGTTGAATTTGACCGTAGAGATTATACGTATAAAATGTTGAGGGCTGCATCTGTCATTGATGTGGGAAAAGTATTAAATGAAAAATCTGCACGAGGGCAAGTGACAGGCGCGATGAGTATGGGGTTGGCTTTCGGAGGAAGGGAAACCTTTGTTTTTGATGAACAAGCGAGGGTATTAAATCCTCGATTAAGAACATACAGACCGATTCATTATGGGGAGCATCCAGAGTACATCGTTGAATTTGTGGAAACGCCCCATATCGATGCCCCATATGGAGCGCGGGGGGCTGGTGAACAAGGTTTATTAGGAATGCCTGCCGCACTTGGTAATGCGTTATCAACCGCGGTGGGGGTCCCTCTCCGTCAACTACCGTTAACGCCTGAGCTCATTTGGCGAACGAAGGAGGGGATAGGGGAGTGATTCCGTTTGATTTTGACTATTATAAGCCTTCGTCGGTAGAGGAAGCGGTGCGATTATTTGAGTCATTGCGCCAGCAAGGCAAACAACCGATGTATTTTTCTGGGGGAACAGAAATTATCACCTTTGGAAGGTTAGATTATTTATACACGAATGCGGTCATTGATATTAAAGGAATATCAAAGTGTCAGATGATGACATTTAAAGGAGAGAATTTGTATTTAGGCGCAGCGGTTTCTTTAAGTGAGATTGAAGAAGCGAACCTGTTTCCATTGCTTACGAAAACATCGAGTGAGGTTGCTGATCATACAGCGCGAACGAAAGTGACACTAGGTGGGAACATTTGTGGGAAAATCTTTTACCGTGAAGCTGTGTTACCTTTTTTAGTCTCTGAAAGTGAAGTCGTGATCGCTAGTAGGGAAGGGGAGGAAACACGGCCGATCCTTGATGTATTTCAAAAATCCCTTCAACTAGAAGAAGGCGAGTGTCTCGTTCAACTAGTGACAAACAAGAAAATGATCGAAGCGGCAAATATCAGTATCAAAAGGCGTAGACAATGGGATACAGGATACCCTGTTATTACGGTCGTAGGTATTAAGGTAGATGGTCAGTTAAGAGTAGCAATAAGCGGGTTATGTTCTTTTCCGTTTCGTGCCAAGGAAATGGAGCCTTTCTTAAATGATACAAAACGACCGTTAGAAGAGCGTGTATCATTGGCCATTCGTCATGTACCCGCTGAGGTTTTACATGATTCGGAAGCATCTAGCGATTATCGGATGTTTGTTTTAAAAAATACGTTGCTTGATGTGTTTGAAGGGTTAGAAATGGAGGAGGTAAGGTGACAAAAGTAGCCGTCACTTTAAACGTAAACGGGGAAGAAAGTGAAGTCCTCATTCGACCTGCAGATACGCTTTTAGATGTATTAAGAGAAAACCTGGGTTTAACGGGTTCAAAACCAGGGTGTTTAAATGGAGACTGCGGTGCTTGTACGGTTATTGTCGGCAAAAAGCCGATGAAATCTTGTCTTATGCTTGCCATTGAAGCTGTCGATCAAAACGTCACGACAATTGAAGGTTTAACAGATGCAACGGTGCAACGAGCATTTGTTGAACATTTTGCCTTTCAGTGTGGCTATTGTACACCAGGGTTTATAATGAATGTTCATTCTCTTAAGGAAAATCATCCCGAAGCAGATGGTGAAACAATCAAATCGTGGATGGATTCGAATATATGTCGATGTACAGGATATGAAGAAATTGAAGCTGCTGTAAAATCAGTTTTGTATGGTGGTCAAGAACATCATAAACGTTAGTAAAAGCAGCTGAGTGATCTCTAACTGGTTTACTTGAGAGGTGAAAACAATCAAAACGCAAAGGGGGCGCATGGGGTTTCACACAAGAAATCTCATGCGTTTTTATTGCTCTATCAATGTTTTATCACTAAATCGTCGTGAAAACTCATATTATTCCCCTCCTGTAACATGGTTGGAGTTTCAGGCAGTTAGAGTGGGAAAAATTTGTGGACCTGTCCGAACCCAAGAGGTTCTTCGGACAGTTAGAGGAGCAAAAGCAGTAGACCTGTCCGAACCCAAGAGGTTCTTCAGACAGTTAGAGGAGCAAAAGCAGTAAACCTGTCCGAACTCAAGGAACCTTCGGACAGTTTGAGTAGCAAAAGCAGTAAACCTGTCCGAACTCAAGGAATCTTCGGACAATTTGAGGAGCAAAAGCAGTAAACCTGTCCGAACTCAAGGAATCTTCGGACAGTTAGAGGAGCAAAAGCAGTAAACCTGTCCGAACTCAAGGTGTCTTCGGACAGTTAGAGTATAAAAAACTGTGAACTTGTCCGAACCCAAGGAACCTTCGGACAGTTTGAGTAGAAAAAGTAGTAAACCTGTCCGAACCCAAGGAACCTTCGGACAATTTGAGGAGCAAAAGCAGTAAACCTGTCCGAACTCAAGGAATCTTCGGACAGTTAGAGTAGAAAAAACTGTGGAACTGTCCGAACTCAAGGAATCTTCGGACAGTTAGAGTAGAAAAAACTGTGAACCTGTCCGAACCCAAGGAACCTTCGGACAGTTAGAGTAGAAAAAGCAGTAGACCTGTCCGAACTCAAGGAATCTTCGGACAGTTAGAGTAAAAAAAGCAATAGACCTGTCCGAATCAAAGGGTTATGTTGAACAAATTAACTAGAAAACAATAGTGGATAGCCATCTTCAAACCCTTATTTAATTGTGAATAATATTGTGATTTGTGTTGTGATATTTATCCAATTTCTCATGTGATTTGGTCTGCGACTTATGATTTTGCACCTAGCAAGTAACTTGTTAGAGTGACCTCAGTTACTTTTTTGATGGATAAAAGTCACCTTTCCGTTATAAAAATGTGAGAAGAACAAGTGAGATTATCACATAAAAATAAAATGATTTTGCACCCTAAAATATAGGAGTGTGAAGATCATGGAAGGCAAAACTACTTGGGATGATATCGTTGAATTAAGTCAGCAATTGAAAGAGGCAAACTTTGATTATTGGTTAAATGAGAATGTATTTACGTTCAATTGGTGGTTACTTTTCGTTCTTTCGGTTAGTTTGTTTATCATTTGGATCGCTATTTTAGATAAAAAAAGGGTTGTTGAGGTTGTTACATATGGATTAATGGTTGCATTAACTGCGGAAGTTTTAGATGTGTTTGGGGTTTCGTTCATGTTATGGGGGTATCCGTATAAGGCTACACCGTTAGTTCCGCCAATTCTTACAATTCATTTAGGAATGATGCCTTATCTTTATATGATGGTGTATCAGAAGTTTACAGGGTGGAAGTCGTTTAACAGCGTGATGTTGCTACTGGCAATCGTCTTTGCTTTTGTTTTAGAGCCGATATTAATTTGGTTGCAAATATATGAAATGTACCAGTGGGAGCATATTTACTCGTTTCCGTTTTACTTTATCATCGGTGTGATATTTAAATGGCTTGTTCAAAAGTTCATGCAGATGGATCATCATTATTGAAAAAGTATTTGTTGGAAGGGTAGTATGTGGTCGGTTAAAGTTTTAAGTGATTCATTTTGATATATTAAAAAGGCAGCTGAAATCGGCGATGATTTCGCTGCCTTTAATTGTTTATGGAAAATGATGCTAATGAACAATTTTAACCGTCATAAGCATTCAATGCATTGGCACTATGGGTGATGGCAGAACCAACTTTTAAAGACGTAGCAACGAAAATTGCCTCTGCTACCTCTTCGGGGGAGGAACCTGTTTTCTTGGCGCCCTTTCCATGAATGTTTATGCAATAAGCACATCCAGTAACATGCGCACAAGCTAAAGCAATTAATTCTTTTTCTTTTTTGCTTAATTTGCCTTCTTTCATGCTTTGTTGATCAAAGTTAACAAAAGCTTCAAACGCTTGATTATTCAAATCGGAAAGTTCTTTAATTCTTGAAAAATAACTTTTTTTATAAAGTTCTTCATCTTCATGACCGTCATATGTATTGAGTGCGTTGACGCTATGAGCGAATGCAGCACCGCCCTTTAAAGCTGTTGCAACCATAATCGCTTCAGTCATTTCTTCTTTTGAAGCTTCTTCTTTTTTTACGTTTTGCGTATGAAGTTCGATGCAATAAGGGAATCCCGTTACGTGGGCAACAGCTACGGCAATGAGTTCTTTAAATTTCGTTGTCAATTTTCCAGGAGCTAATGCTTTCTGATCAAAGTCAATAAAAGCTTCAAATACTTCTGGTGCGTAGTCTTTTAATTCAGAAAGACGATTGAAATAAGATTTTTGATATAATGATTCGTTACTCATAAATGGCCTCCTATAAATCGTTAGTAAATGATGAAAAACACTGAGTCAAAGTACCATAAAAAACATTGATGTCATTTTATGAAAATGACGCTTTCAGGTGGAAAGGATCTTACTGAGCACCTAAAGATCTATCACATTTCAATTTTGGACCTCACATTCATAGGTGATCGTCATTTTCAGGATAACAGAGGCATATGATTCAAAAAGGGACAACACAACCTTATATCGTAAACATCTATGAAAAGGAGAGGTGTAAATGAACTTTGAGTTAACACAAGAACAGCAATTACTCAAAGACATGGTTAGGGATTTCGCACAAAATGAAATCGCTCCCAAAGCTAGGGAAATCGATGAAACGGGAGAATTTCCTATTGATACTTTCAAAAAGATGGGTGAATTAGGTCTTTTAGGGATTCCATTTTCAGAGGAATACGGAGGATCAGGAGGTGACACCGTTTCTTATTCGTTGGCTGTTGAAGAAATCGGGAGAGCGTGTGGAAGTACAGGGCTGAGTTATGCTGCAGCTGTTTCGTTAGGGGCGAGTCCACTCTATTACTTTGGTACTGAAGAGCAAAAGCAAAAATATTTAGTACCGTTAGCTTCTGGGGAGGCATTAGGTTCATTTGGATTAACAGAACCGAATGCTGGCTCTGATGCTGGTGGAACGCAAACGAAAGCCGTCTTAGATGGAGATGAATATGTCATTAACGGTGAAAAGTGTTGGATTACAAATGCTGGATTTGCAAAAACAGTCATTGTAACGGCGGTTACAGGTAAAGATGCTCGAGGAAAAAATATCATATCAGCATTCATCGTCCCGACAGATACACCGGGTTTTACGATCAATAGCAACTATGACAAGATGGGCGTCCGTGGCTCGAATACATCTGAGCTTATTTTAGAAGATGTTCGTGTTCCGAAAGAAAACTTATTAGGTGATCCTGAAAAAGGTTTTAAACAGTTTTTATACACATTAGATGGGGGCAGAATTTCGATTGCTTCATTAGCGGTCGGTATTGCTCAAAGTGCATTTGACGCCGCGCTCGCCTATTCAAAAGAACGAAAGCAATTTAGCCAACCGATTTCCAACTTCCAAGCGATTCAATTTAAGTTAGCGGATATGTCAATGGAAATTGAGTTAGCCCGCAATATGGTATTAAAGGCAGCTTGGTTGAAAGACCAAGGGAAAAAGTTTACGAAAGAAGGAGCCTATGCAAAGTTATTTGCATCTGAAATGGCGACGCGCGTATGTAACCAAGCGATTCAAATCCATGGTGGCTATGGATATATGAAAGAGTATGGCGTTGAACGCATGTTACGAGATGCAAAGTTAATGGAGATTGGAGAAGGGACATCAGAGATTCAAAGGTTAGTAATTGCTCGTGAATTAGGGTGTGGTGAAAAGAAAAAAGCGAAGGTGAACGGGTAGTCTCATCGAAAGAACATCTCTTTAAAGAACATGTCCATAAAGGGAGGCATCTTGTGTGGCAGAGACTTTAAATGTAACAATAGGAAAGTTGTTAGAACAAGTCGCGAGTAAACAACCAGAACATGAAGCGTTAGTGTATACTGATCGCGATTTAAGGTATACGTACCAAGAGTTTGATAAGCTGTGCCGAAAAGTTGCAAAGGGGTTCATGAAGTTAGGGGTTGAACGCGGGGAACATGTTGCCATTTGGTCGACGAATCGCCCTGAATGGGTAACTTCTCAATTTGCGACAGGGAAAATGGGTGCTGTGTTAGTAACTGTAAATACAAATTACCGGACATCGGAACTAGAGTATTTATTGCAGCATTCAGACGCATCGACGCTCATTCTTATGGACTCATTTAAAGATGCATCCTATATCGATATGTTGTATGAAATAATACCGGAATTAAAGTCAGCAAAACCTGGTCAACTACAGTCTGAAAAACTCCCACACTTAAAAAATATTATCTTCTTAGGAGAACAGAGGCACCCGGGGATGTTCAATTGGTCTGATATTTTAAAGATGGGTGAAGAAGTAAGTGACGAAGCCCTACAACAACGAATGGATCGTTTAGAAGCGGACGATGTCATTAATATGCAATACACATCAGGTACAACTGGTTTTCCTAAAGGGGTGATGCTCACCCACAATAATTTAACGAACAATGCATTTAATATTGCTCAGTGTATGAATTTATCTTCAAGTGATCGCCTTTGTATTCCAGTTCCATTTTTCCATTGTTTTGGCTGTGTGATAGGAACGATGGCATCTGTGACGGTTGGGGCAACAATGGTTCCTGTCCAAGAATTTAACCCGCAAAAAGTGTTACAAGCGGTGCAGGATGAAAAGTGTACAGCGCTGCACGGTGTTCCGACGATGTTTATTGCAGAACTTAACCACGGTGATTTTGAAAAGTATGACTTATCGTCATTAAGAACAGGCGTGATGGCAGGTTCGAACTGTCCGATTGAAGTGATGAAATCTGTTGTGAATCGTATGGGTGCTGATGAGATTACGATTGCTTATGGGCAAACGGAATCATCACCTGTCATTACACAAACGAGAGTTGATGATCCACTTGAATTAAGGGTAGAAACGGTCGGACGCGCGTTACCGAACGTGGAAGTGAAAATTGTCGTACCTGGAACAAATGAAGAAGTACCTCGTGGTGTCCAAGGTGAGTTATGTACACGAGGGTATCACGTGATGAACGGTTATTATAAAAACCCAGAAGCTACAGCGGCGACAATTACAGAAGATGGTTGGCTTCATACAGGTGACTTAGCCGTGATGGATGAAAACGGATATTGCCGAATTACAGGGCGGATGAATGATATGATCATTCGTGGTGGAGAGAATGTGTACCCACGGGAGATTGAGGAATTTTTATATCAGCATCCTAAAGTACAAGATGTTCAAGTTGTTGGTATTCCAGATAAAACATATGGGGAAGAAATTTCCGCTTGGATTATTTTAAAAGATGGAGAGACCGCAACAGACGAAGAAATTTATCATTATTGCCACGGAAAAATTTCTAAGTTTAAGATTCCACGCTATATTCAATTTGTCGATGAATATCCAATGACAGCTTCAGGGAAAATCCAGAAATTTAAGCTAAAAGAAAAGGCGGTTAACGAACTTCACTTGGCTGAATAGACCGAGGAACTTAAAAGATATCACCCAATTTGTACTTTCTTGAAGAATAATAACGTTTTATTTTCATATCATTATTGATGAACGTTTAATTAAAATATTTTAAAAATTTAAAATAATCAGACCTCTAAGGGGCAGTGGTATTAATTCAATTATGAGGTGATTTTATTGTTCGAAAAAGTTCTAATTGCAAACCGTGGTGAAATTGCTTGTCGTATTATTCGAACATGCAAAAAACATGGGATTTCAACAGTTGCCATTTATTCAGAAGCTGATATTGATTCACCGCATGTAAAAATGGCTTCCGAAGCATATCTCGTTGGGAAACCACGTGTCAATGAAAGCTATTTAAATATCGATAAGATCCTAGAAATTGCTCAAGAAGCAGGTGTGGATGCGATTCATCCCGGATATGGTTTGTTATCGGAAAATACGACATTTGCTAATCGTTGTGAAGAAGCGGGTATTCGATTTATCGGACCTGATTCTTCGGTCATCGCTCGCATGGGTAGTAAAGTAGAAGCGCGTAAAGCGATGGTTGAAGCGGGGATTCCTGTAGTACCAGGGATTGCAAGACCGTTACTTGATGTAGAAGATGCCGTTGAGTTGGCGAAAGAAATGAACTTCCCAGTGATGTTAAAAGCTTCAGCTGGTGGCGGTGGAATTGGTATGCAAATCGCTAGGGATGAAGATGAACTAAGAAAAGCTTATGAAGGGAATCAAAAAAGGGCAACAGACTTTTTTGGTGACGGAACGATGTTTATTGAAAAATGCATTGAAAACCCACGCCATATTGAAATTCAAGTTCTAGCTGATGGTGAAGGCAATACCATTTATTTATGGGAGCGGGATTGCTCTATACAACGGCGCAACCAAAAAGTCGTTGAAGAAGCACCGTCTATATTTTTAGATGAAGAAACGAAAGTCAAAATGGGAGAGACTGCAGTAAAAGCTGCTAAAGCCCTCAATTATACAAATGCAGGAACCATTGAATTTCTTGTTGACGAACAAAAGAATTTCTACTTTTTAGAAATGAATACCCGCTTACAAGTAGAACATCCAGTGACAGAAGAGATTACTGGCATTGATCTTGTTGAAGAGCAACTGAAGATTGCAGCTGGGGAGAAATTATCTTTCGCGCAAAGTGATGTCAAACGTGAAGGCCATGCGATCGAAGTACGGATTTATGCGGAAGACCCGAAAACATTCTTTCCTTCACCAGGTAAAATCACTACTTTTCTTCCATCTAAAAAACCTTACGTTAGGAATGAATGTGCGGTGAGCGAGGGCTCAGTCGTAACACCACACTATGATCCAATGATTGCAAAATTAATCGTTAAAGGAAAAGATCGTGAAGAAGCGATTGAATATCTATTACACGCTTTAGATGATTACAAAGTTGAAGGAATAAAAACGAATATTCCGATGCTGCAAGAAGTGATTGGCCATGAAGCTTTTAAAAATGGAGATGTAACAACGAAATTTATAACAAAGTATTTAAAGCGCTAATCAGATAGAGACCATGAGTCCCCCCTTAGTGCCGGGTAAGGAGCTAAGGAGGGGCTCAAGACAATCGATCATCATTAAATATTAAAGGAAGAGGGATATAAAATGAGCGAAGTGAAATCGAATATGGCAGGAAACTTATGGAAAGTGTTGGTAGGTGAAGGAGAGCGGGTAGAAGAAGGTCAAGATGTCGTGATTTTAGAATCAATGAAAATGGAAATTCCGATTGCTGCAGAAACTAGTGGGACGGTTAAACAATTGAAAAAACAAGAAGGGGACTTTGTTGACGAAGGGGAAGTTTTGCTGGAATTATCATAGAGAAATATCTTCTTCTTTTCTAAACTCCTTAATGTCAGGGGGGAGCTCATGAATTTTCCGAATAAAGTTGATGTTAAAGAGGTCGGTCCTCGAGATGGGCTACAAAATGAACAAACCTTGATTTCTACGGAAGATAAGGTTTCACTGATTCATCAATTATCAGATTCAGGGTTGAAATATATTGAAGTTGGTTCGTTTGTGAATCCGAAATGGATTCCAGCGCTTGCAGATACATTAGAAGTGGCAAAGAAAATGAAGCGTCATGATGATATCACGTATTCAGCATTAGTCCCTAATCAAAAGGGACTTGAGGGAGCGATCGAAGCAGGGATTGATGAAATATCCGTCTTTATGTCAGCTAGTGAAACGCACAATAAAAAAAATATTAATAAATCAATTGAAGAGACGTTTCCTGTACTAAAAGCTGTCATTGAAGAAGGAAGAAATGCTGGTAAAACGACGAGAGGCTACATATCAACCGTTTTTGGATGCCCTTATGAGAAAAATGTAGCTGTTGAAAATGTCATTAGGGTGGCCGAAAACTTATTTGAAATGGGCGTTGATGAACTGTCTCTCGGTGATACGATCGGTGTTGCAAACCCGAGTCAAGTGCAAACGGTTTTAAATGTGTTGCTTGATAGGTTCCCGCGAGAACGGTTAGCGATGCATTTTCACGATACGCGAGGAACAGCAATGGCTAATATTGTTGCTTCTCTTGATATGGGGGTAACCACTTTCGATGGATCTATTGGTGGACTAGGTGGTTGTCCATATGCGCCTGGTGCATCGGGCAACTTAGCGACAGAAGATTTGCTTTACATGCTTCAAGGCATGGATATTCAAACAGGTATCAACCAGGAGAAGTTACTTTTGGCAGCACAGTTTATTGAGAAGAAAATTGGGCGGCCTCTTCCTAGTCATAATTTGCAAGCAGCTACCGCAAAAAGTTGTTGAAAAAATTTATTATGAGCGTTATGAGGAAGATGCTTGAAAACGGAGGCTGATTGTTTTGGGTAAATTCGTTCTATATTCAGTTAATGATGAAGGCGTTGCGACTGTGACATTAAACCGGCCAGAAGCAGCGAATGCATTATCATTGCAAATGCTATATGACCTCCAAAACGTTCTTTATGAAATCAAGTTTGATCCAGCGGTACGTTGTGTGATCATAACCGCTGCTGGGGAAAAGGTTTTTTGTGCAGGGGCAGATTTAAAAGAGCGCAGAGAGATGGACGCTGTCGAAGTTCGAAAGACGGTCTCTCTCATCCAAGAAAATATTAACGATGTGGAAGCGTTGCCTCAACCTGTGATTTGTGCATTAAACGGTAGTGCCTTAGGCGGAGGATTGGAGCTAGCGCTAGCTTGTGATATTCGAGTCGCTTCTGAACATATCAAGCTTGGCTTAACAGAAACCTCACTAGCGATTATACCAGGGGCAGGCGGGACACAGCGTTTGCCGAGATTGATAGGGCGGGGGAAAGCGAAAGAAATGATTTTCACAGCCAAACGTATTGCTGCTGATGAAGCGGCGCGGATCGGTTTAGTTGAGCATGTTGTTCCAAAAGGGGAAGTTGTTGATAAAGCGGGTGAGTTCGCTCAACAAATATCAGCCAATGGACCCGTTGCTCTTAAACAAGCAAAACTTGCGATTGATAAAGGAACAGAGGTCGATTTGAAGACAGGTCTAGCCATCGAAAAAAATGCCTATGAAGTGACGATCCCTACCAAAGATCGGATGGAAGGTTTACAGGCATTTAAAGAAAAGCGTGCACCGCAATATAAAGGGGAGTAGGTACATCTATGAGCAATGAGTTGAAGAATCGTCAGAAGGGGGAAATGAAGATGTCAGTTGGAGAGGACTTGCAAAATAAAATCGACCAAATTGAACAAGGTGGACCGCCTAAATATCATGAAAGTAACGAAAAAAAGGGCAAATTATTCGTACGTAAACGGTTGGAGTTGTTATTTGATGAAGGAATCGAACTCGAAGATGGCATGCTCGCAAACTGTATGGCAGACAGCTTACCAGCAGACGGCGTTGTCACAGGTGTTGGCAAGGTCAATGGTCAAACGGTTTGTGTGATGGCAAACGATTCGACAGTTAAAGCAGGTTCATGGGGAGCTAGAACAGTTGAAAAAATTATCCGCATTCAAGAAAAAGCTGAGAAATTACACGTACCGATGCTTTATTTAGTCGATTCTGCAGGAGCAAGAATTACTGATCAAGTAGAGATGTTTCCTGGTAGACGAGGAGCAGGGCGGATTTTTTATAACCAAGTAAAGCTGTCCGGAAAAGTCCCGCAAGTATGTTTGTTGTTTGGTCCTTCTGCAGCAGGAGGCGCTTATATCCCTGCTTTTTGTGATACGGTTATTATGGTGGATGGCAATGCTTCGATGTATCTAGGCTCACCTCGAATGGCGGAAATGGTGATTGGGGAAAAGGTATCGTTAGAAGAGATGGGCGGTGCTCGTATGCATTGTAGCGTCTCAGGTTGCGGAGATATTTTAGCGAAAAATGAAGAAGAGGCGATTTCTAAGGCAAGAAACTATTTATCTTATTTCCCGGCGAGTTATTCTGAAAAGCCACCTGTTAAAGAGACGGTGGAACCGAAGTCTTTTGAAAAAACGATCGAAGACCTTATTCCAAAAAACCAAAATGCTCCTTTTAATATGCAAGACTTGATCGATCGTATCATTGACGAAGACTCATTTTTTGAGATTAAAGAACGGTTTGCGCCTGAATTGATCACAGGTTTAGCGCGGCTAAATGGGCAGCCGGTCGGGATCATTGCAAATCAGCCAAGAATGAAAGGTGGCGTTTTGTTCCACGATTCTGCTGATAAAGCCGCTAAGTTTATTACATTATGCGATGCTTATCATATTCCTTTATTGTTTTTAGCAGATATACCAGGGTTTATGGTTGGCACAAAAGTTGAGCAAGCGGGGATTATTCGTCACGGAGCAAAAATGATTTCTGCCATGTCTGAGGCGACTGTTCCGAAGATTTCTGTAATTGTTCGTAAAGCGTACGGAGCAGGTCTTTATGCGATGGCAGGTCCAGCTTTTGAACCTGACTGCTGTCTAGCGTTACCGAGTGCACAAATTGCTGTGATGGGACCGGAGGCAGCTGTAAATGCAGTATATGCAAATAAAATTGCTGAATTACCAGAAGAAGAAAGGGCTGCATTTATTAAGGAGAAGCATGAGGAATATCGCGACAATATCGACATTTACAAATTAGCATCAGAAATGATTGTTGATGGTATTGTGCCACCCAATTCATTGCGAGAGGAACTAGCGAATCGCTTTGATTCATACCAGTCAAAAAATATGGTGTTTTCTGAGCGTAAACATCCAGTTTATCCAGTATAATCATCTTAAAGAAGATATGAATCGGAAAGTCGGGTAGCGATGAACCTACCCGATTTTTTTGATTAAAAAAAGTCCTTGTTTAACAAGGACTTTGAACGTTTATATGTATGGTGACCCGTACTGGGCTCGAACCAGTGACCTCTACCCTGTCAAGGTAGCGCTCTCCCAACTGAGCTAACGGATCAAATGTGATGGTTGCTTTATTAGCGACAATTAATATTATAGTTCATTAAAATACAAAAGTCAATATATAAAATGGTGACCCGTGCTGGGCTCGAACCAGCGACCTCTACCCTGTCAAGGTAGCGCTCTCCCAACTGAGCTAACGGATCAATGCGTGGTGCTCTTGTCAGCGACAATATTTAATATACATGAATATTTTCCTAGCGTCAAGACGAAATTTTTTTTGAAAACAAAAGCAGTTATTCATCGAATGTGTAGCGCACAACGTAACGTTCATCTTTTAATTTACGAATTTCAACCCAAGGCGGAAGTTCATATCCGTTGTGCCAATTCTCTTCAATTTTGGCTTTCAAGCAGCTAGCTTGAAATTTACTGTCAAATATTTGTCGAAAATAGATCCAGTGTGTTTTGTTTCGACCGTTTTCTTTCAAAGTGGTCACCCCAAGAGTGCATGATCGATGTTCAAACAACTAAGAGACACTTTAGCATGATTCATCTCTAGAAGCAAGACGAAACATCATGCTTACCTTAACTGAACTTTTCCGTTTCATTCACAGTAAAAGGGATCGCTTCCTATAATGAATGGAAGCGTCTATTTTATCTAAAAGGGAAGGAGTTAAGATGAACGTTAAACGAACATTAGATTACGTAACGGTTGCAAAGTTAAACAAACGAGTCCATGATCAGCATGAACAAATGCACCCGTATATTTTTAAACCGTATAATTATGATGAAGTGAAAAGTACGTTTAAACAGCTTATGCAGAACGAGAACTTTTTATTTTTACTGATAGAAAATGAACAAGAATCGATTGGCTACGCATGGATCGAATTTAAGTATTACCCTGAAAACACATTTATGAAAGGGTATCGGGCTGTTCAAGTCCATCAAATCAGTATATCGGAAGAAGAAAAGGGAAAGGGGTATGGATCGAAACTCATGAAGGAAATTGAACAATTGGCACAAAAACGAAATGTCGATGTGATTGAACTAGACTATTGGTATGGAAATGATGATGCGTCGAAGTTTTATGAGAAACACGGGTTTCGAAACTGTCGTGATTTTATGATGAAAGATTTGAAGGCAGACGTCGATTAATGAAGTCTGCCTTTTAGAAGGGGGAAGACCTATCCGATGCGTTGTTCTTCATCTCTTCTTCTAATTTCCTCTTCTCGAAGTGATTCCTGTTGATCGCGTAACCGGTGAGCAAGTCGACTAGATGCATTCGCGGCAATGCTACAAATAAGGTCATCTAAAAATGTATTGACTGTTTCTCCTTCTTTTGTATCTAGTTCTTTGATAATCCCTGTTTTTTCTTTATCAAGGTAACCGAAAGACGTAACTGCAATGCTTCCGTATCCAAAGACAGAGCCAAAGGCGATGGTTTCATCTACACCAAATAACCCTTCGTCCATTTCAACGATGGATTGCAACGGCTCAGACAGTTGTTTCTTTTCGGCGAGTTTATCTAGTTCAACACCAACCAAGACAGCATGATGGATTTCGCGTTTTGTTAATACAGCATCAACACTATGAGTACATTCTTCGAGCGTCAATGCGTCGTTGTATGGAGATTGTAATTGATATACAATTTCAGCGATATCTTCAATCGTTACGCCTCTTTCTTCTAACAGTTCCCTCGTTTTTTTCTCGACTTCGTGACAATGTACAGGTTGTCGTTTTGTCATGTTTGTACTCCTTTCTATGCTCGATTCTTAAGGGGGAGCGCATATTTACAAACAATTGACCTATACCCTTAATACATAGATATTAAACGTCTATCTTTTAGTTGAAAGAAAAACAAAAAAAGAAGACGATTGAACCAACTTCATCATGAAGGGTTTTAAGAAACATCACGAAGGTAATTAGTTATCACAAAGGTCAACGTTCGTTTTGGAAATGAGTGATTGAAACGAAAGGCGGCGACTCCCTAAGGATAAGCGCAGTCTGAAGATCCAATTCAGCGACGGTTTGTGGAGCTGAATTTAGCTGAAGACAAGCCTTTTGGAAGCATCCGCCTGCAGTGAAAATCACAACCCATGTTCGGAAATGATCTTTACATCATCTATTAGAAATTCATTCGATTTTAAAAAAACAAGAAAAAATTCAAGTGATGAAAAAGGATTTTGCAACTGGTATGATGAATAAAGTGAAGATCACGATTTAACCGCGTGGCAATGTGGTAAACCAGAGGATAGGAGGGATTCGATGAATTATAGAGTATCTATTTTTCCGTCAAAGAAATTGCAAGATATCGCTAACGCATACCGTAAGCGTTATGACTCTCATTATTCGCTTATTCCGCCTCACATCACTTTAAAAGAGCCATTTGCTGCTGGTGATTTTGAAATGGAAAGCATGGTGAAAAAAATTCGCGAGCTTGCAAAACAAACGAAGCCATTTCCATTAGAAGTTTATAAATTCAGCTCGTTTCATCCTGTAACAAATACGATCTATATGAAAGTTCGTGAACATGAAACATTAATGAGTTTACATGAACGTCTAAATGAAGGCGAGCTAGGTCGCCATGTAACTTACCAATTTGTCCCGCATATTACAATTGGTCAAGATTTAAAAGATGCTGAATGTTCAGATGTGCTTGGAAGGTTAAAAATGGAAACCATTGATCATGAAGAAATGGTAGACCGTTTTTCGTTACTTTACCAATTAGAAAATGGCTCTTGGACAGTTTATGAAACGTTTTTACTAGGAAAGGAATGACATCGATTGAATATTTACACAGTAACGACCGAAGAACAACGACAAGATGCTTTCAAAGTAAGGATGGAAGTGTTTGTCGAGGAGCAGAAGGTACCTGAGGAAGAAGAGATTGATGAACATGAAAATGAAGCGTGGCATTTTGTTGCGTATGATGAGGGGGAGCCAGTAGCCGCAGGTAGGTTAAGGAAAGTTCATGATTACGGTAAGGTAGAGCGAATTTGTGTCCGCGCATCACATCGTAAAACAGGCCTTGGGTATAAACTTATGAAACATATCGAGCAATTAGCTACTGATAAGAATTTAGATGAATTACATTTGCACGCACAAACACAAGCCGAAAAGTTTTATGAAAAGCTTGATTATAAAACAACGTCTGGATTGTTTTACGATGCGGGTATCCCTCATGTTGAAATGGTGAAGGCTTTGTAATAATTAGGGGAGTGAGAGCGAAAGGGTAAATGATTACACAATCATTTGTCTTTTCGCTTTTTTGATGTGAGTTTTTTTGATTTCTGGATGTATAGACATAGTAACGGACTCCCACCCTAGATAACAAAGGGGTGGAAAGTTATGTCAAATATAGTGGTAGCAACCCTTTCAGCCGGACATGGTCATGGGCAAGTCGCTCGTGTGTTAGCAGATACATTAAGTCAACGTGCATTTAAAGTGGAAGTTGTGGAAGGTTTTACATTGTCTTGCGAACGTCAAAATGATACTTTTCAACGCGAACACCGTTGGAAACGGACATACCAAACGATGATTAAACGTGCGCCCTTTTTTTGGGGAATGGTCGATAAAATGGCAGAATCAACGTGGGTCGTCTCATCATTGTCTCGTATGATTCGCGGAGCGTTTGACCCATTTATAAAAGCGGTCAAACACCAGGAACCTGATGTTGTGTTAACGACACATCCACTTTTAACTTCGCTACTCGCAAGGGAACGAGAGAGTGGAAGGTTACCTTCGTCAATCCACATTTATGCGGTGATTACTGATTTTACGTTTCACCCCCTTGCCTATCATCCGAGTGTATCGGGGTACTTTTTAGCTAACGAACGTATGGTGGAAAGGTGTCAGGTGATATGGCCTGAGGGAAACTTTTTTGCAACGGGAATTCCTGTGCGTCGTATGGATTTACTAGAAAAGTCAAGAAGTACGCGAGCTTCGCTTGGCCTACCTGTCGATGGTCAAACACCAGTAATCGCTGTTGCAGGTGGCGGTTGGGGGTGTATTAATTTCACGTCTATTTATGAAACGCTCGAGTCAATAGAGCAACCGTTACACCTTATATTCTTTTCAGGTCATCGAAAGCTTGACCGTAATCGCATTCAACAACATGTTGATGAACCAAGGCATTCCCTTGAAATTGTCGATTATACCGAAGAATTTCTTACTTATTTACAAGCATGTGATGGTTTGATTACAAAGCCTGGTGGTGTGACGGTAAGTGAAGCATTAACATATCAAATCCCTACGATTTTAACGTCGCCTCTCCCTGGACAAGAGACGCGAAATGCTGAAGTTTTACAACGAGACTATCAGATGGCGTATGCCAAAAATGAATTTGATGACCTTCCGAGGTATGTGCTCGATATATTAGAAAAAAACAACGTTATGAGGGAAGACCATCGTTTGGCGGCAGATCGGATTGCTACATGGTTAGAAGAGTTTAAAGCTTATGGGTATGAATATGCGTCTGAAAATACTAAGATGAGGAATTTTAAATGATCATTGTGAAAAGTTAGGCTCGCTTTTTGTTTGAATGACTCGTCACTAAAGTAAAGAAATGCCTGTAAACACCAGAAATGATTCCTTGTGAAATCCCTTCATCTACAGCTAATACACTTTCTGTATTTAAAGGTTGTAAACCGTATCCGAAGCCGATTTATTTCATGATTAAACACGAGTGTTCTCGGCTTCGGGTGAACCTTTAATTTGAAAAATTCCCTTTCCCAATTGTTTTTGTAAGTTGTCCGTTTATATGTTTGTCCAAAAATGGGTTATTCCCGTTAAGTTGGTTTTTGTACGTTAAAAAGAGTGGAAAGAATGGGGTGGGAAAACGGTTTTGATTTTTTATAAACTTTTTTTGAAAAACCCCTTTTGTCAGCTGAAAAAACAGTTTAGAATAAGAGTTACATGGAGAAATGCAGAGCAATGAAGGGTTAATCCCGAGATAATTCGACATATTTAGGCTAGAGAACTTATATTTCTAATATTTTTGGAATATTGCTCGTATGAGATCCTTGTAAAATGAATCAATATGATAATTGAGAAAAAGGAAAAAGGAGGTATTTATGATGAAAGGAACAATGCTATTTTTATCTCTCGTACTTGGTGCTTCTGTCTTAGGGTACTTCTCTAACGATCCGATGCCATCTGCTAATGAGGGGCAAAGTATCGATGTGGAAGAGTTTAAGATATACGGGGTTGTTGATGATATTTCGGATGAAGAAGTAAAGATCGTTGATGTTAGTGAAGAGCGTCATGAGCAAACATTAGAGACAATTGCTCACCTTAATGAAGGCGATGATATTTATATTGGTATTGATCAAATAGATGGATCTGTCAAAGAAGGTGCTCATGTATCTGCTGAACTGTCTACAAATGACGGTCATCCTGAATTTTCCGTTAAACATTTGCGTGTTCTAGCTTACCATTGAAAGGGAATATAAAAACGGTCTGACAATCACAAGATAAGTGAGTCGGACCGTTTTTATTATGATCTAATATAAAGTTTCCTTCTACAACTAAAGGAGGAATGAGAGCCGATCTCTGTCAGTTATATGACTTATCACTCCCCTTTTTGACAACTATTCTCCAGAAAAAACCTCACGCCATACTGACTTTTTGGAAAGCATTTCTCTAGCCAATTCTTTAGCACCCTCCAATGAGTGTGAAGCTGCCCATCCGCATTGTACTTCGTTGCATGCAGGGACTTCATCAGCGTTTAGCACATCATTTAACGTTTTATCCAACAATTCAATGACATGGTCATATGAATCATCGTTAAGTATCGATAAATAAAAACCTGTTTGGCACCCCATAGGACTAACGTCGACAATTTGATCATGATGGTTTCGACTAAATTCAGCCATCATATGTTCGAGGGAATGAAGAGCAGGCATTTTCATATGATCTTTATTCGGTTGTTTAAAACGTAGGTCATATTTGAAAATTTTATCTCCTGTTTCGCCTTCCACAGTACCAGCTAAGCGAATGTAAGGAGCAGCCACTTTCGTATGATCTAAATTAAAGCTTTCTACGTTCATGTTTTGGTCTTGGTTCATTTTTACGCCTCCTTGTTCTTTTTTCGCTGTTTTTCTAAAAAGCTTAATACTTGATGAAACCTTTGTTTTCAAGGAAAGGTTTCATATGTAAACGTTTTGGTTCTTTTAACATATTAGCGATTTGTTCTGTCCAACGATCATCCCGTTTCCCTTTTGTACGGCGGTAGTAATACTTAGAGATCACATCATTGTATGCTTCGAAAGATCGTGTAAGCTCTTTGGTATCTTTGTTATACGTTTCTTTATGATAAATGTTTTCAAATGGTAAACGTGGTTTCGGTTCTGGCTGTTTCGCAGGATATCCAATACACATGCCAAATAGTGGAACGACATAAGCAGGTAAGTCTAAAATCTTGCTAACTTTCTCAATATTGTTTCTTAAACCGCCGATGTAACACAAACCTAAACCGAGCGACTCAGCAGCAACAGCGGCATTTTGCGCGGCTAAAGACGCATCAATAGCTGAAACGAGAAATTTCTCAGTACTTTCAATTGATTCATAAACATCGGTATTTTCATAAGCGCCTGCCTGTTCGTGACGATAAAGGTCAGCACAAAATACAAAGAAATGACCATTATCTTTCACGTAAGGTTGATTACCAGCAAGTTCGGCTAATGTCTCTTTCGTAGATGGATTGGTAATACCGATGATCGAGTAAGCTTGAATAAAACTAGAAGTCGATGCTGTTTGTGCTGATCGTACGATAACTTCGATTTGTTTGTCTGTAAGTGGTTGATCAGTAAAAGATCGAATAGAGCGGTGACCAAGTAATGTTTCAATCGTCTCATTCATCGCGATCCCTCCGTAAGAAAAGTTTACAATAATTGTATCACGCATGTTAAGTCATTCTCTATTGATATATCCAATTCCTTTAATTATATGGTGAGTTGAAGGTAAAGGTTCTGATGCAATTAAAGTTTTCCGGCAGTTGTTTTAGTTCGATATATATAAGATATCGATAGCCCTCTTTCACCAATACCGTTGATACCAACTGAGGTATCCATCCTCAAAACATAGCGGCATGAGCTGGAGCAATGGCTGTTGGAGTGGGAAGTTCTGTGGTAAGCTTAAACAAACTAGTGAATTAGAAATCTTTAAAAGCGATTCGTTCAAATGCAGAAGAATGTGTAGTTCAAATAAAAGAAGTGAAAAGGAAATAATTAAATGTTTTCATAGAAAGAAGGATTTTTGTGGCACGGTCATTAACTTATAGTTTATTAATTTTAGTCATGTTTATATGGGGCTTAAATGTTGTAGCGGTGAAATATTTAGTTGAACATTTCCCGCCAGTAGCAATGCAAGGATTTCGTATTTTAGTCGCAGGAATCGTTGCAATCATTGTCCTATATTTTTTACGTGACCTTAGGAAATTAACAAAAAAAGAGTGGGGGATCACTATTCTCGCTGCTCTTTTTGGTCAATTAGGTCATCATGCCCTTTTGGCAATTGGTCTGGTGGAAACGACTGCTTCAAACGCGTCATTAATTCTTGGACTAATTCCAATCACAACGTCTATTTTAGCGATGATTTTCTTTCGTGATAAGATGACATGGCTTCAAGTCACTGGAATTATTTTTGGTTTTTCAGGTGTTGCTATTGTCGTATTACAAAATAACGGAAGTATCGGTGCCGTCTCTACGGGAGATTTTTTAGTGTTTACGTCCATGTTTTCGCAGGCTTTGAGTTTTATACTTATTAAAATGGCCACGAAAACTTTGTCATCGAGGCAAATGACAGCGGTGATGTTATTGCTTGGTTCAATATTATTATTAGGAACGAGCCTAGTAGTTGAACCAAATGGTTTCTCTCAACTGACGGGTGGAACTGCATTGGTTTGGACAGTTTTCTTTGTCTCAGCTATTTTAGCTACTGGACTGGGTCATATCCTTTACAATGCAGCCATTCAGCAAATTGGTGCTGGAGAAACCGCAATCTTTAATAATCTCGTCCCATTTTTTTCGTTAATTGGTGCTTTTTTATTTTTAGGTGAGAGTATTTACGTTACGCAAGTCATTGGATTTTTTCTTATTGTCACAGGTGTTTTATTAGGTACTGGTTATGTTGATTCACAAATAAAGAAAAAGAAGAAAAATGCAATGGAAAACGCTTTGTAAATCTAAAATGACATTCATTGTGGAAATCATGATGAAACAAATTACACCGTTACTTTGCCGTTATAAAGGCAGAGAACGGTGTAATTTATTTATTACTTTAATGTAAACCAATTAGACATTTGCTTGACTAATGGATGAATTTGATTTGCGGTTTTTACGACTTGATCGACTGTCGCTGTTGCTTTATCGAAATCAAAGCTTCCATCCTCTTTTTGAAATGCTTTAATCCAGTTTGCAGGTTGGGTTCGTGGCGGATGTTGTTGTAATCCAGTTTGTTGTGCTTCTTGCGTCTGCTGTGGTTGTGCATTGACTGGTTGTTGCTGTGGTGGTTGTTGCTGTGGTGGTTGCGTAATTGGTTGTGGTGGTAAGTGACCGCTATACCCTTGTTGTGGGGGAGGCATTTGCGGTTGTGAAAAATATTGATGATGAACTTGGAACGGGGATGGTGCAGGAGGATAAGCGTTCCAAGTGAAGTGGGGCTGATGCATATTCATCGCCCGTCACCTCCTTAAATAGGTTATTCGATGGAAATGGTCTTTCTTTTATTAGGGATGCGAATGCGTAATACGCCATTTGATAAACTTGCTTCAACTTCTTCTTCTCGGACGGAAAATGGTAAATACACAACGCGCTCAGACCGTTCAAATGACTGTGTTTGTTGCCAAGCTTCACTCTTGTCATTTTTCGTTTCTACAGATTCATTCGATTCGACTGAGATACGAATGTAATTTTCATAAACATCGAGATGAATTTGCTCTTTCTTTACACCGGGCAATTCTGCTTCAATAATATAATGTTTTTGCGTTTCATATTGATAGATTGGAATCATTCTAGGGAATGGAAAGTTCTTCATCGTATCTTGAAAAAACTGATCGATGGAATGGAGAATGTCACCTAGTGGTTGTGCTGGAAAATTTTTCGGTAGGTTATCCTTTCGTTTTGACATGCAAATCCCCCTCTCCTACATTGTACGTTAGCATTCTATGATAGGAAGGTTGGATTCGATTAGGCGGATTACCTATTTGTTATGCTTTTGTTCCCAAGTACAGGCTGGAATACGTGAAAAAGATTTGTAAAGAAAAAGGGTTGTTGTTCAATACATTGGTAATTCTCGAGTTTTAGCAAGCGATCTGTTTCGTTGTCAAAGTTTCATCGTAGGAGGGAGAAAAATACAATTAAGAAGGCTAGAAGTAGGGAGTTCTAGCCTTGAAGTGTTAGATACCATCTCGTTGGAAGCGCTTTAAGTCATTTTTATGACCAATAACAACTAATAAATCTCCTTCTTTAATGGTTTCATCAGCGTTAGGCGTAACGTTTACGCCTTTTGAATGTTTGATCGCAAGGATGGTGCAACCGTACTTTGCCCGTACGTCCATTTCGGCGAGCGTTTTACCAATAACTTTTTTTGTAGCAATGATTTCAATAATACTAAAGTCTTCAGAAAGGTCGATGTAGTCGATCACTTTTTCGGATGTTAAAAATTCAGCGATTCGCTGTCCCATATCGTGTTCCGGGTGGAATATTTTGTCAGCGCCGATTTTATCGAGCACTTTGTGATGGTAGTCATTTTGTGCTTTCACCCAAACTTGTTTAATATTCATTTCCTTTAAAATTAAAGTACAAAGAATACTTGCTTGAATATCTTCACCGATAGCAATAATCACATGGTCAAAATTACGTATACCGATATTTTTTAACATTTTTTCATCTGTTCCGTCTGCTACAATGGCTTGTGTGGCATGTTTGGATAGCTTATCAACCTTTTGCTCATCGTTATCGATTGCAAGAACTTCATGATTCATTTCATTTAATTCGTGGCACACACTACTACCAAAGCGACCGAGTCCAATCACAGCAAACTGTTTTCTCATCTTATATTCCCTCGTCTCTATGTAATGATAAGAGAGTATATCATTAATACTAACAGCAAATCAAGGTGATATAACGAACTTAAATTCAAGAAGGCATTTTTTGTCGATGTTTGTTAAAATGGTCAACGTTATTAGTTTTTAAACTGTGTAGGTGGAATGAGGGAGGTACCGATGTTTGAAGATATCATTTCAAGAATTGATCTCTATCAATTAGGAATTGCGAGTCTTATATTTTTCATTTTTTTATTGTTACGAAAAGTTTTTACGACGTATATTTATAAAATTGTTTTAAAATTATCGAAAAAAGCACCATCAGATGTTTTCCGCCAAGTGCTTGTTTCATTTGAACGTCCATTGCGTGCCTTTTTCATCGTCATTGGTATTTTTGCTGCGCTAAATTACTTGCCTTTACCGGAAGTAGTTGACGCAGGAATGATCAAGTTATTAAGAACAGTGGTCATCATTTTGATTGGTGTTGGGCTTTATGAATTATCGTCGTCCTCATCACAATTATTTGTGCGAGTTGGTGAACGATTTAATATTGAAGTTGACCAAATCCTTCTTCCGTTTCTCTCCAAATTAGTTAGGTTTGCTTTAATTGCTTTCATTATTAGTATCATTGCTAGTGAATGGGGATATGATGTCAGTGGTTTCGTTGCAGGGTTAGGTTTAGGTGGATTAGCTTTTGCACTAGCAGCACAAGATTCGATCAGTAATTTCTTCGGTGGAGTGATTATTATTACAGAAAAACCATTTACCTTAGGTGATTGGATTGAAGCACCGAGTGTGGAAGGGATTGTCGAAGATATTACGTTCCGAAGTACAAAAGTACGTACTTTCGCTGAAGGACTGGTAACAGTACCAAACTCAACACTTGCAAATGAATCGATTACAAACTGGACGAAAATGGGGAAAAGAAACATTACGTTTGATCTAGGTGTGACATATGATACACCTAAAGAAAAGTTAGAAGGTTGCGTCGAAAAAATAAAAGAATTATTAAAGACTCATGAAGCGATCGATCAAGAATTGATCATCGTTCGTTTTAATCATTTTCATGAGAGTAGCTTAAATATATTTTTATACTTTTTCACGAAAACAACAGCGTGGGAAGAGCATTTGCAAGTGAGAGAAGAGATCAATTTAAAGATATTGAAGATCCTAGAGGATGAAGGAGTTTCGGTTGCGTTTCCATCACGATCTATTTATTTGAATGATTCGAGACAACAAGAAACTGGCATTTCGGAATAAGAAGCTCTTACTTATAATAATAGGCTGTGCCGTAAGGGGGATTCCCTTTAGGCACAGCCTTTTTTAGTTTAAGACTGTCTTGTACTAGCGACTTCATTTTTAAAGGACGTATTTGCTGAAGTACTTCGATTACGAAGTTGTTTAATACCATCGGTTAGTTGATCATCAACAATACGAGCATCGTCAATATGCTTTTGAATGAGTTCCTTTGCTTCAGTGAAAATCTCTTGTGTTTGTTGAACGTAATTAGATACATCATGACTATACCCGTCCTGTTTTTCGATATATTTAAGCACGTTTTGGACTTCGTTTTGTACTTGTTCGGTTGATTGAAGGGCGGTTTCAATACTTTCAGATGTTTCACGACTTTTGGCGATACCGTTTTCGGCGACAGATAATGTACTTTTCGTGTCTTTTAATGCGCGTTCTGTCTCTGTTTGAATATGTTTGATCAAGTCATCAATTGATTTCGTGCTTTCTGCTGTGCTTTCTGCTAGTTTACGTACTTCATCAGCAACAACGGCAAACCCTTTACCGTGTTCGCCAGCGCGCGCTGCTTCTATGGAAGCGTTTAGGGCAAGTAAGTTCGTTTGTTCAGCAATGTCATTAATGACACGCACAATTCCTTCAATTTCTTTAGAACGTGAACCGAGTTGTTCCATACTATCTGATGTTTGTTTTGATTCTTCACCTATATGGTTAATCAGGTCTTGAACCTCTTTTACTGCCTCTTGACCTTCTTGGGATTTCTTTACCATTGTTTTTGCCGATTGAATCAACGATTGACCACTATTATTCATTGCAGATGCATTTTCATTTGATTGTTCTGAAATATCACTTACTTTTTCGAATTGTCCTTTTATTCTTTTCACGAGTTCATTAAGCATATCGTGTTGATCGTTTACATTTTCGTGTTGTGTGAGTGTGTGCGAAAGGTCGTCGGCGATCCTTTGCATAAACTCGTTTACTTGGTCGTTTTTTTCGGCTAACGCTTGTTCTAATTGACGAACTTGTGCTTTAAGTTGCTCGTTTTCTTGTTGTAACGTTGCACTGTTCTTCGTCGGTTTCTTAAATAGCATCACGGCCACCTCTACTTTTTGGAAATCATACATTAATTCGGACTTTATCACTACCGCTATAGTAACATAAATAGGGACTGATATATATAAATCACAAAAATGAACGATGTTATCGTCAAATCATGAATGATCATACCCGATAATTTTAGTATAATATAGTTGTCCATAAACGTGTCAGTGTCTTTGGAGACATTCGACCAACTTAGGATGGGGAATATGAATATAAAGGGGAGTTAGTCATTGAAAACAGAAGAAAATGTTGTAGTTTTTACAAGCTCAGGGTGTCCTTACTGTCAACAAGTTCTAGAAGCTTTAGAGGAGTGGGAAGTCAGTTTCGAAGAACGGAACGTAAGTCAGGATAAACGTTATTTTCAACAGTTGAGAGACCATAAATTACATGGAACACCTGCGACATTAAAAGGGGGAAGTGTCGTGCTTGGTTTCCAAAAAGAAAAGTTGCAGCGTTTATTAGAGGTGGCTGACCACCAATAATTTTAGGGGAGAAGTTCTTCTCCTCTATTGACTGCATCAAAGAAGGTGAAGTATGAGATATACATCGATTGATCATGTTCAACATGGTGAACGGCTAGCTAAGCATATTTATGCACAAGATGGTCGAGTTTTGCTAAATGAAGGTGTCACAATTACCGTTTCGTTAATAGCTAAGTTAAGAAACATGGGTGTAACAGCAATTTTCATACAAGATGAGCGATTTGCAGATGTAGAAATTGAGAATGTAGTATCCGAAAAAACGAAACAAGAGATGCTATCGACTCTGGCTGAATCTGTGAAATTCGTTCAAGAGGAAAAATCACTTAATGAAAAAGCTGTTTCGAGTGTAGCGAAAAAATTAATTGAAGAAGTTCTTCAAAATCAAGAACACCTTGTACATTTAAGTGATATTCGTACAGAGGATAATCAGCTGTTTGTCCATTGTGTTAATGTTTGTATCCTATCTGTCCTGATTGGTGTACAGGTAGGTTTATCTCATGAAAAATTGCACCAATTAGCCATTGGTGCATTATTTCATGATATTGGAAAAGTGGTTTCTTCACAACAAATCAAACAACCTTCTGGATACAATCAAAATATTGCTGACGAGGGTTATGATCACCATGCGTGGCATGGTTTTCAGTTTTTACGTAGGCTAAATGGAATTAGTACACTGTCTGCTCATATCGCCTTAACTCATCACGAACATATTGATGGTTCGGGGCAACCCCGAGGGTTAATAGGAACGGATATTCATTATTTAGCAAAGATTGTTGCCGTCACAAATAGTTACGACAGGCTCGTGACAAAAACAGGCGACGAGCAATCGTTGCTTCCGTATGACGCGAGTGAAAAAATCATGGGACTTGCTAATATTCATTATGATTACCAGGTTGTCTGGCGTTTCTTACGCTCTATTGCGTTGTACCCGACAGGGAGTCAAGTGAAATTAACTTCTGGGGAATATGGTGTGGTCGTCTCGCAACACCGCGGTTTGCCGCAAAGGCCTATTGTACGTACGTTTACAGAAAACCATAAGGATATCACGTTTGAAGAAATTGATTTAGCTAAACATCCGACGATTTTCATTGAACGCATGATCGTGTAGCGAGAGCTATGTCTCCTTATTTATCGGCATAACTTTTGTAACATCTCCAACAAAGAAACGACAGTTATAGTCGTTTCTTAAAAGGGTATAGTGTTATATAAGGGGGTTATGTCGATGAAGAAACGTGCTTTTTTCGTTATCATACCAATTGTGTTTTTGGCAACATTATTCATGTTTATTCGCTTAGATTTCATTTCTGCAGCTTCGACGTTTGATGTTGGTGTTTCTTCTAGTGAGCATGCTGTGGAAGTTGTTGATGAAAAAACGGATGCTGATATGATTGGTGCTCCTTTGTGGGATGAAGGTCGTTTAAATGGAAGTGACGTTACGCTGACACTCGGTGCGTCAAAGGATGATGTATTGAATAGGCGAGGAAGTCCAAATGAAACGGGAATGTATGCTGGTGGCATTTATATGGATTATCAAGATATTACTTACTTTATTAACCCCGAAACCGATCAAATGTCGGCAATGGCGATGAAACTTGAGGAAGACGAGGGGGAAGCATTGCGATCTTACTCAACACGATATGAGTCCTTACTACGTGAAAAAGGTATGAATGAAAAGGACGGATTATGGATGGAATCGTATCGTCATGGAGAGTTAGAATGGATTTTAGAGTCAGAAGATGAGTCAAGTCCACCAAAATGGGCATGGTTATTTGATAAATCCATTTCTTCACAAATAAATGTGTCGTAATTGATGTTCATCTGTGATGTAGGATAAGCTAATGTAAAAGGGCTTGTCCTTTTTGTTTAAAGAAATTTTTATTACATGGTGGTTACCGATTGCATTTTTTTCAACAACTCTCTATCATGTACCTTGAACCATTAAAGTTGTATATTAAAAGGAGGAGCAATCATGAACCAGATGGATGCTAATGAGATTATTAATTTTATTTCAAATAGTGAGAAAAAGACACCTGTGAAGGTACATATTAAAGGGAACTTAGAGAATATCGATTTCGGAAGTGAAACGCAATCGTTTATTCAAGGAAACACGGGTGTCCTTTTTGGTGAGTGGGAGCAAATTGAAGCGGCGATTAAAGATAACGAAAGTCAAATTGAAGATTATGTCGTAGAAAATGACCGTCGTCACTCTGCGATTCCTTTGCTCGATTTAAAAGGGATTAATGCGCGTATTGAACCAGGTGCGATCATCCGTGATCAAGTAACGATCGGTGACCGCGCAGTTATCATGCTCGGCGCTTCAATCAACATTGGTTCAGTGATCGGTGAAGGAACAATGATTGACATGAACGCAGTTCTTGGTGGAAGAGCAACAGTAGGTAAGAACTGTCACATTGGTGCTGGCGCAGTACTAGCAGGTGTAATCGAGCCACCATCTGCTCAACCAGTTGTTATTGAGGATGGCGTTGTCGTTGGTGCGAATGCTGTTATTCTTGAAGGGGTAACGGTCGGTGAAGGTGCTGTTGTTGCAGCAGGTGCGATCGTAACCGAAGATGTTCCAGCAAATGCCGTTGTTGCAGGTACACCAGCGAAAGTGATTAAGTATAACGATGAAAAAACACAAGAGAAAACAGAAATCAAACAAGAATTACGTAAACTTAACGACTAATAAATGATCATTGAGTGGGAGAAAGGAAGGGGAAACCGATGTCCGTGATGGATGAACAACAATTATTTGAATTAAGACGAGCTTTGCACCAAATCCCTGAATTAGGTTTTCAAGAAAAGAAAACGCAGGAACGCTTATTAACGGAGATAAGCAAGTTACCACAAACGCACTTAGAAGTTCAAACTTGGGAAACAGGGGTGCTCGTGCGTGTGCAAGGGTCAAATCCTACGGAGACGATCGGCTATCGAGCTGATATTGATGGATTGCCGATCAAAGAAGAAACCGGTTTTCCCTTTACTTCCCAACATGATGGGAAAATGCATGCGTGTGGACATGACTTTCATATGACGATCGCCATCGGAGTGTTGTCATTTTTTGCATCCCAACAGCCTGAAAACAATTTAGTATTCGTATTTCAACCAGCTGAAGAAGGTCCTGGTGGTGCCAAACCGATGCTAGAATCGGAATTATTTCAAGCTTGGCGTCCTGACAAAATGATTGCGCTTCATATCGCACCTGAGTATGAAGTAGGCACAATTGCAACTCGTCCTGGGCTGCTATTTGCAAATACAAGTGAGTTGTTTATTGATTTTTATGGGAAGGGTGGACATGCCGCAACCCCTCACCAGGCTAATGATATGGTTGTGGCTGCAAGTCACTTTGTGACACAACTACAAACGATTGTTTCGCGAAATGTGTCACCTCTAGACTCTGCAGTTGTTACAATCGGCACGATTTCAGGTGGGACGAAACAAAATATCATCGCAGAGCATGCTCGCGTTGAAGGAACAATACGGACGTTATCACAAACATCGATGCAACAAGTAAAAGAAAGAATCGAATCACTTCTAAGTGGAATGGAAGTCAGTTTCTCTTGTGAAACGAAACTTGATTATGGTGCGAATTACCTTCAAGTTTATAATCATGAAGAAGAGACGAATGCGTTTTTGCAATACTTAGAAGATCGTGGCGATGTTGATGTTGTCGTTTGTCGTGAAGCGATGACAGGCGAAGACTTTGGTTATTTCCTAGATGAAATTCCTGGATTGATGTTTTGGCTAGGGGTTCATTCGGAGTATGGTTTACACTCTTCAAAATTAGATCCACAAGAAGAAGCGATAAGTCAAGCTGTAAAGGTACTTACAGGATATCTATCTTGAATATGATGAAGCTGGTGTCAATGACGTTGTGAGAACGTGATAGACACCAGCTTTTTTGTAAATAGTAAAACGGGCGTTGAAGGTTTCAGTGGCATATTAATCGAGCCGATGTCGCTTTTGTGTATGAAATGTTGATTTTTGGTTAAGTTACAAAAGAAACGAACATTTCCATGAGGAGGATGATTACACATGGCGAGAGTCGGTGTAGAACAATCGCTTTCAGATGTCCAAGCAGCACTTCAAGAACGAGGGCATGATGTTGTTCCATTACAAAAACAAGGTGACGAAGAAGGCTGTGATTGTTGCGTACTAAGTGGACAAGACCAAAATGTGATGGGAATGCAGGATACATCCACTCAAAGTGCGGTCGTTAACGCAGACGGTATGAACGCTGAAGAAGTTTGTCAGCGAGTAGAACAATCATTACCACAATAAATTCATAGTCACAAAAAAGACTGGAAGCCTTACGAATACATGTTTCGTATAAAGGCAACCAGTCTTTGCTTTTGCGAATGTATTGATGTTATGAACGCTGATCTAATATAACGTGGTGTGGAAAAGGTATTTCGATACCATTTTTGTCTAGCGCTTCTTTGATCGCTTGTCTTAATTTACGTTCCACGGCCCATTGTTCCATATTTTCAGTTTTGGCGATGATTCGAATAATGACATCTGAATCGCCAAAATGTTGAACGCCGATGACATGAGGACCGTCGACGATTGTTTCATCATTTTCGGAAGCGGCATCACAAGCCGTTTGCATCACAGTGATGGCTTCATTAATGTTTTCTTTGTAAGCAATGCTAATGTCAACGAGTGCTTGCATCGTTCCACGAGAATGGTTACTCAAACTCGTAATTTCTCGGTTGGGAATAAAATGTACTGTGCCATTAAAACTTCTTATTCGTGTTGTACGTAGGCCGACTTCTTCGACAATCCCATCGACACCAGCTACTGTGATGTATTCATCGACTTCCAATTGTTTTTCTAGAAGGATGAAAAAACCTGTTACAACATCGCTAACAAGGCCCTGGGCACCAAAGCCGATAGCCAAACCGATGATACCGGCACCTGCGATGAGTGCGGTGACATCATAGTCAAACAAGCCGATAACGATCGTAATGAGGACGAACAGCAACGCATAACCAAAAACATTTTGCGCGAGTTTTTCCAACGTTTTATTACGACTGGTGGACATATTTCGCTGTTTTTGCATTCGTTCGAAGGATCGCGTGATCATTTTCTGAGCGATTCTTTTCACAATACCGTATACAATGAAAATAACGATGAGTTGTAAAAGAATTTTACCAAATTGCAACCCGATTGCAGTCCAATCAGGGCTATTAAACCATTGAGTCATACCTTTCTCTCCTTTGATAGTAACTGTGCTTGTTGTATGTTAACATAAAGCTAATTGTCGAACAAAGCTAGAGACATTTCGTTATGGTAAAAAATGTAATTAAGGGTCAATTTACCGCGGAATTTGAAAACTTTACGTTTTGAAAGCAATAAATTCGGGAATATTAATTTATGGTTAAGTGATCATTGAAAACAACTCATATACAACAAAACAATATAACAATATTATCATGATCTTGAAACGCTGATGATGATAACGATTTGACAGTTCATTTAGGAGGTATTACATATGGAAGATAAGCGCATGGTAGCTAAACAGGCCCCACGATTTGAAATGAATGCAGTGATGCCGAACAAAGAATTTGAAATAGTGAATTTAGAAGACCTAATGAAACAAGACAAATGGACCGTTTTATTTTTCTATCCGATGGATTTTACGTTCGTTTGCCCAACAGAGATTATAGCGATGAGTGATCGTTATGATGAGTTTGAAGATCTCGATACAGAAGTGATTGGTGTTTCTACAGATACCGTCCATACTCACTTAGCTTGGATTAATACTTCACGTGATAATAATGGATTAGGAGAGTTAAAGTATCCGCTAGCTGCTGATACAAACCATAGAGTTTCTCGTGAGTATGGTGTACTTATTGAAGAGGAAGGGGTCGCGCTTCGTGGGTTGTTTATTATTAGTCCGGAAGGTGAACTTATGTACTCTGTAGTCAATCATAACAACGTTGGACGTGATGTAGATGAAACATTGCGCGTTCTTCAAGCTCTACAATCAGGAGGGCTATGTCCGGCGAATTGGAAACCTGGACAAGATACACTATAATGTACGTCGGTGGTTTGATCCTAATCAATTGATCTCTATTGGTTAGGATTTTTGTATGGGCTGTTTCTAAAAAAGGGTTGAAGCTTTACACGCAAGGAAAACGTAAATTGCAAAAATACATCAACGTTGGTAAGATAAAAAATAATAAGAAACGTTGGTGGCGATAAATATGAATCAGCAATTTGCAGTTATTGGTTTAGGTCGATTTGGGGGAAGTATATGTACTTCTTTAAATGAACAAGGTATGGAAGTATTAGCGATTGATGTAGATGAAGAACGAGTATCGAAATACGCAAACGATGCGACACATGCGGTTATCTGTGATGCGACGGATGAAAAAGCGTTAAAAAGTATAGGGATTCGTAACTTTGATCATGTCATTGTTGCGATTGGTGATAATATACAATCCAGTATTTTAGCAACGCTGATGCTTGTTGAATTAGGTGTGAAACATATTACTGTAAAAGCACAAAATGATTATCACGAAAAAGTGTTAAATCGCATTGGTGCTCATCAAGTTGTCCATCCAGAGAGGGATATGGGTGTTCGTATTGCACATAATGTCGTTTCGAAAAATGTATTAGACTATTTAGAGCTCTCGGATGAATATAGCATTGTGGAGTTGCGTGCCGGTAATATCGTTGATGGGAAATCACTTGAAACGTTAGATGTTCGTGCAGAATACGGTTGTAATATTATGGCGATTAAACGTGATGAAGATGTTAATGTTTCCCCGCAAGCAGAAGAAAGGTTACAAAAAGGCGATGTTATTATTGTGATTGGTTCAGACAAAGATATCAATCGTTTAGAAAGTGCATTATTTGATGATACGAATGACGACGACTGACGTGATGGAAAAAGCTGACTTATAAAAGGACAACCTCCTTTTAAGTCAGCTTTTTTGTATGGTGAAGTTTAATTCAAATTAGACTTCCATAATAATAGGTAAAATCATTGGTTTACGTTTTGTTTTTTCGTATAAGAAAGGTCCAAGTAAGTCGGAAATTTCATTTTTAATTTCGGACCATTGTGTCATTTGACGATCCATTAATGTTTGTAAATGGCTATTAAGCATAGATTGAGCATCATGAATCAAATCACCAGATTCTCGCATGTAGACGAAGCCACGTGAAATGATATCTGGTCCTGATGCGACTTTAAAGTTTTTCATGTCGAGACTTACGACGACGACAACTAAACCTTCTTCGGATAAAATTCGACGGTCGCGAAGGACAATGTTACCGATATCTCCAATCCCGTTACCATCTACATAGATTGATCCGGAAGGTACTTTTCCAGATATTTTTGCTTCATCATGGTGTAATGCAAGAACATCACCATTATCCATAAGGAAGCAATGGTCCTCATCAACACCGCAATCTTGAGCAAGTTGTGCGTGCATTTTTAACATTCGAAACTCACCGTGAATCGGCATAAAATATTTTGGTTTCATTAATCTTAACATCATTTTTTGTTCTTCTTGTCCACCGTGACCTGATGTATGAATGTCATTGAGTGAACCGTGAATCACTTCTGCTCCAGCACGGAATAGCTGGTTGATCGTCTTACTAACACTCTGTGTGTTTCCTGGGATTGGTGATGATGAAAAAACGACGGTATCCCCAGGGATAATCTGAATTTGACGGTGTGTTCCGAACGCGATACGTGATAACGCGGCCATCGGTTCACCTTGACTTCCGGTACAAAGAATTGTCACTTGGTTATTTGGAAGTTTATTCAGTTGTGATGGTTCGATAAATGTGTTTTTTGGTGCCCGAATATAACCTAACTCTTGTCCAATTTTAATCGCTGCTTCCATACTACGACCGAAAACGGCGATTTTTCGTTGGGTTTTAACTGCAGCTTCAACGGCTTGTTGTAAACGGTGAATGTTTGAAGCGAAGGTTGCGAAAATGATTCGGCCTTCTACTTTTCGAAAGATTGAATCGATACTTTCACTGACCCGTCGTTCAGACATTGTAAATTCAGGAATTTCACTATTGGTACTATCGGAAAGTAAACATAAGACGCCTTCTTCACCGATTTTCGCCATTTTTGTTAAATTGGCTGGTTCACCTACAGGGGTGAAATCAAACTTGAAATCGCCTGTTTGAACAATGTTTCCAGAAGGTGTTTTTACGACAATGCCGTAAGAGTCTGGAATACTGTGAGTCGTTCGGAAGAATGTCACAGATGTTTTTTGGAATTTGATGATGTCATCTTCATGAATTTCGTGCAAAGCTGTTTGACGAAGTAATCCATGTTCCTCCAATTTGTTTCTTAGAAGGCCAAGTGATAAGCGACCACCATAAATCGGAATATTGACTTCACGGAGTAAATAAGGAATACCTCCGATATGGTCTTCATGACCGTGTGTAATAAAGAGCCCTTTAATTTTATCTTTATTTTTTACGAGATACGTGTAATCGGGTATAACGTAGTCAATACCGAGCAGTTCGTCTTCTGGAAATTTTATACCAGCATCAATTAATATGATTTCGTCTTGGAATTGAACGGCATACGTATTTTTACCGATTTCACCGAGGCCACCTAGAGCAAAGACCGCGGCTTGATGATTTTTCACATGTTTCATCGTTTATAAATTCTCCAATTTGAAATCTTCTTGTTTTTGTTCATATTCCAAAACTGAACCTGTTAACGCAGTAACGTACTCAATATTAATATCTCTATCTGCTAATTTTTTACGAGCATCTCTTTCACTTTCAGCCTCTAGGTAAAGCGATTCAGTTTCCTCGCGCACAGGCGCTTGGTCAAAGTTTGATTGATAAAATACTTTATAAATCATTGACATCTCTCCTTGTTGTTTATTTTATTTCACGTTAAATGAAAAGGGCTTATTTATCATTAACGGTCATTATAGGCGTCTTATGTATGACAAAATGAAATGTTTGTAATCGTGTCATAGTAGCTTTCACCATAGAAGGTACAAAATCATTGCAGTAACAAATCACAATCCTTCTTTCCAGATGTGAAAGAAGGACTGACGAAACTAATGCATATGAATTTTTCGGCAATAGTTCACGACAACGGTTTACTAATTTTTCTTTCCATCTCTTTAATATTTTAAACCCTCCTAATGACAGATTCAAGTCTGTCATTTTTTCATATGGAGAAATAAGTTGATTTTATTGTTTATTATTATGTTTGAGCATTGCTTTGACAAGTAAAGAAGCTTTCGTGTACGTTGAAACGAGAAAGTAAATACGTTTAGGTGTCAGTTTAACTTGATACTGAATATTGATAAGTTAGGGTGAGGGTAGAAGATGGACGAAATAAAAATTGTATTTCTAGATATCGACGGAACGATTCTAAATGAAGATAAACAAATACCTAACTCAACAAAACACGCAGTCTTTTCATTACAAGAAAAAGGGATTCATGTCGTAATCGCAACAGGACGAGCCCCGTTTATGTTTGAATGGATTCGTGAGGAACTAAACATCGATTCGTATGTCAGTTTTAATGGTTCTTATGCCGTGTATGATAATCAAGTTGTTTATGCGAAGCCTTTAGAAGGTGAGGCGCTCTTTCGTCTAGAACAGAAAGCTGAGCAGCAACACCATCCAATGGTATTCTTAGATGAAAAAGAAATGAAAGCAAATGATCAAGATCATTCTTGGATAAATGAAAGTATGAATGAGAGCTTAAAAATGGAACACCCACCTTACGATGCAACATTTCATCATGCGCGGTCAATTTACCAAGCGCTTTTATTTTGTGAACCAGAACATGAAGGTTTTTATTTTGGGGAAGAAAGAGAATTCGATTTTGTTCGTTGGCACGAAAAAGCTTTGGATATCTTACCACCGAGTGGGTCAAAAGCAAAAGGAATCGAAGTATTTATCGAACGTTTGGGAATTTCATCTTCAGAAATAGTAGCCTTCGGTGATGCATTAAACGACATCGAAATGATTAAATTTGCAGGTACAGGTGTCGCAATGGGAAATGCGATGGAAGAAGTGAAAGAGGTGGCTGACATCGTCACATATGATGTAAATGAGAATGGTATTTATGAAGGGGTGGTGAGGATCGGTTTGCTTTAAAGACTTAAGGGGCTGGTGGAAGAACAAAATGTTGAGTAAAGTCTGCCAACATTTTGTTCAAAGAGTGTCTGCCCCTGGACATTTGGGTGCATCTGACTAGGGTGTGTCAGTTGAGTTTGGATGAACAACAGCTTGTGGTGGAAGTGGTTCTTTATATGGGTCATCACTTTCGATGCGGTCGTAAAACATAATTCCATCTAAATGATCGATTTCGTGTTGGAAGACGATTGCAGGGAAACCGCGCAACCTTAATTTGACGTCTTCACCTTCGAGGGTACGGCCTGTAACGGTAATGCGAGCGTAACGGTGAACAATTCCTTTTACTGCACGGTCGACCGAAAGGCAGCCTTCGCCATCTTCTAAAAATGTCGTCTCCTTTGAATGGCTTCTAATTTTAGGGTTAAATAGTGCATATTCTATAAGGTTTCCTTTTTCATCGGTGGTACGTACAGCTATCATTCGTTTGCTGCAATTAATCTGAGGAGCTGCTAAGCCAACGCCAGGTCGAAGGCCATATTTTTCAGCTAATTCTTCATCTTGACTATGTATAAGAAACTCAAGCATTTGACGTAATGTTTCTTCCTCTTCTTTACTAGGTGGGAAGTTGACTTGTTCAGCTTTTTTTCGTAAAGTGGGGTGTCCTTCACGGATAACATCATCCATTTTAATCATGGAAACATCCTCCTTCTGTTCGTAAATATACATTTATTATCCTTAATCGTAGCCTTAACTCGAATAGAAAATAGCGTTGAGCTTTTTCAGACTACAAATCATGAATTCCTGTTAACTATCATATCCTAAAGCAAAAAAAATAGAAAGAAACGAGGGCAAATTTCCCTCGTTTCTTAGTGGGTTTTATTAACCTGCAAAGCGAGCGGCTCCAACAATCACAAGTAAAATGAAAAGAACGACGATTAACGCAAAACCTCTTCCTCCACCGTAACCGTACGAGGGAGCACCATATCCGTAAGCGGGGGCGCCATAACCGTACCCGTATCCGTGATCAAAACCATATCCGCAAGGGTCATAGCAGCAACCTACATCGTATCCGTAGTGCATGAGAAATCCTCCTTCATAGCATTTTTCGCTGATAACAGCGACGTAATAACATGCTATGCAGAAGCCGCTCAAGAGAGTGGATGAATACCTAATTCAATAAAAAGGGTTTAAGTTATTTTGCAAACGATTTGTTATGTTAAAATCATCTTGTAAAAATGTAAATTTTAAGATAATGTTTACTTGGTGACTAGCAAGTAATGTAATCAAGGGGAGGACACAAATGAAAGCGAATAAAAAAATATATGGAATCGTTGCGACTGCGTTTTTATTTACATTAACTGGATGTGGTAATGATCCAACAGAATCCATGTATGAACACCTTGAAGAAACTGTCTCTTTAGAGGCTGAATTTGCAGAACAACAACAACCTTTAGCTGAGGCAGAACAACATGAACAGGAATTGTATGAAGAGATGCTCGAGTTACCAACGATTGAAGAGATTGAGCCGATTGCAGATGAAGCCATTTCCTCATCTGAAGAGAGGTTAACAATGTTAGAAACAGAGCGTGAAAGTCTTGAGGGTGCATTTGAACAATTTCAAGAAGCGGAGACATATGTTGAGCAAATGGATGAAGAAGATCTTTTAGAACAGGCGGATGTACTCATTCACGCGATGGAAGAACGTTTTTCCGCATATGACGACCTCTATGAAGTTTATAAAGATTCAATTGAACTCGATCAACAGTTATATGAGATGATTCAAGAAGAAGAGTTAACGGTTGAAGAATTACAAGACCACCATGAAAAAGTAAATGAAGCATACGAAGAAGTAAATGAATTAAAAGATCAATTTAATGAATATACCGACCAGTATAATGAGGCAAAAGAATCTTTTTATGAAAAAGCAGGATTAGCAGTTACATATACATCTTGAACTACGTCAGCTTAACTGCAAATGAAATTTGAAAATGGTGATTCCTGCGAACACCATCATATTTATCAGTTATTTAGTAGGTTATCTGTGTCGTTCCTACTTATGAGCAACAATAAAACCTTAAAAAAGAAGCTATCATTGATTGAACGAATTAAAAAATGATGCTTTCCAAGCTAAAAAATAATGAGCGCATGTCATTTGGCATGCGCTCATTTATATGTCGTTGTAAATGTCCGACCAATATTGTGTATGTTTTTAATTAAGTATTATAACAGTTGGTTAGTAGATATATAACAGTTTCGAATGTTGTTTTCTTGGCATATACACTGCACCACTGTGAGAAAGTTGATTTATTGGAGTTTAAAACGTTGACGATTTAGTGAATGATCATGTAAACTGTACTCAGAAGTTAAAAGTGTACCATTGAAAAAACGATTTTTAGGTGCACAGTTTTTGAAAAAAAGTTTTTAAAGCGATATGATTAAACTGAAACATTACAGGGTATATAACAATTGTTGATGAAACTTGTCGATTTAGATCATGTAAATTTATCAATCAGGGTATTCTAACTGTGTAGATCCTGTAGATGTTTGAATCATCGCTGAAGCCAAATATAAGGCTTTCCTTCGACAATTTAGGAAGAGGTGAATGAAAAGATGGAAAAGAGTAAAACACTCGAACAAGTTGAAAATCAATTTGAAATGTTCCAAATAATGAATGAGGATGGAGAGATCGTTAACGAGGAAGCGATGCCTGAGCTTTCAGACGACGAATTAAAAGAGTTAATGAAGCGTATGGTGTACACACGAATTTGGGACCAACGCGCAATCTCGTTAAATCGTCAAGGGCGTCTAGGTTTCTATGCTCCTGTTGCTGGTCAAGAAGCTTCTATGATTGGCTCACAATATGCACTTGATGAGAAAGACTGGATTTTACCTGGTTATCGCGATATTCCGCAGATCGTATATCATGGGGTTTCATTAGAACAAGCATTTTTATGGTCGCGTGGACACTTCCAAGGTGGACAAATGCCAGAGGGCGTTAACGTCATGATGCCACAAATCATCATTGGTGCTCAGATCACGCAAACAGCAGGTGTAGCATTAGGTTTGAAGCGTAAGCAAAAAGATAACGTTGCGATCACTTACACAGGTGATGGTGGAGCATCTCAAGGTGACTTCTATGAAGGTATTAACTTTGCAGGTGCATACAATGCGCCAGGAATCTTCGTTGTACAAAATAACCAATTCGCAATTTCTGTTCCTGTAGAAAAACAATCAGCAGCAGAAACAATCGCTCAAAAAGCTGTGGCAGCAGGAATTCATGGTGTCCAAGTAGACGGAATGGATATTTTAGCTGTTTTAGCAGCGACACATGAAGCACGTAAGCGCGGTCTTGAAGGAAATGGTCCTTCATTAATCGAAACTGTTTGTTTCCGTTACGGTCCACATACAATGGCGGGTGACGATCCAACTCGTTATCGTTCGTCAGAAACTGAAGATGAGTGGGAAAAGAAAGACCCTCTTGTCCGTTTCCGTAAATACTTAGAAAACAAAGGACTTTGGTCCGAAGAAGCTGAAAATGAAAC
Source organism: Texcoconibacillus texcoconensis (assembly GCF_014202575.1). Taxonomy (GTDB): domain Bacteria; phylum Bacillota; class Bacilli; order Bacillales; family Salisediminibacteriaceae; genus Texcoconibacillus; species Texcoconibacillus texcoconensis. The sequence goes on along the minus strand of NZ_JACHHB010000001.1, from coordinate 387,687 downwards.
GGTTGAACAAGCGAAAGAAGATATTAAAGATGCGATCAAAAAAGCAGATGGGGCACCTAAACAGAAAGTGACAGACCTCATGGATTTAATGTACGAAGAAATGCCGCAGAACCTTAAAGAGCAATATGAAGAATTTGAAGCAAAGGAGTCGAAGTAAGCTATGGCGCAGATGACAATGATTCAAGCAATCACGGATGCGATGCGAAATGAATTAAAAAATGACGAGAATGTGCTTGTTTTTGGAGAAGACGTTGGTCAAAACGGAGGCGTCTTCCGTGCAACAGAGGGGTTACAACAAGAATTCGGAGAAGAGCGAGTATTTGACACACCCCTTGCTGAATCAGGTATTGGTGGTATGTCCGCAGGACTTAGTGTGACTGGTTTTCGTCCAGTAATGGAGATCCAATTCTTTGGTTTCGTTTTTGAAACGATGGACGCAGTTGTTGCACAAATGGCACGTATGCGTTATCGCTCAGGTGGTCACTACCATTCACCTGTGACGATTCGTTCCCCATTTGGCGGAGGTGTAAAAACACCAGAACTTCACGCAGATAGCTTAGAAGGTTTAATGGCGCAGTCACCTGGGGTTCATGTTGTTATTCCGTCTACGCCTTACGATGCAAAAGGATTATTAATCTCAGCAATTCGTGATAACGACCCGGTCGTATATCTTGAGCATATGAAGTTATACCGTTCTTTCCGTGAAGAAGTTCCTGAAGAAGAGTATACTATTCCTTTAGGAAAAGCAGACGTAAAACGTGAAGGTAAAGACTTAACAATTGTTACTTACGGTGCAATGGTTCATACATCACTAAAAGCAGCTGAGCAATTAGAAAAAGAAGGCTATGACGCTGAAGTCATTGACTTGCGTACTGTAAGTCCACTAGATGTTGATACGATCATCAATTCCGTAGAGAAAACAAACCGTGCAATCGTCGTACAAGAAGCGCAAAAACAAGCGGGTGTCGCAGCGAATGTTGTCGCTGAAATTAATGACCGCGCGATCCTAAGTTTGGAAGCGCCAGTAGTTCGTGTGACAGCACCGGATACTGTGTTCCCATTCGCAGCAGCAGAGGACGTATGGTTGCCGGATTATAAAGATGTTGTTGAAAAAGCAAAGCAAGTACTAGAATTTTAATTTAAAACGAACACTTATTTAAGAAACAACGTCGTTTAAAAGGGGCAAAGGAGTATCGAGATGATACGTTACTGTGCTCCTTTTGAACAGACACTACGAATATTTACGTTCTTAATTTAATCATGAACGTAGAAATGGAGGCGTTAATAGTGGCATCAAAAGATTTTAAACTCCCGGATATTGGTGAAGGTATTCACGAAGGTGAAATTGTTCAATGGAATGTTAAGGAAGGCGATGAAGTCAAGGAAGATGACGTGCTTTGTGAAGTTCAAAACGACAAAGCTGTTGTGGAGATTCCTTGCCCAGTAGACGGTAAAATTGAAAAGCTACACGTAGATGAAGGTACGACTGCGATTGTAGGCGATGTAATTATTACTTTTGATACAGATCAAGATATTCACCAAGAAGGTGAAGAAGAGGAAGAAACTGAAGATGTGAAACAAGACGAAGCTCCAGCAGCAGAAAAAGAAGAAGAGCCTGCGAAAACTGAACCTGTAGATACTACAGAGGTTGACGAGAATCGTCGTGTGATCGCAATGCCTTCTGTCCGTAAATACGCACGTGAAAAAGGCATCGATATTCGTAAAGTGAGTGGTAGCGGAGATAATGGTCGTGTATTAAAAGAAGATATCGACAACTTCGGAAAAGAAGGGACGACAGCTGAAGCTGAAACAGCTGAAACGCCAGAAGAAACTAGTGAACAAAAGGCACCTCAAGCTTATGTTCCAGCAAATGAAGAACTTGAAACACGTGAAAAAATGTCTGGTATCCGAAAAGCCATTTCAAAAGCAATGGTTAATTCCAAACAGACCGCACCTCATGTTACACTAATGGATGAAATTGACGTCACTGCTTTAGTGAGCCACCGTAAACAATTTAAACCAGTAGCAGAGGAAAAAGGAATTAAGTTGACATACTTACCTTACGTTGTCAAAGCATTAACATCTGCGTTGCGCGAATATCCAACACTAAATGCTTCTATTGATGACGCTACTGATGAAATTGTGTATAAGCATTACTTTAACGTAGGTATTGCTGCAGATACGGACAAAGGTCTTCTTGTACCTGTTGTTAAAAATGCAGACCGCAAATCTATCTTCAACATCTCAGCGGAAGTTAATGAATTGGCGACAAAAGCTCGTGATGGTTCACTAAGCGCTGATGAGATGAAAGGTGCTTCTACAACGATTACTAACATTGGTTCTGCTGGTGGTCAGTGGTTCACACCGGTTATCAACCACCCAGAGGTTGCCATCTTAGGATTGGGCCGAATTCAAGAAAAGGCTATTGTTCGTGATGGTGAAGTTGTTGTAGCTCCTGTTTTAGCGTTATCGTTAAGCTTTGACCATCGAATTATTGATGGGGCAACAGCTCAACACGCTTTAAATCACGTGAAGCGTTTGCTTCATGACCCACAATTATTAGTAATGGAGGCGTAATTTATGGTAGTAGGAGATTTTCCGGTTGAAGTCGATACGCTCGTCATTGGTTCAGGTCCAGGGGGATATGTTGCTGCAATTCGAGCAGCACAACTAGGACAAAAAGTAACGATCGTTGATAAGGGAACCTTAGGTGGTGTTTGTCTAAACGTAGGATGTATCCCATCCAAAGCACTTATCGAAGCGGGTCACCGTTATCACGATGCAAACAATTCCGCTGATATGGGTATCTCAGTTGGTGAAGTAAATCTTGATTTCGGAAAGGTTCAAGAGTGGAAGGGCTCTGTTGTTAACCAACTGACAAGCGGTGTTGAAGGTCTATTAAAAGGTAACAATGTAGATATTGTTCAAGGTGAAGCTTTCTTTGTTGATGATTCAACTGTACGTATTATGGATGAAAAATCTTCACAAACATATAAGTTTAACAACTGTATCGTTTCAACAGGTTCTCGCCCGATCGAGTTACCAACCTTTAAGTGGAGCGACCGCGTTCTTTCATCAACAGGCGCACTAGCGCTAGAGGAAGTTCCGGAAAAACTTGTTGTTATCGGTGGCGGTTACATTGGCGTTGAGCTAGGTTCTGCATATTCAAACCTAGGGTCTGAAGTGACGATCCTAGAAGGTGAGAAACGTATCTTATCTGGTTTTGAAAAGCAAATGAGTCAGCTTGTTTCAAAGCGCTTGAAGAAAAATAACGCAACGATCCATACTGAAGCGATGGCCAAAGGCGTTGAAGAAACAGAGAATGGCGTAAAAGTCACCTTTGAAGTAAAAGGTGAAACTCAAGAAGTTGAAGCCGATTACGTACTTGTTACTGTAGGTAGAAAGCCAAACACAGATGAACTTGGCTTAGAGCAAGCAGGTGTCGAGCTTGACGATAAAGGCCTTGTGAAAATCGATGACCAATGCCGCACTAGTGCTGAAAACATTTACGCAATTGGTGACATCGTGCCAGGTTTTCCATTAGCGCATAAAGCATCTTATGAAGGTAAGGTAGCGGCAGAAGCAATTTCTGGAGAAGCTTCAGCAATTGATTATACAGCGATCCCTGCGGTTGTATTCTCTGGTCCAGAATTAGCGAGCGTTGGTCTTACTGAAGAAGAGGCGAAAGAACAAGGTTACGATTATGTTGCTTCGAAGTTCCCATTTGCGGCAAATGGTCGTGCATTGTCCCTTAATGACTCTGAAGGCTTTATGAAGATGGTCACTCGTAAAGATGATGGTCTAGTATTAGGTGTACAAATTGCTGGTAAAAATGCTTCTGATATGATCTCAGAAGCGTGTGTAGCGATCGAAAGTGGTATGACAGCTGAAGATTTAGCTTTAACAATCCATGCACACCCATCTCTTGGAGAAATTACGATGGAAGCAGCAGAAGTTGCATTAGGTTTACCAATTCACATGGTAAAATAAGCGAAACAAAAGGAGCTAACACCGTTAAAGGTTAGCTCCTTTTTTCGTCTTCTAATTGAAATTCTTGCTTCAATACATTGATGATTGTTTGTGTCTTAATAACACCTTCCATCCTTTTTGCTTCTTTATTTTCTCTGTCGAGCACAAGAAGTGTAGGGAACGTATCAATATGAAAATGGTTAATTAGTCTGTCTTCAGAAGATGAGATGATGTTAACTTCAGGGATTTCATGGGGATAATTGTTTTGTAGGTTGATCAGTGCATCGTAATAATTGTTTTCTTTTTCTAAGTCATACTCGTGTGAAAAAAGCACTGTTGCTTTTTCTGAAGCTTGCTCATTAAGAAATGGATAATCATGTGAAATATCATCTTCATGAAAGCAGCCATCACTAAATATAAACGGAGAGATGATAAAAAAAATGAATAAATTTTTCATCGGCTTTCGGCAAGGGCTTTTACGTGACAAATAGTATGGGCGAGAGTTGAAAACGATTGTCAGTAATACTTTCCTGCCTTCTCCCCTTTCTGTTAGAGTATAGTACAAACTTCTAGCCAGCCACAATGATGTTTTATTAGTCATAGTTTATCATGAAAAGACGAAGATCACGGTTTCGTTATAGAATTGTTATATAAATGAAATGATTATAATACAATGATGATAAAAGCATCGTAGGGTCTGGATTCGGACATGCGTTCCGTTATTTCAGCCATATACGTCATTTTGAGGCGAAAGTCTGTTCCGTTAATTCTCTCTTTTGCATGTTATGAGGATGATTTTTTGCAAAAAGTGGAACCCATGTCCATAAAGCCTCAAAACAGCTTTTTTTAGCGAATAAGAGAATCAATGTCCAGATCGAACAAAACCATCAATGGATGTGACTGCATTTAGCAGACCTAGCGTTCTCAACGTTCATTTCTCCGAGTTACAAAAATCCGTTTTTAATAAAAAAGGTGACTCAGAGAAGAGTCACCCTAAATGATATTTATTCTTTTCGTGGTTTTCTTGGAGGGATTTTTTCTGTTCGCAATGCTTTCATTAAGCTAATAATCATAAATATCATGATGATCGTGAAAGGAAATGCAGCAATAATTGCTGCGGTTTGTAACCCTTCAAGTCCGCCAGACATGATAAGAATGGCTGCTGTTGAAGATTGAATAATCCCCCAAATAAACTTCACACTGTTAGGTGGGTGTAGACTCCCGTTTGTCGTTTGCATACCTAGAACAAATGTGGCAGAGTCAGCCGATGTAATAAAGAAAGATGCAATAAGTAAGATCGCAATTCCTGACATAATTGTACCTAGCGGATGGAAGTGCTGTAGCAATTCGAAGAGCGCCACTTCCTCACCGACCTCACCAATAACACCATGAATGTTTGTACCCAATTCACGCTCCAAATGAATAGCAGTTCCACCAAAAGCGGAGAACCAGAGGCCAGCGAAAATGGTTGGAACAGCAATGACACCTAGTATAAATTCTCTAATCGTGCGCCCTTTGGAAACACGAGCGATAAATGTTCCGACAAATGGTGCCCAAGCGATCCACCATGCCCAATAAAAGATCGTCCAGCCTTCGTACCAACCAGTGTCGAGACTGAATGAGTCAAGACGAAAACTCATGCCAATAAGGTTTTGTGCGTAGCTTCCAAGGGTCTGGGTGAAAGCATTCATAATGTAGTTTGTCGGACCTGAGAAAAGCATAAATAACATGAGAATAGCTGCAAGGTAAATATTAGCTTTACTTAAAATTTTAATACCGACGTTTAATCCTGTTTGTGCTGAGATCATGTAAAGAATCGTAATGATCACAATGATGATCATCTGTGTTGTCAACGTGTTTTCTAAACCTTCAAACATATAGCCTAAACCGCCGCCTACTTGCATGGCACCAAAGCCAAGAGAAGTGGCAACACCAAAAACAGTAGCAAATACAACAATGACATTTATCGTTGTACCGATGCCACCATGTATACGGTCACCAAGCAATGGTTCAAAAGCTGCGCTAAGGACTCCAGCTGATTTACGGCGAAATTTAAAATAAGCTAAAGCTAGTGCTACGACAGCATAAATTGCCCACGGGTGAATGCCCCAGTGGAAAAAGGAATATCGTAATGCTACTGCTGCTGCATCATCTTCTCCACGAATATTTTCTGCAGTTGGTGGGTCAAAAAAGTGCATAACAGGTTCAGCTGTACCCCAAAAGACAAGACCGATTCCCATTCCAGCAGTAAATAAGAATGAAAACCATGTTAAATAATTGTATTCAGGTTCATCGTCATCTTTTCCTAATTTAATCCGACCGATTGGACTAAAGACCAGGAAGATGGCGAACACAACAAACCCTGTTGCTGCTAATAAATAAAACCAACCAAATTGTTCGGTCAAAAATCCTTGAATAGCTCCCGTTGTATCCTCAAGATTGCCAGGAGCGAAGACGCCCCATAAAATAAATGCTAAGGCAATGAAAACGGAAATGAAAAAAACAGGAGTTAGTTTTTTCACGTTTTTGCCACCTTTCTTATGTAACTTCACGTAAAACGTTAAGATTCCATTTTTTTCGACACGCAACAACATTCATACGGTAACATATTCTTAACTCAATCTCAATAAAAGACACTAAATAGTCTATGTCACTTTTCGAAATGGGAAATTGTGTATGGCGTTTTCTTTGATGTGAAAGATCCATATATTCAGTATGTACTCTTACTCATTTACCATGCATGTAAAATTAGTGAAGTCATAGTTGGTTAGTTTCAGATGTAATGTGCGAGGTAAAAAGAAAATATGATAAAATACTCAAGGAAATAAGAAAGGTGAGATTTAAATGAATAGGATGCATTATTTGTTGTCTTTGTTTTTGGTTGTTTTGCTTTTAGGAGCGTGTTCTGATGGTGAAAGTGGAATGAATGAAAACAATCAAGAGAATGACACGATCGCTGAGAAGGAAGTAGAAGAGGAACATAGAGATGAAACATCCAAAGTTGAAGAGAATGACAATGAGCAAGGAAAAGAAGAATCTGAAGAAGAGCCCGACGAAAAAGAGGAGAAAGAACGGTTGTATGAATTGACAGATCAAGCAAGGATAGTGCCTATTGATGAAGCAGATGAAGAAGTCGTCTTATTGACAATTGATGATGCGCCTGACAATTATGCAGTGGAGATGGCTGAAGTCCTAAAAGAATACGACGCACCGGCCATTTTCTTTATTAATGGACATTTTATCAATGATGAAGAAGGGGAGAAAGAGTTAAAATCTCTACATGAGATGGGTTTTGAAATTGGTAATCATACGATGACACACGCCAACCTTGATCAAGATGGTTTATCTAGCAAAGAACAACGCAAAGAAATCGTTAACCTCAATGATAAAATTGAAGATATTATTGGGGAACGGCCAAGGTTTTTCCGTGCTCCCTTTGGTGCCAATACTGATACGTCGAATGAAGTCGTTAAAGAAGAAGGGATGCAGAGGATGAATTGGACGTATGGATACGATTATTTTGAAGAGTATATGGAAGCCGATGCTCTTGCAAGCAAAATGGTTGAAACAGAATTGCTAATTACCGGTGCGAATTTACTTATGCATGACCGTGAGTGGACACTTGAAGCTTTGCCGGATATTATCGAAGGGTTAAAAGAAAAGGGATATTCATTTGTAGATCCTGAAACGATTCAAGACAGCGAAGAAAATTCTTAAAAGGTAACATGGTAAAGGATGGTGAAAAAGAGCCGATGTTCGGTTCTTTTTTAGTTTGAAACTGAAATTAATCCATTTAAAAATCTGTTTATACCAACATAAGATCGTTGACGGTTTTCGACATGTTTTTTGTGTTGATTATGCTAAAGTGTATGGGGTGATGTTTCTACATAAAGGAGTCGATACTGTGAATGCGATCAATAAAATGGACTGTTTTGACCACCTTCGCTTACAGGTCGGTTTAGCATTTGATTATGCAAATAGTGAAGAAATTTTTATCAAAAGTGTAGCACGAACAATGTTTGAGGAAAGTAAAAAATGGTTTTTGGTTCACGTGTTTCAAGTTGGTGAGGTCGCGTTTGAAAATCTGCTTCCACAAGATGAGTCAATGGGATATTTAATGAATTATGAACGCTTTGGAGAAGGTTGCCTAAGTTTACACGCTATAAGAGGGGACATTGAAGTTCGCAACGAAAAAGAACATCAAGTCGTTTATTTACCTATTTATCACGGGCATCATCTGCAATATATTTTCGTATTATATGTAAATAAACAAGGGCCGAGCATTTGTGACGATGACCGGTCATTTTTTCAAGAAGTGACTCGTTTTATTGAAAAAAAATCTAAAGCTCTAAGAAAGAAGTTTTAAAAGCGATTTGAACGGGTATACCTTTTAAACATCAAGAAAAGGGGTGATGAACGTGTTTGAAGAACTTTACGAGGAAATGGAAAATGTGAATGTCCAGTTTGTTGGAATGAGCACAGAGACTGCTCGATATGATTTTGGGATTGTTTTTACGAACATGTTCTTTGGAAAACCTCTAGTCGTCTGCATGCAGACAGGTCGTTCAACCTTATTATGTTCCGACGAAGCAAATAGCGTCGAAGCAATTCAGCGAGCATTCCACATTGATGATTTTGGTGAAGCGACTCGTGTAGCGAAATATTTTCAAGAACGATTGCCAAGTATGCCATTAGCAACTCAATACTAAGTTTTGGAGGAGGACTGATTTAGAATCGATGAGGGGTTAACCTCATTATTCTAAGTCAGTTTTTTTGTGAAAAACTGTCTTCGAAAAAAGGATTCTTTTTCAACTAGTGTTCAAGTAACAACTTTTTTATGACCCATAACCCTCGGTATGAGTAAAATGTTTGTGGGAGAAGAGTTAGAATAAATTACCTTTCAAGCTTTACGAGAAAGTTTTGCTCAGTTAATGGCTCAAATTTTAATTGAGTATGGCGAATTAATTTCAGAATCAAGGGACAAGAATCGCTTTCAGTTAAAAGATAAAAGAAACCTACGTTTTGAATCTGTGTCACTCAAGATACCGTTCGATCAGAAAGAAACTCGCAAATTATGACGTGGACGGCTCATTTTTCGTCATGCGAAGGAGTGAAAGGCGGCGACTCCAGCGGGAAAAGCAACAATGGTTTTCTTGCGACGAGTAATCGCAGGAGCAGCTGAAGATCCCGCAGGGTGGGTTTCCCGAGGAAGCTGAAGCGTTGCCCGCCGAAAGCGTCCGTCTGTAACGGATTCGCATAGTACCTTATTCAAAATTTACAACCTTTTAGAAAACAGTAGAAAAGATAAAAGAAGGTTCTTCGTTAGAAAGCTCCCACAAATGGTTGACACAATCTAACCCTCGTCAAAATGATGTAAAAATTCTTGAATATGTTACACTGAAACTCTTTACCGATTAAATGTGTTATGCTATTATAAATATTGAGAAAACGCTTTCTTCTTGAGGAGGTTAAAAGATGACGGGGTGTATTGTTTGTAAAACGTGTGATCAAGTGATTGCCCATTATGAATCAGAGAAGGTTGCGAAATTGTACGCTGCATGTTGTGACCATTGTCAAAACGAAACAAATTCAAACTAAAATATTAAACGATTAGAGCCTGATTTCCCTAGAGCGAACAATGTGTTGTATAGATTTGTTTGCAAGATTCAGGCTCTTTTTTTTATGGAGAAAAAACAAAGCTTCCTTCTTCACTCTTGATAAAAAGGAAGGGATGCGCCTTTTGATAACCAGATCAGTTAACTTTTATTTTTTGTAATAAGCTGTTTTCTAAAAGCGGTGTGTATTTCAATAGCGGTTAAATAACAACAATCTATCATTTCAGACAAAAGGACTCCTTCCTCAAAAATTCGGTAGCATTTTTGAGGAAGGTGAATCGGACAAATTTCGTTAGAAATTAAGTGGTGGGACATTCATACAGAAAGTCCTGTTTTAAAAAAAATGGGTGGATTTTTTCTAATGTGTTACACTAAATCCCTTTACCAACTAAATGTGTTATGCTATTATGAAAAGTAAGAAAAGTAAACGCTTTCTTGAGGGGGTAAAAAAATGACAGGGTGTATTGTTTGTAAAACATGTGATCAAGTGATTGCTCATTATGAATCAGAGAAGGTTGCGAAATTGTACGCTGCCTGTTGTGATCATTGTCAAAACAAAACAAATTCAAAGTAAAATAGTAAACGATTAGAGTCTGATTCCCAGAGTGAACAATGTGTTGTAGAGTTGAACCTCTCAACTAAAATTTGTTTGCGGGTTCAGGCTCTTTTTTTTATCGAGAAAAGACTCCATTTATCATAATAAAAGAAAGTGATATGTGCCTTTTGTTAACCAATTCAGTTCACTACGGTTGCACTGATTTTTTAAGGGTCTCTCTTCACTTCATAAAAATGTTCACGAATGGGTCATTTAAATTTAGTAATCAGATGTTCGTGTTTTTCGTTTTACCTTATGAAATGAGAAAACCTTTTCCTATATTCATCAATTTGTTATCCTTTTTTTAAGTGATTAGCGTATATTATACATATACTATACCAAGTACACGTATTTCATTGAGTAGGAGGCATATGATGGGACAGAGTAACGAAATCCATTTTCCGATATCATCGGACTGGAGTACAGAAGAGGTCATTGATGTTGTGCAATTTTTTGAAGCGGTTGATCAAGCTTATGGAAAAGGGGTTGCAAAAGAAGACGTCCTTCATTTATACAGTAAATATAAAAAGGTCGTGCCATCGAAAGCGGAAGAAAAACAACATTTTCAACAGTATGAAAAGCAAGCGAATCAATCACCTTATCAAGTTGTAAAAAAAGCACGTGATGCAGGAGAAGCGGAAAAAATTAAGTTTTGAAGAGTGGGGACTTTAGTGGAAACCATCACGTGAACTACGCCACCTTAAATTCTAAGGAAATTTGGAGATAGAGGTTCTTGAGAACTCCAGTGTATTTACCAGTTATTGAACCAGGCTATATCGTAGTTTCTACAGGTGAAATCGTGGCAAAGCCTTTCTTGTCACAATCCTATATATTCAGTTTTCAAAGAACAACTTAAAAAGGCGATAAATGGGTGAAAAAGAGGGGGAGAACAATGACAAAGTTGAGTGAACAGGCTTCTTCATTAACCATTCGATCAGAGACGATTGAAGATTATACTGCAATTGCAAATTTGTACGCGGAGACGGGCGGTGTTGAAAGAGGGGCAGCAGTAGCTTTGCAAAGGTCTAATCCATATTATGACCCAAACCTTTCCATTGTAGCAGAATTAGATTATCAAATTGTTGCACATGTTCTCATTATACCGCAACTCTTTATTGTGAATGGTCAATGGGAACAAGGAGCAGTCATAGGACCAACTGCTGTTAGTGAACGTTTCAAAGAACAGGGGATCGTAGAGAATCTGATTCAATCTGCACACGACATTGTCCAGCGAAAAAGATGTACGTTTATTCTCGTACTAGAAGCAGAAGGGGAATATGGTCAATTAGGGTACCTGTCAAAAGTGTTCGGACATTCGCATGTCACAGTAGAGCGTCCAGCTGAACTTATTAATGAACGGTCACTTTCATTCCGTAAACCTAAATCGACTGATTTGCCACAATTGTCTGCGATGTGGGAGGAGACGTTTGCTGATGCGGGGTTAGCACTGTTCCCAGGAATTAACCTTACAGATTGGATAAGTCATGATAAACAAATGAATTCATTCGTTATTGAACAATGGGGGCAACCAATCGGTTATATTCGTTATAATGACAATGATATAGGTGATGTAAAGGCGTTGTGTGCTAAAAATGGTGAAGCGCTTAGTCTTATCATTGACGAATTGTTTGAAAGAAGCAACGCTCAACTGACTTCTCTGCGTTTGCCACTTCCTCAAAACCGTACAGAGTGGTTAGGTGATTTGAAATTTGAGGTAGATGTTCATGTTTTGAAATCAGGAATGATTTATCCGTTAACGGATGATGTTGAAGATTCAATTCAGCACTACATTGAAAATGTCCAAAATCGTAAAGAAAATCTAGGGGTCATTCAATGGCCGACTGCTTTTGATTTAATGAAAAGTTAAAAAGGAGGGGCTGTCCATCGTTTAATTAAACTGGACAGCCCTTTTATTATAGCTGTGTTTACTTAATTTTTTGAAAAGATTGTTGATAAAGTGGTTTTAATAACTGGAATGTTTCTGTGATATGTGCTGTTAAAGCTTTTCCATCCTTTAACACATCTTCCTTTCGATCAATTTGTTGACCAACTAAAAATTCAGCTTTTTTAACATCACGAAAGCGTTCTAGTGTCTTTTCATCTACTTGTCTTATAGGTGTTGAATCTTTTTGGGTATGGTCTAATGATACGACGAAAGATTCGGGAAGCTTTTGGATTTGTTCAAAATCATCGAGAAATTGTTGTGCAATAACTTGTTTATTTGGCAATTCGTAAATGAAAGCCAGCCAAATAAATAAGTGGTCGTCAAATAGTCCAACTTGAAAGTGAGGGTGTTTCTTATAACCTCGTTTATCATGGCAAAGCGATAACCAAGTATCATTTGGCGGGTTCACCTTTCTTCGTGCATGTTTTGCAATATGTAAAAACATTTCTTGCCCTAGTTCCATTGATAACTCATCAGCAAGCGTTTCCCCGAGTAAACGGAATTTTGGTTGTATTCGTTCGCGGATAGCATCCATACGCTCATCTAAACCTTCGATATAAAATGTGTCAAAATCGTGTTCTGTGAAGCCATTAAACGTCATCGTTAAGCTCCTTTCTTTTCTATGGTGATTGCTAACGTCAGTTTACCATAGAACGTCAAATGTCAAAACTTGTTTGCACGAAAACGTAAATAGAACTTAAAGTTTTAAAAAAAGCCTATTGTGGAAGAAAAAAATTATAAAAAGTATCGTTCTCTTGATGGCTATCATATGTTATAATTACAAAAACAAAGAAGTCTGAAAATTCCGCAAACTGTCCATGGGTGATTTTAACACTTTAAAAAGGGGTGAATGCGTGATGGAACAAGTGATTCAAACGTTCCAACGAAAAGATGGTGAGAGGCGTATTCCCGTGTTGAAAATGGAAATTGACTATGAATTGTTGACGTTACACGAAGCATTGCAATCAAATGATGAAACTCAAGTCGCAGAAAGCAAAGAAAAATTAGATTCACTACGAATTGAATTACTAAAACTTGAAGTATAGGGATAGATAGTGAACCGGAAACGGTTCACTTTTTTTGAAATTTAATTGGGGTGATGTATTATGAAATAACGAATGTTGACACTTTTTTTACATCGATCACCCATCTTTTTAAGCATATGTTCAGCAAAGCTAAGGCGCTTTAACCTTATCACAGTTTGCAGATGGTTTTCTAAATGAATTATACTTGGTTTAATCATGTTGGTTTTGAGGAGGAAGTTGAGTGAAAGATTATACATGGGACTACGTTTATGATAAAGCTGTACAACTTGTTCATGAAGCGGGTGACAGGATTCGTTCGTCTATGTCAGAGGTTCGTAAAGTTGAAACAAAATCCCACGTAAATGACCTTGTTACAGATATGGATCGGGCGATTGAAACTTTTTTTGCTGAACGTGTACAAGCAACATTTCCGACACACCATTTTCTGGGAGAAGAGGGTGCAGGGCATAATCTCGACGTGTCCTCGGGAACACTTTGGGTACTAGATCCGATTGATGGTACCGTTAATTTTGTTCACCAGCAATCGTTTTTCGCGATTTCATTAGCCGTTTTTCACGAAGGGACAGGAAAAATTGGGATCGTTTATGATGTCATGCGTGATGAGATATTTACAGCTCAACATGGTAAAGGAGCGTTTAGAAACAATGAGAAATTGCCACAACTAAAAAGTAGGCCTTTTTCTGAAACGATCCTAAGTTTTAATGCAGGTTGGATTTTGAAAGACCGGTCCTTAGAACAACTAATTGTAGATTGTAGAGGTGTACGTTCTTACGGTGTGGCAGCATTAGAGATGGCGTACGTGGCTTGCGGGAGGCTTGATGCTTATTTGAGTTACAATCTAGCCCCTTGGGATATTGCAGCGGGGATGATTATTCTCGAAGAAGTCGGGGGACGTTATATGACGCTCGAGGGAGAAGAGCTTACCCTTGATGGGAAAACCACTTTACTGGCGGCTGAACACGGTACATATGAGGGGGTTCTCGACCGGATGGCTAGGAGTCAGACCTATTGAAGGTCTGACTCCTTTGCTAAAGTGGCTTTCCTTAAACGAAAGCCAGTGCCGATAGCTAAGCAGGAGAAGATGATAGAAAATATCGTGATTGCAACACTGTGTTCTGCTAAGCCGATTCCAGTCCCGATGAGGCCGATGATTCCAGCACAAGCGAGTGTAAAAAAACGTCCATCAAATGATTTCATACACGCAACCTCCCTTTTCACCTAAAAGTTTACAAAAGAATTGCTAGAAATGAAAGAACATTTTTTTCAATAGAAAGCATGAAGATATGATACAATAGAAAAGTTGCGCTGGCCGTGACTCTCTCAGCGCTTGAAAAGGAGTCGATAAAATATGTCAAAAATTAATCACATTCGCAATATCGCAATTATTGCTCACGTAGACCATGGGAAAACAACGCTCGTTGATGAAATGCTTCATCAGTCGGGAACATTTCGTGAAAATGAACAAGTCGATGAACGAGCGATGGATACGAATGATTTAGAAAAGGAACGTGGTATTACCATTCTTGCGAAAAATACAGCATTAATGGTTGGTGATCATAAGATTAATATTCTTGATACACCAGGCCACGCAGACTTTGGTGGAGAAGTAGAACGAATTATGACACTTGTCGATGGTGTAATCCTAGTTGTTGACGCTTATGAAGGGTGTATGCCACAAACGCGATTTGTATTGAAAAAAGCGTTTGAACAAAATTTAACACCGATTGTTGTCGTTAATAAAATCGATAAGCCGCAAGCACGTCCTGAAGAAGTTGTAGATGAAGTGCTCGATTTATTTATTGAATTAGGCGCTGAAGAACATCAAATTGATTTTCCAGTCGTGTATGCTTCAGGAATCCAAGGTAAAGCATCCCTTGAACCTGAACTGCCTAATGACACGATCGACCCACTGTTCGATGTGATTATCAATGAAATACCTGCACCTGACCATGAAATTGAAGAACCATTACAATTTCAAATTGCTTTGTTAGATTACAATGATTATCTTGGAAGAATTGGTATCGGTCGAATCTTTCGAGGGAATGTGAGTGTAGGAGATCGGGTTTCACTGATTAAAAAAGACGGTTCTATTAAATCTTTCCGTATTTCAAAACTGTTTGGATTTAAAGGGTTACAACGCGTCGAAGTGGAACATGCTTCAGCTGGGGACCTTGTCGCTGTGGCAGGTCTTGACGACATTAATGTTGGTGAGACGGTATGTCCTGAAGGAGAAGAGGATGCCCTGCCACTTTTACGTATTGACGAACCGACATTACAAATGACGTTTTTAGTTAATAATAGTCCATTTGCTGGTCAAGAAGGCGACCATGTTACGAGTAGAAAAATTGAAGCGCGTCTTGACGAACAATTGGAAACCGACGTCAGTTTGCGTGTAGAAGAAACAGAATCACCGGATCGTTGGATCGTGTCTGGTCGTGGTGAATTACACTTATCGATTTTGATCGAGAACTTACGTCGAGAAGGTTTTGAATTACAAGTTTCAAAACCAGAAGTGATTAGAAAGGAAATCGATGGTGTCATTTCTGAGCCGTTTGAGAGCGTACAAATTGATGTTCCTGATGAGCATACTGGAGCAGTAATGGAAGGCCTAGGGGCACGCAAAGGCGAAATGATTGATATGATCCATCAAGAAAATGGACAAGTGCGTATGCACTTTATTGTTCCTTCTCGCGGTCTTGTTGGTTACCGAAATGAATTTTTATCACAGACTCGAGGATATGGAATGATTAACCATACATTTGATTGTTACAAGCCGGAAATTAAAGAACCAATCGGTGGGCGTAGACAAGGAGCGCTTATTGCAATGGAAACGGGGCAAGTGACGCCATATAGCTTGCAACAACTTGAAGATCGCGGTACGATGTTCGTTGAAACTGGTACAAAAGTTTACGAAGGAATGGTCGTTGGAGAACATACAAGAGATAATGACCTTTCGGTAAACGTTACGAAGGAAAAGCATGTAACAAATATCCGTTCAGCTACAAAGGATCAGACGGTAACGATTAAAAAACCTCGAATCCTTACGTTGGAGGAAGCGTTACAGTTTCTAGATGATGACGAGTATTGTGAAATTACACCAGAATCAATTCGCTTACGGAAAGAAATTTTAAACACGACAGAAAGGGAACGTGCAAGTAAGCGTAAGAAACTAAACAAGAGCTAAGCTGTTATAAAGGGGGGACGTAGTAATCATGGATGAAGAAAACCTACCCGAAGAGATTCCAGAACCAGATTTTACGTACTTTGCCGAATTGTTTGGCGCTCAAGATCCTGAACAGTTTGTGTTTGCATTTGCGATGCTTTACTTGATCGTCAATTTTTTAACGATTGTTGTATATAACTTAGGGTTTGCTCGTAAGTTACCGATTTTAAAAAATGTGATTATTTACGTTGTTTTACTATTCGGCAACATTTTTATCACATTCTTAGCCTTAACACTGCCAGTTATTGAATCGTTGTTTATCGCTGCTGTTGTCCTTGTTGTGTATAGGTTGCAGTTGAGGCGTCATAAAAGCGAAAAGCATGATGTACAAGGTTAGGTAAATAAAAGAGGCAGTCTCTATGCTGATCATAACACGCTTTATGCATGTTACAAACCAGTACGAGACTGCCTTTTACGTAGAATGAAAAAGTATACCAACATCATGTTTTGCTTCGATTATTTCACTATTAAAACCAATCATCTTCTGGTTCATCTTTTCCGTATTGTGTGAATTGCCCAGCGGATGTTCGTTCTTCCGTTTGCTTTCGAATCCGTTCGTGACAAACTGGACACATGTACGTATGAATAGGTCTATTCCGTAGTTTTTTAGCTAATGGTGAATCATCATCAATATTTTCAACGTTATCGCAAATTACACACTTTACTCTCATAGGTCACCTCACAAAGAAACGAGCTTCCCTTTTAGTATAACATGGAATCGTGTTATGTTCATTTTCTATTGAGGATTGAATTGAGGGAAAACTGATTGTAACTTTGATCATGATTTCGGGTTTTAATTCTTTTTGTTTCTAGGTATAGTAGTATTGAGAATATTAAAGGGGGATAATCTTATGGCGAACCGTGTAGAAACGACGTTGACGCAAGAACTCTTACCTTTGTTGCAACGCGACCGTTTTGTAACTGTAGCGACTGTGGATCATGAAACGGGAGGACCAAATATTTCGGCTATTTCGTGGGTTTATGCACCTAATGAAAAAACGATTCGATTTGCCATTGATAATCGGTCCCGTGTAATTGAAAATGTTCAAAACAACGATAGACTAGCTCTTGAATTAATCGGCAATGAATCTACATATTCAATTACTGGGAGAGCGAAAGTAGCTGTTAATACATTGGAAGATGTACCGTTGAAATTAGCGATGGTAGAAGTCATCGTCGAGGAAGTTCGAGATGTCATGTTTTATGGTTCGAGAATTAGTGCCGAACCAAAGTATGAAAAAACGTACGATAAAGAAGCCGCTGACAAATTAGACCAACAAGTTATGGAAGCGATAAAGTAATAAAGGAACGACGAAAGAGCCAAACACTTCAACAGTGCAAACGATGTTGAAAAGTGTTTGGCTCTTTGTTAATTATTGAACGATGTTCTTTTTGTTTCCTCGTCTAAGATTGTTTATTTGAACATATATATTAACTATGTAAGTCAAAATTATCGTTGTAAGTTTACGCATGGGGGAGGCGGAAAGGTGAAAACAATCTACGTTCTAGATACGAATGTACTTCTGCAAGATCCATTCG
Organism: Texcoconibacillus texcoconensis; assembly: GCF_014202575.1. GTDB lineage: Bacteria > Bacillota > Bacilli > Bacillales > Salisediminibacteriaceae > Texcoconibacillus > Texcoconibacillus texcoconensis. The sequence goes on along the minus strand of NZ_JACHHB010000001.1, from coordinate 369,755 downwards.
CAATGTTTGCATTTCATGAGCATGAAATCGTCATCCCTGCTGTGGTTTTGGAGGAGATCGATTCAAAAAAGCGGTACATGGATGAAATCGGACGAAATGCCAGGCAGGTGGCTCGCTTACTTGATACGCTTCGAGAAAGAGGGAAGATCCATGAGGGCGTTGTTTTAGACTCGGGTGGAAGAGTACGTGTTGAGCTCAATCATCGCTCGCTTGACGAACTTAACGATTATTTTATCGAGGTAACAAATGATCACCGGATATTGGCTGTCGCTTATAACATTCAGCGTGAGCAACGAGAGAGAAACGCTCACCCTGTTGTTCTCGTCAGTAAAGACGCACTTATGAGGGTGAAAGCGGATGTGTTAGGCTTAAAGAGCGAAGACTTTTTGAACGATCGCATCGTCCAGTTCGACCATATGTATAAAGGATATGAAGAGCGGTTTGTCACAGGAGAAAAGCTCGATTCATTATACGAAAAAAAGAGGATACCAACAAATGAAATTGTGACAGGCGATTTTCTTCCTCATCAATTTCTCGTTTTAAAAGATGCGACGGGAAGTTCAGCTTCTGCGATTGCAAAAGTGAATCAAGACGCAACAAAAGTTGAACTTTTAAAAAACAAAAGTTTAGAAGCTATTTGGGGGATCAAGCCACGAAATGTTCAGCAGCGGATGGCGATGGAGTTGTTACTTCGTGATGACCTTCCACTTGTTACACTAGTTGGAAAAGCAGGAACAGGTAAGACATTGCTTTCTTTAGCAGCGGGACTTTCTCAAACAGAAGACCATCATATGTATAATAAGTTGTTAGTGACGCGACCTGTTATACCAGTCGGAAAAGATATCGGCTTTTTACCAGGGGAAAAAGAAGAGAAGTTACGCCCTTGGATGCAACCGATTTATGATAACCTAGAATATCTGTTTAACACAAAAAGGTCTGAAGAACTAGAGAAGATATTAGCGGGTATGGGCTCGATTCAAGTTGAAGCACTCACATATATTCGAGGACGAAGTATACCAGATCAATTTATCATCATAGACGAAGCGCAAAACTTAACAAAGCATGAGGCAAAAACGATATTAACTCGTGTTGGAGAAGGAAGTAAAGTTGTATTAATGGGTGATCCTAAACAGATAGACCATCCGTATTTAGATGAATACTCAAACGGTTTAACTTATGTCGTTGAGCAGTTAAAGACGTTGTCACTATCAGGGCATGTGAAATTAGAGAAAGGAGAGCGTTCCTCATTTGCTCAATTAGCAGCTGATTGGCTGTAAGAGAAGAGAAACCTCTCCTTAGGTAGTTGCTACGCGATAAAAATGAACATTTGCTCATGACCTTTTTCTAAAGGAATGGAAACAAGTTTCTATGTATGGCTTTCCGGCGTGTTATTGATTTTCGTGTTTGACAATGAGCCTTTTGACATCAGTGATCGGTTCGTTAATATTACTTCCATCACCATAATAAAGGTGGATTGGCCCATCTTCTCGAAGAGCTTGTCCGTTTTTAGAAAAGCCAGCAATCATGTTACGGGCGACCTCTATTGAAACGTCAATCAATGTGCCGTCCTTTTTTTCAATTTGAACGTTCTTCGCGTCGGGGTGAGGAGTCGCACGATCAAAATAAACGTCTAAAGCCATGCCGTAGGATTTGTTTTCCATTTCCTTTTTATCCCCATATAACTTATTGTCATTGCTCGGTGAGTAAGCGCCTTCAATCCTTCCCGCACTCCACGCCTGAGCCATTTTTTGCGCTTCGTCTACATTTGTTTGTATATGCCCCTCTTGAAAAAATGTTTCTAAATTAATTTTACGTTCATCAAAAATCCAAACCCCAGGATCGATGGTAATTGTGTGAAGTGTGTCACCTGTAATTTCAACGATCATTTCCTCCATCTTTTCATTCCTCCTTTGTTGTTTTCTAGTATAAAGGGGATGAAACATTTTGTCACTGGGATAAACTAATGGTTGTAATCGTCATTCAGGGAGGATCGTTCAATGATTTGTCTTGACAGATTGATGTTGGAAGAGATGGTCCTAGAAGCAAAGAAGTGTTCTGTTGCGGGTGAAGTTGCTGACTACATCCCAGCATTAAAGAAAGCGAATAAAGACACATTAGCTATCGCGGTATTTGAGGGAGAAAATACATGTTCCATCGCTGGCGAAGTTGAAGAAAAATTTACATTGCAAAGTATTTCTAAAGTGTTATCACTGGCTGTAGCTCTAATGGACCGCGGTGAATCAACTGTATTTTCAAAAGTAGGGATGGAGCCTACAGGTGATCCATTTAATTCGATCATCAAGTTAGAACACTCACCGTCAAAACCGTTGAACCCGATGATCAATGCTGGTGCACTGGCAGTCACTTCATTAATTGTTGGGGACACGATGGAAGAAAAGTTAGGGCGCTTGCTAAGTTTTGTCCATGAATGTACAGGGAATCAGAATATAGGTTACGATGAAGAAATTGCACAATCGGAGTATGAAACGGCATTTTTAAATCGTTCACTCTGTTACTTTATGAAGCAACACGGTGTTATTGAAATTGAAGTCGAAGAATTATTATCTTTATATACAAAGCAATGTGCCATCGAAGTTACTTGTGAGGATTTAGCAAAGATTGGATATGTGATTGCCAATGAAGGAAAACATATTGAAACAGGACGCCAAGTGATTCCGCTTCATATAGCGAGAGTCCTAAAAACATTCATGGTTACTTGTGGAATGTACAATGCGTCTGGAGAATTCGCCATTCGTGTAGGGGTTCCTGCAAAAAGTGGTGTGTCTGGTGGTATGATGGCCGCTGTACCATATGGTCCTGGTATAGGAATATATGGTCCTGCTCTTGATGAAACGGGAAATAGTATTGCAGGTATGGCCTTGCTAGAAGCGCTTTCTAAACGTTATGATTTGTCTATTTTTTGAAAAACATGAGCAATTGAAAGTTCATCTGTTGCAATTTTAACCCTTAAAAGCTATCATGAATGCATAGGGACAGATGTGTTGAACGATAGGAGGGATAATAATGTCGTTAGAGACGATATCCGAACAAAGTGAAAAAGCTTATGCCCTTCTAAAAGAGGATGCGCAAAAAATTCTGAAACTGATTGAAGTACAGATGGAAAACCTGACCATGCCGCAATGTCCTCTTTACGAGGAAGTTTTAGATACACGAATGTTCGGTCTTTCCCGAGAAATTGATTTTGCCATTCGATTGAACTTGATTAGTGAAGAGGCTGGGAAAGAATTGCTTGATGAATTAGAACGCCAATTGTCCGCATTACATGAAGCATCCATGAAATCGTAAGTATGATTGATGAAAATGTAGGTGGTTTGAAAAAATATGGGAGCCAAGCACCAAGAGGGAAGCTTGGCTTTTGTAATAGCTAACAAGAATGGTGATGGTATACATGTGGGGAGAGATGGTCTTATTTTTCCTGTTTTGTTTAGTGACAATCCCGCCAATTACCCACCTATTTCATGAAATGGGTCATCTCTTAATGGCGAAAATCATGCTTGTTCCAGGTGGAAATGTTGTAATTGGGAAAGGGAAGGTTTTATTCTCTTTCTCTTTTTTTGAAACAACGTTTCACATTCATCAATGGTTTTTCTTGGGCGGGTCTACGACTTTTGCATCTGTAGATAAAATTCCTGTGTGGCGAAGGTGTTTGATCTATTTAGGGGGACCTTTAATGAATGGTCTATGCGCTTTTGCTTTACTAACACCAGGTTTCGGGTATGCAGAACATTGGACAACCGTTTGGTTTCAATGGCTGTTACTCATGAATATATGGGTCTGTATCGTTAACTTAATCCCTTTTCAACAGCGGGGGAAGAAGTCCGACGGTAAACTGTTCATCGAAACAATTCAGTCTGTCCTCTTGACAAAAATGAGATTTTGAACGAAAATTCTAAAAAATAGTATAGATCAATAGTATCTTGATCAAGTTTCTTTTTCATTCTTCATTATAAGAAAAAAAATAAAAAATGAGCTAAATGACAGGAAGGAGAAGAAGATGAATCGACTGAAAAACATTAAAAAACTACTCGTAGCAAATCGCGGCGAAATTGCAATTCGAATTTTTCGAGCTTGTACAGAGTTACATATTCGTACGGTGGCGATCTATTCCCAAGAGGATACAGGATCCTATCATCGTTACAAAGCAGATGAAGCATACCTTGTTGGAGAAGGAAAGAAACCGATCGACGCGTACCTAGATATTGAGGGGATTATCGAAATTGCAAAACGAAATGGTATTGATGCGATTCATCCAGGTTACGGCTTTCTGTCCGAAAACTTACATTTTGCACAAAGGTGTGAAGAAGAAGGGATCATTTTTGTCGGGCCAGAACTTGATCATTTAGATATGTTCGGTGATAAAGTGAAAGCAAGGGAACAAGCTGTCCTTGCTGATCTACCAGTGATCCCAGGAAGTGATGGTCCAGTATCTACCGTTGAAGAAGTAGAAGCATTCGCTGAACAAGCAGGTTACCCATTTATCATTAAAGCTGCTTTAGGTGGAGGCGGTCGTGGGATGCGGATCGTCCGTTCACAGGAAAGTTTGCAAGAATCATTTGAACGAGCTCGTTCTGAAGCAAAATCATCATTTGGTGACGATGAAGTTTACTTGGAAGCATTCATTGAAAACCCTAAGCACATCGAAGTGCAAATTCTTGGAGACAAAGAAGGAAACATCGTGCACTTATATGAACGAGATTGTTCCGTTCAACGAAGACACCAAAAAGTCGTTGAAGTAGCACCGAGCGTTTCTTTATCAAAGGAAACGAGAGAGGAAATATGTCAAGCCGCTGTTCAATTAGCGGAAAATATCGGCTATGTCAACGCAGGAACGGTAGAATTTCTTGTCAAACCAAATGGGGAATTTTATTTTATCGAGGTAAATCCTCGTGTCCAAGTTGAACATACGATTACGGAAATGGTTACAGGGATAGATATTGTACAATCACAAATCTTAATTGCTGATGGTAAGACTTTGCATGGTCCTGAGACGAGTATTCCGCAGCAAAAAGATATTATTCACCACGGTTACGCGATCCAATCTCGTGTGACAACAGAGGATCCTTCAAACGGATTTATGCCTGATACTGGAAAGATTATGGCGTATCGTTCAAGTGGGGGCTTTGGAGTCCGACTAGATGCAGGAAACGCTTTCCGAGGTGCGACAATATCTCCTCATTATGATTCCTTACTTGTTAAAGTGTCAACATGGGCATTGTCATTTGAAAATGCAGCTGCGAAAATGGTGAGAAACTTACGAGAGTTCCGTATTCGTGGCTTAAAAACAAATATCGCCTTTTTAGAAAATGTTGTTCAACATCAGCGTTTTTTAAGTGGAGAATATGACACGTCTTTCATTGACCAAAGTCCTGAACTGTTTGTTTTTCCAAAACGCTTGGATCGCGGAACGAAAATGCTTCGTTTTATTGGAGAGACAACGGTCAATGGCCACCCATCTATAGGGGAGGAGAAAAAACCAGTCTTTGATCAACCACGTGTTCCAAAATTAAAATATTCTGAACCAATTCCTGAAGGAACGAAACAAATTCTAGATGCACATGGAGCGAACGGATTAGTTGACTGGGTGAAGGAGAAAGATGATGTATTACTAACGGATACGACGTTTAGAGATGCTCATCAATCCTTATTAGCAACTCGACTTCGTACACAAGATTTAAAACAGATTGCTGAACCAACTGCAAGGCTGATGCCTAACCTTTTCTCAATGGAGATGTGGGGAGGAGCAACGTATGATGTAGCCATGCGCTTTTTACATGAAGATCCATGGGAGCGATTATTATCGTTGCGTCAACAGTCTCCAAATGTCCTGTTCCAAATGCTTTTAAGAGCTTCGAATGCTGTAGGCTATAAAAATTATCCGGATAATGTCATTGAAAAGTTCGTCTCACAATCTGCAGAAGCGGGGATCGATGTCTTTCGAATCTTTGATAGCTTAAACTGGGTTGATGGAATGCGTCCAGCTATTGACTACGTAAGGCAAACTGGCAAGATTGCGGAAGCGAGCATGTGCTATACAGGGGATATCCTCGATAAATCGAGAAATAAATACGACTTGAACTATTATGTAGATTTAGCGAAAGAATTAGAAGCCTCAGGTGCTCATATATTAGGAATTAAGGACATGGCTGGTTTAATGAAGCCAGAAGCTGCTTATCAGTTGATTTCGACGTTAAAAGAATCGGTCGACATCCCTATTCATTTACACACTCATGATACGAGTGGGAACGGGGTCTTTACCTATGCGCGAGCGGTCGATGCAGGTGTTGATATTGTTGATACGGCCGTAAGTTCAATGGCTGGACTAACTTCACAACCGAGTATGAATAGCCTTTACTATGCATTAGATGGGAAAGAAAGACAGCCAAAAGTTTCAATCGACAATGTCGAAAAATTAAATGCTTATTGGGAGGATACTCGCCAGTTTTATCAAGGTTTTGAAAGCGGGATGATGGCACCGCACACAGAAATTTATGAACACGAAATGCCTGGTGGTCAATATAGCAACTTGCAACAACAAGCGAAGGCTGTTGGACTGGGAGATCGTTGGGACGAAGTGAAGAAAATGTACCGTCGTGTCAACGATATGTTCGGAGATATCGTCAAGGTGACACCATCTTCAAAAGTGGTCGGAGATATGGCGTTATTTATGGTACAAAATGACCTGAATGAAGATGATATTTTTGAACGCGGTGAATCACTCGACTTTCCTGATTCTGTCGTTCACATGTTCCAAGGCTATTTAGGTCAACCTTATCAAGGTTTCCCGAAAGAACTGCAAAGAATTATTTTAAAAGGCAAACAGCCGCTTACTGAGCGTCCAGGAGAACTGTTAGATCCTGTAGATTTTAATGAACTAGAACAAACGCTTTTCCAGAAGTTAAAGCGTCAAGTTACGAGTCACGATTTGATTTCTTATGCTTTATACCCTGATGTATTTATGGATTTCCAATCGTTTAAAGAAGAGTATGGAAATGTTTCTGTTCTTGATACACCAACGTTCTTTTATGGTTTGCGCCTAGGTGAAGAGGTTGAAGTTGAAATTGAACAGGGTAAAACATTAATCGTTAAACTTATTTCGATTGGTGAAGCTCAAAAGGATGGCACGCGAATTGTATACTTTGAGTTAAATGGACAACCTCGTGAAGTACATGTGAAAGACGAGAGCGTTGAAAGTAGTGTACAAGCTAGACCAAAAGCGGATAAAACTAATCCGAATCATATTGGAGCAACAATGCCAGGAACAATTGTTAAGACGATTGTTTCAAAGGGAGATAAAGTACGAAAAGGTGACCATTTAATCATCACGGAATCGATGAAAATGGAAACGACTGTACAAGCCCCAAGAGATGGAGAGATCACAGAGGTGCATGTAGAAAATGCTGAAGCTGTCCAAGCTGGAGAGCTGTTGCTGGAAATTAAATAAGGGAAGCTGAATTCAAAGGGAGTTGAGTATCAACTCCCTTTGGTTTATAATGGATGAGTAACTTTTGATGTTAATTTGATGTTTAAGGGTACTTTACAAAGGGGACATCAAATAGCAAACGATAATTTAAGGGAGTTGATCTACATGGCACAAGCAAACGTAACAGAAGCATTAAACAGACAAGTCTCAAACTGGAATGTACTTTTCGTTAAGCTTCATAATTATCATTGGTTTGTTAAAGGACCTCACTTTTTCACTTTACATGAGAAATTTGAGGAACTGTACAACGAAGCTGCAGGACATATTGACGAGCTAGCAGAGCGTCAATTAACGATTGGTGGCGCTCCTCTTGCAACAATGCGTGAATTTTTAGAGGCTGCGACGATTAAAGAAGCAGAAGGGGAAAAAAGCGCAGAGGAAATGGTTCAAGACCTTTCAAGTGACTTTGAAAAGCTATCTGCTGAACTAGGTAAAGACATCGAAGCGTGTGAAGAAGCTGGGGACGATGCAACAGCTGATATGTTTATCGCTATTCGTCAATCAGTAGAAAAGCATAACTGGATGTTAAAAGCATTCTCAAGTAAATAATTCAAAACATGCAAAAAGACGGACTCTCTATAGGAGGGGCCGTCTTTTTTTGTTCGTATTTCATTCATCTAATTTGAACGAATAGCAATCATCGCAGTATAACTGAGGCAAGAAAACAATAAGCTGACAAATAGCGCATGAAACATCGTCATTGCTAAGTGGAAGGTAGTAAATAAAACGAGTACGCCACTAAGTGCTTGAATCGATATAAACAAAAATGCAAGAACACCTGAGTAAAATAGAGGTTTGTGATTACGGTGCTGCCTATATAACTGAATGAGCAAAATAAGAATGAGAGCCCATAACGTCATGGCGGCGACTCTGTGACCAAAATGAACGCCGACAAGCCCCTCTAAAACAGGAAACCATTCCCCATTACAAAGAGGAAAATCCATACAAGCACCGCCAGCACCGGTATGTTTTACATATGCTCCTGTATATACAACAATATATGTATAAATAAGAGAGCCGTAAATCAACCATTTTGTTCCTTTATTCATACTTGCCGACCAATAAGAACGAGGTCGATCATTTTCAAATACTAAAATCGCCAGTAATACAACGCTGGCTAATGAAATGAGTGAAACGCCAAAGTGTAAAGCCATCACTGCATCGGATTGACCCCAAACAACTGCAGCTGCACCTAGGAAACCTTGCAAAATAATTGCGAAAATAGCGAGAAATGCTAAAGGTTTCGTTTCTCGAAGATGTCCAATTGCTTTCCAAGCCCACATTGAAAAAGCGATAACAACGATTCCCATAATTGCTGATACGATTCGATGAGTGTATTCGATCCAAGTTTGAACGGTTCGTTCTTCAGGAAGGACTTCTCCGTAACAAAGAGGCCAAGTTTGTCCACAAGCGTCACCGGATTCGGTTTGAGTCACTAGAGCCCCCTGTAATAAAACAATTAACATACCAAGAGAGGTTACAATACCAAGAAATTTTAATCCTTTATTCAAAATGTGCACCGCCTTTAGTTTCACAATTTAATAGAGTTTTTTAGCATTATTAACGATAATATTCACATATATTTTATGGGCGGCATCGGAAAATGTCAATTTAGATGATTGACGAAAAACACGTTTATCACTATGATTATGGTGAGGAGTTTAGTTATATTTACATAATGCTAATGTAGTTTTGTGATGGAAATCATGGCATGATCAGCTATAATGATTGTGAAAATTCTATTTTTCTATTGTCACAAAATGATCACAATGGAATTTTTTAAATTAAGTGGGAGAAAAAGGAGTAGATTTGTAGACTTTTAAAACAATAATTATTATAATGTGGTAAAAGATTCCCACATTTAGGGGGTGGAAAAAGTGGAAAAGACGAGTACGGCTTCGGAAACGGCGAATTGGATTGAAGATTCAATAGAACACACTAATAAATCTGTAGCGAGAGCTTCGTGGAAAGACTATGTTGCAATTACGAAAACAGGTATTGTGATTTCAAATTTGATCACGGTTTTTGTTGGTCTCTTTCTTGCAGCTTATTATACGGGTACCTCACTTATCCAAGAGCCTTTAACTGCAATTGCAGCTTTGTTAGGTTCTACCTTGATTCTAGCAGGAGGGTGTAGTCTAAATAACTACATAGACCGAGACATTGATCCGATCATGGATCGGACCCAAGATCGTCCAACTGTAAGTGGAACGTTACTTCCAGACCAAGTATTGAAGTTTGGTTTGTCTATTTCAATTGCTGGGACTACGCTTTTAGCTCTAGCTTCTTTATCTGCAGCACTCATTGGTGTTGTTGGGTTGGTCGTATATGTCGTCCTTTATTCAATGTGGACAAAACGTACGACGACACTTAACACAATCGTAGGTAGTTTTGCAGGTGCCGCTCCTCCTCTCATTGGATGGGCAGCGATTGATCCTAGTTTACATCCATTGGCGTGGTCATTGTTTTTACTTATGTTTGTTTGGCAACCGCCACATTTTTTAGCACTTGCTATGAAACGTTCCGATGAGTATAAAGCTGCTGGTATTCCAATGTTGCCAGTTGTAGCAGGGTTTGCTGTGACGAAACGTCAAATCGTTTTATACACAGCAACAATCATTCCTGTGTCACTCTTATTAGTACCGTTTGGGACGGTTTATATGTTAGTGGCGCTCGTTATGGGGGGAGGTTGGCTAGCATTAGGTCTAGCTGGCTATAAAATGAACGATGATATAAAGTGGGCACGTTTGATGTTTGTATACTCACTTAACTACTTCATGATTTTGTTTATCGTAATGATCATCGTTCACATGTTTTAAATGTTAAAACGAGAAAAAAAAAGAAAGTGAGGTTTGTGAGGCATGAGAGGTGTTTGGCGACTACTATCGTTTTTGGCAATCATGTTATTTCTAGCCGGTTGCGGCCAAGAAAACCTATCTGCTTTGGATCCGCAAGGTCCTGTAGCAGATATGCAATTTGACTTGCTTATGTTAAGTTTGCTTGTCATGGTATTTGTAGTCCTCGTTGTTGTAGTAATCTTTATTTACGTTTTGATTAAGTATCGTGAACGACAAGGAGATACGCACATTCCAAAGCAAGTCGAAGGGAACCATCGTCTGGAAATTATTTGGACGACAATTCCTATTCTTTTACTATTGATCATTGCTGTACCAAACGTAGTATTGACGTTTGACTTAGCAGACACAGAACCAGAAGAAGACCAAGATGTCCTGGAAGTAACAGTGACAGGTCACCAATTCTGGTGGGAATTTGAGTATCCAGAGTATGATATTGAAGCAGGTCAAGACTTGTATATCCCAACGGACACACGAGTCGTATTTCAATTAGAAGCGAGTGATGTCATCCACTCATTCTGGGTACCAGCATTAGCAGGTAAACAAGACACTGTTCCTGGTATTACGAACGAGATGTGGCTTGAGGCAGAAGATGAAGGAATTTACCAAGGGCGTTGTACAGAATTTTGTGGCGAGTCTCACTGGTTAATGGACTTTAACGTCATTGCGGTTGACCCTGACACATTTGAAGCATGGGCAGATAGCATGGCGAATCCACCTCAAGAATTAACTGAACCACAGTCGGAAGTAGCAGCAGAAGGGCGAGCGATCTATGAAGAGAGCTGCTTAAGTTGTCACGCTACAGCTGGAGAAGGCGGGAACCCACAAGGGGGTCCTGATTTAACGAACTTCGGTGAGCGTAGTAATATTGCAGGCTTTTTAGAATTTAATGAAGATAACTTAGAAGAGTGGATTCGTGATCCACAAAAACTTAAGCCAGGAAACAGTATGCCAGGGTTTGATCATTTTGATGATGATGAGATGGAAGCACTGGTCGAATATATGATGGGGCTTAAAGTTCAAGATTAATTGATGATAAGTTAGGGGGTTAATAACGTGTCGAATCAGAAGTCTCAATCTAAAAGTACGTTATGGGACTGGCTGACAACTGTCGACCATAAAAAGGTAGGTATTTTATATCTACTAGGTGGTGCCTTCTTTTTTGTGATCGCCGGTATTCAAGCCATGTTGATGAGGATTCAATTGATGTTCCCGGAAGCATCATTTCTTCCTTATCAAAGTTTCAATGAAATGTTCACTATGCACGGCACAAACATGATCTTTTTAGCAGCGATGCCACTTTTATTTGGGTTTATGAACTATATTATTCCCTTACAAATTGGGGCACGAGATGTAGCATTTCCATTTTTAAATGCACTCGGTTTTTGGTTCTTTTTACTAGGTGGAATCTTCGTAAACTTAAGTTTCTTTTTAGGAGATGGGCCTCCTGATGCAGGGTGGACCTCGTATGTACCACTAGCGAGTGATCAATATGCAGGGTCAGGGCTCGACTTCTTTGTACTTGGTTTGCAGATTAGTGGTCTTGGAACGTTGATCGGGGGAATCAACTTTCTCGTCACGGTCATAAACATGCGTGCACCAGGTATGAGCATGATGCGTATGCCACTGTTTACATGGACATCATTCGTAGCGTCTATGTTGATTTTATTTGCTTTTCCAGCTTTAACAGTTGGGTATTTATTGTTAATGCTAGAACGATTGTTTGGGGCGAATTTCTTCATTCCTGATATGGGTGGTAACGTTGTTATTTGGCAACATTTATTCTGGATCTTTGGACACCCAGAAGTATACATTCTGATTTTACCATCTTTCGGTATTTTCTCAGAAGTCATCGCAACCTTTGCGAAAAAGCGCTTGTTCGGGTATACTGCGATGGTGTTTGCGACATTAGTCATCGGTTTCTTAGGTTTTATGGTGTGGGCACACCATATGTTTACAGTAGGTATGGGTCCAATTGCTAATGCCGTATTTGCGGTTGCAACAATGGCCATTGCCGTACCAACTGGTATTAAAATATTCAACTGGCTGTTCACTCTGTGGGGTGGGCGAATTAAGATCAATACCGCTAATTTATTTGCCTTGGCTTTCATTCCATCCTTCGTAATGGGTGGGGTAACTGGGGTAATGCTAGCAGTTAGTGCTGCAAACTATCAAATGCACGATACGTACTTTGTTGTTGCACACTTTCACTACGTAATTGTCGGTGGTGTTGTATTAGCGCTATTCAGTGCTGCCTTTTACTGGTGGCCACGAATGTTTGGATACAAGCTTAATGAGCCACTTGGAAAATGGTTTTTCTGGTTATTCTTGATTGGATTCCATTTGACATTTTTCTTCCAACACTTCCTCGGATTGATGGGGATGCCACGAAGAGTTGCGTCATACTTAGAAGGGCAAGGCTTTAGTGATATGAACTTTATTAGTTCAATCGGTGCGTTTATGATGGCTATAGGGTTTATTTTCTTCCTAGTTAATGTTTTCGTTTCGATCCGTTCTGGAAATCCAGGAGCAGACCCATGGGATGGTCGTACGTTAGAGTGGACGATTCCTTCTCCAACACCAGAATATAACTTTGCACAAACGCCACTCACTCGCGACCTTGATCCACTATGGTATGAAAAAATGCATGGTGACGGTCGTATGAAGGCTTCAGAACCATTAGGAGATATTCATATGCCAAATGCGACAATTTTACCGTTTTTGATGGCAGTTGGTCTGTTTGTATCTGCTTTTGGGTTTGTCTACCATAACCACTGGGTTGCGGCAGGCGGCATTGCTTTCACTTTCGCTTGTATGTTTGTCCGTTCTATAAAAGAAGATCACGGATATCATATTCATAAAGAAGAGATCCTATCTGACAAGGAGGTGGAATAATCATGGCTGATACACAATCTCAAGTTCATCAAGAAACTGAAATGATCCCGGATCACCCTGAAAAAGTGACTTTGGAAGGGAAAAATAAGTTTCTTGGGTTTTGGTTTTTTCTTGGAGGAGAAACGGTTTTATTTGCGAGTTTGATCGGGACATACCTCGGGTTACGAGGGGGAACAGCTGATGGACCAGGAGCGACAGATTTATTCCACCTACCACTTGTTTTTGTAATGACGATGATCCTTCTCACAAGTAGTTTAACGAGTGTATTTGCAGTATCTGCGATGCATAAAGGTAATATGAAAGGTGTACTAACTTGGATGTGGATTACCGTTCTGCTCGGTGCTACATTCCTTGGGTTTGAAATTTACGAGTTTTACGAGTATGTACACGAAGGCTTAGGCTTTACAACGAGTGCATTTAGTGGTGCCTTCTATACGTTAGTTGGTACACATGGTGCCCACGTTGCTTTCGGTATCGGATGGATCTTGACATTATTAATCCGTTACCGAAACACAGGACTTACGTTAACAAATGCACCAAAGTTTTATACAGCCATATTGTATTGGCACTTTATTGATGTTGTTTGGGTGTTTATCTTTACTGTTGTGTATCTCTTAGGAATTGGGGGTTAAGCCTATGTCAGAACATGTTGATCCGACTGCACCATTAAAAGGAGAGGTTTCGAAAAAGACAGAACGACAATTAGCGCGGGAAATGCGTAATCAGATCATTACGTTCGTATTTATGGTTTTTCTCGTTGCCCTTTCGTTTCTAGGAATTGCAAGCGAGGCGATTCCGAATGGTTTTGCTATCCCATTCTCTCTTCTAATTGCGGCAGTTATGGTTGTCATCCAGTTGTATTATTTCATGCACCTAAAGGATAAAGGAACATATTGGCCAAATGTGTTCATATGGACAGGTATATTTATTGCAGCACCAACGGTTGCATCTCTTATGTTACTACTCGGTGTCGTGAAATATTAATAGAACTTACAAAAAGATTTAAAAAGACCACCCTTTTAGTATCAATAACGATACTTTGCAAAGGGTGGTCTTTTTTACATGGTGAGGATTCATTGACAATAGCTAGTGAGTGGCTTGAATGATTAGAGAAGGGAACCTAAAGGATATTAGTCAAATTTTTAAGTTCACCTTAATAATCCCAGCTTCCCTTGCCGAAGTAAATAATATGACGAGAAGTGGACCGAGAATAAAACCTAATACACCGATTAACTGCATCCCGATAAATAGTGAAATTAATGTAGCTAAAGGTGATAAGCCAATTTGATTGCCCATAATTTTTGGTTCAACAGTTCGGCGAATCGTTAGGAGGATTCCGGCTAATACGAGCAACTGAACACCTAAAGCAATATCATCGGTCACAAGATGATAAATTGCCCACGGAGCCAGTATGGCGATTGAACCTATAATTGGAATAAAATCAATCAGCCATATAATAACCGACATAACTAGAGCAACTTCTGGCGCGATGATGTAGAGACCGATTAATGTAACAGCTAAAATAATTAAACTAACGAGAAACTGAGCTTTTAAAAAACCAAGAATGACAAAGGACATACGCGATACCATAAAGCGCACATTTTCAGCAGTTTTTTCTTTCATATAAGAAAAGAGTTTCGTTTTTAATCGAGGCATGTCCAATAAAAATAAGTACAATGCAATTAAATAAACGAGTAACGAGATGATATAAGAGGGAATGCTAACAATAAAAGAAGTGACCGTTCCAATAATATCACTGTTCTCAAAGTCATCTCTCACATCTATAAACCAATCTGTTACATGTTGGTCTATGTCTTCGAAAAAACCTTCTGGCAATTCAGGGAATCGCTCTTCCACATCGTCTTGAAAGTTCATCCAAGCATAGTTTGCTTCATTGATCATTCTAGGCATGTTATCAACAAGTGAATTGACTTGTGTTGTCAACTGTGTTGTTGCATAGAAGCTAGTTATACTAATAGCAAACAAAAATAGTGAGAAAACGAAAAATACAGAGATTTTTCTATTCAACTTTATCTTTTCTTGAAAAACTCGCACAGCAGGGGCGAGTATGATCGCGGTAAGTAGTGCTAATAATATTGGTAATGAAACAGGTAAAATAAAAAAGATGAAAAAGACTGCAACTAAGACGCCTATTAGGATGTATAGAATCTTTTTCCAGTTAATTGATGTCATGAGTAACCCCTTTCTAGCTGTTACGTTCACAATTACCATTATAAGTCGTGAAAAAAAAGAATGGTAGTCATTTCGTTAAAAATCTTTTAACGTGTTTCTAAAAGAAGTCTTCTCCTTCAACGTGTGAACGACGTGGCCAACAATAAGAGGGAGGTGGATTTCGGAGGGGAAGATTTTCTTTCTTGCTACAATCACAAGGAAAACAGCTTGTCAAAATTGATAAATGGTTTCCCGCTATGAAAACTTGTTTGAAATGTGGTTCAGAAAAAGTAATCAAATGATCAGAACGTATTTATCCATCTATTTGTCGGACTAAATCTTGACCGAGATTACAATTCAGCACTCATGATCAAAAAAGAAGCCATTCGTTTACGAAATTCATTTTAGAGAGAAAAAGCAACCCTTGTCTTCACGACAGGGTTGCGGCTATGAAATAGAATAGATTAATTGCTTATGTTTGTTTCAGCAACAGGTTTTAATTTCTCGGAAATCGATTCGAGTTTTTTGCTGCATTTATCAACGATTTTTTTCGGGAATTCTTCATCATATTCGACACCATGTGGGTAATAATGTTTACCTAGAACGGGCGTTAACAATTTAACAGTAGCCGATGGTGATGGTGTTTCCCCTTTTGTAGCATAGGCTTGGATACGGAAGTAATAAATATCTTGACGAACTTGGTCTTCTAGCTTGTAATCAAATGTGACTCGTTCATAATCCCATTGACCTGCATGAATAAAACCAGCTTTGGATAAAATGTCATCTAAAGCATCGAAGTTTACTTCCAATCCCGCGATTTGACTGTTTTCGAACTTCATCGTATTCCCTCCTCTATCATTACGCAAAACTTTTCTAGTTTATCATAGTATGAATGTTATTAATTTGCAAATGCTGTGAATCAAACGGATTTCCATCATTAAAGTTAGCATGCTATGTACAGATTTGGGTAACATAAAAAAGAATAAGCTAAAGGAGGTATTGAATCTTGAGTCATTTAAAAGACGTCATGACAACGAATGTGGAAACGTGTAAACCAGAGGATAATGTGTATGAAGTCGCAGTGAAAATGAAGGATCTAGAAGTAGGTGCAATTCCAATCTGTGAGGAAGACCGTTTATTAGGTATGCTAACAGATCGGGATATTGTCGTTCGTGGTGTTGCTGAAAAAAAACCCGGGTCTACATCAGTTAAAGAGGTTATGAGTGAGCATTTATTGACTGGGGAGCCTGATCAGACGATCGATGAAGCAGCGAAAATGATGGCTGAAAAGCAAATTCGTCGTTTACCAATCGTTGAACAAAACAATAAGCTCGTAGGCATCGTTGCACTAGGTGACTTAGCGGTCCAACAAACAACAACAGATGAAGCAAGTTTTGCTTTATCTGAAATTTCAGAGCGTCCTGAAGCGCATCACTAATTTTAGATAAAAGAAAATAAATGAGTGTAAGTGAGGTCGGATGATGATTTCCGACCTCGTTTTTTTGTTGTTAATAGAACACCTTTCGCATATAGATGTTAAAAACTTTCTAAATGGAAGGGATGACAGAGGGAAGTGAAGAAAACAAAATATAAGGATGATTGAAGGAGAGGGAAAATGAGAAAGTTTAATTTGGCACTAGCTTTCGGTGGTATGGTAACAGTATTTTTAATTGTAGGGGTCCTTTTTATTGAAAAATTCTCTAACTCTAATGGGGAAGGGGAAGGCGGATCAAAAAATGAACTTGTTTCCTTTGAGGAACGAGAACAAATTGAAGATCATGAAACAGCATTAAATGAACAAACAGATGGTGACAGCGGTGTACATAATGAAGATAGTGATGACAACGAAGGTAGTCGGATGATGCATGAATGGGTTGGTTCTTCAGAACAAGAAGTTATTGATGAATTTGGTGAACCCGAAAGGAAGGATCCATCAGCTTATGGGTATGATTGGTGGGTATATCCTGATAAACAAGCTTATCGGCAAATAGGGATTAATGATAATGGAAGAGTGGTCACCCTGTTAGCGACAGGGGAGGATCAAGAAAAAATGGAGCCTTTCACAGTAGGTACTTCGTATGAAGATATTAATGGTGAAATGAATTTTTCAAGAGAAGTACAATTGGAAGATGAATATGCGACTTATAAATTTGAATTGACTGAAGAGGAACAACGAGTACACCCACTTATTCAACATGATGATGTTTGGTTACAACTTCATTTTGATGCCCACGAACAAACGCTTTCGAGCGTTCGTTACTTGACGAGTGAGATGTTAATTAAACAACGTCCTTATGCGATCATTTATCGTGGCGAGTTATTAGAACCAGAACCAATTAGTGAGCAAGAATGGGAAGAGATTAATCGTGGTGCAGAAAAACAAATCTTTCATTTCACAAATGCATTACGTCATCAATATGGTCTTGAAGGGTTAGAGTGGCATGATGATACAGCTACGGTAGCCATGAAACATAGTCAAGATATGGAAGCCAATAATTATTTCTCTCACACTTCTCCTGGTCGTGGGGAATTACAAGACCGACTTGCAAACGAAGAAGTTGGTTACGAAATGGCGGCTGAAAATATCGCTGCTCAATACGTCGATGGCGCTGCTGCAGTAAATGGGTGGCTAAACAGTGAAGGACATCGTGTAAATTTACTTCACGATGAGTTTACCCATTTAGGGGTAGGTGCTTACAAGCAGCATTATACGCAAAATTTCATTATGCCTTGGTGAAATAGGCGCACATAAACGTAGGCATTGACGTAGGCTGTAATGAATGAAGGAACACGGAGGTGTGCCTATGGGCAAATCGTTGCATCCGTCAGTGCGTAAGTTTAAAGAATTTGTGAAAAACCACCCTAATGTCCTCCAAGATGTGAAAAACGGTGACAAAACGCTACAAGACCTTTATGAAGAGTGGATGATCTTAGGTGATAACGATCCGATATGGGAAAAATATAAACGCAACGAACAGCCACAAAATGACGATGGTGTTGATCAAGAAGAAAATGAAGAGGATGAAGAAGGTGAAGAGGATAAAGACGATAGTGACGACGAAAAAAATAAACAAGACTTGCAAGATTTATTAGGGATGATGAAAAATATAAACCTTAATGATGTTCAAAGCCACTTAGAGCAAATAGGGGGGATTGTTACATCTATCCAAGGAATCGTCGACCAATTCCGTCAAGGTTCCTCCTCATCTTCATCGCAGTCTAATACAACAAACACAAATTCCTCTTCTCAGTCCCAGTCACCTTTTTCATTTCAAAGGGATTAATCGGTATTTAAAGGTGTGATTTAATCATGCGTCAAGAAGTGGTGATTTACCTACAACAACACCCGGATTTACGAAGGTTTATCCGACAGCATCCATTTTGGTATCGTCGGTTGTCGCGAGATCCAGATCGTTTGCAAGAAATGACGATGGAAGCGCGGCGTTTTTATGGCAAGACGTTTTCGCAACGCATCGATCGATTGCAACAACAAATCGATTCTGCAGCGATGATGATGGAGATGGTTCGACATATGGGAAGCGCAGACTGATAAACGAACGGTTGTGATTTCTAATCAACCGTTCGTCGTCAGTCTCGTTTTTCTTTTGACGTATAACAAAGCTTTGAATCGGTGAAAGTAGAATTAACAAGTTGGATAAAGAAGGTGATGTGAAAAGTGTCACTTAAGAAATGTTTTTTACCGATGGTTGTTTTGTTATTGTTGTTTGTTGTGGCAACAGATACAAGTGAGTCCGAGAAAATCCTTATAGATGAAAAGGACGTCACTGTAATATATGAGCATGGAGACGGGCACCTCGCAATTGAATGGACACCTGAAACGAGGCAGTTTAAAAAACCTGGTCATAAAGAGGAGACTGTTTCAAAAAAAATAAATGTTTACGTTGATGGTGATTTTGTTGACACCTTTCATTCATCGAGTTTTCAATTAAGCAATCTCTCCCCGACTGTACATACGATCATGCTTATCGACCGAGAGACGGGAGAAGAACGGTCATTTAGTATCGATATTTAAATATGGGGGAGATGGATGTGGCGAGACAGAGAGACCTTATTATTTTGTACGATGGCAAAATATATGTTCCTTACGAAATCGACCAACGTGAAGAAATTTTACGTTCCTTAACACAAGTATCACAATGGCAACAAACAACACAAAGTGTTGATATTTATCAAATAACAACATCTTCACTATGGAGTGCAGTTCACCAAGGGTGGACGTTTACAAGCCTCCAATGGTTTTTAGAATCAATGTCTAGAAAAAAGATTCCAACTCCCTTGCAAAAATGGGTAAAGGAGACGATGGATCATGTCGGCAAGGTTACGATTGAAAAACGAAATGGTCAATGTGTGCTTGTATCGAGACTAGCACATCTTCCTCGTTCATTGGACTTCTTGACGCTTTCTTCTATTGACAAAGAGCGTGGTGTAAAGGTATATCAAATAGATCCCGACCATCGATTCGACATTAAGCGTAGCTTAGCACACCACGGATATCCTGTCACAGATCATTACTGGCGACAAACGGGACAACCGTTATCGGTTTCGTTGCACTCGCATGTCCGGCTTCGTCCTTATCAAGAAGAATCAGTCCAACGTTACGTGAAGGGGAATGAACGTGACCATCAAAATGGGATTATCGTTTTACCATGTGGTGCGGGAAAAACGATTGTCGCTATTGCCCTTATTGCACATATTCAAGAAGAAACGTTAATCTTGACGCCAAATGAAACGTCCATGAAGCAGTGGGAAAGGGAGTTACTGGCGAAAACGACGCTCAAGGAAGAGGACATTTCTTGCTATAGTCGTAACAATAAACGAGTTGCCCCAATCACGATTACAACGTATCAAATGATGACGTATCGTTCGCAGGAAGAAAAGCAGTGGGTTCACCTACCACTGTTTCAAGAGCGGGATTGGGGCTTTTTAATCTATGATGAAGTGCATATGTTGCCTGCGCCTCTTTTTCGAGCAACGGCAGATTTACAAGGGAAAAAACGGTTAGGGTTGACGGCTACGTTTGTCAGAGAAGATGGAAAAGAACGTGATCTATATGCCTTGCTCGGCCCGAAACGTGATGATCAGCCGTTACGCAATTTACAGCAGCAAGGGTGGTTAGCGAATCCGAATTGTTATACTTATACGGTTCAATTTGGGTATCAAACGAGAAGACGGTACGTCGAAGCAAATAAACAAGAACGGTTCAAAATGGCAAGTGTCAATCCTAAAAAAATAGAACTTCTCAAGTCTCTTTTAAGGGTTCATGAGGGTGATCAAGTTCTTGTGATTGGTCATTATCTTGAACAATTGCGTTATGCTGCGGAACAAGTGGATGCGCCTTTGATTACAGGACAAGTTCCTATTGTTGAGCGTGAGAAGTATTATGAAGATTTTCGGGGGCGCAAAGTGAGTACGCTGATCGTGAGTAAGGTAGCAAATGTGGCTGTTGACCTTCCGGATGCTGAGGTTGCGATTCAGTTGTCGGGTCATTATGGTTCAAGGCAAGAGGAAGCGCAAAGAATTGGCCGTATTTTGCGGAAAAAGAAGGATGATCATCCTGCTTATTTTTATTCAATTGTGACAGAGGGGACGGAAGAGGAAATGGCAGCTGTGAAGCGTCAACGGTTTATGGAAGAGCAAGGATATACCTATGAATGGTTAGGGTGGTCTCAATGAGGTGGATTGAAAAGACGCGAGAAGGTGTGGAGCAAGCTGTGCATCCTTATGTTCGTGTTGATGAGGTGCGCGAATGGGTCGAGGCGCTAACTGATGAAGAGCGTGATTTGTTACGTGCTTTACTTTTGAAAAATGGTCGTGGCTACAAGGAATGGATTCAAGCTGTTGCGGATGTTTCGAGGGGAACGAAGTTAGAAAAGATGCGATTTTTTGAAAAGTTGCAAGAGAAAAAGATCGTTGTTTCGGTTAGGTGGCGGAAAAATGAGCCTGCGTTAACGATACCTGATCCGGTTTTTTCTTTTCTTTGTTCTTCACTTATTGCGCCTAGTTACCAAACAGTGTGTGCGCAAAATATATCCATTTTAGAGCCTGTTTGTTATGGGCTTCAACCTTTTCTTATCGAAGAGCGTAGAAAGCTTGTGACGCCTCCTGTCATTGAACAGGAATGGACTCGTTTTATCAAGGCGGTGAAACATACGGCGGAACCTTTTTTTGCAGCTGGTGACGAGGATTTATCTTCTTACCAAAAGCAGGTTCGTTGGGCATGGTTGTTACGAAGTCGTTTTGACGAATGGTTTTATCAAGTACAGTTGAATTATTTATCGACGGATGAAGCGCTGCGTTCAAATGAATTGCTTGAACGTTTACTTGTCATGCAACAAGGAAGGGCAGTGTCTTATGAGGAAATGCTTAATCTGGTTAAAGGGTGTTCTTCATGGGAAAACAAATTCAAAACGCTTATTGACTTAGGTGTATGGGTGTTAGATGAAGAAGAAAGGTGGTTAACGTCATTTCATTCACTTTTATATCAAGAGAATATTCTAGAAATTGATTTTACAAAATTTTTAATTCAACCGTTCATGCCTTTAGAAAAACTGTTTTCAGTTTTATGTTGGGGAGAGGTTGTTGATTTGGACGTTTATTGGACAGTCGAATTTGAAGCGGAAAGGTTTCAAAATGAAAAGCCACTTTTCCCTCATTTTGACGGACTTGTCAAAACGTTAGAACCTTACATGATCGATAGAGACAAAACGGTGATGACTTGGCGCCGGTGGTTGCATTCTTCTCATTCAGTAAAAAAAGATCCGGATACTTGGTTAAATTATCAATTTCGAGATCAAGGCCAAGCCGAGCTCGTTATAAATCAGTGTGAAGATCGTGAACAGGTGATTCAAGTCGATAACAAAGTGTTTGTACGAACAGTATACCAACCACAGTTTGAAAAACAATTGAAAAAGGTAGGGTACAACTTGGAAGATGGCCAAGAGACAGAAGCGTATCACGGAGATGATAATGAGCATGATGAAGTAGTCACCGTGACATTTCCGATATTTCCTGAACGTGAAGATGTAAAACGCCTTCCTTTACAATGGTTCCATTTATTACCTTATGAAGAGGGGATGCTTGGAAAGTTATTAAAGCAAGCCAGGTCTTGGCGTTTGCCTATACGGGTACAAATGCATGGTCAAGTTCATATTATGGATGTTGTGACTGTTGAAAGGCGTGCATATCCACCTTATTTTCAAAATCATAAACAAGAAAAGGTTCTTTTTTGCGACATCGAAAAATTATCTCTCGTGAATCCATATGAACCTGCAGAGGGTTTGTTGGACGGATCGTCATTTGATTGAACCACTTTCATAATGAAGGGTTTTAACAAATATCATGAATGTAATCAGTTATCACGAGGGTGAACGTCTGTTTTGGAAACGAGTGATTGAAACGAAAGGCGGCGACTCCCTGAGGATAGAGCGCAGTCTGAAGATCCAATTCAGCGACGGTTTGTGGAGCTGAATTTAGCTGAAGACAAGCCCTCGGGAAAGCGTCCGCCTGCAGTGAAAATCACAATCGATGTTCGGAAATGATCGTTACATCATCTATTATGAAATTGATTTGATTAGTTAAGAGCGATAGATGTTAACAACACATTCGCCTTCTTATCATGTGCATGTTATACTGCGGTTGGAGGTGTTATTATGGATACAACCGCCACGCAAATTGATGTTGTAGAACAAGCCAACAACATAGCGGATATGGTTACGTCATCAGACGTATTTGATGAATATAAACAGGCGAAAGCTAATCTTCGTGATGATAAACAAGTGATGGAAAAAATCGCTCAGTTTCAAACGTTAAAGGAAAAGTACGAAGAGGTTCAACGCTTTGGGAAATACCACCCAGATTTTGATTCGATAAGTAAAGAAGTTCGAGAGAAAAAAAGAGAACTTGATACTTACCCATTAGTGGCAGAATTTAAGCGTGCTGAAAAAGAATTGGACGAGTTATTGACGGATATCAGTCAAAAAATTGCGTATGCTGTGTCACCATTTATTAAAGTTCCAACTGGAAATCCATTCTTTGATCAAGCAGGCTGTAGCGGCGGCTGTGGTAGCGGTGGAAGTTGTGGTTGTTCATAATTTGGGTCTTTGACTTCAGTTGCGCGTAGTCATAACAGATGCTAGACTGTAAAAAAGCAAGCTTGTAAAAAGGAGTAGCTGTGATGATCGGAGATCGCGTAGGAATAGCCGTATGGATCAAGTCTTTAAAACAGGTGAAGCAACTTCGGCGTTTTGGAAACATTCATTATGTTTCAAGACGTATGAAATACGTCATCCTATATTGTGAGCAAGATGAAGTTGAAACAACGATGGAAAAGATATCATCTCTCCATTTTGTTAAAGAAGTACAAATGTCAATGCGGCCGTGGGTCAATACTGAATATCAAGATGCGAAGCCGGATAAAGCGAAAGAGTACGATTATAAAATGGGAATATAGACAGAAAAGCGAAACGCCTAGCTCACGAGCGACCAGTGCTGGAAGTTCGGTAAAAGAAAGCCGCTTTTTGGCTTTCATTAACGAACTGAAGCAACCTCGAGCTCGTAGGCGTTACAGCTAGACAGAAAAGCGAAACGCCTAGCTCACGAGCGACCAATTCAAATTTAATACTTTCCTAAATGAAAAGCAAGCTGATTCTCTCCGAGTGTAACTTTCATTCTGACTAGTAATTTTACTAGGTGTGATGAAAGTAAAGGGGGAGGATCAGCTTTTTTATTCACTATTAAGCGTCGATGTGATATAGAAAAGGGGCTGACGAACAACGTCAGCCCCTGCCTCATGGCAAACAAAACTTTATGCTTCATTTGCGTAGGCTATGGGAGAGGAGAAACCGGAGGAAGAACTTATGGGGAAACGTAAGCCTTCTCCGCGGTTGTCAGCAACATGATGGATCATGCTGCTATCTATATTATCGACGAGAGACAAAATATTATACGTCAAACTCAAAGAAAATAATATTCAGAAAATTACAACTCGCCTTGCGTTTCGGTTAGATTTGATTTGTGGTAGTATAGGAGAGATCAATACACGAATTGAGGTGTCGTTTTATGCGAGTAATTTCAGGCTCGGAAAAAGGCGTAAAGTTAAAAACATTGCAAGGGCATACGACACGTCCTACAACGGATAAAGTAAAGGAAGCGATGTTCAACCGAATAGGTCCCTATTTTCATGAAGGAAAAGTTCTAGACTTATATGCTGGATCAGGGGGATTAGGTATCGAAGCGTTGAGTCGTGGTTGTGATTTTGCCATTTTTGTTGAAAAGGACTCATCTCAGTATCGACAAATGGTTGAAAATATTCGCGCTTGCCGTTTTGAATCAAAATCTGAAACGTACCGTAATGATGCTACGCGTGCATTGAAAGCAGCAAGTAAGCGGGGGCTACGTTTTGATTATGTTTTTCTAGATCCTCCCTACCATCGCCATCGTCTATCAGAAACGCTAACAAAGTTGTCGAGTGAAGGGCTTGTGAACGATGAAGGACTTGTTATTGTAGAGCACGTGCAAGATGTTCATTTACAAGGTACTTATGAGAAATTAGAACAAATACATAATGATCGTTATGGTGATACCGTTGTGACGATTTTTCAAATGAAGGAGGAAGAATAATGGCTAGTATAGCGGTTTGTCCAGGGAGTTTTGACCCTGTGACTCGAGGACACTTAGATATAATAACACGAGGTACGAAAGTTTTTGATCAAGTGATCGTGGCTGTTTTAAATAACCGTACGAAAGAACCGTTGTTTTCTGTTGAGGAGAGGGTTCATTTACTAGAGGAAACGACAAAAGATCTTCCTAATGTCACTATAGATTCGTTTCACGGGCTATTAATTGACTATGTACGGCAAAAAAACGCCAATGCAATCATTAAAGGTCTCCGTGCAGTGTCAGACTTTGAATATGAATTGCAAATGGCGTCAATTAACCGCAAGCTAGACGAAGAAGTTGAGACATTTTTTATGATGACAAACAATAAATACTCCTATCTAAGCTCGAGTATTGTAAAAGAGATTGCTAAATATCAAGCCCCAGTAGGCGATCTTGTCCCACCTACTGTAGAAGAAGCGTTACGTCAAAAATACTCGTCTTCTAATTAAAAAGTAGAGAGGGGGAGAATTATTTTCTGGTATGAACCTCCCCACGATCTTGATACTTTTTCGCAAACAAAATCACCCAAATAACGAGTGTGAATGTTGTTAATATATGTCCATATTGTAAAAGCCAATGATATACATAAATGAAACCATTCATTGCATTTTCGGTTGCGAAGGTTGCTGCGGTTACATCCCCACGCAATGTGTACAGTGGATGGTAAAGTAGCACAGCTAAAAGGCTTGCAATGAACCCATGTAAGATTCTTGCAAAGAAGTAAGGGCGAAATTGAATGTCACTTTCAGATAATATGCTTGCAACTTGAGCTTGGACACTAAATCCGGAAAAACCGATAATGAAACTAGTGATAATGACTTGATGGAATATAGAAGTATTGTTCGTCTCACTAGCGATTTGGCTTCCAAGTGTAATTTCAAATAAACCAGAAATTAACGCAGGGCTGAGTTCGTTCGAAATTTGCATAGCACTGAGCACGATCGCAAATAAACTTGCAAATAGTGCTTGTATTTGAATGAGTTGAAGCATTTCATTCAAAACGGAAAATAAAATGATAAAACCGCCGATCATAAGGAGTGTCTTGACAGAGCTATTTATGCCATCACCAAGTACTTTTCCGATCGGCCTGCCGTCTTTGAGGCGATCTTCATGCATTTGTTGAAACGCTCGCCTTAAAGATCCGGTGTGTTTTTGTTGACCTTCTTTGCCTTGTTCTATATCTGTAGAACCATGAAAGCGCATAATAAGGCCGACGCATAGGTTCCCCCCATAATGGCAAGCAGCCAGAAGAAAACCGAGTTTAGGATCGTGAAAAAAGCCAACAGAAATTGCCCCGAAAATAAATAAGGGATTGGATGCATTCGTGAAAGTTACTAAACGTTCAGCCTCTGTTTTCGAAAGCTTTCCCTCTTGTCGAAGTCGGACGGTTAATTTGGCACCAGCGGGGAACCCCGATGCCATACCCATTGCCCATACAAAGCCGCCAGTGCCAGGGACCCGGAAAAGTGGGCGCATAATGGGTTCAAGAAGTGCTCCGAGAAATGTCACGACGCCAAAGCTAATCAATAGTTCGGAAACGATAAAAAACGGTAAAAGGGAAGGGAACACAACTTCCCACCACATCGTTAAACCACGAACAGATGCGTTATACGCTTCTTTCGGAAAAGATATTAGCGCTATTGCTAATGATGTTGCTGTCATTGAAAGGGTCAATGTTTTAAGGTGCATGAAGTTCAAGCAATGTGATCCTCCTTTTTAACGAATAAACCTGTCCCATTACCAATATACGTAAGAATCACGAGCTTAGAATCATTTTTTCTAAAGAGGGGAAGTGTTCCATTTTCATGTCAGGCTATCCAAAAATAGGATTGGCACTAGGTTCAGGTGGTTCAAGAGGTTTTGCACATATCGGAGTATTGAAGGTGTTGGAAGAAGAAGGGATACCGGTTGATTTTATTGCGGGCAGTAGTATGGGGGCCCTTGTAGGTTCGCTATATGGTGCAGGTTATTCCCCCAGTATTTTAGAGAAAATGGCGTTCCAGTTTCGCCGGAAATATTTTATGGACTTTACCGTACCTAAAATGGGGCTCATTAAAGGAGAAAAAGCACGAACGTTTACAAAAATGCTCGTTCGTGGTAAAAACATTGAAGACTTACCTAGAAAAATGGCTATCGTGGCTACAAACCTTCGCAACGGAAAACGTACAGTTTTTCGAGAAGGAGATATAGCTGAAGCGGTCAGGGCAAGTATTGCGATTCCTGGGATATTTGTCCCCCACCAAATCGATGGCGAACTTTATGTAGACGGGGGGGTCATTGATCGCGTGCCTGTATCAGTCGTTCGTGATATGGGTGCAGCTTATACGATCGGCGTAGATGTTTCGTATTTTGATACAGATCCGGAAATTTTGTCGATCTATGATGTGATCATGCAAAGTATGGATATTATGGAGCGTGAACTTGTCAGTGACCGCCATATTGCAGCTGATTGTATGATTCAACCACTCGTCTCCCATTTTAAGTCGACATCATTTCAACATGTTCATGAAATTATTCGACAAGGAGAGCAAGCGATGCGTGATCAGCTTCCTCTTGTGAAAAATCAGCTTGAGACATGGAAGGAGAAGCAAGATGGAAACGAGCAAGCATAGCAGAACGAAGGTTAAAAGGAACTTCTTAGTACGTTGGATTGTCGTGTTGGCGATTGTATTTTTTGTGAATTTTTATCAACTTCCATATTATTTTACACTTCCGGGCGAACCGAAAAAGTTAGATGAAGTGATTGAAGTCGCAGGAGGTCACCCTTATGAAGGGTCTTTTATGTTGACGACAGTTCGGATGGGGCAAGCAAATATCGTGAATTACGTCTGGGCACTTTTAAGTGATCAACGAGAGCTTGTTCATGAAACGGAAGTTCGTCCAGAAGGCGAATCGGATGAGGAATATCATCACCGTCAAATGATGGTCATGTCTAGTTCGCAAGAGACAGCTGTTCTCGTTGCTTACGACTATATGGGAAAAGAAGTTTACTTTGAGAATAATGGTATATTGGTGACGTCTATAATTAAAGGGATGTCTGCTGAAAACGCATTAGAGCTCGGAGATTTAATTGTTGCAGTCGAGGGAGAAGAAACATTAGACGTTGAAACATTTCTCGATCGACTTTCACAATTTGAAGCCGGTGATGATTTAGAGCTAACAATTATTAGAGATGATGAAGAAGAGAAAACAGTTGAGGTCTCTGTTTCTCCATTTCCAGAAGAGATCGACCCTGAAGGGGAGAATGCAGGAATTGGCATAGCAAATCCTATGACGGATAGAGATTTAATTCAAGACCCTGATGTTTCGATTGATACAGACAAGATCGGAGGGCCTTCTGCTGGTCTTATGTTTACTTTAGAGATCATGAACCAGCTAAGTGATGAAGATATAACAAAAGGGTATGATATTGCAGGAACAGGTTCTATTAATGAAGAAGGAACTGTCGGACGCATAGGTGGCGTTCATCAAAAAGTGCTAGCGTCTGAACAGTCAGGAGCCGATGCTTTCTTTGCGCCAGCTGAATTTGGCGCTCAATATTCAAATTATGAAGTTGCCAAGAAGACGGCTGAGGAGATTGATAGTGACATGGATATCGTCCCAGTAAATACCTTTGAAGATGCGCTAGAGTATTTAGATGCTCTTCCATAAATGAAGATGATACTTAAGACAGGTACTTATTGAAAAGTACCTGTCTTTTCATCGTATCGTAGAGGGTATCTTTTATGTTCGTCATTCGGAGCGTGTTGTGAATTTACGATAAAGGCTGGCCAACGATATACGTGTTGTGCTGTTAAGTCTAAGTCGAGTAATGGGTGAGAAAAAGAAGGTGTATTGGTCACAAGTGGGATATTCACTTGCTTTTTAATGGTTGATATGTATTGTTGTCCTTGTTTGGACATTCCTAATAAACGGATGTAGGGCGGATTAGATGGATCAGCTTTTTTCATGACCTTTTTGCCTGCGTTTGTAATAATATGGGCAAACAACCTTTGTAAACGCGTTTTTGTGTATCTTTTCGTGTTTACATCGTCAATAAAACCGGTGAATGAGGAGCTTGATTGATCGCTTTGAACGAGTCGATGTTCGAGTCCTTCTTCACACTCGTATATATCTTTTAACTGGTCGGTAGCGGTTGTCATGAGTTTATATTTTAAAAGTGGATAGTAATCATCCCAATGGTGCCATAAACCGTAAAGTTCTCGGTATTGGTTAATGTAGTGAAGTGATCCGGCTGGCATCACTTGATTGAGCTTCTCAAAAAGATTATCCTCTTCATTATGAAAAAGTGTGTTTCGAATGCTTGTTGCACTTGCAAAGTGATGGTCGGCAATTGTTTGATCGTGATAGTCAGCTCCACGTCGTTGGATTGTCATAGCGAGCATTTCGGATTGCAAATGATGAATCGCCTCAACATAATGGTAGCCTAAAATATTATTAGGTTTTGTTAAATCAATCGGCGTTGATGATTGTGAGATTGCTTGCCATGCTGCAGCAATCGCTTGTGGGTAACTTTTGCCTAGGGCTACGGTTTCCTTTACAACGGTGTTGAAGGTGTCTTCATGAATGCGGCGGCGTTCGACCATCTCTTCGAATGCGGAAATATCACCAGATTCACTCCCGAAACAAATTGTATTGACTTTTAACTCATTTAAGAGCGCAACTGCTCCTGTGGCGAAAGTTTCAGCTTTTTGCGTTGCAAAAGCATAAGGTAATTCAACAACAATGTCAACACCTTGTGTTAAAGCAATTTTTGTTCGTGTCCATTTGTCAACGAGTGCAGGCTCCCCTCGTTGTAAAAATGGCCCACTCATGACAGCAACAATAACGTTTGATTTCGATTGACGTTTTGTTTCATTTAAATGATGAAGATGCCCATAGTGGAATGGGTTATATTCTACGATGATACCAGCAGCTTTCATTTCGCTCGCCTCTCCTAACTAAATGTGACATGTTTCATTTTTATTATAGATAGTGAAAGAAAGATCTGCAAATTGTATAGAAAATACGATTTGTGCCGAAGCTACGATTGATATATGAATAATAGGTTGAAATTAATTTTGGCATTTGGGATCATTTTTGTTATGCTATAAAAAGTTTAAATTTATCGTCCTTTGAAAGGGCGCTTATTTAGGAATCATATTGACAAAAGCCTTGTGCAAAGCTATAATACATTTGTTGTCTTGAGGTGAAAAATGAATGAAATGGTCGATACAGCAGTTACAAACGCTGAAAAAAAAGGGTTTATCCTTAGATGAGACCGTTGATGTTTCTGGTTTAATGGATATGGACCAACAAATTAGGGATATATCCACTGTTCACGTAAAGGGTCACGCTGTTTTTTCGGAACGTTCGGTCACGTTTATGCTGACGATTATTGGAGAAATGACGCTGCCTTGCTCTAGAACATTGAATGATGTGTTGTTTCCGTTCGAGATCGAAGCTAGTGAGACATTTAAGTTAGATGATTGGGCCACCTTCGATGATGAGGAAGATGATGTTCATGAATTGGACAACAATACCGTTGACTTACTTCCGTACATTAAGGAACGGATTTTACTAGAGATTCCGATACAAATCTTTAGCGGTGACAATGAAGGGCAGGCACCACAATCCGGTAATGGTTGGGAACTGATTACCGAAGAAGAACAAGAACAAAAAGTGGATCCTCGACTAAAAGAATTAGAAAAATTTTTTGATGAAGAGAAGTAAGGCTTCGATCAGTCATTGAAATAGGCATGACGTTGTCTGGAACTTTCGTTAAGGAGGTGGGACAAATGGCAGTACCAAAGCGTAAAACATCCACAACTCGTAAAAATATGCGTCGTACTCACAAAAAGCTAACTGTACCTGGTATGGTTGAATGCCCAGAATGCGGTGAAATGAAGTTATCGCATCGCGTATGTAAAGAGTGTGGTAGTTATAAAGGAAAAGAAGTCGTGAGCAAATAACGACTTATGTGCAGCAGGAAGGAGCGCCCCCCTTCCTGTTTTTTTTATTGCTTTTTGAAGGAGTTTGATGAGAATGAAGGTCCTACTTAAAGAAGAAGTTCAACCTGGAGTCTTAGTCTGGTCACTTAATCGACCGAGGCGTAAGAACGCTGTTAATTGGTCTTTGATCACAGCTTTTCAAGAAGCGTTAAAAGAGATCGAACACAGCGACTCAACGAAAATGTTAATCATTCGTGGAGAAGGTGGTGCTTTTTGTGCAGGTGGTGATTTGCAAGCTTTCCACGCTCTAACAACAAAAGAAGAAGCAGAAACAATGCTCATACCAATGGCTGATGTTATTTATCGAATTGCGACATTGCCATTTCCTACGGTCGCGTATTTAGATGGTCCGGCGGTTGGAGGTGGGGCTGAACTTGCAACAGCATGTGATTGGCGTGTTGCAAAACCAAAGACGAAGTTAGGGTTTATCCAAGCAAAACTCCATTTAACAACGGGGTGGGGTGGCGGTGCTTTATTAAGAAGAAGGGTTCAAAGTTCCATAGCAATGCAAATGTTGATGAGCGGTGTGATCTATGACAGTGAACAAGCTAATAGAATTGGCTTTGTTGATTATATTACTGGGAAGTGGGATGGTCTTCTTGAATGGTTAGAGCCGGTTTTGAATCAATCATATGAACCACTTATCCGTTATAAACAGCAAATCCTAACTAGTAATCAATTTAAAGGGTTAAGAGAAGAAATGAAAAGAGAAGCTAAACAATGTGCTTTACTTTGGGAGCGAGAAGCACATTTACTAGCTGTTGAGGAATTTATTGAAACAAAACGCCACCAACGGAGATATGATTGAATGTCAATGTACATATATGACTTGTTTTTTTGGTGAGTATGGAGATCCAAAACGTGCTTTAAGGGCCGCATTGAAAATTTTATCGTCTACCATTTCTAGTAGTTGCATACACTGGCAATATAGTTACTAGGAGGAAGGGGGGACGATGTGTGGTCAGACAAGATGCGTGGAGTAAAGATGAGGATCTCCTCCTCGCAGAAGTTGTCTTGCGTCACATACGTGAAGGAGGAACACAATTAGCTGCTTTTGAAGAAGTGGCACGCAAGTTATCGCGAACTTCTGCGGCGTGTGGGTTTCGGTGGAATTCAACGATTCGTAAACAATATAAATCAGCGATCGCTCGAGCAAAGGAAGATAGAAAAAAATGGTATGCCAGTTCAGAAGATGACACGCCACCTAACCTTTCTAACAGTGAAAGTGGTCCTGATGTGTCAACTGACGATTCAGAGATCGAAGAGGCATTAGTAACGGTGATTGAGTTTCTAGAAAAACAACGGCAAAAATTAAATGAAGAAGGTGCTACAACTTCTGAAGAAGATTTACGTGTTTTGAGAGATACGGTAGAAAATCTCCAAAATGAAAAAAATAATTTAGAAAGCGAACTTGAACGATTACGTCACCGTTATCAGGATTTAGAGCAGCGTTATCACTTGTTAATTCAAGCGATGAAAAAGGCAACCTCTGATATGGATGATTATGAAAAACAAAGTCAGGGAGGGTAATTAACTTCTTCTTGACAACTACAGGAAGCAAAAAAACTCGGAAGCACGCTGTGCACCGAGTTTTTTTGCTTGTTGACACGGTTCATTATTTTTGTTCACTAACACCTTTTGGAAACCAAACATATGGATTTTCCCCTCGATCTCGGTCTTTATCGTAGGTAAGTGGAGAAAAGCCCATCTTTTCCCAAAAATGATCTGAGCGTTGCCTGGCATTTGTTTTTACAGGTAGATTTAAAGATTTTGCGTAGTCAACAAGTGCGCGCCCGAAACCTTTGCCTTGATAAGGACCTAATACTTCCAATTTCCAAAGTTCTAAGTAATCTTGTGGTGGGGAGAAATATTGGTCGTATTTTCGATCGATTTTATATAAGCTCATTCTTGCAACGAGTTTATTACCGAAATATATACCATAAAAAGGTGACTCACTGTTATCTTCAATAATATCGCTTTGTAGGTCTTCTTTCATTGATAGTTCTTGTGAGCCGTATTCCTTAAAGTTTTCGAATTCTTCAAGTGTTTTAAAATTTACGCTTAAACGCTGAACATCCATGTAATTCAAGTCAATTCCTCCTCTAGCTAAAGATTGTATACGCTTACATTTATTTTACAATAAAAATGACTGAATAATCTATAAATGAATTTAATAATTTTCTCGACGTAATTTTTACGAATAGCTTGGATTCGTTCTTTTGTATGATAAAATATTTCAAAAGTGGCATTAGTGGGGGGATGGGGATGAAAGTTGCGGTCATTGGTAGTGGTGCGATCGGAATGCTCGTCGCCGCAAGTTTACGAAGTCACGATGTGACGATTTATGTTCGGCGAAAAGAGCAGATGATGTCGATACGTGAACGTGGTATCGAAGTTAGGCGAGAACGTAGTAAGGAATATACATATCCTGATTGCCAACGGTTTACTTACGATGGTACATGGCGTAAAGCGGACTTGATTATTTTTGCAATGAAACAATACGATATTCAACCTCTTCTAGAAAAATTGCAGATAGACGATCGTCAGTTACCGGCATGTGTTTTTTTGCAAAATGGGATGGCTCATATTCCTCTCTTAAAAGGTTGGCGATCCCCGGTGGTTATTGGTGTCGTTACGCATGGGGCGATGAAGTCGAATGATCGGGTGGCTGTCCATACTGGAGAAGGAAATCTATTTCTTGGAGAACTCAATAAAAGTGGAGAACCAACTGCTCATTTACTTGCATCTGAAATGATACAAGGTGGTCTTAAGGCAAGTTATGAACATAAAATAGAACAATCATTACAACAAAAACTTGTTATCAATGCTTGTATTAATCCGTTAACGGCATTGTACGATATTTATAATGGTGAGTTGCTAGAGTGTGAGGAATATTACTCGAATCTTCAAGCGTTATTTTATGAAGTGATTCAAGTTATTCAAATTGAATCGGTAGAGGAGCACTGGGAAACTGTACGGCGCGTGATTCAACAAACGGCGAACAACCGATCATCAATGAGTGTTGATCTTCGTTCAAATCATAAGACGGAAGTAGATGCCATTTTGGGTTACATACTTGAAGAAGGCCGATCGATGTCAGTTTCCCTTCCTCTTGTCACATTTTTGTATCATTCAATTACAGGGATGGAAAGGAGGCAGAGTTCGTGAGTACAATATTTGGAGCCTTCATCGCGACACTTGTAACAGTCCCGTTTTTAGGGTTATTTTTATTTTACATCATAACAGTGAAGTGGAATAAAAACCCAAGTCGGTCATTGAAAATTGCCGTTGACGGAAGTACGATATTATTTATTGCGTCAGTTCAAGTGATGATAGCTGAGATTTGGAATGTGTCAATTTTTTGGTTAACGATCTTATTTTTCCTGCTTTTAACTGCGCTTATTACGTTTTTATATTGGAAAAAGTACGAGGATGTATATCTATTAAAAGTTGTACGACAAGTTTGGCGCTTACATTTTTTAATATTTGTGGCTTTTTATCTTATTTTTATGTTGTATGGAATGGTCACAACGGTAGAGGCGGTGGTGGCTAATCAAAATTATTGGTCGTAAAAAGAAACTTTGCTATAATGAACAAGGATTTATAAGTGATATGTTTACATATGTGAATCACTTCCACCACTTACCACCTTACGGGTTGCTTGAAGAGGGAGACTTCTTTCGGAAGTACGTTAAATTTTTATCTTTAAATATGTTTGGCTATGTACGGAAAGGTTGTTATATACCATGAAGGTTGAAAAAAGCCACAAGTTTGAGGTTTCTTCATTTGTAAAAGCGTATCGAGAAGGGGAATATCCTCTTTCAACATTTTATGATTATCCATTATCGGATCAATCTTTTAATGAGCGTATTTCTGCTTTGAATGAATCCTCTTTTGAACGTGGTAAGCTTAAAGATGTGCTCATAAATTTTAATGAAAAGTACGGTGCATCAAGTGAGACGTTTGAGCAAATTGAAAAGTTCAATGACCCTAGGGCTGTTGCTGTTGTCGGAGGGCAACAAGCAGGTCTGTTGACAGGTCCATTGTATACACTACATAAAATGATCTCAGTCGTCATTTTTGCGAAAGAACAAGAAGAGAAGTTACAAGTACCGATTGTCCCGATTTTTTGGATTGCCGGTGAAGATCATGACATTGATGAAATTAACCACTTTTATGTTCCGACAAATACAGGGGCGCGCAAGCATACCCTACCGGAAAGAAATGATTTACGTTACTCTGCATCCGCTCGGCCACTTGACCGGGACAAAGTTGAAAAAGTATTGCTTGAGGCATTTCAACAAGTACGAGAGACGGCATATACGAAGGAATTATGGAAAAACATTCACGAAGCTTTGGATAACTCGGAAACTTACGTTGACTTTTTCGCCTTTTTATCCCACCAATGGCTAGCAGGTAGTGGACTTGTGTTAATCGATGCAGATGATCGATCATTTCGTTTTTTGCAACGTGATGTATTCCGTTCGTTGATTAAACACAATCAATCGTTAAGGAAGGCTTTTTTAAACCAAGCCGAAAAGTTCGCTTCAGCCGAGTATGGTGAGCCAATTGCACAAAAAAAAGAGAACGCTCACTTATTTATTTGTATTGAAGGGGAGCGTTTTTTACTTTCTCAAAATGAAGATGGTTTATTTTATAATGAAATGTTAGCGAAAACTTGGACCGAAGAGGAATTACTTCACATTGCAGCTAATGAGCCTTATCGTTTAAGCACAAATGTCGTAACGAGACCCCTCGCTCAAGAATTTGCGTTACCAGTTCTGGCATTTGTTGCTGGTCCTGGTGAATTGCGTTATTGGGGAACGCTAGGTCAGTGCTTTCACTTAAATAAGCGAACGATGCCGCCGCTTATTCCGCGTTTAAATATGACACTTGTAAACAGGCGTGTTGAAAAAGATTTATTAAAAACTTCCTTATCTGTAGAAAGTGTCTTAGAAGGTGAAGCAGAAAAAGAAAAGCAAAACTGGTATGAAAAGCATCGTTCAAAAGATGTTTCTGACCCATTTAAACAAGTGGAGCAGTCGTGGAGCGAGGCGTATGCTGTTATTGAAAAGCTTGTTAGTGACATTGAAGAAACGTCGGTAGATGAAGCGAAACGTTATCGAGATCGTGCGCTTCGGGAGTTAAAAGCGTATCAACAAACGATTGAAACAAGAATGAACCGTGCTATGGCGGCAGACTTAGATCGGTTTGATGAAATGAATACGTGGTTATTCCCAAATGGGTCACTACAAGAGCGGGTCATTAACCCGTTACCTTTTCTCAATGAATACGGTCCAGATTTATTTCTACGACTTATTCATTCCTCAAAATGGACATTCGATGGCACGCACGACCTCGTGTTTTTATAATTTTAGAAAAAAATCCTGCGACAATCGCAGGATTTTTTTGTTCCTTGATCGAAATTTAGAAATTAAGTGGAGGAAAGTGGGGCAATGTGGTATTGTAGTGTTATAAAGTGGGGGATGAAGGGGTGAATTTGGATGTTCCTAGGCGAGTATCGTCATACGATTGATGACAAGGGGCGTATAATCATTCCTGCCAAATTTCGTGACGGTCTAGGGTCATCTTTCATCGTGACACGTGGACTTGACCATTGTTTGTTCGTCTATCCATTAGAAGAATGGAAGCAGCTCGAACAAAAACTGAAAAACCTCCCTTTCACAAAAAAAGATGCTCGTGCATTTACTCGTTTTTTCTTTTCAGGCGCAACAGAATGTGAACTTGATAAGCAAGGACGTGCCAATATTGCTTCTACGTTAAGAAGTTACGCACAGTTAGATAAGGAATGTGTCATCATTGGTGTATCAAATCGGGTTGAGATTTGGAGCGAATCGATTTGGGAAAGTTATTATGCAGAGTCCGAGGAATCTTTTGCAGAGATTGCCGAAGGGATTGTTGACTTTGATTTATAGAATTCTTTCTTTTAACAAAGGATAATCAAGAAGTTTCGTTTCAAAATGGGCACAATGGTTGACCCAATTCGTATAAAATCACCACATACAAATTTTTTAATATGAACATTTAAATAAAGTCACATAGGCACGGAGTAACGACAGGTGGTGTGTAACTACTTACATATTTCGATTTGCGTGTAGTTTGTAAGTGCCTAATGGCTTGGGTTCATCAGAATAGGAGGAGACTGTAACGATGTTTGATCACGTTACTGTTATGAAAAACGAGTTAGTGGATGGAATTAGTGTCGATCCAAATGGAATTTATATTGACTGTACGCTTGGAGGCGGTGGTCATAGTGAAGAAATTGTCAAACGACTGAGTCCAGAAGGGCGTTTAATTGCCTTTGACCAAGATATAAAGGCGATGGAAGCGGCAAAGCAACGACTTGCACCTTGGAGTGACCGTATTACTTACATTCAAAGAAACTTCGGTGATTTAAAGGAAGTGATCGGTGACTTAGAGATTTCTGGTGTTGACGGGATTATTTTTGACCTAGGTGTTTCGTCGCCTCAGCTAGATGAAGCAAAAAGAGGATTTAGTTATCAACACGATGCACCATTAGATATGCGTATGGACCAAAGTCAGGACTTTACAGCCAAAGATCTTGTCAACGAATGGTCATTTGAAGAAGTGGCACAGACGATTCGTAAATACGGTGAGGAGAAGTTTGCAAAACAAATTGCGCGTAAAATTGAAAAACACCGCGAACAAAAACCAATTGAAACAACGCACGAACTAGTAGATATCATAAAAGAAGCCATCCCAGCTGCAGCAAGGAGAAAAGGTGGACATCCTGCTAAACGAACGTTTCAAGCGATACGCATTGCTGTAAATGATGAATTAAATGTTTTTAAAGAAGCGTTAGAGACAGGGATCGATGCACTTAATGTGGGTGGGCGAATAGGGGTAATTACATTCCATTCACTTGAGGATCGGATTTGTAAGCAAGTGTTTAAATCTCAAAGTGAACCACCACCTTTACCGAAGGATTTACCTGTTATTCCTGATGGTTACGAGCCAACATTAAAACTCATCACCAGGAAACCGATCACAGCAAGTGAACAGGAGTTAGCTGAAAACCATCGTGCACATTCAGCCAAATGTCGAATTGCAGAAAAACAAAAACGGGAGGAATGTTGATGAGTTCTTTAGCAAAAAAATTACAACAACAAGGAAACCCGCAAATTGAAGAGCAGACGAAAACGTATCGCGAACGCGTTTTTAAAGGTGGTTTTACGAAAGGGGAAAAAGTTTTGTATCCCCTTATGGTCATCATTGTTATTGCCGCTTTGTACGCGATGTTATCTAATTATGCAACGATTTATATGATGAATACGAATATTCATCAAATCGAACAGACCGTCGAACAACAACAGAGTGTAAATGAAGGGTTGCAGTTGCAAGTCAAAGACCTTTCAGATCCAGATCGAATCCTACATATTGCTCAAAATGAGTTGAACATGGAATTAAATGATTATAACGTTCAGGTGGTGCAAAACTAGTTCATTGTGAACTAGTTTTTTGCACGAACGCAAAGGAAGGGACGTTAGTATGAAGACAAGAAGGCGGATGAAAGTTAGGGCAGTAGGTCTTTTTATCCTTTTTTTTCTCTTTTTTTTAGGTATATTTGGCCGTTTTATTTATATCCAAGCAGCGAAAGAAGTGAGCGGAAATGAACTTGAGCAATTGATAGAACGCCATTGGTCGCAATCAAGTATTCTTGAAGGGGAACGCGGTATGATTTTAGATCGCGATGGAGAAGTGTTAGCCGAAGAGATCCCTTCGTACACAGTCGTTGCGATATTGGATGATCGTTTCACCAGTTACGTTGAAGATGCTGAAGAAACAGCGAATGCACTTTCTACGGTTTTGGAAATAGAAAGTGAAGTAATAAATCGATATTTAACAAATGGGATTGATAAGGACCTTTTTCAAGTTGAACTAGGTCCACAAGCAAAACATTTAAGTTATGAAACAATGCAAGAAATTGAAGATTTAGATTTAGATGGCATTCGTTTTGTTGAAGAGCCACGAAGATATTATTCTATGCAAACATTCGCTTCGCACGTTCTAGGTTATACTGAACGCGATATGGGAGAAGCGAGAATGGGCCTAGAATCTATGTATAATGATTATTTGGAAGAAGAAGACGGGAAAATGACCTTTCAACAAGATGACCTTAGCCGACCGCTGCCCAATACAAAAGAATTAGTAGAAGAACCGAAAGATGGTCACCATTTGCAGTTAACGATAGATAGTAATATTCAAATGGTATTAGAGCAAGCGATGTCTAATGTAGATGAAAGGTATACCCCAGAGAGGATAATGGCAGTTGTTGCAGATGCTCAAACAGGGGAAGTTCTCGGCATGTCCAATCGCCCAAGTTTTAACCCAAATGAATATCAACATATTGAAAATTACACGAATTATACGATTTCATCGCGGTTCGAACCTGGCTCAACGATGAAAATGTACACATTAGCAGCTGCTATTGAGGAAGGGATTTTCGATGCAGACGAAACCTTTCAATCTGGGAGTGCACAGTTCGGTGCGACAAGAATATCTGACCATAACCAAGGTCGAGGTTGGGGAGAAATCACTTACAGAGAAGGTGTACAACGGTCTTCGAACGTTGCGTTTGCAAAATTAGTAGACGATCACTTGGGTGCTGATAAACTGTATGATTACTTAGAGTTTTTCGGTTTTCGTGATAAGACGGGAATCCAGTTGCCAAATGAAGTAGGAGGATTAATCGCGGAACAGTACCCGATTGACGCGATTACGACGTCGTTTGGTCAAGGTACAGCTGTGACACCTATCCAACAAATACAAGCGGCGACAGCATTTGCAAATGATGGTGAAATGATCCAACCATATATTATTGATACGATTATAGATCCAAATGAAGAAAAAACGGTATACCAAGGGGAGCGGGAAGGTGTTGCTGAACCAATTTCTGCAGAAACGGCACATGAAGTGCGTGAACTACTAGGTACTGTTGTCAGTTCTTCAAATGGTACGGGGCAACCTTATGCAATTGAGGGATTAGACATTGCAGGAAAAACGGGGACGGCACAAATTCCTCATCCTGATCAGCCAGGTTATAAAACAGGGGCGGGTAACCACATTTATTCATTTATGGGGATGGCTCCTCAAGATGATCCTCAAGTGTTAGTGTATGTTGCAGTGGACAGGCCTGATCTTGAACCATATGAAGTTGGTTCGCAACCTGTATCCGAAGTGTTTCGCCCAGTAATGAAACAAACCCTCCAGTATTTAAATATTACAGGTGAGCCATCGGTTGAAGAACAGATTGAGGATGTTGGTTTCGAAGTTGATGATTACCGAGGGGATTCGCTTAACGGTATTCTTGATGAATTAGAAGAAAGTGGTGTGAATGTCATACCGATTGGGGGAGGCGATGAAATCATTGAACACCTCCCGGGTGAAAATGACATTTTACTTCCAGGAGAAACGATGTTTATTCAAACTGATCGCGGACCCTATAAAGTCCCTGACATGAATGGCTGGTCAAAAAGACAAGTTCATATGTTCGCGTCTTTGACAGGGGTAGAGGTTACCGTTAATGGGAATGGATTTGTGTTTGAACAAAACCTACACTCAGGAACAGAGATCAACCAAGGTGGGAAGTTATCTGTGAACTTAAGCCCACGAACCCAATTGATAGACGAACCAGAAAACGCTGAAGATGAATTAGATGAAAATGAACAAGCAGATTTTGAAGAAGGTGAGTTTTTCATGAACTAAGCTAGATTGCTAGGTTCTAATATCGAAGCTCGTTTCATAAAGTAAACCAAGCCTAAATGTTGAAAAGGGTGTGGGTTTTCATGAAACGAGTTTCTTTAGTGACGGTTCGACGTCGTTTAATTATCACGTTGCTCGTCGGTTTGTTAGTATTTTTTGTTATCATATTGCGCCTTGGTTATGTTCAGATTTTTGCTGGGGGCGAAATTGGGGAGTTAGCAGCAGAATCATGGAGTCGTGATATCCCATTTGAAGCAAAGAGGGGCGAGATCCTTGACCGTAACGATGTTGCACTTGCAACGAATGTTAGTGCACCATCTGTGCTCGTTGTACCAAGACAGATCGATGACCCTGTAGAAACGGCAGATAAACTTGCTGAAGCATTAAATATGGAACGAGAGCGGGCTTATGAGTTTGTAACGAAGCAAGAGTCAATCGTACGCATTAACCCTGAAGGTAGAAAAATTGATAACGAGACCGCAGATAGCGTGCGGTCATTGACTTTAGACGGTGTTTACATTGCTGAAGATAATAAGCGCCATTATCCATTTGGGCAATATTTATCGCATGTATTAGGTTTTGCAGGGATTGATAACCAAGGGTTAACAGGCATTGAGCAGTATTATGATGAGCAGTTGTCGGGGAAGTCGGGGTCTGTGTCTTTTTACTCTGATGCAAAAGGGAGAAGGATGCCGAACCTAGCAGACGAGTATACCCCTCCTATCGATGGCCAAGACTTAAGGTTAACGATCAATAGTGATGTCCAAACGATCATTGAACGAGAATTAGACATTGCAGAAGCAACATATAATCCAGATGGAGCGACTGCTATTGCAATGGATCCAAATTCTGGAGAAGTTTTAGCTATGTCGTCGCGTCCTGACTATGACCCAGAAGATTTCCAAGAAGTATCACCAGAAATATACAATCAAAATAAGCCAGTGTGGAGCCAATATGAACCGGGTTCGACGTTTAAGATTATTACGTTAGCAGCGGCATTAGAAGAAGAAAAAGTCGACTTACAAGATGACTCTTTTAACGATCCAGGACATGTTGAAGTAGCAGGGCAAAATTTGCGTTGTTGGAAAAAAGGAGGTCACGGCCATCAAAGCTTTTTAGAAGTCGTACAAAACTCATGCAACCCTGGTTTTGTTGAGCTCGGTGACCGCTTAGGAAAAGAGAAATTGTTTCAATATATCGGTGACTTCGGTTTTGGGGAACAAACAGGGATCGACTTGCAAGGTGAGGGAACAGGGATTTTGTTTGACCTTGATAATGTTGGTCCGTTAGAACAAGCAACGACAGCATTTGGTCAAGGTGTATCCGTTACACCGATCCAACAAGTGGTAGCTGTATCTGCTGCCATAAATGGCGGGCGTTTGTATCAACCTTATCTAGGAAAAGAATGGATTGACTCAGAGACGGGAGAAGTTGTACACCGACA
The DNA here is from genome assembly GCF_014202575.1 of Texcoconibacillus texcoconensis. Classification (GTDB taxonomy): domain Bacteria; phylum Bacillota; class Bacilli; order Bacillales; family Salisediminibacteriaceae; genus Texcoconibacillus; species Texcoconibacillus texcoconensis. The sequence goes on along the minus strand of NZ_JACHHB010000001.1, from coordinate 327,476 downwards.
AAACCCTACGGTGCAGCGTGAATTGATCTCAGAAGAAACCTCTAAAAAAGTCCGAAATGCTCTAGAGCACGTTGTTGCTAAAGGTACAGGTCGCGGTGCATACGTCGATGGCTATCGTGTTGGCGGGAAAACAGGAACAGCTCAAAAAGCTCAAGGCGGTCGTTACCTTGAAAATAACCATATTGTTTCTTTTATTGGTTTTGCCCCTGCAGATGATCCTGAAATCGTCGTGTATGTAGCCATCGATAACCCGAAAGATACGATGCAATTCGGGGGGACGGTCGTTGCGCCAATCGTCGGTAATATTATTGATGATAGTTTGCGGGCAATGGGGGTAGAGAAGCGGGAGGATCAAATTGAAAAAGAACTAAATTGGGATGAAGAACCGTTAAAAGAAGTGCCTGATTTAATCGGCCGAACAAAGCGAGAACTGTATGATTCGTATTATGACTTGCAAGTGGATGCTCATGGGGATGGAGAAGTTGTCGTGAACCAAGCACCAGACCCAGGTGCTAAGGTGGAAGTTGGATCAACGGTACGTATTTATCTTGATGATAAAGAAGACTAGTCATAATGACTTACAATACTTAGAAACAGTTGTCTCCTTGACAGTCTTCATGTATCCTATAGGTTAGCCTTTTATTGAAATTCGTACGTATGCATTGGAGGATAAGACATGTTTACTTTGCAGCAACTCATAGATTCAATCCCGTTTTATTCAATGTCGACTGAGGAAGACCCGGTCGTCCATCACCTTGAAATGGATTCTCGTCATGTCACACTAGGAAGTTTGTTCTTTTGTGTGCCGGGTTATACCGTTGACGGGCATGATTTTGCAGAAGAAGCTGAAAAAAATGGGGCTGTCGCAATCATTGCAGAACGTCCAGTGTCAGTAGACATTCCAGTTGTCATCGTTAAGGACGTGAACCGTGCGATGGCGCTCATTGCAAATAAATATTATGATCACCCGACTTCGAAGTTTCAGCTCATCGGTGTGACGGGGACGAACGGAAAGACAACAACAACGCATTTTATTGAGCAAATTCTTCAGTATGAAGGTAAGGGGACAGGTTTGATTGGGACCCTTTACGTAAAAATGAACGGAGAGACCGAAGACGTTGTAAATACAACCCCAGCTGCCCTCCCTCTTCAACAAACGTTTGATCGTATGGTTGATAACAATGTGAATGCAGCTGTTATGGAAGTCTCCTCACATGCACTTTCTCTAGGTCGTGTATGGGGTTGTGATTACGATATTGCAGTTTTTACAAATTTAACACAAGACCATCTCGACTATCATAAAACAATGGATCATTACCGCTTTTCCAAAAGTTTATTATTCTCTCAGCTTGGTAACGCATACCACCGTTCTCCGAAATATGCTGTCATCAATCGTGATGACGAAGCGGCTCCGTTTTTTGAAGAGGCGTCCGCAGCTCCAGTCATTACGTACGGCCTCGAAAATGAGGCCGATCTTCAAGCTGTAAATGTTGAAGCAACGCCAAAAGGAACGACTTTTCAACTTAAAACACCACGAACGACGCTTCCGTTTTCTTTGAATCTACTTGGTCGCTTTAATGTTTATAATGCTCTCGCATCAATTGCGGCATGTTACGCAGCGGGCATCGACCTTGAACGAATCCGTGATGCGATGCATAGTGTGGCAGGTGTACCTGGGCGTTTTGAACGTGTCGATGTCGATGCTGATTACTCTGTAATTGTTGATTACGCGCATACACCTGATAGCTTAGAGAATGTTTTACAAACGGCAACTGAGGTATGCCAAGGATCATTAACGGTCGTCGTCGGCTGTGGTGGTGATAGAGATCGTACGAAACGTCCAGTGATGGCAGAGGTTGCTTGTCGTTATGCAGATCGATCGATTTTTACTTCTGACAACCCACGTTCAGAAAAACCAGAATTGATCCTTGAAGATATGGAAGCAGGCGTGCCGAAAGAAGATTACGAAACGATTGTCGATAGGAAAGAAGCGATTAACAAAGCGGTCGATCAGGCTCAAGCAGGTGATGTGATTGTGATCGCAGGAAAAGGCCATGAGACATACCAAGAAGTCGGGGGTCAAAGGCTGGATTTTGATGACCGTCTTGTAGCGAAACAAGCGATGAAAGGGAGAGCGTAATGAGCGCAAACATTCCTTACAAACTTTTAAAAAGCGAATGTCGGTCGTATACAGGTTCATTTAATTCAGAGGATGTACTTACTGGTGTGAGTATAGATAGTCGAACGGTAAAAAAAGGGGAACTATTCGTACCGATTATTGGTGAGAGATTTGATGGTCATGAATTTGCTGAAACAGCTGTAACATCAGGTGCTAAGGCATTGTTTTGGCAAGAGGGGCGTCCTTTACCTGAAACGGTTGAAAAAATAAATGTTCCAATCTTTTACGTGCAAGATACATTGGTCGCAATGCAACAGCTTTCCAAGCGTTATTTGAATGAAGTAAACCCTTCGGTCGTCGCAGTAACAGGTAGTATTGGAAAAACAACAACGAAAGATATGGTTGCGCATGTGTTAGAAGGGTCATTACATGTACATAAAACAAAAGGTAATTATAACAATCATATCGGTATGCCGTTGACATTGTTACAAATGCCGAAGGATACAGAGGTGCTCGTTGTTGAGTTGGGAATGAACCATGCAGGAGAAATTTCTTTCCTAAGCCAACATGTGTGCCCTGATCTTAGTGTGATTACAAATATTGGAGAATCCCATATGGAGCAATTAGGCTCACGAGAAGGAATTGCTAAGGCGAAGTTAGAAATTTTAGATGGGATGACACATGAAGGTACATTGATTGTAGACGGGGATGAGCCCCTTCTCGATAAGGACTATTTTGTACAAAAGTTGACTTGTAGTGTTCGATCAGCGCAAGCAGATTTATTTTCAAAAAATATTGCTTCGACACATGATGGCGTAAGTTTTCAAGTCTCAAATGATGATGAATGTTATCATTTGGCCATGATTGGTGAGCATCATGTAAAAAATGCATTATATACAATTGCAGTAGCTAACCATTTTCATATAGATCGCCAGACTGTTCGTCAGCGTTTGAAGAACATGGCAAAAACCGCAATGCGTATGGAACGGTTAAAGTGTCCAAACACTTCAGCGCTATTGATCAATGATGCTTATAACGCTAGTCCGACATCGATGAAAGCAGCGATTGAATCGATCATTCAACTTGAAGGTTACAAACGCAAAATTGTAGTGCTTGGGGATATGTATGAATTAGGCGATGAAGAAAAATCGTTACATAAAAGTGTCGCCGAAGTGATAAGAACACCAATTACTGATGTGGTGACTGTTGGTGAAAAAGCATTATGGATTGCTCAGGCATTAACGGAGCAATTTGACGATAAACTAAAAGTAAAACACTTTTCCTCGAAAGAGATAGCGGAGCCATTCATCCGTGAAAACCTAGATGAACAAACTGTTGTTTTATTTAAAGCATCACGTGGATTGAAATTTGAAGAAATCATCGAAGAATTGTGCAGCCGTTAGAAAGGAGTTCCGAAAATGTTGGAACAAGGACTTTTATTGACATTAGGATTATCATTTTTGCTTTCCGTGCTGCTCTCCCCGTTGCTCATTCCATTTTTAAAGAGATTGAAGTTTGGACAAAGCATTCGGGATGAGGGTCCGAAATCGCATCAAAAGAAAACAGGTACGCCGACGATGGGAGGCGTGATTATTCTTTTCTCTATCATCGTCTCCACACTTGTTATGGCAGGTAAATTCCATAGTATCAACACGGAAGTATGGATGCTTCTGCTCGTGACTGTTGGTTTTGGATTACTTGGTTTTCTAGATGACTTCATTAAGGTCGTTTTAAAAAGAAATCTAGGGCTAACATCAAAGCAAAAGTTTCTAGGGCAATTATTGGTTGCTGGTTTGTTTTATTGGGGTCTTACAGAAATTGGTGTTAGCACCGTTTTGACTTTACCTGCAACATCGTTATCTATTGATTTAGGGTGGCTATATTTTCCGTTCGTTGTCATCATGCTTGTCGGTTCTTCAAACGCAGTGAATCTGACAGACGGACTCGATGGGTTAGTGTCAGGAACTGCAGCGATCGCATTCGGTGCATTTGCTATTTTAGCATTTGCTGAATCTCATTATATTATTGCGATGTTTTCAATTGCTGTCGTAGGTGCGGTGCTAGGGTTTCTCGTCTTTAATGCTCACCCTGCAAAAGTATTTATGGGTGATACTGGGTCACTAGCATTAGGAGGAGCGATTGCGGCGATCGCGATTTTATTGAAATTAGAATTGATGCTCATTATTATTGGTGGCGTATTTGTCATTGAGACATTATCGGTCATTATCCAAGTCATTGCATTTAAGTTTACAGGTAAACGTGTATTTAAGATGAGCCCATTACATCACCACTACGAACTATCTGGTTGGAGTGAGTGGCGCGTTGTTGTTACTTTTTGGTTAGTTGGTTTTCTTTTTAGCGTTGCAGCTATTTATTTAGAGGTGTGGTTAATATGAGAGAAATCGATGATGTAAATGGAAAACATGTATTGGTACTCGGCTTAGCGAAGAGTGGATTCGCTGCAATTAACCTATTATTAAAGCTTGGGGCGAAGGTTACTGTCAATGAGCGTCGTGAAATTGAAGGCGATGAATCTCTATGGCTTGAAAACAGAGGCATTAAAGCAGTTGGTGGAAGCCACCCTGTTTCTTTGTTAGATGAGAATGTTGATTTTGTCGTCAAGAACCCTGGTATTCCTTATACAAATCCAATGGTAGAGAAAGCGCAAGAGATGAACATTCCTGTATGGACGGAAGTAGAGCTTGCTTATCGTGTGAATCCAGGTTGCTTGGTAGGGATTACAGGGTCTAACGGCAAAACAACAACCACGACGATGGTTTTTGAAATGTTGGACGAGATGGACAAGCCTGCGCGTCTTGCAGGAAACATTGGTTATGTCGCATCAGAGGTTGTTCAGGAAGCGACGAGTGAAACGACGGTCGTTACAGAATTATCAAGTTTTCAATTGCAAGGAACAGAAACATTTCGTCCTAATATCGCTGTTTTTCTTAATGTTGTTGATGCTCATTTAGACTATCACGGTACAAGAGAAGCCTATCAACATGCGAAAGCGCAGCTGTTTGCAAATCAAACAAAAACAGATGTGCTTATATACAATGCTGATGATCCAACTGTTTGTCAATTAGTAAGTAATGCAGATGCTAATAAGCGTCCGTTTTCAATGTCCACCCCTCTAAAAGAAGGGGCTTATGTCCAGGGAGGAATGATCTACCTCAAAGGTGAACCATTGATGCGTACGCGTGATGTAGCGTTACCAGGGGATTACAACATCGAGAATGCCCTTGCAGCATCTTTAGCGGCTAACGAGTCGGGTGTATCCGCCGAAGTCATTCGTTCTGTTCTTGAGAATTTCCAAGGCGTAAAGCATCGCTTACAATATGTTGATACTGTGAATGAACGTACTTTTTATAATAATTCGAAAGCAACGAATATACTGGCGACACAAAAGGCTTTAAGCGCTTTTCCAGACAAACCAGTCGTTTTGATTGCCGGTGGATTGGACCGTGGAAATGAGTTTGATGAATTGATCGAGCACTTAAACCATTACGTTCATCACCTCGTCTGTTATGGTGAGACGGCAAACAAATTAGCAAATGCCGGGCACCGCTCACAAAACACAAACGTGTCTAAAGTCAATACGTTAGAAGAGGCTGTTGAAGAAGCTTATCGTCAATCTAATCAAGGTGATATGATTTTACTTTCACCTGCTTGTGCAAGTTGGGATCAGTTTTCGACGTTTGAAGAGCGTGGTGATCGTTTCATCCAATGTGTTGAAAATTTAAGTAAATAAGCTGACAACAATTGAAGAAATATAATCATCATTCCGAGTGACAAGCATATATATAGGCATTAGAGACATGTCCAATTTATGAAACAGAGGTGCTCTCGAATGCCAAAAACAAAAACAACACCAGATATGATTATGTTAATCAGTGTCGCATTGCTGCTGCTTACCGGTGTTATTATGGTTTATAGTGCAAGTGCGGCATGGGCGGAATTTCGGTTTGATGATCAGTTTTATTTTGCTAAACGTCAACTATTTTTTGTAGGCATAGGTATTGTCGCGATGTATGCGACGATGCAGCTTGATTATTGGACATGGCGTAATTGGTCCAAAGTGTTACTTTATATTTGTTTTGCATTATTGGTTATTGTCCTTATCCCTGGAGTAGGCCTTGTCCGAGGTGGGGCGCAAAGTTGGCTAGGTGTCGGCGCATTTTCGATTCAACCCTCTGAATTTATGAAAATGGCAATGATCGTCTTTTTGGCGAAATTTTTATCAGAAAACCATAAGTATGTAACAACCGTAAAACGAGGGCTTGTTCCAAGTTTAGGGATTGTCTTTTTGGCTTTTGGCTTAATCATGTTGCAACCTGATTTAGGAACAGGAGCGGTAATGGTTGGTACATGTGTTATGATGATCTTTATTGCCGGTGGCAAACTGAGCCACTTTATGACATTAGGCGCTATAGGTCTAGTGGGTTTAGCGGGTCTAATTATTTCTGCCCCTTATCGTATGGATCGTATTACTTCATTTCTTGATCCATGGCAAGACCCACTAGGGAGTGGATTTCAAATTATTCAATCTTTATATGCAATTGCACCTGGTGGGCTGATGGGATTAGGATTTGGTGAGAGTCGACAAAAGTATTTTTACTTACCAGAACCACAAACGGATTTTATTTTTTCAATTCTAGCCGAGGAACTCGGCTTTATCGGAGGCTCATTTGTTGTTATTTTGTTTGGCGTATTGTTATGGCGAGGAATTCGGATTGCACTCGGTGCCCCCGATTTGTTTAGCGGATTACTTGCAGCAGGTGTTACAGGAATGATTGCAATACAAGGTATGGTCAACATCGGTGTTGTTATAGGTCTTATGCCTGTTACAGGTATTACGCTACCGTTTCTAAGCTATGGAGGTTCGTCATTGACATTGATTCTTGTCGCAGTCGGGATCGTGTTGAATGTGAGCCGACACGCGAGATAACAAATTGTAAATGTCCCCTACCCTGTACATGTCAAGCATTTGCTTCATGTGACAGGGTCTTCGCTTTTTATGAACAAATGTGTAAATATGAGCTATAATATAATAAGAAACGACATATAAGAAATGACGCATTGCTTTGGAGGGAAGTCATGAGAGTACTCGTTACAGGTGGAGGGACTGGTGGGCATATTTACCCTGCTTTAGCCCTTATAGACACATTGAAAAAGCAAAACCAACTTACTGAATGTTTGTATATTGGATCAAAAAATGGATTAGAAGCTGAAATTGTTGAACGTGCAGAACTTCCATTCCGTGCATTAACAATTTCAGGGTTTAAGAGAAAACTTTCCTTTCATAATGTCCGAACTGTGTATCGATTTTTACGTGCAACGAAAACGGCGAAACGTTATATTAAAGAATTTCAACCTGATATCGTGATTGGTACGGGGGGATATGTATGTGGCCCCGTTGTATATGCCGCTGCCAAAATGAATGTACCAACGGTTATCCATGAACAAAATAGTGTACCAGGTTTGACGAATAAGTTTTTGAGTAAGTATGCGGATCGGGTCGCAGTAACTTTTACGGATTCGGCTCCGTTCTTCCCAGAAGATAAAGTTGTCGAAACAGGGAACCCACGTGCGCAACAAATGTATGAAACGGCGAAATCACTCTTGCAACAACCACGTACACCATTATACGGACTAGATCCGACGAAAAAAACTGTTTTAATTTTTGGTGGTAGTCGCGGGGCTAGTCCGGTTAACCGTGCAGTTATTGAATCGTTGTCTAAATGGGAAGATACAAGTTATCAGTGTATCTATGTGACAGGTGAAGTTCATCATGAGGAGATTCAAAAGGAAATGGATAAACGAGGAAGTGTAAGCAATATTTCAATTCAACCGTTTATTCACGACATGCCGAACGTGTTAGCGAAAGTAGACCTCGTTGTCGCGCGTGCTGGTGCAACGACACTTGCAGAGTTAACAGCCCTCGGGTTACCGTCTGTTTTAATCCCAAGCCCCTATGTAACAAATAACCACCAGGAGAAAAATGCACGTTCGTTGGCAGATCGAGGGGCAGCGGTTGTTTTGAAAGAAGAGGATTTATCAGGTGAGAGCTTGTTTAAAGAAATAGAAACGATTTTATCTGATGAAAAATATAAACAATCTATGACGGACGCGTCGAAAAGTATCGGTCAACGAGATGCAGGTGATCGTTTAACGAATGTCATGAACGATTTAATAACAGAAAAAAAGAGTTAACCAGGGGAGGGAAGAATGTGAAGAGGATTCGTGAGCGTTTGCAAGCGGAAGGTGTAGGAGACGTCGTAGAAAACCAACCATTGAAAAATTTCACAACTTGGAAAATCGGCGGACTAGCAAAACTATTTGTTGAGCCTGATTCTTTAGAAGCGCTACAAAAGACGGTGATGGTTGCAAAAGATGAAAACATCCCTTGGTTTATCATTGGGAAAGGTTCTAATATCCTTATTAAAGATGAAGGGATCAATGGTTTAGTGATTCACCTAGGGGAAGGGTTTAAACACTTTAGTAATCATGATGGTGTTGTCCGAGTGGGTGCTGGCTATTCTTTGATTGGGTTTGCAACACAGCTTAGTAAGCAAGGGTGGAAGGGGATGGAATTTGCAGGTGGCATTCCTGGAACGATTGGTGGGGCAGTTTTTATGAATGCTGGTGCCCATGGTTCTGATATGTCATGTGTGCTTACAAAAGCACACCTTTTATATCCGGATGGTCAACTTTCGTGGGTCAATTGTGATGATATGGGTTTTGATTATCGAACTTCACGTTTGCAAGAGGAAGGTGCTATTTGTGTTGAAGCAGAAATGAGTTTTGAAGAAGGGGACCTTGAGGAGATTACGAAGAAACTCCAAGGAAATAAAGACTATCGGAAGCAATCGCAGCCATGGAATGACCCATGTTGTGGCAGTGTATTTCGTAACCCGCTTCCTTACTACGCCGGTGACTTGATTGAACGCGCTGGCTTAAAAGGGTGTTCGGTTGGTGATGCGCAAGTATCGTTGAAACATGCGAATTTCATTATTAATAAAGGTAATGCTACTGCGCACGATGTGTTTTCTTTAATTCAATATATTCAAGGTGTCATTTATGACCATTTTCAAGTTGAAATGAAAACAGAAGTCGAAGTCATTAATCTTTAACTATTTAACACGAAAGACCACTGCGACAAAAGACCTAAATTCCACCAACTAAAAGTCATTTTATTTGTAGAAAATTCAGGAAATATATTGCTTTTTATACAGATTCCGATCAGCCGGTTTCATGAATCTAATGGATCAATTACAATGGAGGAAATAAGCTTATGTCTGACAAGAAAGTTGTCGATTTAGAAGAGCGCATACCTACTTTAAAAGAGCAAAGAAAACAACGGGCAAATCATCGACTAATCCTCTACCTATCTGTTTTCTTTTTATTGATTGCTTCGGTTGTTTATTTTCAGTCTCCATTAAGTAATATTCAAAATGTTGAAGTTATTAACAATGACTATGTTGCTGATGATTGGATTATCACTGAAACGCACTTTTTAGATGCGTCATTCTGGGGGTATGACGATCGTTCTGCCGAAGAGCAGTTGTTAAGTCACCCTCAGTTAGCAGAAGTCAAATTTTCTCGTCGTTTTCCGAATACAATCGTTGTTGACGTGGATGAATATAACCGTGTTGCTTACACGTATGAAGACGGGGGACTTTCGACGATTCTAGAAACGGGTGAACGAATGGTCATTGATAAGAATGGGGAAACCTACCCAACGGACGCCCCGTTGCTCGTCAACTTTGATGAACATGATATTCAAAAGGAAATGGCACTTGAACTAACTGAATTGGCTCCTGAATTGAGTGTTCGTATGTCTGAAGTTCACCTTAGACCGACTGAAAGTGATGAGAAACGTATTCATGTGTATATGAATGATGGGTTTGAAGTGCATTCAACAGTCAATGATTTCTCTGAGCGGCTCGATGCTTACCCTTCTATTGTCAAACAACTGGACCCTGAAGTTGAAGGAATCATTCACATGCGAATGAATCCGTATTTTGAACCATTTACCACTGAGGAGGATAATGAAGGTGAAAGACAAGAGTAAAGGCGTGCTTGTTTCGATGGTATTCGGAATGGTGGGTTTTTTGTTAGCTATATCATTCGATTTAAGTGAGGCCTTAACCGCTTCAAGGGACCAAGATCAAGGTTCACAAGTAGATGATCAGTTACGTGAACAATTGATATCTGAAGAAGAAAAAACAATCGAATTATCAAAGGACATGCTACAAGTCCAATCAGAATTACAGGAAGTTGAAGACGAAGTAGCAAGCAGGAGATATAATTACGAAAACATGGTCAAAAAATTGGAAGAATTGAGGATGCTAACTGGGGCTGTGGCAGTTGAAGGAGAAGGGGTTACTGTTGAGTTAAAGGATGCTGAGTACATACCAGAAGAAGAGAACCCTAATTCATATATTGTTCATGAACAACATATCCAACAAGTCATAGATGAACTACGTGTAAGTGGTGCCGAAGCGATTGCAGTTAATGGGAGACGTATTGATGCGCATTCATACATTCGTTGTGTAGGCCCTGTGATCGAAATCGATGGTTATACTTCTTATGCTCCCTTTGAAATTACAGCGATCGGTGACAATGAAATGTTTAAAGAGTCCTTGAATTTACCAGGCGGTGTAATGGATCAACTGTTGAATGAAAATATTGAAGTGCGTATCAACCAGCTTGACAGTATTGTGATTGATTCGGTTTACGATGACAGAAGGTGAAATAGGTGAGAAAAAAATTTAACATTTGGTTGATGACATTTATTACCGCGATCGTTGGTTTCTTATTTGCTTTTGTCTTCGATTATGAAGAAGTAAACGAAGAGCGTGATACACGTAGTGTTAATGAGCTTCGACAAGCGATTGCTGTTGAAGAAGAACGCCAAAGGTCGATTAATGAAGAAATTGAAGAGCTAGAGTTGACGTTAGAAAAATTAAAGCAAACTGAAGATGTTGAAAGGACCATGAGGGAAGCGCTTGAAAATCTTGAAGACAATGCAGGGCTAACAGAGGTAAGTGGTCCAGGCTTAAGAGTCGATATCACACCTTCATTTGAAGAGGCATATATGGGAGGTGGAATTCGTTCGATTCCCGCACATCTGTTACGTATGCTGATTAACGAATTAAATGCATTTCAAGCTGATGCGATAGTCATTGAAGAGCAGAGGTTGATATCTTTGTCTGCGGTACGTGAAGTTGAAGGGGCTACTTATGTGAATGGACGACGCCTCTCGAATCTTCCGATAACGATACGTGTTTTAACTGAAGATCCAGAACGAATGTATCATGAAATTATGAGCTCGCAATCAGAGGAAACGTTTCGCTTTGAGAATTTGAAAATCTCCGCTACGCAAAAAGAACAGCTTGATATTCCTTCTTTTAACCAAACAATCATCGTTGAACATATGAATCCAGTTGAAGATACGGAAGGTGAAACGTAATATGTGGCTCCCATTTATAGGTCTTTTCATCGGTGTCATTCTTGGGATTGTCATCAATGTCCCTGTTGCAGATTTTTTGTTACCCTTTGTTGCAGTTGGACTTCTTGTGTGCATTGATACACTTGTAGGTGGGCTACGTGCTCATTTAGAAAAAGCGTTTGATGAACAAACATTTTTTATTGGATTTGTTTTCAATCTATTACTCGCATTAACTTTAGCTTTTCTAGGCGCGCAACTTGGTGTAGACTTATATTTAGCTGCAGTTATTCCCTTAGGTATTCGTTTATTTAAGAATGTCGCTTCTATTCGTAAAAAAGTATTAAAGAAATAGAAAATACATGAAAATTAAAGAGAAAAAGAGGGAATAAGCGCTGTCTGTTGAATACAGTTTGTGAGAATAAACTAAGGGGTAGGTAAATTCTATTTAAAAGGCCGCCTATCCTCAAGATAGCCGTGCAGGATTGAAGGAGGTGCCAGGCATTGAACAGCAATGAAGCCTACGTGTCATTAGACGTGGGAACATCGAATGTACGTGTGGTCATCGGAGAAATGAACAACGGCACGCTCAATATTATGGGTATTGGTGAAGCCGAATCAGATGGGATCAAAAAAGGGTCCATCGTCGATATAGATGAAACTGTTCGTTCTATTGGACAAGCTGTAGAGCAAGCGGAACGAATGGTCGGTCTAAAAATCAAAAATGTTGTTGTAGGTGTTTCTGGAAATCATATTCAACTGCAACCTTGTCATGGTGTTGTGGCAGTCTCAAGTCCTGATCGAGAAATCGGTGAAGAAGATATTACTCGAGTTATTGATGCAGCTCAAGTTGTATCGATTCCACCGGAACGAGAAATCATAGACGTCATTCCAAGCCAGTTTATTGTTGATGGTCTTGATGAAATTAACGACCCAAGAGGAATGATGGGTGTTCGTCTTGAGATGGAAGGGACAATGATTACAGGAGCAAGAACCGTCTTACATAATTTGTTACGTTGTGTTGAAAAGGCAGGCTTGCAAGTAGCAGATATTGCTTTGCAACCTTTAGCAGCAGGGACGGCCGCACTTTCAAAAGATGAGCGTAGTCTCGGAGTAGCACTGATTGATATGGGTGGCGGATCAACGACTATATCAATGTTTAAAGATGGTAGCTTACAAGAAGTATCGCAAATTCTTGTAGGCGGTGATCATGTTACAAATGATATCTCTGTTGGTTTCCGAACATCGTCTGAAGAGGCTGAAAAAATCAAGCGCAAATATGGGCATGCCTATATAAACCTAGCATCTGATGATGAAATTTTCGAAGTTTCTGAGATAGGAAGCGATGAAATGCAGGAATTTTCTCAATATCAATTGGCTCATATTATTGAACCGCGAATTGAGGAAATGTTAGATTTAGTAAAAGAGGAAATGAGTCGTTGTGGGTTTAAGGATCTGCCAGGAGGCTATGTTCTTACAGGTGGCATGTCAGCTATGCCTGGAGTTCTTGAATTGGCAAAAGAAGTCTTACAGAAAAACGTCCGCATGGCTTTGCCTGATTACATAGGTGTACGAGAACCAAAATTTACGGCAAGCATAGGATTAATCCAATTTGCCCACCGTAATGTTCGAATTCAGGGAAGAGAAATTGCAGCAAGTGTTGAAGTGCAAGAGGATATGCCTGAACGTCGTGAACGACAAAGTCCTAACAAAGACAAAAAACCACAAAAACAAAGTCCAGGAATGAAGAAAAAGGTTTCAAATTGGTTTAAAGTCTTTTTTGAATAGCCAAGGTGAAAAAAACGTGGCAAACATGATGGATTGGGGGATCGTAAATGTTAGAGTTTGATATGGATACAGAAGAATTAGCGACGATAAAAGTCATAGGCGTAGGTGGTGGTGGAAGTAACGCCGTCAATCGTATGATTGAAAATGGCCTACAAGGTGTTGACTTTATCGCTGTAAATACGGATGCACAAGCACTACATTTGTCAAAAGCTGAACAGAAGCTTCAGCTCGGTGGCAAGTTAACACGTGGGCTTGGCGCAGGGGCAAATCCAGAGATTGGTAAGAAAGCTGCTGAAGAAAGCCGTGATCAATTAGAGGAAATGTTAAATGGTGCTGATATGGTATTTATCACTGCCGGCATGGGTGGTGGAACTGGAACGGGCGCTGCACCAATTATTGCTGAAATTGCAAGAGAAGTTGGTGCGTTAACTGTTGGTGTCGTTACACGTCCATTTACGTTTGAAGGTAGAAAACGTTCGACACATGCTGCGACAGGGATTGAAGCATTGAAAGAAAAAGTCGATACATTAATCGTCATTCCAAATGATCGTCTTTTAGAAATCGTTGATAAAAACACGCCGATGTTAGAAGCATTTCGTGAAGCTGACAACGTTTTACGTCAAGGTGTACAAGGTATTTCCGATTTAATTGCCGTGCCAGGACTTATTAACTTGGACTTTGCAGATGTGAAAACAATTATGAGCGAGCAAGGTTCGGCTTTGATGGGGATTGGTATTGCTACTGGAGAAAGTAGAGCTTCTGAAGCCGCTAAAAAGGCCATTTCCTCACCACTTTTAGAAACTTCTATCGAAGGTGCGCAAGGCGTCTTAATGAATATTTCCGGTGGGACGAACTTAAGTTTGTTTGAAGTTCATGAAGCGGCCGAAATTGTATCTTCCGCCTCTGACAGTGAAGTGAATATGATTTTCGGTTCTGTCATTAACGAAAACTTAAAAGACGAAATTGTTGTGACAGTTATAGCAACAGGTTTTGATGATAAACAGGTGAGTCAGCCAAGTAAAGGGCAACGCCCACTATCAACAAGCCGTGCAAAAACGGAAAATAGTGAAACGACACAGTCTGAAGTAGCAAGTACTAGTACACAGCCGACAACACCAGAAGTCGATGAGCAAGCAGATACGCTTGATATCCCTACATTTTTACGTAATCGTCGTAAACGTTCTTAAAGCAAGTATAACAGTGAAAATGACCCTAAAGCATTCCGATATCCTTCTCTCTTCATTGAAAGGGAGGAGAGGATGTTGGTTACTTTAGGGTTTTTTGTCGTCCTTTTTTCTAGCGAACAGTCTATGACGTGAGCACAACTAATAAGTTGTAAAACAAGCGAAACGTAAACTGACAAAAACAGAAAAAATAGCGCAAAAGAACAAAAAAGCCACTGCCAAAATGTGACAGACATACTAGCAATCGTCCGTTATACTCGAACCTAAACCATAGATTAAGGTGTTGTCCATGACGATTTACGCCGATGTGATTTGGCTTTTAAATCTAGGTATCGATACGTTGTTATTGATGCTCACGGCTTTTTTTCTCAAGCGTGATCCATCACGTTGGCGCTTGTGTTTAGGAGCGCTATTTGCTTCAAGTTATGTATGGTTTATTTTATTTCCAGTTGGAGCAATGATGCTTCATCCCCTAATGAAGGTTTTATTTTCTGCTGTGATCGTTCTCATTGTGTTTGGTTTTTATGGTTTTCGTCGCTTCATTCAAGCATGGTTCATGTTCTATTTCGTCAATTTTGCAGTAGCTGGCGGACTTTTTGCAGTTCATTTTTTATTATCTAATGAAACACATGTTGTAAACGGTGTAATGACAACACAAATGACCGGTTTCGGTAGTCCTGTAAGTTGGTTGTTTTTATTTGTTGGTTTTCCACTCCTTGCTTGGTTTACGAAAGCACGTATGGAAGATACACAAATGAACAAGGTGAACTACGAACAATTAGTACAGGTTGAAATCATGATTGGTCAGGAAAGGTGGGAGTATAAAGGTTTTATAGACAGTGGTAACTCATGTAAAGATCCAATGACGAATCGCCCAGTCATGATGATAGATATGATGAGAGTGGCCGATTCTTTCCCGAAAGATGTTGTACATTTTGCCCGTTCTGTTCAAGAAATGGAGGAAGTTTCTCACGGTGAAGTACCGCCATTTTGGCTACGAAGAATGCGCCTTGTACCTTTTCGAACGATCGGTGATACACACTCGATGATGGCAGCCTTTAAGCCAGATCTCGTCGTAATTAAAAATGACGGTGAAATAAGGGAGACGTCAAATGTGCTCATTGGTTTTGTTTTTACTGATTTATCTGCGACAGGTGAGTATCAATGTTTGTTGCATCCAAAGATGATGCAAAATGCTCGCATTTCAACCATCGATACTGAAAGGAAACAGGAGGGGTTTACGTGAAAACGTTACGTTTACGTCTAACGTTGTTTTTGTACAAATGGCTACGCAAACTTGGGTTAAAAGCGGATGAAGTGTTTTATATTGGGGGAAGTGAAGCGTTGCCACCTCCGCTAACAAAAGAAGAAGAAGCTCATCTTCTGGAAAAGTTACCAACTGGAGATGAATCAGTTCGATCTATGCTGATTGAAAGAAATTTACGGCTTGTTGTGTATATTGCAAGAAAGTTTGAGAACACGGGTATTAATATTGAAGACTTAATCAGTATAGGAACGATCGGTCTTATTAAAGCAGTAAATACGTTTAATCCAGAGAAAAAGATTAAACTAGCAACCTATGCATCTCGTTGTATTGAAAATGAAATTCTTATGTATTTGCGCAGAAATAACAAAACCCGTTCTGATGTATCATTTGATGAGCCTTTAAACATTGATTGGGATGGTAATGAATTGCTTCTATCAGATGTTATGGGGACAGATGATGACATTATTACAAAAGGAATTGAAGAAAGGGTTGATCGAAAGTTACTTGTTAAGTCTTTAGAAACGTTAAAGCCTAGGGAGAAACAAATCATGGAACTTCGTTTCGGTTTGGCTGGAGAAGAAGAGAAAACGCAAAAAGATGTTGCAGATTTATTAGGTATTTCTCAATCATACATTTCTCGATTAGAAAAAAGAATTATTAAACGTCTCCAAAAAGAATTTAATAAAATGGTTTAGAATAGGCATCAATTCTACATAATGGCAATTGATGCCTCAATGTTAAAACTTTCAGACATGATATCCCTGCATAATTTTCCTCCTCAAGGAGATACTGTTTTGTACATCAGCTCCTGTGAGGAGGGAAAAGTTTGACTCGTAATAAAGTAGAAATATGTGGTGTAGATACGTCAAAGTTACCGGTGTTAAAAAACAAAGAAATGCGTGCCTTGTTCGAACGCTTGCAAGATGGAGATGAAAGTGCGCGCGAAGAACTAGTCAATGGTAATTTGCGGCTTGTTTTAAGTGTCATTCAACGTTTTAATAATCGAGGGGAATACGTTGACGATTTGTTTCAAGTCGGTTGTATTGGTTTAATGAAGTCGATCGACAACTTCGACTTAAGTCAAAATGTTAAATTTTCAACTTATGCAGTTCCGATGATTATCGGAGAAATTCGTCGTTATCTTCGCGACAACAATCCAATTCGTGTATCGAGATCTTTGCGAGATGTAGCCTATAAAGCGCTGCAAGTGCGCGATACGCTTATGAATGAAAAAAGCAGAGATCGGGAGCCGACTGTTCAAGAGATTTCCGAACGTCTCGATGTTCCAAAAGAAGATATCGTTTTCGCTCTCGATGCGATCCAAGACCCAGTATCCCTTTTTGAACCAATCTATAATGATGGTGGCGACCCAATTTATGTGATGGATCAAATTAGTGATGACAAGCAAAAAGATTTTCAATGGGTCGAGGAGATCGCTTTAAAAGAAGCGATGGTTCGATTGAATGAACGAGAAAAGAACATATTGGACATGCGTTTTTTCCAAGGGAAAACACAAATGGAAGTTGCCGAAGAAATTGGCATTTCACAAGCGCAAGTTTCTAGGTTGGAAAAAGCCGCAATTGAACAAATGAATAAACACGCACAAGGATAAGGGCTGACACAAGGTCAGCTCTTTTTGTTATGCAGAAAACCATATTCGTTGAAATGTTTGCATATGATGAGATAGAAATAAAGGCTGTATACGAAAAGGTTGTTTAACTATACGTAGTCATCCTGTTGTCCTGAGGATCACAGTTTGTCAGTGGTAATCGAAGTGTTTTAACGACGTTTAAAAAACAACAATCCATACGTTAAGAGTCAAAATAAAGAATGGAGGCGTGAGTAATGATTAAAATTTCAGATATCCAATCGAAAGATATCGTTAATTTGTCAGATGGAAAGATGATTGGTCATATATCAGACTTAGATATTAACTTAGAAACGGGGAAAGTTGAAGCTTTAGTCATAGGAGATTCAAAGATGATGAGTTTGTTTCAGCGTGGTGGTCAAGAAGTCGTTATACCATGGAAAAATGTCATTAAAATTGGTTCAGACGTCATACTTGTACGGACAGAATCTGGTCAATCCTCTTCACAAGCGAGCGATGAAACAGAAGGAAGCGATGATGCATAATGAAGGATCCAGTTCACAGCTCCTATTATACGGAAGGTTCAAAGTATGGTAAAATAAAAATCAAATATAGGTGAGGGTGATGAATACAGATGAGTAAGGATCCGTTTGAACTCGACTCAAATCGAGGTTATTTGCACCTTGCGCCCTTTGAAGAAATGGACTTACGATTGACAGCAGGTTTTACTACTCGTTTGCGAGGTGCAAGTCGTGAGTCATTTGCAGAAAGAAATATGGCATTTGGTATCGGGGACGAAGATGACAACGTGCTAGAAAATCGTCGTCTTTTTGGTCAAGAAATCGGGTTCTCCTTATCTCAATGGATCGTCCCTGAGCAAGTTCATGAGGTATCAGTTCGGAAAGTGACAAAAACGGCATGTGGCTTAGGGGCAAAGGAAAAATCAACAGAAATAAAATCAACGGATGCATTGTATACGGACCAAGCTGATGTGTTACTTGTAAGTTTTTACGCAGATTGTGTGCCGATTTACGTTTTTGTCCCTTCTCGTGGAATCGTAGGCTTAGCTCATGCAGGTTGGCGAGGTACAGTTGGTCGTATTGGTGTTCGACTCATCGATGAGATCATCAAATCCGAAGGCATTTCGACAAATGATATTTTCGTGGCCATCGGTCCATCTATTTCGGGCCCATGTTATGAAGTTGATAATAAAGTGATTCGTCATGTAAAAGAGTTAGGTATGAACCTTTCTAAAGATGTAGTTACAGAAACGAGTGGTCAGCGCTATCAGTTGGCTTTAAAATCATTAAATCAAGACCTATTATTAGCGTATGGCATATTACCTGAGCACATTTTTTTATCAAACCATTGTACGTATCAAGACCCATCCCTTTTTTATTCATACAGACGGGACGGTGCGAATACGGGGAGAATGATTAGTTACATAGGAATAAAAGGAACAGGAGAACAAGGGGGTGACGTTCGATGAGTGTTCAACGACGACTAGAACAAGTAGAAGAGGAGATTCATGCAGCTTGTGAACGTTCACATCGGTCGCGTGATGAAGTGGAGATTATCACAGTGACGAAATATGCGACCGTTGAACGTACACAAGAAGTTTTGGATGCAGGCCTTATTCATATTGGTGAGAATCGCGCTGAATCAGGTGTGGAGAAGTGGCATGCTTTAAACGGTAGAGGGAATTGGCATTTTATTGGACAACTTCAATCGCGGAAAGTAAAAGAAATGATTGATCAATTTGATACGATTCATTCATTAGATCGTCTTTCTTTGGCGAAAGAGATTCAAAAGCGCGCAAAACCTGGACGGGTTGTTGATACTTTTGTTCAAGTAAATGTCTCAGGGGAATCTTCCAAATCAGGGATTCGTCCAGAGGATACTGTCAACTTTATTGAGGAACTAGAAAAGTACTCGAGTATTCGGGTTATAGGTCTTATGACGATGGCTCCTTACGCAAAAGACACAGAAGAAACACGTCCAATTTTTCGCCATTTAAAAGAATTACAACAGGAAGTCAAACAGAGCAAGTTTTCTCATGCACCTTGTCATCATTTATCAATGGGCATGTCGAATGACTACGAGGTTGCGATCGAAGAAGGAGCGACATTTGTCCGAATTGGTAGTGCATTAGTGGGCGAAGATGAGTAATGATGTTAAAAGAAATGGGGAGAAAATAATGAGTTTGAAAACAAAATTCAAGCGTTTTTTTGAACTCGATGATGATTACGATGAATATCAAATAAATGAAGAAGTCGAGTTACCTGAAGAAGATTCGAATGGACATTTCGAACCGCTTGATGACAATAAAACGAACAATAATGTCGTCAGCCTTTCTAGCGTTCAGCAAAACGCCAAGGTTATTCTTCTTGAACCCCAACATTATGAAGAGGCGCAAGAAATTGCTGATCAATTGAAAAACCGTAAGGCAGTTGTTATTAATTTACAAAGAATTTCACACGATCAAGCGAAACGAATCGTCGATTTTTTAAGTGGAACGGTGTATGCTATAGGAGGAGATATTCAGAAGCTGGGGATGAATATTTTTCTTTGTACACCAGATAATGTAGACGTTTCAGGTGCGATTTCTGATATGTTTTCAAGTGATAACAATAATAGGTAGGTGAAGTTTTATGGCTATGTTAGGTAGTTTAATTATTAATGCAATGACGATTTATATGTTTTTAGTGATCATTTACATATTTATGTCTTGGGTCCCAAATGCGCGTGAATCCTCATTTGGACAATTTCTAGGCTCAATTGTAGAACCGTATTTAGAACCATTTCGTAAAATCATCCCGCCATTAGGAATGATTGATATTTCTCCGATTGTTGCGATTTTTGTGCTGAACTTGGCAATGCGCGGAGTTACAGTGTTGTTTAATAATCTTCTACTTTAATGTTTCCCGAAATGAGAGGGGATCAATTCGATGAGTATTCACGATCATTTTCGGCGTGATGAGCAACCGTTTGTCGATCAAGTATTGGATTGGAAGCAGTATGTTATCGACCGCTATGCGCCGAAGTTGACTGATTTTTTAGATCCACGAGAACAAGAGATTGTCCGTTCAATTATTGGTAACGGTCCCGATGTGTACGTTGTTTTTTCGGGGGGGAATGAAGACACCGAACGTAAACGGGCCTTCATTTTACCACCTTACATAGAAGTGACAGACGATGATTTTGAATTAGCGATTTACCATGTTCATTACCCAAAAAAGTTTATTACACTTGAGCATCGTCATGTTTTAGGTGCATTAATGAATATTGGTTTGCGCCGAGAAAAGTTCGGTGATATTGTAGTTAATGATGGGCAAATTCAATTTGTTGTTGCTGAAGACGTCGCTCAATTTGTAGAAATGAATTTAACAGCGATATCGAAAGCCTCGGTTCGTTTAGATAGAATCGATGTTTCGAAAATGATCGAACAATCAAGCAAATATTCCGAAAATGTCATGACGGTGTCGTCACTTCGTGCTGATGCGGTCGTGAGTGAAATTTATCGCTTATCGCGTGCGAAAGTGAAACCGTTGTTCGATAAAGAGCGAGTAAAAGTGAATTGGAAGGTCGTTGACCAAGCGAGCTATCAAATGGGTGTAGGTGACGTTTTGTCCGTTCGTGGTCAAGGACGAAGTAAGTTACTTGGTATTGAAGGAGAAACGAAAAAAGGAAAATTGCTAATTCGTGTCGGGATTCAGCAATAAATATCGAATAAAATGCAGGAATTGACTGGTGTACGTCGAATCAAAGTTATTAAGTGTTAACGTGTACAAATTCGAAAAGTATTTGGAGGTGTCACCATGCCATTAACGCCTTTGGATATCCATAATAAGGTATTTACTCGCGGCTTTCGTGGTTATGATGAAGATGAAGTTAATGAATTTTTAGACCAAGTCATTAAAGATTATGAAATGGTGATTCGTGAAAAGAAGGAATTGCAAGATAAAGTCAATGAGTTAGAAGAAAAACTGAACCATTTCTCGAATATTGAAACAACACTTAACAAATCGATTCTTGTCGCTCAAGAAACAGCTGAAGAAGTGAAGCGAAACGCGGATAAAGAGTCGAAGTTAATTATTAAAGAAGCCGAGAAAAATGCCGACCGAATCATCAATGAGGCGCTATCGAAATCTAGAAAGATTTCTCTTGAAAATGAAGAGTTAAAGAAACAGGCTTCGGTATATCGTATGCGTTTCAAAATGCTTTTAGAAGCACAATTGGACATGCTTAATACTGAAGAGTGGGATGACATTAGTAAACCATTAGAAGATGATGAAACGGAAGAAGAAATGGAGAATGTGAAAGGCTAACTTGACGTTTTTTCTCGGTTTATCATATAATGCTTTCATAATTAAGATATGATATGATCATGTATATATGAGACGATGATAGGGAGAGTACCTTTGATTGTGTCCTTTAGCGAGCTAGGGATGGTGAGAGCCTAGTGGATAAATCAATAGGGAAGATCACCCTAGAGTTTCGTACTGAACGAGAGCGACCACTCGCTTTTTAGTAGGCTACGACGGCTTTCAACCGTTATTTGTTTAGAGTGAACAAAAGTGCACACCTGTGTACGATGTTCATTAGGGTGGTACCACGGTTAACCTTCTCGTCCCTATGTCGGATGGGAAGGTTTTTTTATTTGTCGTTGCCTATGGGCGTTTACGTTTTATTTTCGATTGATCATTGAACAATAAAGGAGGACCACGATGAGTTATAAAGAAACACTGTTAATGCCAAAAACCGCGTTTCCGATGAAAGGGAACCTTCCAAATCGGGAACCAGAGATGCAAAAGCAATGGGAAGATGAACAAATGTATAAAAAAGTTCAAGAGCGCACCGAAGGAAGGCCGCTTTTTGTTCTTCATGATGGGCCACCATACGCAAATGGTGATATCCATATGGGACATGCTCTAAACAAGCTTTTGAAAGATTTTATCGTCCGATACAAATCAATGAGTGGATACCACGCACCTTACGTTCCGGGTTGGGATACTCATGGTTTACCAATTGAGACAGCACTGACGAAGTCAGGAAAAGTCGATCGTAAGAAATTAACGACCGCTGAATTTCGTGATAAATGTGAAGCATATGCACTTGAGCAAGTCGATCGTCAACGCGAACAATTTAAGCGCCTAGGTGTTCGTGGAGATTGGGAAAACCCATACATTACATTGAACAATGAATATGAAGCGCAGCAAATTAAAGTGTTTGGTGAAATGGCGAAACGTGGTTATATTTATAAAGGGAAAAAGCCTGTCTATTGGTCTCCTTCTTCTGAGTCGGCATTAGCAGAAGCGGAAATTGAATACCATGATAAGCGCTCACCATCGATTTACGTCGGATTTCCAGTAAAAGATGGTAAAAATGTTCTTGACGGTGATGAGCAATTCGTTATTTGGACGACAACCCCTTGGACAATTCCTGCTAACTTAGCGATCAGCCTTCATCCAAACCTCGATTATGTTGTTGTGAAAGAAAAAGATGCAAAATATATCGTTGCTGAAGGTCTCCTTTCTACGTTAAAAGAGGCGTTAGAATGGGAGGAAGCAGAAATCATCAAATCGTTCAAAGGGCAAGAGTTAGAAAACACAGTGGCTAAGCACCCACTATATGAACGAGACTCCCTTGTGATTTTAGGGGATCATGTCACACTTGATGCAGGTACTGGGTGCGTACATACAGCACCTGGTCATGGTGAAGATGACTACGTCGTCGGACAAAAATATGGCCTTGATGTTTTATGCCCAGTGAATGATCAAGGTGTGATGACAGAAGAAGCACCACAATTTGAAGGCATGTTTTACGATAAAGCAAACAAGCCAATTACAGAAGCGTTAGAGGAAAAAGGCGCGCTGTTGAATTTAAACTTTATTACCCATACCTATCCACATGACTGGCGTACGAAAAAGCCAGTTATTTTCCGAGCAACATATCAATGGTTTGCTTCCATCAATGATATTCGCGACGAATTGCTTAAAGCCGTTAATAATGTAGAATGGCTGCCAAAATGGGGCGAAACGCGTTTGTATAATATGGTCCGTGACCGTGGTGACTGGTGTATTTCTCGTCAGCGTGCATGGGGAGTACCGATTCCGATCTTTTACGGTGAAGATAACGAAGCGATCGTAACAGATGAGACGATTGAGCACGTATCTAACTTATTCCGTCAACACGGGTCAAATATTTGGTTCGAATGGGAAGCGAAAGATTTACTTCCTGAAGGCTTTACGTCTAGTCACAGTCCAAATGGGGAGTTTACAAAAGAAACGGATATTATGGATGTGTGGTTCGACTCTGGTTCTTCACACCAAGCCGTATTAGAAGAACGCGAAGACTTGCAAAGACCAGCAGATGTTTATATCGAAGGTTCTGACCAATATCGTGGTTGGTTTAACTCTTCACTTTCAACATCGGTAGCTGTCACTGGAAAAGCTCCTTATAAATCCGTCATTAGTCACGGCTTTACACTAGATGGTGATGGACGAAAGATGAGTAAATCATTAGGAAACGTTATTGTCCCAAATAAGGTGATGAAGCAACTTGGGGCAGATATCTTACGCTTATGGACAGCATCTGTCGATTATCAAGCGGATGTGCGTTTATCTGATGCGATCTTAAAGCAAGTGGCTGAAGTTTACCGTAAAATCCGTAACACGCTACGCTTTTTACATGGAAACTTACATGACTTTACACCGTCAACAGACCGTGTATCAGATGATGAATTATCTGAATTAGACCAATACATGAGTGTTCGTTTACAAGAAATTATCAATGACGTGAGAAGTGCGTATGATCATTACCAATTTGCAAGTGTATATAATACGATCCACAATTTCTGTACAATTGACCTAAGTTCATTCTACATGGATATTGCAAAAGATACGCTTTACTGTGAACATGCTAACCATCCTGCGCGCCGCGCAATTCAAACGGTGATGTATGATGTTCTCGTTTCGTTAACAAAATTATTATCACCGATTTTATCTCATACAACGGAAGAAGTTTGGCAGTTCATTCCTGAGGTCGAAGAAGATAGCGTTCAGTTAACAGATATGCCTGAAGCTACGGATGTACCTACATCCTCAGAATTAAAACAAAAATGGCAAACATTTAATGCGTTGAGAGATGAAGTGTATAAAGCACTTGAAGAAGCTAGGAATGAAAAGAAGGTTGGGAAATCACTGACAGCAGCGGTTACGATTTATGCTAATGAAGAAGATGCGAACATCTTGCGTTCTGTTGGTGACTTAACGAAGTTGTTTATCGTTTCTCGCGTTAACGTCGTTGATGGGGTGAACGAAGCCCCAGAAGAGGCGAATCGATATGAACAATTAGCTGTACATGTTGAACCTGCTGAGGGTGAGACTTGTCAACGTTGTTGGTATGTAACAGAGGAAGTTGGGCGTGTAGAAGAGCATCCAACGCTTTGCCCTCGTTGTGCAGAAACGGTTACAAACCACTACTCATAACATTTTAAGATGAAATTTGGACGGCTATGCTAAGTCAAATTTGCTGAAAGAAGAACATGATGGTTATTTCAGCGACTGGCTAGTCGTCTTTTTTCCAAGGTTTAAAACGGTGAATGCGTCCAATGATAGCAAATGTTTCAGCGACTATTCCTCTTGTTATCGGCTAACCTAACACTGAGTCGACCAAGACTCGGGAAAGGGGAGCAGCATCATGACATCACTTGAAAAGATTCGTCACGAACTAGAGAGTGAGCGTGATCGGCTACAATCTTCTCTAGAAGAAGAACGAAACTGGCGTAAAGAAAGGTCATTGTCCGATGCTACAGGAGAATTGTCACAGTATGATAATCATCCCGCTGATTCAGGAACAGAAATATATGAACGAGCAAAAGATGATGCCTTACGTCACAGAATGCAACATGAGTTGCAGAAAGTCGAAGCCGCTTTAGAACGAATGGATAATGGAACGTACGGATATTGTGTGATTACAGGGGAGCCTATTCCAATCGAACGACTCGAAGCCAACCCAGTAGCCAATACATTGGTTGATGCAGAAGAATCAACGAAAGTCGCGAATGACCGTCCTGTTGAAGAGGATGTACTTGGTGGATTTGGACGTTATAACTATGATACCGATGACCGTGAGACACAATTTGACGCGGAGGACTCGTATCAAGCAGTAGCCGTTTGGAATACAGCTGATGGTATTAATGAAATTGAAGCCGTGGAAATTGCTGATGAATTTATTGGCTATGTCGAAGAAATCGAAGCCTTTGTTTCAACAGATATGGATGGCTATCGTGGTGCGGATAGTGTTCAATTCCAACGGAACGAACATTATAAAGAGTATGTAAACCAATCATTAGAAAGAATTTTTCAAGAAGGCGAAGATGAATAGGGAGCCTACCCATTTTTTTGGAATGGGGGGCTGTCCCCTTTTTGGTAAACGTTAGAGGGAATGGAGGAACGGAAGTGGTCGTTTATTACATCATAGCGATTGCGGTGATTGCCATTGATCAATGGACAAAATGGCTCGTCGTTCAAAATATGAATGTTGGTGAAAGGATACCAATTATTGAAGGGTTTTTCTATTGGACATCACATCGAAACGAAGGTGCAGCTTTTGGTATTTTACAAGGACAAATGTGGTTTTTTTACATCGTTACCATATTTGTCATAGGATTTGTTATATATTACTTGCATAAGGAAGCAAGAGGACGCAAATGGCTAGGTACAGCACTTGGCCTCGTATTAGGAGGGGCGATTGGAAACTTTATAGATCGCGTACTTCAAGGAGAAGTTGTCGACTTTATCGATGTATTTATTTTTACATATAATTACCCAATATTTAACGTAGCCGATATGGCCTTGGTTATCGGTGTGGGTATACTTATTATCATTATTTTACGTGAAGATGTCGAGCAAAGGAAGAATGAAAAATGATGGAGCATACTTTTACTTTCCAACAACAAAATCGTATTCGAATTGATAAATGGTTAATTGAGCAAGCGTCGTCTTGGTCGAGATCAGGGGTACAAAAGTGGATCAAAGATGGTCAGGTGACAGTTAACGGGAAAACCGCGAAAGCAAGTGATAAATTGCACGAAGGAGACGTTATCGTCGTTTATGAACCAGAAGCAAAACCTGTTGATATTCAGCCAGAATTGATCCCACTTGATATTGTTTATGAAGACAGTGATTTGCTTGTCGTAAATAAAAGACGTGGAATGGTCGTTCATCCTTCACCAGGCCATCAAAGTGGAACACTTGTCAATGCATTACTTGCTCATTGTGATGACCTATCGGGCATTAATGGAGAAATGCGTCCTGGTATCGTGCACCGAATTGATAAAGATACTTCAGGTTTACTCGTTGTCGCAAAATCCGATGCAGCACATGTATCACTAGCAAAACAACTTGAGCAAAAATTAGTTGAGCGTAAGTACTTTGCAATCGTTAATGGCACGATGAAGCATGATGAAGGAACAATCGATGCACCGATCGGTCGAGACCCAAACGACCGTCAAAAATATACTGTAACATCGAAAAACGCGAAAGATGCGGTGACCCACTTTGAAGTACAAGAACGTCTAGGGGAACAGACACTCGTTGCTTGTCATTTAGAAACGGGACGCACTCACCAAATTCGTGTTCATTTCCAGTATATAAAACACCCAATTATTGGCGATCCAAAGTATGGGCCGAGACGGAAGATGAAACTTCCCATTGAAGGGCAAGCGTTGCATGCAGGCGAACTGCGCTTAAAACACCCAAAGACAAATGAAGAAATGACGTTCACTGCACCTCTTCCCGATGATTTTTCGAGTTGTCTTGGCAAACTAAGACAAGCTTCTACTTGACAACTGCTTGTTTTTTTGCCATACTTACATCAAATAAAATCATCCCTTAAATTCAGTCCCGTGAGGCTGAGAAGGTAGCATAAGATGTGTTTTTTGTATACGTTTGTTTTATGCGCGAGACCTCTCACCAAAGGGTGAGAGGTCTTTTTTTGCAGGGAGAAAGGAGGCCTACACATGAAATCGATCCTCGATGAACAAGCGATTCGCCGAGCTTTAACACGCATTTCTCATGAAATTATCGAACGAAACAAAGGGGTTTCCAATTGTGTGATCGTCGGAATAAAAACAAGAGGAACATTTATCGCCGAGCGTATTGCCGAACGAATTGAGCAAATCGAAGGTGAAAAAGTCCCGGTTGGGGAAGTCGATATTACGCTTTATCGTGACGATTTAACAGTGAAAACAGACGATGAGCAACCAGAATTACGCGGTACAAATGTCGATGCAGATATTAATGGTCGTACGGTCATTCTCGTTGATGATGTTCTTTATACTGGGCGAACTGTACGCGCTGCACTAGACGCGCTCATTGATATGGGGCGACCAGGTCACATTCAATTAGCAGTGCTTATCGATCGTGGACACCGAGAATTACCGATTCGACCTGATTTTGTAGGTAAAAATGTACCGACATCCAATAATGAACTGATCGAAGCGAAAATGAATGAAGTAGATGGAGAAGATGAAGTGATTTTAAGACAAAAAACCTCCCTTTAAACCAGTCCCGTGAGGCTGAAAAGGGGTATACTCCTCGCATGAACGAAATCGTTTTTCACTTTTAGTGGAACGTATGTCTGAGTTCATGTTGAAGATGATACCTCTTTGCCTGCAAAGAGGTTTTTTGTATATCATCATAGAGGAGGAATAAAAATTGAGTCAATTTACGAATAAACAAGTCGGGGTAAAAGAAGTGCCACGCTTTGATAAATGGGTGATGCTAAGCATTCAGCATCTTTTTGCGATGTTTGGTGCGACGATATTAGTTCCGTTATTAGTTGAGTTGCCACCAGCTGTTGCACTTGTATCAAGCGGCTTAGGGACGCTCGCTTACTTAATTGTGACGCGCGGACAAATCCCTGCTTACTTAGGGTCATCCTTTGCTTTTATTGCCCCACTTATTGCAGCGATGACGGTCGGAGGTCCAGAAGGAGCAATGATCGGAAGTTTCGTCGCGGGTATTGTTTATGGCGCAGTTGCATTAACGATTCGTTTTACAGGGGTTCAATGGTTAATGAACTTGCTCCCACCGATTGTCGTTGGCCCAGTGATTATGGTGATAGGCTTAGGACTTGCGACAACTGCGATTGATATGGCGATGTTTGTACCAGGTACAGACGCGGAATTTAGTTGGGTTCACTTTTCAACAGCGCTTGTTACACTGGCGATTACTGTTATCGCAGCAGCATTTTTACGAGGATTTTTCGGACTTATTCCGATTTTGATCGGTATCATTGGTGG
The DNA here is from genome assembly GCF_014202575.1 of Texcoconibacillus texcoconensis. Taxonomy (GTDB): domain Bacteria; phylum Bacillota; class Bacilli; order Bacillales; family Salisediminibacteriaceae; genus Texcoconibacillus; species Texcoconibacillus texcoconensis. The sequence continues at coordinate 298,771 of NZ_JACHHB010000001.1, read as the reverse complement.
CTACACGTATGCTGCTATCCAAGGGCTCGTTGACTTTACCGGTGTTCAAGAGGCAGCGTGGATTCAAGTACCAGACTTTATCATTCCATTTGCAACATACACACCACAATTTCATTGGGAGATCGTTTGGATTATGGTGCCGATCGCGCTTGTAACAATATCAGAACATATCGGTGACCAGATGGTGTTAAGTAAAGTCGTAGAAAAAAACTTTATTAAAAAACCTGGTTTACATCGCTCTTTGTTTGGTGATGGTGTTGCGACAGTGATTTCATCCTTACTCGGTGGTCCACCAAACACCACTTATGGGGAAAACGTAGGGGTTGTATCATTAACACGAGTCTTTAGCGTATGGGTCATTGCTGGTGCAGCGTTGTTTGCTGTCGCTTTCGGCTTTATTGGTAAAATCACGGAGCTGATTGCAGCAACACCTGATGCAGTCATGGGTGGTGTATCAATATTACTTTTCGGGATTATCGCATCAAACGGAATGCGGATGTTAATTGATAACCAAATTGACTTAGGGATAAAACGAAACATGATCATTGCTTCTGTCATTCTCGTCATCGGTATTGGTGGGGCGTTTATCCCAATAGGTGAGGATGTTGAAATAGCGGGAATGGCACTTGCAGCCATCATTGGTGTGATCTTAAACATGATCTTACCTGGTCGTGAAAAAGATATCACGAGTGGAAAGCTGTTCGATGCAGATGAACACGACCGAAAGAATCACAAAATTGTATAACTCTTTATCCTTTAAACAAGTCCCGTGAGGCTTAAAAGGGTGCAACTCAGAATCGGAAGGGATACGTAGATCTTTTCCATTTCTCCTAAACAGGCACCCAGACGTACAACCACGTAGGGTGTCTTTTTTAAAATAAACAACCGCAGTGTAGAAATTGTTTTTAAGTTATCGGTGATGTGAGATGTTCGTATAACCAGTTTTCGGCACTGTAACGATGACCACTTTGATTAGGAGGGTGAAAATATGGATCAGTTGTTGTCGATGGAGGCGTTGTCAATTGATGAAGTGTTGTCGGTTTTAGAAGAAGCAGATGCTTACCGAAATGGAAAGCCGATTCCTCGTTTAGATCAATACACAATTGCGAATTTATTTTTTGAACCGAGTACACGGACGAAATTAAGTTTTGTTAAAGCGGAACAAATGTTAGGGATGAATATTTTACCGTTTGATGATCGCACGTCTAGTGTTGTAAAAGGTGAATCACTCTACGATACTGTGAAAACGTTAGAGGCGATCGGTTGTGATGCTGTCGTTATTCGTCATCCAGAAAACCAGTATTATCAATCGTTAAAAGGGATCAATATCCCCGTTCTAAACGCTGGAGACGGATCAGGAGAGCATCCGACGCAATCGTTACTTGATTTGTTAACGATCTTTCAAGAGTTTAAAACGTTTCAAGGTTTAAACATCGTCATATGTGGTGATATCGCTCATAGTCGCGTTGCGAAAAGTAATGCACAAATATTAGAACGCTTAGGTGCAAACGTATATTTCAGTGGCCCTAATATGTGGTTAGATGAGACGACAAATGACAAAAAAATACCTCTCGATCGGGCAGTTGAGATTGCCGATGTCATGATGATGCTTCGGATTCAATTTGAACGACACGATGACAAAAATGACAGTGAAAGAGAAAAAAATGAGTACCACCATAAGTTTGGGCTTACTGTCGAGCGAGCTGCACGTATGAAAAAACATGCAATCATTATGCACCCTGCACCAGTTAATCGAGGTGTCGAAATGGCTTCTGAGTTAGTTGAAGCACCGTCTTCACGAATATTTAAGCAAATTGAAAACGGTGTGCTCATAAGAACAGCTTTACTTCATCAAACAATGGCAAAGAAAGGGGTTAAGCACTATGAAAACATGGTATAAAAATGGTTTAACAATCAATGAAAATGGAGACTGGGAAAAAATTCACTTGTTCGTTGAAAATGGGGTCTTTGAAGATGTTGTTTACGGGGAATATGAAACAAAAGGTGAGTCCATCAATGTCGTCGATTTGGAGGAACAGTTTGTCGCACCAGGGCTGATTGATGTTCATGTTCATTTACGTGAGCCTGGGGGAGAAGCGAAAGAGACGATTGAAACAGGAACGAAAGCTGCAGCTAGGGGTGGTTTTACGACGGTCGCGGCGATGCCAAATACCCGCCCTGTTCCAGATACGCCTGAACATTTGCAAGATGTATGGAATCGAATAGAAAAGTCAGCACACGTTAGAGTACTGCCTTACGGATCGATCACGATTCGTCAGTTAGGTGAACAATTAACAGATATGGATCGTTTAACTGAGCTAGATGTTTTTGCTTTTACAGATGATGGTGTAGGTGTTCAACGTGCGAAAACAATGCTCGATGCGATGAAAAAAGCGGCACAACTTGACAAAGCGATCGTCGCTCATTGTGAAGATAACAGCCTTATAGGGGGGGCTGTCCACGAAGGAGAATATGCAAAAAAGCACGGGTTAAAAGGGTTACCATCTGTATCTGAGTCGGTACACATTGCGCGCGATGTGTTGTTAGCAGAAGAAGCAGGTGTTCACTATCATGTGTGTCACGTGAGTACGAAAGAATCGGTTCGTGTGATACGAGATGCAAAAAGAGCAGGGGTTTCAGTGACCGCGGAAGTCACACCGCATCATTTAATTCTTAGTGAAGAAGATATTCCAGGCTTAGACCCGAATTTCAAAATGAATCCACCGTTAAGAGGTGAAAAAGATCGTCAAGCGCTCATTGAAGGGTTGATGGATGGAACCATCGATATCATTGCCACAGACCACGCACCACACACTGAACAAGAAAAGAAACAGTCAATGGAAATGGCACCATTTGGGATCGTTGGTTTAGAAACGGCATTTCCACTTCTTTATACGAAACTTGTGAAAGAAGGTGTGATTTCATTACGACAACTTGTTTCGAAACTAACAGATGCACCAGCTGATCTATTTTCTTTACCGTACGGCAAAATCAAACGAGGTTATAGCGCAGATTTTACGGTGATCGATTTAGCAGCAGCAAACAACGTATCAGCCGAAACGTTTTACTCCAAGGGGAAGAATACACCGTTTGAAGGTTGGCATTTGCAAGGGTGGCCGATCAAAACCGTCTATCAAGGACAATTAGTTTGGGAACAGGGGGAAAAAGTTTATGGATCGTAAGCTTGTGTTAGAAAATAGCGCGGTATTTGAAGGGAAAGGTTTTGGCGCAAATGTAGAATCGATGGGGGAAGTTGTTTTTCAAACGGGAATGACCGGTTATCAAGAAGTCGTTTCTAATCCGTCTAACTGTGGTCAAATTGTCACAATGACGTATCCATTAATCGGAAATGCTGGGGTCAATCGTGACGATTTTGAAAATATGATTTCACATATTCACGGATTAATTGTAAAAAAAGCTTGTCATAAGCCAAGTCATTTTCGAAGTGAAAGGAGTTTACATGAATATTTGCAAGCGAGTGGCATTCCAGCCATTGAAGGTATAGATACACGTCGCTTAACAAAAGAAATCCGTACATATGGAACGATTCGAGGGGCGATCGTTCCTGGAAGTGCGAACACAGAGGAAGTCGTTTTTAACCTCAAACAGTCCGGGTCGTTACACGATCAAGTGTCACGTGTTTCAACGAAAAGTGTTTACGCCTCCCCGGGAAACGGAAAGCGAGTCGTTGTGATCGATTATGGTATGAAAAAGGCGATACTTAAGCAATTAATACAACAAGGTTTTGATGTCGTTGTTGTTCCTTATAATACGAAAGCAGAGGATGTTTTAACGTTAAATCCTGATGGTGTCGTTCTTAGTAACGGCCCTGGTGACCCGGAGGATATACCAGAAGCAGAACAAACTGTTTCTCAATTAATTGGAGAAGTTCCGTTATTTGGGATCTGCCTTGGTCACCAACTTCTTTCGCGCGCTAGTGGGGCAGATACGAAGAAAATGCTTTTTGGACATCGAGGAGCCAACCACCCAGTAAAAGATCTAGAGTCGAAAAATGTTGCTCTTACATCACAAAATCATAGTTATATAGTTGATGAAGAGTCGATGTCTCAAGCTTCACTCACAGTAACGCACCGTAATGTGAATGATGGGACAATTGAGGGTGTTAGGCACACTTATGCACCAGCTTTTGGCGTTCAATTTCATCCTGAAGCAACGCCTGGTCCACATGATAGTTTCTACTTGTTTGAACGTTTTCATGAAATGATTGAATCCTTTGATAAAGAAGAGAAACAGGAGGGATTGTATGCCAAAGCGTAATGATATTAAAAAAATACTCGTCATTGGTTCAGGACCAATTGTCATAGGCCAAGCTGCTGAGTTTGACTATTCAGGGTCACAAGCATGTCAAGCTTTACGGGCAGAAGGCTACGAAGTTGCATTAATTAATTCAAACCCAGCGACAATCATGACGGATGAAACTGTCGCAGATCATGTTTATATTGAGCCGTTAACAATCGAATCTGTCGCTCGTGTGATTCGGATTGAACGACCAGATGCATTGCTTGCAACACTTGGAGGTCAGACGGGACTCAACTTAGCGATGGAACTTTCGGAAGCGGGGATTCTCACGGAATATGGCGTTGAATTACTGGGAACAGATTTGGATGCGATTCAACAAGCTGAAGACAGGGAAAAGTTCCGAGCTTTAATGAATGAATTAGCTGAACCAGTCCCACCGAGTGAAATTGTTCATACGCTTGACGAATCCCTTAAATTTGCAAATCAGATTGGTTATCCGGTCATCGTTCGCCCAGCATATACACTTGGTGGTACAGGTGGAGGCATTGCAGAAAGCGAAGAACAATTGCGAGAGATCGTAGCTTCTGGCTTAAGCTTAAGTCCTGTTGGTCAATGTTTATTAGAAAAGAGTATCGCTGGTTTTAAAGAAATTGAGTATGAAGTGATGCGCGATGCAAATGATCAAGCGATCGTTGTCTGTAACATGGAAAACTTCGATCCGGTCGGTGTTCACACCGGAGATTCGATTGTTGTTGCCCCTTCACAAACGATGACTGATCGTGAATATCAAATTTTACGTAATGCATCGTTAAAGGTTATTCGTGCATTAGGGATTGAAGGAGGATGTAACGTACAGTTTGCGCTTGATCCATTGAGCGAAGATTATTATATTATTGAAGTGAATCCACGTGTAAGTCGCTCATCTGCACTTGCCTCGAAAGCAACAGGGTATCCGATTGCAAAACTCTCTGCACGAATTGCATGTGGCTACCATTTGGACGAGTGCGAAAACCCGATTACGAAAACGACGTATGCAAGTTTTGAACCTGCCTTAGACTATGTCGTTACGAAAATTCCTCGCTGGCCGTTTGATAAATTTGAAGCAGCGAATCGTCAACTCGGTACGCAGATGAAAGCAACTGGTGAGGTCATGTCGATTGGTCGTACGTTTACTGAATCATTGTTAAAAGCCGTTCGTTCTTTAGAGTTACCAACTTTGGATTTACAAATGATTTCCCAGGAAAAGGTGAATACGGAGGAGTTACTCAAACGCATTGAAACGGCTGATGATGAACGGTTATTTTTCTTAGCAGAAGCTTTCAGAAAAGGAGTGTCGGTAGAAACGCTCTTTGAAAGAACGAACATCGATCGCTTCTTTTTACAAGCGATTGAAGACGTCATACAGATCGAAAATGGATTGGAAAATGAACCACTAAGCTATGAAAAATTGAAAGAAGCGAAAGAAAACGGTGTTAGTGATCAGATGATCGCAAAAAGACAAGGAAAAACAGAAAGAGAAGTTCGGAATGAACGTGTAGCGTTAGGGATACGTCCAGTTTATAAGATGGTAGATACGTGCGCAGGTGAGTTTGTTTCTTATACCCCTTATTACTATGGTACGTACGAGGAGGAAAATGAGTCGATTGTTGCGCCGCGTCCCCGTATCCTCGTTCTTGGTTCAGGTCCGATACGAATTGGGCAAGGGATCGAGTTTGATTATGCAACAGTACACACCGTACAAGCGATTCGTGAGTCAGGTTATGAAGCGATCATCATGAACAATAATCCAGAAACAGTGTCTACTGACTTTGAGATTTCCGATAAACTTTATTTTGAACCACTAACGACAGAGGATGTGCTCAATGTCATTGATCACGAACAGCCAGAAGGGGTGATCGTTCAATTTGGCGGTCAGACAGCCATCAATTTAGCTGAACAACTTGCAGCATATGATATCCCAATTTTAGGAACGAACCTTGAAGATATGAACCGAGCTGAGGACCGTGACGAATTTGAACAAACGGTCACAAAGCTAGAGGTGTTACAGCCAAAAGGGAGTACAGCAACGTCGGTTGAAGGTGCGATAAAAATTGCAAATGATATTGGGTATCCAGTTCTCGTACGCCCATCCTACGTCCTTGGAGGTCGTGCAATGGAGATTGTTCATCACGAAGAAGAACTTCTTCGTTATATGAATCGTGCGGTGAAAATCAATGACCAACACCCGGTTTTGATCGATCGTTACTTAACTGGAAAAGAAATCGAGGTCGATGCGATTAGTGACGGTGATACAGTTTGCATTCCAGGCATTATGGAACATATCGAACGCGCAGGTGTCCATTCTGGAGATTCGATTGCTGTTTTCCCAACACAAACATTAAGTGATGAAGTGAAGCAGCAAGTCGTTGACGCAACCATTCGGTTAGCAAAAGGTTTTCATATTAAGGGGCTTATGAATATACAGTTTGTGATCGCTAATGAACAAGTTTATGTGTTGGAAGTCAACCCTCGAGCAAGTCGCACCGTCCCATTTTTAAGTAAAATGACCGGGGTTCCAATGGCCAAATTAGCGACGAAAGCAATACTCGGGGAATCCCTCACCCAGTATGGGTATAGTACAGGACTTATTGAGCAACCCGACCGCGTCGCTGTCAAAGTCCCTGTCTTTTCGTTTGCGAAACTTCGAGATGTTGATATTAGCCTCGGGCCTGAAATGAAGTCAACAGGCGAAGTGTTAGGACAAGATTCTACACTTTCTAAAGCATTATATAAAGGGTTAATTGCTTCTGGAATGGATATCCCAACTCACGGTTCTGTTCTATTTACTGTTGCTGATGCCGATAAAGAAGAAGTGATTCCATATGTGAGAAAATTCCACAAAATGGGCTTTGATATTGTTGCAACAGATGGAACGTCAAAGCGAATTCAAGAAGAAGGAATCCCGGTAACGAGTGTGAATAAAATAGGCGAAGCAAATGGTAGTCTTCTCGATGTGATACGTAAGCAGGACGTCCAATTTGTTATCAACACTTTTACAAGAGGTAAACAACCGGCAAGAGATGGCTTTAAAATTAGGCGTGCCGCTGTCGAAAATGGGATTGTTTGTTTAACATCACTTGATACGTGCAGAGCACTCGTCGATGCGCTTGATATTATGACCTTTCAAACACAGCCACTTAAAACAGGAGGTGGCGTGGAATGATGGTTGCCGACTATCAAGTTGTCGCTCACGAAGAGATTGCAAAAAATATTTACGAAATCACGCTTCGCCATGATCCACTTCCTGCATTTGTAGCTGGTCAGTTCGTTCATGTAAAAGTTGACGATACGTCGTCGCCGTTATTACGTCGCCCGTTAAGTGTGGCACGAATCGATGTGGAAGATGCAACGATTACACTGATCTATCGAAGTGGCGGTCTCGGAACAAATCGATTAACAAAAAAACAGGTCGGGGACACCGTTAACGTCCTCGGCCCTCTAGGGAATGGCTTTATGGTCGATCAAGTTGGCAGTGGTGATCACGCTGTGCTCGTTGGTGGCGGGGTAGGCATTCCGCCTTTATATGAATTAGCAAAACAGCTAAACGAACGAGGGGTTAGAGTCACAACGATATTAGGGTTTCAAGATAAAGATACGAGCTTTTATGTTCGAGCGTTTTCAAAAATTGCTGACGTATATGTCACAAGTGATGATGGCTCAATCGGAATCGAAGGAAACGTGTCTTCTGCTTGGCCATTGATTAAAGATCCTATAGATTGGCTATTTGCGTGTGGGCCAAAGCCAATGTTAAAAGCTTGTGTATCATGGCGAAATCAAGTGCGAAAGGCAAGTTTCGTTTCATTAGAAGAAAGAATGGGTTGTGGGATCGGTGCTTGTTTAGCGTGTGTATGTGAGACAACGCAAGGACAGCGTAAAGTTTGTTCGGATGGTCCTGTATTTACGGCGGAGGAGGTTTGTTTATGAACCGATTACAAACGGAGATCGCAGGAATGACGTTGAAAAATCCAATCATGCCAGCTTCAGGTTGCTTTGCATTCGGATCGGAATACAATGCATTTTACGATTTGAACCAACTTGGCGCAATATGTGTAAAAGCAGTAACCCCAGAAGAAAGAAAAGGCAACCCGACACCTAGGGTAGCAGAAAGTGAAGCAGGGATGCTCAACGCGATTGGACTGCAAAATCCAGGATTGGAAGTCGTCACAAATGATATTCTTCCAAAATTAGCATCTCTCAATACATCTGTGATTGTCAACGTGGCAGGTAAGCAAATAGAAGATTACGAGATCGTTGCGGCGCGTTTGTCGAACGAACCGGCAGTGTCCGCTTTAGAATTAAATATATCTTGCCCCAATGTAAAAGAAGGCGGAATGAGCTTTGGCACGGATCCAGAAACAGCCCGAGTTCTTACAGAACGAGTAAAGGCAGTTTCAGACATCCCGGTTTTTGTGAAACTTTCACCAAATGTTACTGACATCGTGAATATAGCCAAAGCTGTCGAAAAAGGTGGTGCGGATGGGCTTTCGATGATTAATACACTTCTAGGTATGCGAATCGATCCCAAAACTGGAGAGCCCATTTTGGCAAATGGGCAAGGGGGTCTGTCTGGTCCAGCAGTGAAACCAGTTGCCATACGGATGATCTACGACGTTAGTCAACAAGTATCAATCCCGATTATTGGTATGGGTGGTGTTCAGTCAGCGGCAGATGCGATTGAATTTATACTTGCGGGGGCAAGTGCTGTCGCTGTCGGAACAGCCAATTTCGTCAATCCACTCGTTTGCCCAGAGATTATTCATGATCTCCCTAGTTGGCTAGATGAGTGGGGAGTTGATTCAGTCCAAGAGCTAGTCGGAAGGAGTTGGAAATCATGCTCGGCCACCCTATAATTATTGCACTTGATGTTCCTAATGCGAGTGAAATGAAAAAGTTTTTATCTTTGTTTAGGGATAAACAGCTCTTTGTCAAAGTTGGGATGGAATTGTTTTATCGTGAAGGCATGCCGCTACTGCACGAATTGAAAGAAAACGGACATAATGTTTTTCTCGATGTAAAATGTCACGACATTCCTACAACGGTCTATAAGACAATGAAAAACTTAAGTGAAAGTGGTGTTGATCTCGTTAACGTCCACGCGCTAGGTGGATCAGAAATGATGAAAGCTGCGCGTCTTGGCTTAGATGAAGGAACACAAAGTGGGAATCGTCCTTTATGTATAGCGGTCACACAGTTAACGAGTACAGATGAAGCGATGGCTACTTCAGAAATGCAATTACAATCGAGTGTGTCTGAATCGGTATCTCATCTTGCTAAGCTTGCGCAAGAAAGTGGCATGGACGGTGTCGTAGCTTCCAACTTGGAAACGAGACAAATCAAACAAGTGACGACGGATCCATTTGCCGTTGTGACACCCGGGATTCGCATGTTACATGATGCAAAGGATGATCAGCGACGGGTCGTGACACCAAAACAAGCACGTACATACGGAAGTGATGCGATCGTCGTCGGTCGAAGTATAACAAAAGCCCAAGACCCTATTGCTGCATACGAAGTGATTGAAAAAGAATGGAGGGAATAAAGTGAAGGATATTTTAGCTGAATCTTTACTTGATATCGAGGCCGTAACGCTTTCACCAAACGAACCATTTACGTGGAGTTCGGGATTAAAGTCACCGATCTATTGTGATAATCGCTTAACGTTAGCATATCCTGAGCTAAGAAAAAAAATTGCTAAAACGATGGCCAAAGAAATGGATAATGAAGTGGGGAAAGATTATATCGATGTCGTTGTCGGTACGGCGACAGCAGGGATTCCCCATGCTGCCTGGGTAAGTGATCAATTAGAGAAGCCTTTAGCTTATGTGCGTTCATCGGCCAAAGCTCATGGAAAAGGAAAGAGAATTGAAGGGAAAGTTGCGAGTGGTGATCGCGTCGTCGTTGTGGAAGACTTACTGTCCACGGGTGGCTCTGCCCTTGATGCGGTTGAGGAGTTGCGCTCGCAAGGAGCCATCGTCCAAGGTGTTTATGCAATTTTCTCGTATCAACTTGCAGTCGCGGGCGAAGCGTTTGAAGAAAAGAAGGTGCGCTACACTGTTTTGTCAGATTATCAATCATTGATCGAAGTAGCTAAAAACCGCGGCGACCTTAATGAACAAGATGTAACGGCGCTTAAGGAGTGGCGTGAGGACCCAAGTATGTGGTCAAAGAAGTGGGAATAAGTAGAAAGTGAGGAAGAGGATGCGAAAACTATCAGCGCAAGAGTTTGACGACAGAGTCGATGTTTTTGATGCTATGGCGAAGACTTCTTGGTTGTCTCCTGTTCATGACCAGATGATCAAAGAGAGTGGCTCATGGAAAGGGAAAACAGTTCTTGATGTAGGTTGTGGAACTGGACAAATGTTGAAAAAAAGAGCAAATCAAGAGTCGGAGCTCATGGGTGTTGACTTATCAGTCGAGATGATTAATGCTGCTCGTCATCTTTTCGATACTTGTCATCCTTCAGTGGATGCGACGTTTCTCGTTGGTGATGTAGAATCTTTACCAATAGAAGATTCAACTTGTGATATCGTATTTGCATCTTGCATTCTCTTTTTTCTTCCCAACCCTTCATATGCGATTGTGGAAATATCTCGTGTATTAAAGCAAGGCGGTGTGCTGATTACACTCAATCCGACAAAGGAAATGTCTGCATCCAACATCGAACGTTTTCAAAAAATACATGGTTTACCTCGAAATGAAAGGGAACTTTTAAATCGTTGGTGTGAAGTGGCACAACGCCGCCATCGCTTCAATAAACTGGACTGGGCGTACCTATTAAGTGATAAACCTTTAACACCGGTGAGTCATTTGTCTGTGTTAGATGGTTTAGCGGTGATTTTGAAAGCAAAAAAGACAAAGTTGTTTTGATGTATTAGCTTGGATCTCAAAATGGAGAAAACAAAAAGAAGCTTTCGCTTAAAGGGTTTCCATTATAGCGAAAGCTTCTTTTTTTCGAGGTTTATGACTCATAAAGTCGGTAAACAAGGTCTTCATCAGGTGTCACAAACAGTGTCGTTTGATTATCGTATGTGACATAACCAGGCTTTGCTCCATTTGGTTTTCGCACGTGACGAATTTTCGTATAGTCAACGGGTACTTGACCAGAAGACCGTCCCTTACTGAAATAAGCGGCTAAATGTGCGGCTTCAATCAAAGTGTCCTCTCCAAAATCTGCACTTCGGATGACGACGTGTGACCCGGGAATGTCTTTTGTGTGTAGCCACGTATCATCTTGACGTGCGATTCGATTTGTGACGTATTCATTTTGTTTATTATTTTTACCGACGAGGATCTCTACCCCTTCTGATGAACGATACTTTTCAGGTTTCGGGGTTTCTTGTTTCTTTTTCTTCTTCTTCTTTTTCTCTGTTTTACGAGGCTTTAAGTAACCTTCGTCTGCCAATTCCTCTCGAATTTCTGCAATATCTTTCGGCGCAGCTGACTCGACTTGTTGTAACAGTCGTTCGAAGTATGCCATATCTTCTTTGGCTTTTTCTATTTGCCCTTCAACGACCGCAACAGAATTTTTGGCTTTGTTATACAGCTTAAAATAATGCTGTGCATTTTCAGACGGGGATTTACTCACATCGAGAGGGATCGTGATTGTCCCTTGATTTTCATCGTAATAATCAATGACCTCAATTTCCTCATCGCCTGTTTTTGCTAAGTGCATATGTGCGGTTAATAATTCACCATAATGTTGGTATTTCTTCGCTTTTTCGGCATCATTCAACGTTTTATTAAGCTTTTTAATTTTCTTCTTGTTTTTTGCGTATTCATTACGGAGCCAGCGATCTAAATCGTTTGCTTGTTGTTTAACACGATCTCGTTCAGCTTTTCCGTAAAAATAACGATCTAACATCTTGCTAACTGAATCAAACGTTTTTTTCGTTCCATTCAAATACGTCAAATCGAGGACGGAAAAATGCTCACCTTTAGATGTTTCTAAAATTTGCGGTGCATAATCATCGTTTTTCACCGCATCAAAGACGGAGGAAAATGCTTTCGGCAATGTCTCCCGATTAGCAAAGTGTGTCCGGTGAATGATTTCTTTACTAACAAGGGGGGAGAGACCGCTAAATGTATCAACGAGCTGTTGGTCGAGCTTCCCTTCTTGAAAATGTACTTTTTTAAGTAACGTGTCCTCGTCCACTTCAAGTGGGTTGAGTTTATCTTGCTTTGGAGGTGCTTGAAAAGCATGTCCAGGCAAAATCGTTCGTACACTTGAAACGGAAGGTGGAACGTGCTTGATCGCATCAATGACTTTTTGTTCTTTTTCATCGACAAAAATGATATTACTGTGACGCCCCATCAGTTCAAGGTGTAGTGTTTTATAAGACGTATCTCCTAATTCGTCGCGTCCTTTAAAAGATAAACGGATAATCCGTTCCATTCCGTCTTGTTCAATCGATTCTAAAATGCTTCCTTCAAGATGTTTGCGAAGTAACATACAAAACATCGGCGGCTCAGGTGGATTTTCGTAGCGCGCCTCGGTGAGATGAAAACGAGAGAACGATGAGTGGGCAGAGAGTAATAACGTATGGTTTTGTCCGTGGGCACGAACGGTCATCGTTAACTCTGTTTTAAATGGCTGATGGATTTTGCCAACGCGACCTGATACGAGAGAACGGTTCACCTCTTCTGTTACCGCTCGCGTAACAATTCCGTCAAATGACATCCATCCCACCTCCTTTTACACAGACTAAATTCATTATAGCAAGGATCGATTGTGAAAAGAAAGGGCGTAATACGGAAAATGAGGCATGTTCTTGAGGTTGTCCGAATAAAGATAGCTTGTATAAGGTCGTAAACAAGCAGTGAGCAAAACGGTGGGGTGAAGCGTATGAATTGGCATGCAATGACTGAAGAGGATGTATTACAGCGTGTTGAAAGTAATGAAAACGTCGGCCTATCAAATCGAGAAGCGAGCGCGCGCCTAGCTGAGTTTGGAACGAATGAACTAAGCGAACAAAAGCCTCGCTCTCCGTTTAGTGTTTTCGTGTCGCAATTTAATGATTTTATGATTTTCATTTTGTTAGCAGCGACATTGATCTCTGGTTTACTTGGTGAATATATCGATGCGATCACAATCTTAATCATCGTCTTTATTAACGGATGTCTCGGTTTTTTTCAAGAACGAAAAGCTGAACGTTCTTTACTTGCATTAAAGAAGTTATCTGCACCTGAGATGACAGTGCTTCGTGAAGGGAGTTGGGTTAAAATTCCTTCTCGTGATGTTGTCGTAGGTGATGTAGTGAAATGTTCTACTGGAGATCGAATCGGTGCAGACGTACGTTTTATTGAAACGTCAAGGTTAGCGGTAGAGGAATCGGCTTTGACAGGGGAATCGGTGCCTGTTCAAAAAGCACAAGTAGCGTTAGAGGAAGAGGATATCAACCAAGCTGATAAAACGAACATGGGCTTTATGGGTACGCTCGTGACGAGTGGACAAGGAAAAGCTGTCGTCGTTGCGACAGGAATGAATACAGAGATGGGGAAAATCGCTCACTTAATGAGTTCAGAGTCCAATCAAATCACCCCTTTACAAAAGCGGTTAGAGGAACTGGGGAAAGTGTTGATTGCAGGTGCGCTCGTTTTGACGGCGCTTGTCGTTTTGTTTGGGATTTATCAAGGACATGAATTGTATACGATGGTTTTAGCAGGCGTATCACTAGCAGTAGCCGCAATTCCTGAAGGGTTGCCGGCGATTGTAACGATTGCGTTAGCATTAGGTGTACAACGGATGATTAAGCGGAATGCCATTGTGAGAAGGCTTCCAGCTGTAGAAACGTTAGGTTGTGCAACCGTCGTTTGTTCTGATAAAACAGGGACATTAACAAAAAATGAAATGACCGTTACGCAACTTTGGAGTGTCGATGGAACGATCGATATGCAAAAAGGGGATGGTTCGTTAGCATTTACAAACGATGATTCTTCTCAGCGATTTCCAAAAACACTTAGGCGGTTACTTTATTTTGGAACCCTTTGTACTGAAGCGGATATAACAAAGCCAGAACAAAGTGCGATTGATAAATTGCACGCACATGACATAAGTGGTGACCCAACGGAAGTGGCGATGGTCGTAGCCTCAGCAAAGGCAGGATTTGATAAGCGAGACATCGTAAAAGACGTAGAAATTGAAAAAGTGTTTCCATTCGACTCAAAACGAAAAATGATGAGTATGGTCGTAAAAGATAAGCAAACGCAAAAACGTTACGTTGTTGCGAAAGGTGCACCAGATGTTTTAACGAAACATGCACGAGCGATTGAAACAGAAAAGGGTCAAGAAAAGCTCACTTCTTCAGCAGTCAAACAAGTAGAAGAAGCTGTTGAAGAAATGGCGCAAGCAGCATTACGAACAATCGCAGTAGGTTACCGTGAACTTAGAGAAAATGAAAAGTTCGTTCATGAATCAGAAGCGGAACAGCAATTAACCCTTGTTGGTATTGAAGGGATGATCGATCCACCTAGACCGGAAGTAAAACAGGCGATTACGAATAGTTTGCAGGCAGGGGTAAGAACGGTGATGATCACAGGTGACCATCGCGTGACAGCTGAAGCGATTGCTAAACAAATCGGTTTACTACCAGACGGTGGGCGTGTCATGGATGGGCGAGAGCTAGACGAAATGAGTGTACGGGATTTGAAAGATATCATTTCAGATGTCTATGTGTTTGCTCGTGTTTCACCAGAACATAAATTGAAGATTGTCAAAGCGCTTCAACAAAACGGAGAAGTTGTAGCGATGACTGGAGATGGCGTCAATGATGCGCCGGCAATTAAAGCCTCGAACATCGGTGTAGCAATGGGGATTACGGGTACCGATGTTGCAAAGGAAGCCTCGTCTCTCATTCTTCGGGATGACCACTTTGCAACGATTCAAGCGGCGATTAAAGAAGGGCGTAATATTTACGACAACATTCGTAAATTTATTCGATACATGCTCGCATCAAATGTTGGAGAAATTCTCGTTATGTTATTTGCGATGATGTTAGGGATGCCCTTACCGCTCGTAGCGATTCAAATTTTGTGGATCAACCTTGTTACCGATGGTTTGCCTGCAATGGCATTAGGGATGGACAAACCAGAAAGTGATGTCATGAAACGAAAGCCACGTGATACAGAAGAGAGCATTTTTGCACGCGGACTCGGCTGGAAAGTGATTAGTCGTGGGTTCATGATTGGGGTTGTAACATTGATTGCCTTTTGGTGGATGTTAGAAGTTGAAGGGACAGGTTTACAAGAGGCACAAACAGTGGCATTTGCGACACTTGTGATGGCGCAATTGATCCATGTTTTTGACTGTCGTAGTGAGTATTCAGTGTTTCATAGAAATCCATTTGGAAATCTTTATTTAATCGGTGCTGTATTATCATCTGTTGTTCTTTTACTCCTAGTCATTTATGTACCAGCATTTCAACCGATCTTCCATACAGTTTCATTAACGTTTAACAGCTGGCTATTCATCCTTGCAATGGCTGCTTTACCAACGGTCGCTTTGGCAGGGGGAGCTACGATTCGTCGCAAACGTTAAATGATTGATCGTCCACCGTGAATGCGGTGGACGATTTACTTTATCCTTTATGTCATGTACACTAAAGATTTGAAAGGAATGGTTCCTCAAATGGTCTAAATCATGCATCCCCTTGTTGTTACTTGAAAAATTGTATAGAATGGAAGAGTGGATGTGGTAGATATGGTTGTAAGTATGACAGGATATGGTAGATCTGTGAAGGCTAGTGAAGATCTTAAAGTCACAGTCGAGATTAAGACGGTAAATCACCGATTTTGCGAATTTCATGTTCGGATGCCAAAATCACTTTTTATGTATGAAGATCGTATAAAAAAGGTAGTCGGTGAATATATCCAAAGAGGGAAAGCGGACGTGTTTGTTAGCGTAGAAGGGAATGGGTTTGTTAAACGTTCACTTCACGTTGATTGGGATTTGCTTGATTCATACCATCGTATGTACGAGAAAATGAATGAGGCGTACAAAACATCACAAACGTTCCCATTGGATCGTTTGCTATTAACCGATGAAATTGTTCATGTTGATGAGTCAGATGACATATCAGAAACGGTAACATCTCTATTAATCGATGCTTGTCATGAGGCTGCAAGCGCACTGCGATCTATGCGAGAGAAAGAAGGAAAAGCGCTGTATAACGACATATATGAACGGCTAAACAATATAGCATTCTGTAGTCAAGAGATTGCCCAATACGCGCCACAAGTCCAAGAACGTTACCGTGAACGATTGCAAAAACGTGTCGATGAATTTTTATCAGGTCAAGACATCGAGATAGATGAAGGGCGACTTATGACTGAAGTAGCTGTTTTTGCTGATAAATCCAACATCGAAGAAGAGTTGACCCGTCTTCAGAGTCACGTAAATCAAGCAAAACGTGTTTTAGCAGATGAGGAAGGTGCCGTCGGTCGCAAGTTGGATTTTATTGTTCAAGAATTGAACCGCGAATGCAATACGATCGGTTCGAAAGCAAATGATATACATATTGGACAGCGAGTTGTAGAGTTGAAATCGGAAGTAGAGAAAGTGAAAGAACAAGTTCAAAACATTGAATAAATTCGCACCATTGAATGAAGCACTCATTTATAATGCGAAAATCTTTAATAGTAGGCAGGGGAAATTATGAATAACAACATCCATCTTATAAATATCGGATTTGGCAACATCGTTTCCGCAAACCGGATCATTTCGATTGTTAGTCCGGAATCTGCACCGATAAAACGTATTATTCAAGAAGCGCGTGATAGAAATGTGTTAGTAGATGCAACTTACGGGCGCAGAACGCGTGCGGTGATCATCTCTGATAGTGATCATGTCATTTTATCTGCGGTTCAGCCTGAGACGGTTGCGCAACGAGTAATCAATTCAAAAGATGACGCAACAGAAGAATAAATGAGTGTAAATTGAAAAATGGTAATATCAATATCAAGTTGTACAAGTGGAGGTACGTATGAAGAAAAAGAAAGGTATGCTCATCGTCCTTTCTGGGCCAGCCGGTGTAGGAAAAGGTACTGTATGTAAGGCCTTGAGAAATGAAGGTACCGATATTCAATATTCAGTGTCTGCGACAACGCGTGCGCCTCGCGAAGGAGAAGTAGACGGGGTGAATTACTTCTTCAAATCGAAAGAAGAATTCGAAAAGATGATTGAAGGCGATCGGTTATTAGAATGGGCAAAATATGTCAATAATTATTATGGGACGCCGCTTGATTATGTGGAAGAGACGATTGAAAAAGGTTATGATGTCATTTTAGAAATTGAAGTTCAAGGGGCATTGCAAGTAAAACGTAGATACCCATCAGGTGTGTTCATCTTTTTGGCGCCACCAAGTTTAAAAGAGTTGCGTCAGCGTATTGAAGGGCGCGGAACAGAAACAAAAGAGTTAATTGATAATCGTATGAATGTAGCAAAAGATGAGATCGAATTAATGGATCAATATGATTACATTGTTGAAAACGATCAAGTTGAACATGCGGTAGAACGTATTAAATCTATTGTGACAGCAGAGAATTGTCGCAAAGATCGATTAATTGAACAATATAAACAGATCGTGGAGGTGGAATGATGCTTTATCCATCGGTTGACTCCTTAATGGAAAAAATCGATTCAAAGTACACACTTGTGTCGATTTCAGCGCGTCGTGCACGAAATTTACAAGATCAAGGCCCAGACACTGCGTTAGTCGATCGACCGAAGTCAAGGAAACTTGTTGGTGTAGCTTTAGAAGAGATTGATCAAGACAAATTAACTTATCAAAAAAACGAGCAATAAACCAGTCATGGAGCTGACTCATAAAGGTATGAACGTCCCCTTTTGAGTCAGCTCCGTTTTTTGTCAAATGGTCTTATTTCTTGTATTGTAATGATATAGAATAAGGTTAGAACGTAACTTCAGCGGTTGCCACCTATGAGGTTTTGTTAGGAGGAGGAACGAACATGCTTGAAAATAAAAATGTCTTGTTGTGCGTAACAGGTGGAATTGCCGCTTATAAGGCGGCGGCATTGACGAGCAAACTTATACAAAAAAAAGCAAATGTTAAAGTGTTGATGACTGAATCAGCACAACAGTTTGTTACACCGTTGACATTTCAATCGCTAGCACGAGACCGTGTATATGTAGATACCTTTCGAGAAGAGGATCCGAGTGTTATTTCGCATATCGATGTTGCAGACTGGGCGGATGTTGCAATCGTTGCTCCAGCTACCGCAAATGTGATTGGGAAATTGGCAAATGGGATTGCAGATGACATGGTGACGACGACATTGTTAGCGACGAGAGCAGAAGCGTTTATTGCTCCAGCAATGAATGTACATATGTACGAACACCCTGCTGTTAAGCGAAATATGGATACTTTACAACAGGATGGGTACCGATTTATCGAACCTGGTGAAGGCTTCCTTGCCTGTGGCTACGAAGGGAAAGGTAGAATGTCTGAACCAGAGGAAATTGTAGAACACCTAAGTAATCATTTTCTGTGCGTAGAAAACCCAGTATGGCAAAACAAAAAAGTACTCATCACAGCAGGGCCGACTCATGAACACGCAGATCCTGTTCGTGTATTGACAAACCCGTCGACAGGAAAAATGGGCTATGCAATTGCTAGAGAAGCGGCGCGTCGGGGGGCTCAAGTGACGCTAGTGTCAGGTCCTACACAATTGCCGGATCCTAGTGGCGTGAACGTGATACGTGTCACAAGTGCAAACGACATGTATGAACAAGTATTGAAACACTATGAAAGTTCAAATGTAGTTATTAAGGCAGCTGCTGTCTCCGACTTCAGGCCGAAAAACGTTCAGGAGCAAAAAGTGAAAAAAGAGCAAGGAAGCGAAACGATCCAACTAGAACGGACAAGCGACATCCTTGCTGAACTAGGAAAGCAAAAAAATGGGCAATTTCTCGTCGGATTTGCAGCTGAATCGACAGATGTTTTAGCTTATGCACGTGAAAAATTACAACGAAAAAACCTTGATCTCATTGTCGCCAATGATGTGTCTAAGTCAAATAGAGGTTTTGCTGCTGATATGAATGAAGTGACACTGATCGGCCCGAAACAATTTGAAAAAAACATCTCGTTAGCGCATAAAGAAAAAGTCGCTGAATCCTTGTTAGACCAAGTTGCCCATCTTCAATGGGGCGGAGTGAAATGATTGCTAATGTGATCGTTGATGTACCTGCACAACAAATTGATCGAACCTTTGATTATGAAATTCCACCCCGTTTTGAACAAGTTGTTCAACCAGGTGTTCGCGTCGCTGTCCCGTTTGGACCACGGAAAGTACAAGGGTTTGTCGTTTCTTTATCAGAAACCTCGCAATTTGATCGTTTAAAACCAATATCTGATGTTTTTGATATTAAGCCAGTTTTAACCTCGGAACTTTTAGAACTTGGAGATTGGCTCAGTGTGACGACGCTTTGTTTTAAAGTGACGGCTTTGCAGGCGATGCTTCCCGCTGCTTTACGGGCGAAATATGAAAAGACGTTATCACTCTCTGATTCGATTGATAAAGAGACGCTATCTCCTGAAGTTCGTCAATTGTTTTCTCGCCAAAACGTCGTACGGTGGGACGAATTGCAAAAATCAGCTCATGAACAATTGCTAAAAGACATCCAACGTCATATCAAAAATCACCAAATTGTCGTTAACGAACATGTAGGGTCCAAAGCGACGATGAAAAAAGTACGGGTGGTTGAAAAGGCGGTATCTGATGAAACGCTAAAAGAAACATTGGAAAACTGGGGGAATACGGCGAAAAAGCAGCGCGAAGTGCTTGAATATGTATTTCATTATTCCGAGGTAATCGTAGTCTCAGAGCTTGTCCGAATTTGTGAAACATCTAGCTCTGTCGTTAAAGCACTTGTAGATAAAGGGTTGCTTCATGAAAAGGTAGTCGAACAAAAACGTGATCCATTTGAAGGACGTTCGTTTGGCCAGACAGAACCTATGGCATTAACAAGTGAACAACAACAAGTCATGACATCGATTTTACGAGATGTGCAAAAAGAAACGCATCGAACGTTTTTACTTCGAGGGGTCACTGGCAGTGGCAAAACAGAAGTCTATTTGCAAGCTATTGAAGCCGTTTTGCAAAAAGGAAAAGAAGCGATCGTACTCGTTCCAGAAATATCTTTAACTCCGCAGATGGTAACCCGTTTTAAAGAGCGATTTGGCTCTGACGTCGCAGTTTTACATAGTGGATTGTCGCAAGGAGAAAAGTTTGATGAATGGCGGAAAATTCGTGATCAAGAAGTGAATGTGGCGGTTGGTGCTCGTTCAGCAATTTTTGCCCCTTTTACACGCTTAGGGATGGTCATTATTGATGAAGAGCATGAGACAAGCTATAAACAAGAAGAAATGCCACGTTACCACGCACGAGATGTTGCTATAGCGCGTGGAAAGTATCACAAGTGCCCTGTCGTACTCGGTAGTGCAACCCCTTCATTAGAAAGTTATGCCCGTGCCCAAAAAGGGGTGTATGAATCACTGGAAATGGCAGAACGAGTCAACAACATTGCCATGCCTTCTGTTCACATTGTAGATATGCGTGAGGAATTAAGAAGTGGGAATCGTTCGATGTTTTCAAATGACTTGATCGAGGGGATGAAAACAAGGATTGAGCGAGGCGAACAAACGGTTCTCTTTTTGAACAGGAGAGGGTATTCGACTTTTGTCATGTGTCGAGACTGTGGACACGTCGTACAATGTCCGCATTGTGATATTTCCCTCACTTACCATAGGTCGACGGGTTCTCTGGATTGCCATTATTGCGGTTATCGTGAAAGGGTACCGAATACCTGCCCATCTTGTGAAAGCGAAGCGATTCGTTTCTTCGGGTCGGGGACGCAAAAAGTAGAAGAAGCTTTAAATGATGTTTTACCCGAAGCAAGAGTGATTCGAATGGATGTTGATACGACGAAACGAAAAGGTGCGCACGAAAAATTATTAAATGCCTTTGGTAGAGGAGATGGAGATATTCTACTAGGTACACAGATGATTGCTAAAGGGCTTGATTTTCCTAACGTTACGCTTGTCGGTATTTTAGCTGCGGATACGATGCTTCACTTGCCAGACTTTCGCGCAACTGAGCGGACGTTTCAATTATTAACGCAAGTAAGT
Source organism: Texcoconibacillus texcoconensis (assembly GCF_014202575.1). Lineage (GTDB taxonomy): Bacteria > Bacillota > Bacilli > Bacillales > Salisediminibacteriaceae > Texcoconibacillus > Texcoconibacillus texcoconensis. Next base: position 277,331 of record NZ_JACHHB010000001.1, on the reverse strand, counting down.
GGCCGAGCAGGGAGACACGAAAAGGAAGGGGAAGTCGTCGTCCAAACGTATGACCCTGAACACTATAGTATCCAACTCATGCAAAACCACGATTTTGTGTCGTTCTTTCAACGGGAAATGCTCACCCGTAAAAGAGGGCAATACCCTCCGTACATGTTTTTAACTGTTATTACTGTAAGTGATACAGAATTGATGAAAGTAGCACAAACGACAGACCGAATTGCGCAATTTTTGAAGGAACGATTGCAAGAACCTTCAGTTGTATTAGGTCCTGTAGCTTCACCGATCCCGCGGATCAACGATAGATATCGCCACCAATGCGTGATAAAATACAAACATGAACCGAAGCTAACCTCTTTTTTACAAGATATTTTGTCGATGTACCAAACGGAAATGACGCGAACTGATTTAACAATTACGATCGACCAAAATCCATATATGATGATGTAAGAGACATTCATTTTGAAAGGCTATCTCGTAAACTTTGTTGTTTCTGATCAACTCGGAGGTGCGCAAAGTGGTTAAATGAGGTCACGTTCACTGTTTCGTTCGCTGCGGACATTGATTCCGCTATGTACTTGAAAAAGGCTCATTTTGAGCATTTTACGGACATGAGTTCCGCTATTTGTAAAAATAAGCCCATCATTGCCTACAAAAGAGGGGGTTAACGGAATGTATGTCCGTTCGCCCCCTAAAAATGGCTGATTTGGTTGAAATAACGGAACGTATGTCCGAGAACCACGTGCAACATTTACCTGAGGCAAAAATCAGTAACGTCAACCTGCAGATAGGCTGAATAGAAAGTGACTTAGGTTTTTTAAGGAGGACAAAAATATGAAAATTGTTTTCATGGGGACACCGGACTTTGCATCTCCGGTGTTACGTTCGTTAATAAATGAAGGGTATGATGTTTGTGCTGTCGTCACACAGCCAGATCGACCTAAAGGAAGAAAAAAGACATTAACTCCACCCCCGGTTAAGGAGGAAGCAGAAAAAGTAGGGATACCAGTTTTACAACCAGAAAAAATTAAGCAACAAGAGGCTTATGAACAAGTTCTCGCATATGAACCTGATTTAATTGTCACAGCTGCTTTCGGTCAAATCTTACCGACAGAAATTTTGACGTCTCCGAAATATGGCTGTATTAATGTGCATGCATCACTACTCCCGCGTTACCGTGGAGGGGCTCCTATTCATCAAGCGATTATTGATGGAGAAAAAGAGACAGGGATTACGATTATGTACATGGTGGAAGCATTAGATGCAGGGGATATTCTCTCTCAAGAAGCGATTCCAATCGAAGAAGATGACCATGTTGGAACGTTACACGATAAATTAAGTGATCTTGGAGCAAAGCTACTTCTTGATACGATACCGAAGTTAGTACGTGGAGAGATTGAACCACGTACCCAACGTGAAGAGGAAGTGACGTATGCACCGAATATTCGTCGCGAGCAAGAACGGATTGATTGGACACGCTCTAGCCATGACGTGTATAATCACGTCCGTGGTATGAACCCTTGGCCAGTTGCATATACCACATGCCTTGGGGAACGTTTGAAAGTATGGTGGGTTGAGAAACAATCAATTACAGGGGATCGTCAACCAGGTGAGATACTGGCAATTGATGATCAGGGAATCATCGTACAAACAGGTGATCAAAAAGCTGTGAAGTTGACACGTGTTCAACCTGCAGGAAAAAAACCGATGGATACGGCAACATTTTTACGTGGTGCAGGTCAAACGTTAACCGTCGGGATGAAATTAGGAGAATGAAATGAAAAAGATGAACGTACGTGAAGCAGCATTAGAAGTGCTTGAAAAAATTGAAAAAAATCAAGCTTATAGTCATTTACTTCTTAACCATACGATAAAAAAAGCGAATCTCTCGTCAAAGGATGTTCCACTTTTGACGGAGATCGTATACGGCACGTTGCAACGAAAAAAAACGATTGATTTTTATTTATCATCATTTGTGAAACGAAAGCTCGATCGTATAGATACGTGGGTGCTCGTTCTTTTGCGTATATCGGTTTACCAAATTCACTATTTAGAAAAAATTCCCGATCGAGCCGTTGTACATGAAGCTGTTGAGATTGCAAAGCGACGAGGCCATAAAGGGATTGCCAATATGGTAAATGGAACGCTTCGTTCGATGCAAAGGTCAGAGTGGCCTGAATTCTCAACAATCAAAGATCCAGTTGAGCGATTGGCTGTTGAAACGAGTCACCCAGACTGGCTCATGGAGCGTTGGATTGATCAATATGGTTTCGATAAAGCCCGTGATTTAGCGGTTGCAAATTTACAGTCTGCACGACAAACAGCCCGTGTTAATACAACAAAAACATCAGTCGACGAGGTTTTAAATCGCTTAGCTGATGAAGGGATTCATGCAGAGAAAGGACACTTAGCTTCTGATAACATCGTCGTCATGAAAGGAACGATTGCTGCAACGGACACATTTAAAGATGGTTTTGTGACAATTCAAGACGAAGGGTCGATGCTTGTTACGGAAGTGCTAGCCCCAAAACCAGGAGAAACGGTCCTCGATGCTTGTGCAGCCCCAGGTGGGAAAACGACACACATCGCTGAACGATTGTTAGGTCGTGGGAAGGTCCATGCGTTGGACGTTCACGACCATAAAGTGTCATTGATTGATGAGCAAGCCAAAAGACTTGGTTTATCATCAATAATAAAAGCACAAACGCTGGATGCTAGGCGTAGTGGTGAACAATTTAAACAAGGGCAATTCGATCGAATATTACTCGACGCTCCTTGTTCAGGTCTTGGTGTTTTGCGTCGTAAACCTGATATAAAATGGACAAAATCTGTCCAAGATATTGAAAATATCACAAATGTTCAAACTCAGTTGTTAGATGCCGTTGCTCCACTATTAAAAGTTGGGGGAACCCTCGTTTATAGTACGTGTACGATTGATAAAAGTGAAAATGACTGGCAAATCGAACAGTTTTTAAAACGAAATCCGGAATTTATTGTACATGCGAACGAAGAGGTGCTTTTACCAAAGCAGATTGGTCAACATCTTCATGACCATGGAAAAATACAACTGTTTCCAGATGATACAGATACAGACGGATTTTTTATTGTCAAGTTAGAAAAACAACATTAAGGTGTGAAATAAATGAATTTACAACTAGCGGAAGTGGAAAAACATCAAGCATTAGGAGTGAAACCTTCTATTTTGACTCTCCGTTTTGACCATTTGCAACAGTGGTTAAAAGAACAAGGGGAACCATCATTTCGAGCGTCACAAATTTATCAATGGTTATATGAAAAACGCGTGACATCTTTTGAAGAAATGTCAAATTTATCGAAGGATTTACGGGGGAAATTAGCGAATGATTTTACTTTAGACACGTTAAAATTGATCACGAGTCAAACTTCTTCGGATGGAACAATTAAATTTTTGTTTGAACTTCAAGATGGTTACTCGATTGAAACGGTTGTGATGCGTCACAATTATGGAAATAGTGTATGCGTGACAACCCAAGTAGGTTGTCGACTCGGATGTACGTTTTGCGCTTCCACGCTCGGTGGGTTGAAGAGAAACTTACAAGCAGGAGAAATCGTTGCACAAGTTTTAGAGGCTCAACGTCATATGGATCAACAAGACGAGCGCGTGAGTTCTGTTGTTGTGATGGGAATTGGCGAGCCGTTTGATAACTTTGATCCACTTATGGATTTCTTGAAAATCATTAACCATGACAAAGGATTAAATATCGGAGCTCGTCACATCACGGTATCAACGAGCGGGGTTGTGCCAAAAATATATCAATTTGCAGATGAGAAATTGCAGATCAACTTTGCTGTTTCCTTACATGCTCCGGATACAGAAACACGTTCAAGGTTGATGCCTGTAAACCGTGCTTATCCATTAGATCAACTGATGGAATCTCTAGATTATTACATTGAGCAAACAGGTCGTCGCGTCACCTTTGAATATGGGTTGTTCGGTAGTGTCAATGATACGTCGGAGCATGCAAAACAGCTTGCGAAACTCATTAAGAACATGAAATGTCATGTGAATTTAATTCCAGTTAACGAGGTGCTAGAGCGGGACTATGTACGTACACCGAAAGAACAGATTGATGAATTTGAGAAAACGTTAAAAGACGAAGGAATCAATGTCACTGTTCGTCGTGAACAAGGTCATGATATTGATGCAGCTTGCGGTCAGTTGCGTGCTAAGGAGCGTCAAGAAGAAACGAGGGGATAATGATGGATGCTGTATTTCGCACACATGTAGGACAATTACGTGCCCATAACGAAGATGATGGGGATTATCTGAATAATCAACAAGGGCAATTACTCGTACTTGTTGCAGATGGTATGGGTGGTCATCAAGCAGGAGACGTAGCTAGCAAGATGACAAAACAGGCTTTTCGTAACAAGTGGGAGCAAGTCAACGAATACCTATCCGCCGATGAATCGAAAACATGGTTAGAAACAGCAACAAAGGAAGTTAACGAGGAGTTAATTTCGTATGCCAGAGAAAATCCTGAATGTTTAGGAATGGGAACGACGCTCGTCGTTGCGATCTGTTCTGATTCTTTCGTGACTCTCGCCCATGTTGGGGATTCTAGGGCATATCTTGGACAAGGGGATTCTTTTCAGCAAGTAACAGAGGACCACTCGCTTGTCAATGAGCTCGTAAAATCTGGACAAATTACCGAATCAGAAGCTGAACACCATCCGAGGAAAAATGTATTGATGCGTGCCTTGGGTACCGATGATGACGTGAAAGTGGATATCAATGCCGTAGAATGGGGACAAGGTGATTCTTTACTTCTATGTTCTGATGGATTGACGAACAAGGTAAGTGATGAAGAAATTCAAGAATATGTAAAAGGTGGTCAGGTTACAGAGATCGCTGACCGTCTCATCGATGTTGCAAATGAACGTGGTGGAGAGGATAATGTGACAGTTGCACTCGTTCAACATGGCAATGAGAAAAAGAGCGAGGGTTCATCATGACAAAAGAAATCATTAACGACCGCTACGAGCTTCAAGAAGTGATCGGTGGCGGAGGAATGGCTGATGTTTACCTTGCTTACGATACGATTTTAAATCGAAGTGTTGCCGTTAAAGTGTTAAAACTTGAATTTTCTCAAGACCAGGACTTCATTGCACGTTTTCGTCGAGAAGCACAAGCTGCGACAAGTCTATCTCACCCTAATGTTGTCAATATTTATGACGTTGGTGAAGAAGGAAACTGGTACTACATTGTGATGGAATATGTGTCTGGGATGACTTTAAAGCAATGGATTCAAAACCAAGGGCGTTTGTCTTTGCAAGAAACGGTGCAAACGATGCGGCAAATCATTGCGGCAATCTCTCACGCTCATGAAAACCGGATTGTCCATCGTGATATTAAGCCTCATAATATATTGATACGAGACGACGGGGCAGCAAAAGTGACTGACTTTGGGATCGCTCGTGCAGTGAGTGAAGCAACGATCACTCGAACGAATTCGGTTCTTGGTTCGGTCCATTATTTATCCCCAGAACAAGCGCGTGGAGGTCACGTTACAGAGAAATCGGACTTATATGCACTAGGGGTCGTAATGTATGAAATGCTAACAGGAAAAGTCCCGTATGAAGGGGATACGGCTGTTTCTGTTGCGATTCATCATTTGCAAACCCCTTTCCCTTCTGCGCGAGAAAAGAACCCTTCAATACCGCAAAGTGTAGAAAATGTCATTATTAAAGCAACGGCTAAAGATCCGTTACAACGTGTGGCATCCGCTGGGGAAATGGAAATCGACTTGACCACGGTGTTAAATCCAGAAAGAAGTGATGAACCACCTGTGACCATTGATGAGGGAATAGATGAGCAAACGAAGGCGATTCCGATTGTCAATGAACAAGATGAACAGCATGTAGATGATCAGGAGACGCTCATCACAAAACCTAATCAAGACAAAACGAGTGAAAACTTTGATAATACTGAAAAGAAAACAAAATCAAGACGTCGCAAATACACAATTGGCGGTTTAATAGCTTTCGTGCTATTGATCACTAGTTTTTGGTTGCTTTCGCAATGGCTTTACGTAGAGGAAGTTACGGTTCCTGATGATTTAGTCGGTGAACCTTACGAAGATGCGATTCGTACATTAATGGACTTAGACCTCGATGTAGAACGGGAGTTAACGTATGATGATGAAATTGAAGAAGATCATATCGTACGTCATCGACCTGATGCAGGTTCAACAGTTAAAGTGAACTCGACTGTGACCCTGTATGTGAGTGAGGGGAAAGAGCCAATTGAAATGCCAGATGTCATAGGGCGTTCAGAATCTGCAGCTTTGCGGGGATTACATGCATTTGATGACATTGAGATTACGTATGAAACAACGAGTGACGTCGATGATGGCACGGTTTTAGATCAAGACCCTAGCCCAGAAGAGCAAATTGTCGCAAGTGAAACTTCGGTTACACTCACTGTTAGTGAGAGACCGTCCATTCACCTTAATAATTTACTCGGATTGAGTCGCGAAGATGTGCGAGAGTATTTTGCTGAAGAGGAATATCTGATCGGTGATTTTGTTCAGGAATATTCGTCAACCTATGAAGAAGGAAGAGTGATTGACCAAGACCCTAGCGCGTTTACTGAAATAGATGAAATGACGGAAGTCACTGTCATCTTCTCGCGTGGTCCTGATCCTGATGAAGATGATGGAGACTTGGAAATGAGTGAGGATTTTGTTAATGGGCACATCCCGTTTAACATTGACGTACCCGAAGGGGGAGAGGAAGGAACCTTCGATGTTCGTCTCTCGATTTTGGATTCGACGACAGATGAACCCATTGATATTTTAAATCAACCTGTTGACTTACCGAATGAATTTAATGTGCCATCAACATTAGAAGAAGGGGAAGTTACTCTTATTTTCTTAGAAATTGACGGTGAAGAACATGGTGACTCACCATTTGAATATTCGTTTAACGAACTTGAGGAATTTGAAGACAATGAATAAATGAACATACAGGAGGTTTCCATGGCGGAAGGTAGAATCGTCAAAGCTTTGAGTGGCTTTTATTACGTGAAAAATGAATCAGGGATTTTCCAATGTCGAGGGCGGGGTGTGTTTCGTAAACAAAAGCTCACTCCACTTGTCGGCGATTACGTTGAATTTGCAGCAGATAACCATAAGGAAGGGTACGTAACGGTACTTAAAGAAAGAAAAAATGAATTAAAACGACCGCCAATTTCAAACGTAGACCAAGCGATTCTTGTGTTTTCTGCGCGTGAGCCTGATTTCAGCGCTCAACTGCTTGATCGCCTTCTTGTCCATGTCGAAGCAAGTGGAATCGACGCGATGATTTGTATTTCGAAAATGGACTTGCTAACTGAAGAAGAAAGAAAGTCTTTGGAAGATATGGGTCAAATGTACCGAGATCTTGGTTATGAGGTTGTTCATACGTCTGTGTATGTAGATGAGATGATTCAGTCTCTACGCCCTTATTTAGAAGGGAAAGTGTCGCTTTTTGCAGGTCAATCTGGTGTAGGTAAGTCTTCACTTTTAAACGCATTAAGACCAGAGTTAGACCTACAAGTAGGAGACGTATCAAAGCATTTAGGGCGTGGTAAGCATACAACTCGACACGTTGAATTGATCCCCGTTAATTCGGGCCTTGTTGCAGACACGCCAGGCTTTAGCGCACTAGACTTTGAAAATATGACCGAAGTAGAACTCAGTCATTGTTTTCCTGAATTCCTCATGTACGTAGATGATTGTAAATTTCGCGGTTGTCTACATGTGAATGAACCGAAATGTGCCGTAAAGACAGCGTTAGAAGCTGGAGAGATTTCTCAGTTAAGGTATAATCATTATGTTCGCTTTTTATCAGAAATTCAAAATCAAAAACGGAGGTACTAGTTATGGTTAAAGTCGCTCCTTCAATTTTAGCATCTGATTTTTCAAAACTTGGAGAAGAGGTTCGTGATGTCATAAACGGTGGTGCAGATTATATTCATGTCGATGTAATGGATGGTCATTTCGTTCCGAACATATCGATTGGGGTCCCGGTCGTTGAAGCGTTAAAACCAGTGTCAAACGTGCCACTGGACGTGCATTTAATGATTGAAAACCCTGACCAATATATCCCGCAATTTGCTAATGCGGGAGCAGATATCATCACTGTTCATATTGAGGCAAGCCCTCACATACACCGAACAATTCAGCTTATCAAAGACCAAGGTGTACGTGCTGGTGTAGCAATAAATCCAGGTACGCCGGTCGAGATGATTGCACCTATCTTGGCAGATGTAGATTTAGTTTTGCTTATGACAGTTAACCCCGGATTTGGTGGTCAATCATTTATCGATCGTGTCACTGATAAAATCCAAGATGTTTATAAGAGCGCGCAAGAAATTAATCCAACGGTTGAAATTGAAGTTGATGGAGGAATCAACGAAGAAACAGCGAAGTTATGTCGAGAGGCAGGAGCGAATGTTCTCGTTGCCGGATCTTCTGTTTATAAGAGTGAACAGAGGAATCTTGCGATTGAAGCGATTCGTGGATAAAAGAAAAAATAGAAATCACAAGGGGAGCCTATTGAAGGCTGAGAGGAAGTTCGTGACTTCGACCCTTCGAACCTGTGAGATGATGCTCGCGTAGGAATGTGACTTGTGAAGGAAACACAGCTTACAATCTTGGGAGCTGTGTTTTAATTTTGTTAAGGGAGTGATCCATATGCGTAATACAAATACGTTATATTACGTCGAAATCGCCGTGATGGCAACGCTAGCAGTTGTGCTTAGTTTTATTAAGTTTGGTGGTTTTTGGGCGCAAGGAGGTTCAGTGTCGCTTGCGATGATTCCATTAATTGTCATTGCTTTCCGGCGCGGAATAAGAGCTGGTGTTTTAGCAGGTCTTTTATTCGGACTTATATCACTTATTTTGCCAGGTGCTTTTATTGTTCACCCTATTCAAGCGATGCTAGATTACCCAGTTGCATTTAGTGTTGTCGGATTAGCAGGGTTGTCGGTATTTCGAAAAGGACGTCAAAAACCATTGCGCATGACTTATATAATAACAGGCGTTTTTGTAGGGGTTAGTTTACGCTTTTTGTCACACTTTGTAGCAGGAGTTGTTTGGTTTGCAGAAATGGCACCAGAAGGTATCCCTGTCGTGACGTATGTGTTTTTGTATAATATCTCTTATTTAATACCTGAATTCCTTTTATCAGCTGCTGTGTTGTTGTTATTAAATCGACGGAATTCGTCTTTATTCCAAGCGTCATAAGGAGGTTGACATGGAATACATTGTTGTTGCGGGCGGTCCCATCTCGCATATGCCGCGGTTCACAGAGGTGAAAAAAAGGTACCCGAACGCAAATTGGGTTGGTGTTGACCGTGGTGCCTACCATATCGTTGAAGCAGGGATCGAATTATTGCAAGCATTCGGTGATTTTGATTCATTATCTGAAGATGAACGTGACGTTCTTTCTTTGCATACAGTGAAGAGAGATGTCTATCCGCGCGAAAAAGACCGAACAGATTTGGATATCGCGCTCAACTGGGTTGTTCAGCAAAACCCAACCTCTGTGACCATTTTAGGTGCGACAGGGGGGAGACTTGACCACTTTATGGTCAATATCCATTTGTTAACAAAACACGATTATGTTAAGCATCAAATTGTTATTGAAGATGTGAATAATCGTGTCCGTGTTGAGCAACCGGGAACGTACTGTTTACCGAATTCAGGAAGATATCGTTACGTTTCATTTATCCCGTTAACGGATGTTGTAAGTGGATTGACACTAGACGGTTTTTATTATCCGCTCAATGATGAACAAATAATACGAACATCTAGTTTAACGATCAGTAATGAATGGAAAGAAGATAAAGGATTTTTTTCCTTTACTGACGGGATTTTAACGGTGATTGAAAGTCGAGATTAAGAAAAATCGGTACTATTTCCGCTCGTTTGAATATACTTAATAATAACGAGACGAAATATGGTACGTTCTCAACGGGCGTTCTCCTAAACGAAAGTATTGTTGACAGTTCATGCAAGGAGGGGGAAAGATGAAATTTTATACGATTCGGTTGCCCAAGTTTTTAGGAGGGTTTGTACGCGCAGTATTAGGAAGTATACGTAAAGAGTAGTCAAAAAAGCACCGATGATGGTGCTTTTTTGTTCTTAAAAACGACTTTTATTTTAAATCGGATTGTAGAATAATACTATCGCTATTAATGTCTCTAAGAAGGAGCTCATCCATCTTATGGTACCCTCAAAACCATGTGTGAAGATAACAAAGTTACTCATATCTCAAACAAGAATTAAAGGGGGAGATAATTTTTCACCCATAAATGTAACCCCTTATTTGTAACGGAGAAGCATAAGTAGTTCTATCAACGACCGATTTTGGATAAAAAAATTTCTGAGCTCGTTATGGAAGGTAAAGATTCTTGAAAAAAACAAAAACGGCACAGGCTTCAGCCTTGTACCGTTTAGTCTCAGTCGTTTAGCGATTATACACGCTGAACTTTTCCAGATTTTAAAGCTCGAGCAGAAACGTACGCGCGTTGTGGCTTGCCATCAACCATAATACGTACTTTTTGCACGTTCGCTCCCCAACGGCGCTTTGATTTGTTCATCGCGTGGGAACGCTTGTTACCAGAACGTGCTTGTTTTCCTGTAACGACGCATTTACGTGCCATAAAATTCTCCCTCCTTCAACGATCGATGGGATGAATGATATCTAGTCATTCTAAATACTTGACAATGTTAGCATAGGAATGTAAAGTTTGCAAGCATAAACTTGATAATTACAAGGTCACAGCCTTTACACATGCCTTTTTTATTTTACTGTATCATTGCCCGCTTTTAAAAAGAAAAAGATTATAGTAAAATAAGCTTAGCCATAAAGGCAAAATTCCAAAGGAGGATTTTTGCATGTCTATCGAAATGAAAACAAACTACGGAAAAATTGATGTATCGAAAGATGTTGTTGCGATTATTGCTGGTGGTGCTGCTATTGATTGCTATGGTATTGTCGGCATGGCATCGCAAAAACAGCTTAAAGATGGTATTACTGAACTATTAGGGAGAGAAAATTTCAGTAGAGGCGTTGTCATAAGGCATGGAGAAGAGGACGATTTACATATCGACATGTATATTATAGTCAGTTACGGGACGAAAATTTCTGAAGTGGCTTATAATGTCCAGACAAAAGTGAAGTACCAACTCGAACAAATGCTTGGTCTTCAAGTTGACTCTGTCAATATTTTTGTCCAAGGTGTGCGAGTGACAAATTCATAGGTGAAGTTAGGAGGAACATTAGTGTCGGTGAAGAATTTAGAAGCAGAAATGTTTGCCCAAATGCTTATCGAAGGTGCGAACAACTTATCTAATCATTCAAAAAAAATAGATGCATTAAATGTATTTCCTGTTCCAGATGGTGATACAGGAACGAATATGAACTTGACCGTTACTTCTGGCGTCAAAGAAGTGAAACAAGCAAATGCAAATCGAGTCGGTCAAGTTGCAGGTTCGTACGCAAAAGGGTTGTTGATGGGCGCGCGTGGAAACTCAGGCGTTATTCTATCCCAACTATTCCGTGGGTTCTCAAAATCTGTGGAAGGCAAAGAAACCCTCGATGCCCAAGGTTTAAGTAAGGCATTTGAAAATGGTGTCAACATGGCTTATAAAGCGGTCATGAAACCTGTTGAAGGTACAATTTTGACCGTGGCTAAGGATGCAGCAAATCGAGGAATAGAAGTTGCGAAAACATCCGAGGATGTCGTAGAAGTCATGGATGCCGTCGTAAAAGAGGCGGAAGCATCACTTGAGCGAACACCTGATCTCTTACCTGTTTTAAAAGAAGTCGGTGTTGTAGACTCTGGAGGACAAGGACTACTAACGATCTATGAAGGCTTTCTTTCTGTTTTAACTGGAGAGAAAATCGTTGATTTAGTACAAAATGAACCTTCGATGGATGAGCTTGTGAAGTTTGAACACCATTCTGCGCAAAGCCATATGGCAACAGAAGATATTGAATTTGGCTATTGCACGGAAGTGATGGTGAAGTTTGAAGACGAAAAAACGTCGCAATATCCATTTGATGAACAAGAATTTAGAAGTGCTTTAAATGAACTCGGAGACTCATTACTCGTTGTAAGTGATGACGACCTATTGAAAATACATATACATGCAGAGTATCCAGGTGATGTGATTACGAAAGCTCAAAAACATGGTTCGCTCGTTAATGTAAAGATTGAAAATATGCGCGAGCAACATTCAGCGATCCTTGACTATGAAGGTGAAAATGAGCCCAAACCAGTTCAAGCACCGACTGAAACGAAGGAAGAGCGACAGGAATATGCGATTATTGCTGTAACAATGGGAGAAGGGATTGCGTCGTTGTTTAAAGGCGTGGGTGCTAGCCACATTATTGAAGGCGGCCAAACGATGAACCCGTCGACGGAGGATTTTGTAAAGGCGATAGAAGAAGTGAATGCTGAGAAAATCATTTTACTTCCAAACAACAGTAATATCGTTATGGCAGCCGAACAAGCTGCGTCTGTCGTAGATGCTGAAGCGGTCGTTGTTCCATCGAAGTCTGTTCCTCAAGGGCTTACAGCTCTGTTGTCTTTTAATCCTACGAGCGATTTACAGGACAATAAAGAAGAAATGAGCGAAGCACTTTCTGAAGTGAAAACAGGTGAAGTGACTTATGCTGTGCGTGATACAAGCATCAATGGTATTGCTATTAAAGAGGGAGATTATATGGGGATCTCTGAGAAAGACATCACTTCAACGGACCCATCTGTACAAAAAGTGACTGAAGAATTGCTAACATCACTAATTGATGATGAATCTGAAATTGTCACAATTATCAAAGGTGAAGACCGAGATGAACAAGAAGGACAAGCTGTTGTTGATTTTGTAGAAAAGATGTTTTCCGATGTTGAAGTAGAACTTCACGACGGAAAACAACCGTTGTATTCGTACATTATTTCTGTTGAATAAATATATTTCTCAATGTATGGAGGTGGTCGGATGGGTCATGTGCGCATCGTTACTGATTCCACCGCCGATATTCCTAAGGAAAAAGCAGATGAACTTGGGATCACTGTCGTTCCTTTAAAAGTCCACATCGATGGTGTAACTTATGAAGATGGGGTTGATTTATCTGCCTTGTCATTTTATGAAAAATTGCCAAGGACTGAATCAATCCCAACAACTTCACAACCAACACCGCATCAGTTTGAAATGATTTATCGAGAATTGGCTGAAAATGATCCGGATTCAGAAATTATATCTATCCATTTATCATCCCAACTGAGTGGTACGTATCAATCAGCCTATATAGCATCGCAAACGGTCGGTGAAGAGTTGTCGTTGACTGTTGTTGATTCAAAACGCGCTTCTTATGCGATTGGTGTAATTGTTGTAGAAGTGGCGAAACTGGCGAAAGAAGGAGCTAGTAAACAAGCGTGTCTCGATCGTATAAATGAGTTGTTAGAAGAAACAAAGGTCTACTTCATGGTCGATACACTAAAATATTTAGAAAAAAACGGACGGATAGGACGTGCCTCAGCGCTTGTTGGTTCGTTATTGAAAATTAAACCAATTCTGTCTTTAACGACAGAGGGTGAAGTTTATCCTCATGATAAAGTGCGTGGACAACAAAAAGCGTTGAAGCGTGTATTTGAACAGTTTGAAGAACATTTTGGAAATGACGCTGTTCATGTTGGTATTTCACATGCGAATGTTGAAGGATATGCACGGGAATTGATGGAAAAAATGAAGCAACAATTCAATGTCACAGACGAATGTATCACTGACATTGGACCTGTTATCGGCGCCCATGTAGGCCCTGGAACAGTGGCTATTTCTGTTGCTCGTACACGTTCTTAATTCCTGTTAGTGTTCTATCTTTTAGAGTCGCTTCCCATAAAGTGAGGCTTTCCTTGCTTACGTGGAGAAGTGGCTCTTTTTCTTTTATCTAGCGTGCTAGACAGCGGTTTGTTAAGATATTGATAGTAATGATTGCGGTTGTTGAGTCGGAGAAGGAGGAAGAGGATGAAGTTTCGAAGTGTTTTCGATATTATCGGTCCAGTTATGATTGGACCTTCAAGTTCTCATACAGCTGGTGCAGCGAGGATTGGCCGCGTTGCAAGGCACTTATTTCAAAAAGAACCAGAATGGGCGATGATTCATTATTATGGATCTTTTGCAAAAACGCACCAAGGACATGGCACAGATGTTGCGATCGTCGGAGGGTTACTCGGTTATGAAACTTATGATGACCGAATTCCGTCTGCATTGGCCGTTGCCGAAGAAAAGCAGGTTGAAATCAAGTTTATTGAGGAAGAAGCGCAAACAGATGACCCAAATACGGTGAAAATTCGTCTCGGCTACGGTGAAGATGAGATGGAACTTGTCGGGGTTTCTGTAGGCGGTGGGAAAGTCGAAATTAAAGAGTTGAATGGCTTTGCCCTTCGTTTAAGTGGGAACCACCCCGCTATACTTGTCGTTCATAATGACCGCTACGGTGCGATTGCATCTGTCTCAACAGCATTAGCGAACGAAGAGATCAATATCGGGCATATGGAAGTGTCTCGAAAAGAAAAAGGAGAACAGGCACTAATGGTTATTGAGGTCGATCAAAACGTCGGTGACGATGTGCTTGAGCAATTACAGCAGCTAGATACGGTAGAAAAGGTGACAAAAATTCATGATTAGCCAAGCATTGGAAGGTAGGGAAAGTCGATGTTTCGTAATGTTGCAGAACTTGTAGAAAAGGCAGAAAAGGAACAAAAGCTGATTTCCGATGTGATGATCAGTCAAGAAATGGCCTGGTCTGAATTATCATATAGCGAAATTTATGAACGGATGGAAAGTCAGTTAGATGTTATGGAACAAGCGGTTAAGCGTGGTATTGAGGAAAATGTGACCTCAGTTTCTGGTTTAACGGGTGGAGACGCGAAAAAACTACACTCTCATATACAGTCCGGCAGCTCTTTGTCGGGAGGACTTATGCTTGATGCGGTCAGTAAAGCAATGGCAACAAATGAAGTCAATGCAGCGATGGGCACGATTTGTGCGACACCAACTGCTGGCTCTGCTGGGGTCGTTCCAGGAACGTTATTTGCAGTTAAAGAACGCCTTGAGCCAACGCGTGAACAAATGGTGCGTTATTTGTTTACAAGTGGTGCTTTCGGATTTGTCGTAGCAAATAATTCTTCGATCTCTGGTGCTGCCGGAGGGTGTCAAGCAGAAGTGGGATCTGCTACAGGTATGGCAGCTGCCGCCATCGTTGAGATGGCTGGTGGTACACCGAAGCAATCGGCTGAAGCGATGGCGATGGCATTAAAAAATATGCTAGGTCTTGTTTGCGACCCTGTTGCTGGCCTTGTTGAAGTCCCGTGTGTTAAAAGGAATGCGATGGGCGCTTCAAATGCACTTGTGGCAGCTGATATGGCGCTAGCAGGCATCGAAAGCCGTATTCCTTGTGACGAAGTCATCGATGCGATGTATCGAATTGGTGAAACGATGCCAAGTGCACTAAAAGAAACAGCGGAAGGAGGGTTAGCGGCGACGCCAACGGGTCGAAAGTTGCAAGCTGAGGTGCTGAAAACGTCGTCGCCTTCGCCGTGAATGAAGAATTAAATATTCCTACTACAACGGTCAATGGAATTGGTAAACAAAAGGCGGAATCGTTAAAAGAATTAGGGATTGAGACGGTTTATGACTTACTTATGTATGTCCCTTTTCGTTATGAGGATTTTAGCGTTCGGCCTTTAGAAACAGTGCGACATGACGAGAAAGCGACGGTACAAGGGAAAATTTATGGTGAACCTGTCGTTCGCTACTTCGGGAAGAAGAAATCTCGCCTGTCCGTTCGTTTACTTGTTGGCCCCTTAATGGTGACAGTCGTTGCTTTTAACCAAGCGTATTTACGTGATCGCTTAACGCCAGGGCAGGATGTTGTTGTGACAGGGAAATGGGATCAACATCGGATGACGATAACGGCTCAATATATTAAATCTGATCGTGAAGTAAGTGATCAGTCTTATTTGCCTGTCTATCCGTTGAAAGGGAATTGGAAACAGCAAACACTTCGTCGTTATATTCGCTTAGCTTATGAGCAATTCAGTCATTTGCTTGATGATACGCTGCCAAACCAGCTAAGAGAAGCTTACCGTCTCATGTCTCTTTCTGAATCGCTACGTGCGCTTCATTTTCCAGAGGGGGAAGCGGACCTTAAGCAAGCAAGGCGTCGCATGGTTTATGATGAACTTCTTCGGTTTCAACTCAAGGTGCAAGCGTATCGTAAACAAAAACGAGAAGAGGAAGAAGGAAAAGTGTCTGCGGGCCCTCGCGAAGAGATGGATCGTTTTATCTCTTCGCTCCCATTTACATTAACGAATGCCCAAAACCGTGTATTAGATGAAGTGTATACGGATATGAAATCTCCTTATCGCATGAATCGTTTGTTGCAAGGAGATGTAGGATCTGGGAAGACGATTATTGCTGCTGCAGCTTTATATGCAACGGTAATGAAAGGGTATCAAGGAGCGCTAATGGTACCGACAGAAATTCTTGCTGAACAACATACGACCTCTTTAACAGAATTGTTTGAGCCATTAGGTATTCGAGTTGGTCACTTATCAGGTTCACAAACAAAGAAACAGAAGCGCGAACAATTAGAAAGAGTCGCCTCAGGGGAAATTAATGTCGTCGTTGGTACGCATGCTTTGATTCAGGAAGGTGTTCATTTCCACAACCTTGGTCTTGTCATTACTGATGAACAACACCGATTTGGTGTTGAACAGCGACGTATTTTACGAGAAAAAGGGGAAACGCCGGATGTCTTATTTATGACTGCAACGCCGATTCCTAGAACACTAGCGATTTCTGCGTTTGGCGATATGGATGTTTCCGTGATTGATGAATTACCTCCAGGACGTAAACCAATTGATACTCGTTGGGCGAAACCGAATATGTTAGATGACGTCCTTCGTTTCATACGACGAGAAGTTCAGAAGGGGCGCCAAGCGTATGTGATTTGCCCTTTGATCGAGGAATCTGATAAGTTAGATGTTCAAAATGCCATTGATGTTCATGCCCAACTTCAATTAGCTTTTCAGGATACGAATGTGGGTCTTATGCACGGTCGGTTAGGTGCTGAAGAGAAAGATGCCGTTATGGGAGAGTTTGTCGATCAAAAAGTACAAATTCTTGTCTCGACAACGGTTGTTGAAGTTGGTGTAAACGTACCTAACGCCACAGTCATGGTCATTTATGATGCAGAACGCTTCGGTTTGGCACAGCTCCACCAACTGCGCGGGCGTGTAGGGAGAGGTGCTGAACAATCTTACTGTGTTCTTCTAGCCGACCCTAAATCTGATGTCGGTAAAGAGAGAATGCAAATTATGACGGAGACAAATGATGGATTTGAACTTTCTGAACGCGACTTGGAATTGCGAGGGCCTGGAGACTTGCTCGGAAAAAAACAGAGTGGTCTTCCTGAGTTTTCCGTTGCGGATTTGACGAGAGACCAACGTACATTAGAAGTCGCTCGCCAAGATGCGATTAAATTAATTGCTTCAGAAGCTTTTTGGTCAAGGGAGGAATACGTACCACTTAGAGAGTGGCTTGAAGCTGAAGGCGTATTGGAACAAAAAGCATTAGATTGAAAATCTGTTATATTTCATTCTTGAAATCATTCAAACCTGAATATATACTACTATTAGTACCTAGTCACAAATACTTGGAAGTGATGTCGTGAAGCTATCTAAGAAAAAACGTCAACCTTTATTGAAGGAAAAGATAGAATCGAATCCATTTATGACCGATGACGCGTTAGCTGAACATTTCGGAGTAAGCGTACAGACGATACGACTCGATCGTTTGGAACTCAATATTCCTGAAGTGCGTGAAAGAATTAAAGATGTTGCACAGCAACAATCTGTTAAAGCTTTACCTTTAGAAGAAGTGATCGGTGAAGTGATTGACTTGCAACTTGATCAGTACGCGTTATCGATCTTTGATGTTCGTCGTGAACACGTGTTTTCACGTAACCGTATTGCAAGAGGACATCACCTTTTCGCGCAAGCGAACTCATTAGCAGTGGCTGTCATCGATGATGAACTCGCATTAACGACGAAGTCGAACGTATCTTTTAAACGGCAGGTTGTAGAGGGAGAGCGAGTTGTTGCCAAAGCGAACGTAACAGGAACGCAAGGTGATCGTACTGAAGTTCAAGTACATAGTTACGTTGATCAAGAGCTCGTTTTTCAAGGAACGTTTGAACTGTATCGAGCAGACTCAGAAGAAGCGTAAGAAAGGTGTGGGGTTATGAGAATTGCTGTGGATGTAATGGGAGGAGATCACGCCCCTGATGAAATTATCCAAGGATGCCAAGACGCCATTGAATCCTTTGATGATATTCAATTAACCTTAGTAGGTGATAAAGCGCGAATTCCTTCACAATTAACAAAGGATGAGCGCATCAGTGTCATTCATACAGAAGAAAAGATTGAAAGTGAGGACGAGCCTGTACGAGCTGTTCGTCGAAAGAAACAATCTTCAATGGTCTTAGCCGTTCAAGAAGTGAAAGAGAAAAGAGCAGATGCTGCGATTTCTGCAGGGAATACAGGGGCACTTATGACTGCAGGCCTCCTACATATCGGTCGCCTTAAAGGTATCGAACGACCTGCACTAGCACCGATGCTTCCGTCATTAGAAAGTCAAGGTTTCTTACTCCTAGATGTTGGGGCAAATATGGATGCTAAGCCTTCTCACCTTGTGCAATATGCTGTTATGGGGAGTAAGTACATGCAATATGTACGTGGCGTGCAATCTCCGAGCGTTGGCTTATTGAATGTTGGAACAGAAGCAGGAAAAGGTTCAGAATTAACGAAAGAAGTATATGATCAACTGCAAAGTGCGCCCGTTTCTTTCGTTGGTAACGTTGAAGCGAGAGATTTGTTAAGTGGTGCAGCTGATGTCGTCGTGTGTGACGGTTTCTCTGGAAATCTCGTACTGAAATCGATCGAAGGGACAGCACTTTCACTTTTTTCTCTTTTAAAACAGGAATTAACATCTTCAATGAAAAACAAATTAGCAGCAGGTGTATTGAAACCTTCCTTTAAAGCTGTTAAAGAACAAATGGATTATTCTGAATATGGAGGGGCCGGCTTGTTCGGTCTAAAAGCACCTGTTATTAAAGCGCACGGTTCTTCTGATGCACGAGCGGTTGTTAGCGCAATTAGGCAAGCTCGTACGATGGTCTTAGAACGTGTTGTTGAAACGATTGCTGAAGAAGTTTCAAAAATGAATGATGAAAAGGAGTAAATCATGGGAAAAATTGCATTTTTGTTTCCAGGTCAAGGATCTCAAAGTGTAGGAATGGGTCAGTCATTTTATGAGACAGAAGAAGGTAAATCGGTGTTTGATCGCGCTGATGAGGATTTAGGGACGTCTTTAACACAAACCATGTTTGAAGGGCCTGAAGAAGAGCTGGTTCAGACGGCAAATACACAACCGGCACTTTTAACTGTCAGTACAGCTGCACTTGAGCGCTTGAAATCTGCAGGCGTTACCCCAGATTATGTAGCAGGTCACAGTCTTGGGGAATACAGTGCGCTAGTTGCCGCGGGTTCATTATCATTTGATGACGCTGTGTTAGCAGTGAGAAAGCGCGGAGAATGGATGGAAGAAGCTGTGCCTAACGGCCAAGGGGCAATGGCTGCCATTTTAGGGATGGAACAGTCAGCACTTCAAGACGTCGTTAACCGTGTTAATGATGAAGGTGGTGCTGTCGACTTAGCAAATATCAATTGCCCAGGACAAATTGTGATCTCTGGTGAAGCTGAAGCTGTGAAAAAAGCAGCAGACTTGGCAAAGGAAACAGGGGCGAAACGAGCGACATTGCTACCAGTGAGTGGCCCTTTCCACTCTAGGCTTATGAAGCCAGCTGCTGAGCATTTGGAAGGTCATTTGGCAAGCATATCGCTTGTGGATGCATCGGTGCCAGTTGTCACAAATGTGACCGCGCAATTTGAAACGACAGGAGATTCACTAAAAGACTTGCTTGTACAACAATTATACTCTCCTGTTCGTTGGCAAGAATCCATTCAAACCCTCGTCGATGAAGGGGTCGATACGTTTGTTGAAGTCGGCGCTGGGAAAGTCTTGAGTGGACTTGTGAAGAAAATTCATCGTCGTGCAAAGGTTTTGCCTGTGTATGATGAAAAGAGTTTACAAGATGCAGTAAAGCGACTAAATGAGGAGTGATTGATCATGTTAAAAGGGCAAACGGCACTCGTAACAGGAGCATCCCGCGGGATCGGCCGTGCGATTGCGATTGCATTAGCAAATCAAGGTGCAAATATTGCGGTAAATTATGCTGGCAACGAAGAAAAAGCCAATGCAGTTGTCGATGAATTAAAAGAACTTGGTGTCAATGCGATGGCCATTCGTGCGAATGTTGCTGATGAAGAAGATGTACAATCAATGGTGAAAGAAACGGTTTCCCATTTTGGCTCACTCGATATTCTCATCAACAATGCAGGGATTACAAAAGATGGTTTACTTATGCGCATGAAATCAGAAGACTTTGATACTGTTGTCGATACGAATTTAAAAGGTGCTTTCCATTGTGCAAAAGCGGTATCAAGACAAATGATGAAGCAACGTTCAGGAAGAATTATCAACATTTCATCCGTCGTTGGTGTCTTAGGTAATCCTGGACAAGCGAACTATGTAGCAAGTAAGGCTGGTGTACTCGGTTTGACGAAGTCACTTGCACGCGAACTTGCGAATCGTAACATCCTTGTCAATGCTGTCGCTCCAGGGTTCATTGATACGGATATGACTGAATCGTTAGACGAGGAAACACGTGAACAATTGCTTGCGCAAATTCCTTTAAATCAATTAGGAAAACCTGAAAATGTTGCAGATGTTGTCACATTTTTATGTGGAAGTGGAGCAAATTATATGACAGGGCAAACATTACACGTAGATGGTGGCATGGTGATGTAAACTTTTATGTTTACTCATGATAAAAATAGTAAATATCAAAAATAAGGATCTAGTTTTTTGTTGATGTTTATCCTATAATTACTGAGAGGAGGTGAATGAAATGGCTACAACTTTAGACCGCATTGCAAAAATCGTTACAGATCGTCTTGGTGTAGACGAAGCAGATATTAAACCAGAAGCGACTTTCAAAGAGGATTTAGGAGCAGACTCCTTAGACGTTGTTGAACTCGTTATGGAATTGGAAGATGAATTCGACATGGAAATTTCTGATGAAGATGCTGAAAAAATCGCCACTGTTGGTGACGTCATTCAATACATAGAAAGTCAACAATAGTGTTAGGAGTTTGAAAGGCTGACTCTCTTACTCCCTCTTTTCGTCCGAACGTTGGGCTACGGTGGGAAAGAGAGTCAGCCTAACTAGAATATAAAGGCTAATGATTACGAGAAGGATTGATGGGGGTACTCATGCAACAGTCGTCTAGAAAAGTCCGTAGAAGACCGTCGAAACGATCAACAAAAAAGATGCAAGTAACGAATGCGCAAAAGTCCAAATACAAACAGTTTTTACGTTCGGTAGGCATTGAGTGTGAACGTGTTGAATTGTTCATTCAAGCTTTTACCCATTCATCCTATGTGAATGAGCATCACATCCGCACATTTGACGACAATGAAAGGCTAGAATTTTTAGGAGATGCTGTCTTAGAATTAGCGATATCTCAATACCTATTTAAGACGTTTGATAAAATGAGTGAAGGAGAAATGACGAAGCTTCGAGCAGCAATCGTTTGTGAACCGTCGTTAGCTACGATTGCCAACGATTTATCCTTTGGTGAATACGTCTTCTTAGGTAAAGGTGAAGAGATGACAGGGGGACGTGATCGTTCTGCATTGTTAGCAGATGTTTTTGAATCCTTTGTCGGTGCTCTTTATTTAGATTTAGGTATGGAAGCTGTTTATACATTTTTAGAGAAGACCGTTTATCCAAAAATTCAAGAAGGTGCTTTTTCTCATAGGATGGATTATAAAAGCCAACTACAAGAGTTTATTCAACAAGACCGTCACGGTACACTTGAATACCATATTGTGCAAGAAAAAGGTCCAGCACACTGTCGAGAGTTTGTCTCTGAAGTTTGGCTAGATGAAGAAAAGCTAGGAGAGGGTGTTGGACGTTCGAAAAAAGAGGCAGAGCAGCAAGCTGCACAACGAGCCTTATCGAAAGTCTCACACAATAAGGAATAGTATAGAAACAAAAAAAGGGTCCGACTCCTCTAGACGTTACGCCATGGAGGTGTCAGCCCTTTTTTTCTGTGATTAGATGAATGGGATTGTAAAACCCCAGGGTTACTCGAGAGTTTGTATTTGCTGGAGGCGGAAAATTTGATAAGTGGACACTGGTTCCGTTAATGTCTGAAAATAAGCTTTTTTATCGGTTTGACGGACATAGAATCCGTTATTTATGAAGAAACATCGATAAAGAAACTGAAATGAGGATAATAACGGAACATATGTCCGCCATACTCCAAAAAGATGTGTTTTTGAGGTAAATAACGGAATCAGTGTCCATTGAATGCTCGTGTGCGAGGCGCTTCAGCTTTTCTTATTGTCTAGCTACAGGCGCTATCGGCTCGAGGTCACTTCAGGCCTTTTCAGAAGGCAAAAAGCGCCTTTACTTCCCCGCTAGTCCAAAGAGCGTTACACCGGCGGTTAAGCTTCGATTTGCCTCGACGGATACGCTACAAAGCAATGCTAGAAGAGGAAGAGGCAGTGCTTGTCGCCGATATTCAAGCGCCTTTCGCTTTTTTTGTTGTCTAGCTTCAGCGCCTACGAGCTCGAGGTTGCTTCAGGCCTTTTCAGAAGGCAAAAAGCGCCTTCTTGCAAAGTCCTTCCAGCACTTGTCGCTCGTGATCGAGGCGCTTCAGCTTTTCTTGTTACTTGCGCCATTTGCCGAATTCGGCTACGATTGCGTCCATTTCGCTTACGCTGATGCGTTCAGATTTCATCACCATGTCGTACATTTCCTTGACATCATCATATTTATCAAGACTAATCACATCCGGGTCTAATGCTTGGGCATTGACGACTTGAAGTTTTTTTCGAATAGCTTCAACCATGTGAGTTAAGTTTTCTTCATTTTTTTGTTGTAGATCCATTTGTTAACACCCTTTCCTTTCACAACTGCGTGATTTTTTGTAGTATAACATGACTGCGACACAAAAAATACACATGTCCGAAAACGAAATCGTTTTTCATTGTAATCTTATGCAATTTTTCCTTCAATTCGCTTTTATAAAGAACAACCTTCATTCTATGTCACGTTTGTGATAAGATATAACAGTTAAAAAACGCCGTTCTTGCGGTGGATTCATTGAAAAGTTGAGGTGTACGTCATTGTTCCTCAAACAATTAGACTTAGTAGGTTTTAAATCTTTTGCCGACAGACGAACGATTGATTTCGTTCCTGGTTTAACGGCAGTTGTTGGGCCCAATGGAAGCGGGAAAAGTAATATATCTGACGCTGTTCGTTGGGTTTTAGGAGAACAATCAGCAAAGAACTTACGCGGTTCAAAAATGGAAGATGTCATTTTTTCAGGAAGTGACACTCGGAAACCGCTAAATGTAGCAGAAATAACGTTAACGTTAGATAATAGCGATCATTACTTAGCGATAGATTATAGTGAAGTAAGTGTCACCCGACGCGTTTATCGCTCTGGAGATAGTGAATATTTAATCAATAACCACCCTTGTCGCTTAAAAGACGTGATCGACTTATTTATGGATTCGGGTCTAGGAAAAGAAGCGTATTCCGTTATTGGACAAGGGAAAGTAGAGGAAATATTAAGTAGCAAAGCAGATGAGCGCCGGGCAATATTTGAAGAAGCAGCTGGTGTATTAAAATATAAAACACGTAAAACGAAAGCAGAAAAAAAGCTTACTGAGACAGAGGAAAACCTCTATCGCGTGGAAGATATTTTACATGAGTTAGAAACGCAAGTGAAACCTCTTGAAGAACAAGCATCCGTTGCCAAAGAGTACCTTGCGAAGACAGAAGAATTAAAACAAGTTGAAGTTGGTTTACTTGTCAAAGAAATCGAGCAACTTCATGAGCAGTGGGTTGCGGAAAAAGAAAATCGTAAACAGTTAGCAGATACATATCAATCTTGGCATACGAAAGTTCAAGAGAGTGAAGCAAAACTTGAGGGAATGCGTACTGATATTCAAACATTAGACGATTCTATCGAGGAATTGCAAAGTGTACTTCTAACAACGAGTGAAGGTTTAGAAAAGGCTGAAGGAAAACGAGCTCTAATTAAAGAAAGAAAAAAGCACGCTGAAGAAAATCGCGATCAGTATGAACAAGACATCGCCAAGTTACACCAAGAAAAAACACGCCTTGAGCAAGATATTGAAACACAATCAGAAGTAACGAATCAGCGTGAAAATCAACTCAAGGAGTTGATAAGAAAACTAAACGCTGAAAATCAGCAACTAGAAGAGATGGATAAGCAGGCAAGTGTCGATATCGAAACACGAAAGGCGGAGTATATCGACCTTCTCAATGAACAAGCATCGATTCGAAATGAAATTCGCTACTTAAGTGACCAAAAGGAAAAACAGCGTGTTAAATATGAGCGCCTTGAAAAAGACCATAAGGACATTTTAGAAAAGCGCCAACATGTCCAAAATGAAATAGATGAGCAACAGAAACAAATTGCTTCAGTTCAAGAAAAAATCGATGAATATTATCGTGAATATAAAGAAATTGAAGCCAATTTGAAGCGCCACGAACGCACCTATGAAGACGAAGAAAAGAAACTTTATGATCAACACCAACGTGCACAACAATTGCGTTCACGTAAAGACGTGTTAGAAGAAATGCAACAAGATTATAGTGGATTCTTTCAAGGTGTTAAGGAAATGTTGAAACAACGAGACGGTCAATTTTCGGGGATTCATGGCGCTGTTGCGGAACTGATTCATGTCGAGCAACGTTATGAACAGGCGCTTGAAATGGCTTTAGGTGCTGCCCAACAACATGTCGTCGTACAAGATGAAAAAACGGGTCGAGATTCTATTCAGTATCTAAAACAGCGGCGTCTTGGTCGGGCAACATTTTTACCTTTGGATGTGATGAAACCGCGGAAAATCTCATCATATGAAGAAGACATACTTACAAACGATGAGTCGTTTGTCGGTGTTGCGAAATCACTCGTTCAATATGACGACGTGTACGAACCAGTCGTTGCGAACTTAATTGGTAACGTCATTGTAGCGACAGATGTAAAAGGGGCACAACGTTTAGCGAAACAAATCCGGTATCGTTATCGAATTGTGACCTTAGAAGGAGACGTCATTAACCCAGGTGGTTCAATGACTGGCGGTAGTGTTAAACGGCAAAATAGCCAATTACTCGGTCGGCAGAGGGAAATGGAACAACTTGATCATGATTTAAAGGAGATCGACTCCTCCATCGATAAACACCAAAAACAGATCGCAGAAATCAAAGAGAAGCGCACCCTCTTAGAAGAAGAGCTCGAGCGTTATCGAGCGCTTGGAGAAGAGACACGTGTACAGGAACAAGAAGCGAAAAGTCGTTTACAAACGCTAGAGATGGAAGCGAGCAATTATAATGATCGTTTATCTTTATTTGATCAAGAGAAGCAAGAGTTTGAAAAAGATGATGAAGAAAAACGAACACGTATTGCAGAGTTAGAAGAAAAACTGACCGATGTGAGTGAAAAAGCTGAATCAATCGATGCAGAGATTCAACGCCATTCAGAACAGCAAGCAATCAAGCAGTCATCGAAAGAAGAACTTCGTCAATCAGTGACAGACTTAAAAATTCAACAAGCTAAAGAACAAGAACAGCTTCAACACCAGCAGGAGATGTTGGCGAGGTTAAAGGAAGAAAAAACGGAAATTGAAGCGTCACTGGAAGAAAAACAAGAAACTTTACGTGCTTTAGATGATAAAGGGGACGAAGAAGAGACGTTCGATTCGTTAAATGAAAATGTTGAAGTTAAGCGTCAAGAAAAGGAAAAGACGACGACGCTCATTTCCCACCGCCGTCAAGAGCGTCTTGAACGGCAGCAAGCGCACGATGACTTGGAGCGTGAATTAAAAGAAGCACGCCGGACATTGAAACAATATGACGAACAAACCAACCAATTGGATGTAAAAATCAACCGACTGGACGTAGAGTTGGATCATCGCTTGCAGAAATTAGAAGGAGATTATGAACTAACGTTCGAAGCAGCGAGAGAGCAATTTTCCTTGACGTTAGATCTCGAGGACGCTCGGGAGCAAGTGAAGTTGATTAAATGGGGTATTGATGAGCTTGGTACGGTTAATTTGGGCGCCATTGAAGAGTACGAACGTGTGTATGAACGTTATGAGTTTTTACTCAACCAGAAGCAAGATTTACTAGAAGCAAAAGATACACTTCATCGTGTCATCTCAGAAATGGATGAAGAAATGACGAAACGCTTTCAGAGAACGTTCGAGCAAATTAAAGAACAGTTTCAACAAGTGTTTGTTGAACTCTTCGGAGGTGGACAAGCAGACTTACTGTTAACCGACCCTGAAGACTTATTGAATACAGGTGTCGATATTATTGCCCAGCCGCCAGGGAAGAAATTGCAGCACCTTGCCCTTTTATCTGGCGGTGAGCGGGCGCTAACAGCAATTGCATTACTGTTTTCAATACTGAAGGTTCGACCAGTTCCGTTTTGTATTTTAGATGAGGTGGAAGCGGCGTTAGATGAGGCGAATGTTGTTCGTTTTGCGCAATATTTAAATACGTTTAGTGAAAATACCCAATTTATCGTTGTGACACACCGAAAAGGGACAATGGAAGCAGCAGATGTACTTTACGGTATAACGATGCAAGAATCAGGCGTATCCAAGCTTGTATCTGTTCGTTTAGAAGAAGCAGGTGAGCTGATAGAATCGAATGAACAAAAACGATTGGAGGAAACGCGATGAGTTTTTTTAAAAAATTAAAAGAAAAGATTACAGGTCAAACTGATTCTGTTACTGAAAAATTTAAAAATGGCCTTTCAAAAACGAGAGAGTCCTTCGTTTCAAAAATGAATGACCTCGTGAGTCGTTATCGTACAGTGGATGAGGAGTTTTTCGAAGAACTCGAAGACTTACTTATCTCTGCTGATGTGGGCGTGAATACGGTCATGGAACTGATTGATGATTTACGTGGCGAAGCGAAAAGGCAAAACATTAAAGACGCAAAAGATATTCAGCCTTTAATCTCTGAAAAGCTAGCTGAACGTTTACAAAAAGATGACAGTGAAAATGCTCTTAATGTGAAAGAAGATGAAATGACAGTGATTTTGTTTGTTGGTGTCAATGGTGTTGGGAAGACGACGACAATTGGGAAGGTAGCCCACCGCTTTAAAGAAGAGGGGAAATCTGTACTTCTAGCCGCAGGCGATACGTTTCGTGCAGGTGCGATTGAACAATTGAGTGTATGGGGCGAACGCGTCGGTGTTGATACAATCAAGCAACAAGAAGGTTCTGATCCAGCTGCGGTTATGTATGATGCCATTCAAGCCGCAAAATCACGTCAAGTGGATGTTTTGTTATGTGATACCGCAGGCCGTCTGCAAAACAAAGTGAACTTAATGAAGGAGCTAGAAAAGGTCAAGCGCGTCATCAGCCGCGAAATCCCTGATGCACCACACGAAGTACTGCTCGTACTTGATGCGACGACTGGACAAAATGCACTTTCGCAAGCGAAGACGTTTTCTGAGGCAACAGATGTTTCAGGAATTGCGTTGACAAAGCTTGATGGTACCGCAAAAGGTGGGATTGTCCTTGCGATTCGCCAGGAATTGGATATCCCAGTTAAGCTCGTTGGTTTAGGTGAAGGGATGGATGACTTGCAGACCTTTGATGCGGAACAGTATGTTCATGGTCTTTTTGCTGACTTGGTAAACGGTGAAGAAGATGATGAGGAAGAAACGTCTACGTAAATATTACTAGGGATTTTAGTACCCACTTGACAGTGAAGGTTGATTCATGTATATTTTCATGTGTAAAGGTTTTTCACTTAACAAGGATGATGTCAATGATCGACAAGACCGTGAGAATCAACCTTCTGTATGACTTTTATCAATCGCTACTCACCGAAAAACAAGATCAATACATGACGATGTATTATCAAGATGATTGGTCGTTAGGTGAAATTGCGGATCATTTCCAAGTCAGTCGCCAGGCTGTTTACGATAATATCCGCAGAACGGAAGCGCAACTCGAGGATTATGAGTCGAAGCTTCGATTGCTTGAAAAGCACGAAGCTCGTAAGCAAGGATTCAATGAATTGAAACGCCTTGCAGAGGATCCTAGTTCCGTTTCGGAGATCAACCAGGTGATTGAGTCTCTTGAGAATCTAGAATAGGAGGCAACATCATGGCGTTTGAAGGATTAGCTGAACGACTCCAAGGGACGCTCGATAAAATCCGCGGTAAAGGGAAAGTCACTGAAGCAGATGTCAAAGAGATGATGCGAGAAGTGCGCCTCGCCCTATTAGAAGCGGACGTAAACTTTAAAGTTGTTAAACAGTTTGTCAATCGGGTGAAAGAGCGAGCTGTAGGACAAGAAGTAATGAAAAGTCTCACACCCGGACAACAAGTCATCAAAGTCGTTAATGATGAGCTTAAAGAGCTCATGGGTGGCGAACAAAGTAAAATCAACGTCGCCGATAAACCACCAACAGTGGTCATGATGGTTGGTTTACAAGGTGCCGGTAAGACGACGACGACGGCAAAACTTGCGAACCATCTTCGCAAGGATCATAACCGTAAACCACTCCTAGTAGGGGCCGATGTTTATCGTCCAGCGGCCATCGACCAATTAGAAACATTGGGTAAGCAACTCGATATGCCAGTGTTCTCTTTAGGTACCGAGGCGAATCCAGTCGACATTGCCAAACAAGCGATGGAAGAAGCGAAAGCGAATCACAATGATTACGTCATTATTGATACAGCGGGACGTTTACATGTTGATGAAGAGTTGATGGAAGAACTAGAAAACATTAAAGCTGTCACTGAGCCAGAAGAAGTGCTCCTTGTTGTCGATGCGATGACAGGTCAAGATGCTGTTAATGTTGCGGACAGTTTTAATAATCAACTCGATCTTTCCGGTGTCGTGATGACGAAATTAGATGGTGATACGCGCGGTGGTGCAGCGATTTCGATTAAAGCAGTCACCGATACACCGATTAAATTCGCCGGTATGGGTGAAAAGATTGATGCATTAGAGCCTTTCCACCCGGATCGTATGGCTTCTCGAATACTCGGGATGGGCGATGTATTATCGTTGATCGAAAAAGCCCAGACTGATGTTGATGAGGAAAAGGCAAAAGAATTAGAGCGTAAGATGCGCTCGAATGATATGACCTTTGACGACTTTTTAGAACAACTCTCGCAAGTAAAGAAAATGGGACCTCTTGATGAAATATTAGGTATGATGCCTGGTGCTAATAAGATGAAAGGTCTCAAAAATGCGAAAGTTGATGATAAACAATTGGCTCACATCGAAGCGATTATTCGTTCGATGACGAAAGAAGAAAGAGATAACCCTTCCGTCTTAAATGGAAGTCGTAAAAAACGAATTGCACGCGGTAGTGGAACAAGTGTGCCGGAAGTGAACCGTCTCTTGAAACAATTCAATGAGATGAAGAAAATGATGAAACAAATGTCAAGTATGCAAAAAGGCAAGAAAAAAGGCGGCGGCTTAAACTTACCGTTTATGTAGTACCAAAAGTGAAAGGCGTCCGCCTATTAGATAAAAAAACTTGTTAAGTTTTTTTCCTTTACTAGTTTTCAACTAGGTAGGTTTATGATAATATATCAAATTGTGTTTATATTTTTTGGAGGTGCAAGTAATTATGGCAGTAAAAATTCGCTTAAAACGTATGGGGGCAAAAAAATCTCCATTTTATCGTGTTGTAGTAGCAAACTCTAGTGCTCCGCGTGACGGACGCTTCATCGAAGAAATTGGAACATACAACCCATTGCAAGAAGCAGGGAATTTCAATGTTGATGAAGAAAAAGCACTACGCTGGATGCTAGATGGTGCACAACCATCTGACACAGTTCGTAACTTGTTCTCAAGCGTTGGTTTAATGGAAAAGCTCCATAACGCGAAAAACGAGAAGTAATTCGTTTCTGTATCAATAACCCGTAAAGGTGAGATCAATGAAAGAATTAGTTGAGTCGATTGCGAAAGCTCTTGTCGATTATCCTGAAGATGTTCAAGTTCGTGAAGAAGAAACGAACGGTTCGATTACTGTTACGTTGTCTGTTCACACAGATGACATGGGGAAAGTGATCGGTAAACAAGGGCGCATCGCCAAGTCGATTCGCTCTGTCGTCTACGCGGCAGGCGCGAATCAACAAAAACGTGTTTATTTGGAGATAGGCTAAAGGGGGAGGGTAACCTCCCTCTTTTGTCATATTTTACTTTCTATACACAAGTACAACGTTCAATGACGAAAGCTTTGTTGTTGGATGAAAGCTTGATGACTCCCTGGAGGTGTGTGACCATGGAAATTATAAAAAAAGTTGTCGTTAAACAAATTCTTACTGAAGACAGTCGAAACAAGATGAAAGAACAGTTACTAAGTAGGCAGTATCGTCTCAACAATGAAATTCAACAATTGGAGTTTGTACAACAACGGCAAATGCGTGACACGAAAGCCGATAGCTCGAAACAAGCGAACATCCAAGAAGGCTTTAAACGCGAAATGACTCGTCGCAAAGAGCGTCTACGACAAATCGAGGTTCAATTGAGTCAATTAGATGACCTAGAACTTGGATCAGAAGTAAAAGAAGGAACGTTACAAACGATTGAAAATATTGAAGAAGGTGACGACTGGCAGGGTGTAATGGGTGGTACTGAAATCGTGATTAAAGATGGTGTCGTCCATGAAATTCGTAAAGGAGGCATTTTGGACGATGAATAATACGCTCGATGTGGGTAAAATTGTAAATACCCACGGTGTTCGAGGTGAAGTACGTGTCATCGCAAATACAGACTTCCCTGAAAAGCGCTTTGCACCAGGTACGCAATTACTGACATCCGATGGAAAAACAGAGCTAACTGTTGCGAGTCATAGACGTCATAAGCAGTTCGATTTACTTACATTTGAAGGCTATGAAGATTTAGATTCCGTCGAGTCGTTGAAAAACGAAACGTTATTCGTTCGTAAAGAAGAACTTCATGACCTTGATGAAGGCGAATTTTACTATTTTGAAGTGATTGGTTCACAAGTCGTGACTGTTGACGGTGACGTTGTAGGAGAGGTCACGAGTATTATGTCACCAGGTGCCAATGATGTATGGGTCGTTAAAAAGCAAGGGAGTCAAGATGAACTGTTAATCCCTTATATTGACGATGTTGTCAAAGGCGTTGACATTGATGCAAAAAAGGTCGTCATAGAAATGATAGAAGGGCTGGATGAATGATGAAAATGACCGTTCTTAGTTTGTTTCCAGAAATGTTTGAAGGGGTTTTTCAAACATCGATTTTAAAACAGGCGCAAGAACGAGGTGCTGTTTCTTTGGAAACAGTCAATTTTCGCGATTACTCGAAAGATAAGCACAACCGTGTTGATGATTACCCATACGGTGGCGGTGGCGGAATGGTATTAAAACCACAACCAGTCTTTGATGCCGTTGAAGATATATGCTCTTCTGATACAAAAAAACCCCACGTCATTTTGCTTTGTCCTCAAGGTGAACGATACTCACAAAAGAAGGCAGAGGAGTTGGCAGAAGAGGATCATCTCGTTTTGATATGCGGGCACTATGAAGGTTATGATGAAAGAATTCGAACCGAACTTGTTGATGAAGAGATTTCAATCGGTGACTTTGTGCTCACAGGTGGGGAGATCGGTGCGATGACCATCGTCGATAGTGTCACCCGTCTTCAACCAGGTGCTTTAGGTAACGAGCATTCTGCTGTCAGTGACTCATTTAGTACAGGTTTGTTAGAGTACCCACATTATACTCGCCCGGCCAACTTTCGTCATCTACCTGTTCCTGATGTGTTGTTATCAGGGCATCATGAACGAATTGAAACATGGCGTCATAAAGAAGCGCTAAGACGTACATATGAGCGTCGTCCAGATTTACTAGAAGAAAGAAAGTTGACAGATCAAGAAAAGGCTTGGTTGAGAGAATTCTCTAATGAAACATAATT
Organism: Texcoconibacillus texcoconensis; assembly: GCF_014202575.1. Taxonomy (GTDB): domain Bacteria; phylum Bacillota; class Bacilli; order Bacillales; family Salisediminibacteriaceae; genus Texcoconibacillus; species Texcoconibacillus texcoconensis. Next base: position 245,088 of record NZ_JACHHB010000001.1, on the reverse strand, counting down.
ACTTCTTGTTTTAAAGGACAAATTGTGATATTATACCTTTTGTGGCTGTTAGACAGCTACATAACAAGGTGTTCCGCTGCTGCAACGCAATTGTTCAATTATTGAATAAGTATAGCGCAAGAGCATCTGGAGGAAGGAGGCGAACAGACATGGAACAAATCATTCGTGAAGTAACTCAAGACCAGTTAAAAACGGATCTTCCTGAATTCCGTGCAGGTGATACTGTACGCGTACACGTGAAAGTTGTTGAAGGCTCTCGTGAGCGTATCCAGGTATTCCAAGGTGTTGTAATCAAGCGCCGCGGTTCAGGAATCAGCGAAACGTTTACTGTTCGTAAAATTTCCTACGGTGTAGGAATTGAGCGTACATTCCCACTTCATTCACCTCGTATCGATAAGATCGAAGTGAGTCGTCGCGGTAAAGTACGTCGTGCGAAACTTTACTACTTGCGTAACCTACGCGGTAAAGCTGCGCGTATTAAAGAACGCTAAAGAACGAAAGGAGCTAGGTGTATACCGATGCTCCTTTTTTTCGTTTTAGAATCTCTTGTTCTGTTCATATCATACTTATTTTAATTATTTGAGTGTTTAAGGGGCGAATGATTATAGGCCGTTCTGTAAAGATAAAATGATTGTGTATTGGCGTGAGGTCATTTTTTCGGTAAAATAGAAAAGGTAACGATTTTATAGAGACAGCGATGATATATTCCGATATGGAGGATTTGATAATTGATGAGTAAATCAGAATCATTGGAGTGGATAAAAGCCATTGCGGTTGCCTTGTTATTAGCAGTTGTGATTAGAATGTTTTTCTTTGCCCCGATCGTTGTGGATGGGCAATCAATGATGCCAACTTTAGACCATAATGACCGTATGGTTGTAAACAAAATTGGCTACAGCCTTTCAGAGCCTGATCGGTTTGATATCGTTGTTTTTCATGCGCCATCTGATAAGGATTATATTAAGCGTGTCATCGGTTTACCAGGAGATACGGTGGCTTATGAGGGTGACGTGTTGTATGTGAATGATGAAGCACAGGACGAGCCATACTTAGAAGAGTATAAACAACAAGCGAGTAAACGTCCATTTACGGGGGATTTTCACCTTGAGGATGTAACAGGAGAAACAGAAGTTCCAGAAGGTCATGTATTTGTATTAGGTGATAATCGTCAACATAGTAAAGATAGCCGTCATATAGGAACGATTCCCTATGATGAAGTGGTAGGAAAAGCGAACTTCGTATTTTGGCCATTTTCTGATATACGAAATGTAGAGTAGGTGATGTTGTGTCAATCCAATGGTATCCAGGTCATATGGCAAAAGCTTTACGGCAAGTATCCGAGCAGTTAAAGCGTATCGATGTCGTCATTGAACTGCTTGATGCTCGTATCCCGTATTCATCGAGAAATCCAAAAATCGATGACCTTGTAGAAAACAAACCACGTCTTATCTTATTAAATAAGGCGGATATGGCTGATAAAGAAGTGACGAAGCGTTGGCGTGAATATTACGAAGCGCAAGGAGCGAAAACGTTAGAAATAAACGCGCAAGATGGTTCTGGTGTTCAGCATATTCCTGATCAAGTAAATGAGCTTGCTTCTGATATGATTGAAAAAATGAAGAAAAAAGGAATGAACCCGCGTCCAGTTCGAGCGATGATTTTAGGGATTCCCAATGTTGGGAAATCGACATTGATCAATCGTTTAGCTAAACGTAAATCAACGAAAATTGGTGATAAGCCAGGGGTTACGAAAAGTCAGCAATGGATTAAAGTAGCAAAAAAAATTGAACTTTTAGATACACCAGGGATTTTGTGGCCGAAGTTTGAAGAACAAGATGTAGGATTTCGTCTTGCTTTAACAGGTGCGATCAAAGAGGAGATATTTGACGTTCAAGATGCGGTCGTATTCTTATTACGTTATCTAAGGTCATCTTATCCGGAACAATTACAAGAACGTTACCAAGTATCTATCGATTCAGATGATATTGTTGAATGGTTTGATGAAATCGGAAAGCGTCGCGGTTGTCTAGTATCAGGGGGAAATATCGACTATGAACGAACCGCTGAAGTCATATTTCGAGATTTCAGATCAGGAAGACTCGGCCGAATGACATTAGAAGAACCTCCAAGCTAAAGAAAGACACGCTCATTGGGGCGTGTTTTTTTCTGTATATAAGGGTTATTAAACAATCTTTGTAGATAACCGATATAAAAAGTAAATGTAAAGGGAGCAAAAAGTATGAAAAAAGAAACGATCTCAGAAATCGAAGCACAATTACACGAAATTGAAGATGAAAATGATCCAAGAATAATAACCTGGACTGAAGATAGCCGAAAAGGTGTTCAGTCTTTATTAAAGCGCTGGAAAAAACGGCAGGACAAAAAGAGACATCAAGAGGAAAAGCACATTGAAATGCTAATGTACGAGCAACGTTTACGTAAGGAAGGATATCATTACATTGCTGGCATTGACGAAGTAGGCCGTGGGCCGTTAGCTGGGCCGGTCGTCTCTTGTGCTGTCATATTACCAGAGAATGCAAATTTACTAGGTTTGACTGATTCAAAACAACTTTCTATCGAAGAGCGAAACCGTTTATACGAACAAATTTATGAACAAGCATTGGCGGTATCTGTCAGCTGGGTGACAGCAGAGGAAATCGATGAAATGAACATTTATCAAGCATCTAAATATGCGATGGAACAAGCGGTAGCATCACTTGACCCTAAACCAGAGTATTTACTTACCGATGCGATGACGCTAAGCACAAACTTGCCGCAACAATCACTTATTAAGGGGGATGCTTTGTCACTCTCAATTGCGGCAGCTTCTGTTGTTGCTAAAGTCGAACGTGACCAGTATATGAGTGAGTTAGCTTCAATATACCCAGCATATGGTTTTGAAAGGCACATGGGTTATCCGACAGAAATGCATGTCAATGCCCTCAAAACATATGGGGTAATAAAAGAACATCGACGTTCGTTCGCACCTGTAAAGGACATTGTTTCGCAATAAGGAGGTTTATTTATGAATGTGATCGGTCAACAACTGTCAGGCGTTCAGTTAGGCCAAACAAAATCATCTGTGCAACTTCGACCAGGGCAAATGTTTCAAGGGCAAATTCATAAACTTTACCCAGGAAACTTAGCGCGACTTTCAATTGGTGATGTTGCATTAACCGCTCGGTTAGAAGCTTCACTAGAACAAGGGATGCGTTATTGGTTTCGAGTGCAAGGGAGTAGCGATAGCTTACCTAGGTTAAAAGTATTGGAAAATGTTAACGCATTAACGGAGCGCGGGTCTGCAGAAGACCGCTCTCATCAAGATTCTTTATTACGACAAATCGGTTTACAGGATACGAAAGCGAATCGAATGCTTATTCAGCAGTTTACACAAACAAACCTTCCTTTCTCTAAGCAAAATATACAAGATGCAGGTCAAATATTGCAGCAAACGAACATGGTTAATCAATCAGGTGTAGAGTTGATGCAAACGATGCTTGAGCGCCGTTTGCCAATAACAGAAACAACGTTTCAAAGTTTGCAAGCTTGGCACGCTACAGAACCTTTAGGTGAAACGATGTTAAAGCTGCAACAAACGCTTTCTCAAGAAGGGAATAAATATGCTATATTGCAGCAACTAAATGGGCAATTGTTACAAATGCTATCGCAGGCACAAATGGGGAGAAACGAACATCCACTCATGAACATTTTACAAATGGTCGGAAATGAATCAATGAATGATCGCAGCGTCGCTACAGGAGCAGAACAAATCCTTCGCCAACTCGGTCTCTTCCCACAAGACCAACCGATTACACAAGTGTATGAGCAGTTCAAATCCGCTGTCTTAAATGAACAAAATCGTCAGATTGTCAATCAATTATGGCCACATTTAGCATCGAATCAAGGCGTCCCACTTGCTAACATGGAAGCGAGCACTGTATTTACAACGTTGATGAGTACAATTCGACCTGAAGCTTTAGCAGATCGGCAAATGTTCAATCAATTTGTTCAGCTTCTAGGAGGTTCAGCGACTCAAGAACAAGCATTACAGCAGTTTCAGCAAATGATTCAGTCACCGACAAGCCTTACTAGTGAGATGCGTGGGGCGATTGAAGAATGGCAGCAGACAACGCGAGCAAACATTGGCTCACCAACTCATTCGAATCCCAATTTTCCATTCCAATCGCTCTTACAACAGTTAGGGATGTCGTTTGAGTATGACTTGCAAAACCAAGCTCAACAAGGGAGAGTTTCACAAAGTTTTGATGCTACACAGCAACTTAAACCTTTATTGATGCAAACTTTACAGTTACCACTTTCAAGTCAAATGCTCGAGCAAGCAGAGTTCTTGTTACAACGTTTAACAGGGCAACAATTGCTAGCCTCTGAACAAAATGGACCACTCCAGCAAATTATTAGCCAGTGGCCTGTGAAATATTCGGATTCATATCAAGACATTACTGTTCAATGGGAATCAAAGAGAACCCCTGATGGAAAAATTGATAGTAATCATTGTCGAATTTTATTTTATCTTTATTTAGAGAAATTAGATGAAACGGTGATTGATGTACAAATCCAAAATCGTATTGTTGCTTTACAAATCTTTAATGAAGAAGATAAACCGACAGACTTAATTGAAGCGTTAAAACCCCATTTACAACAACAGCTTGCGTCTTTAGATTACCGCCTATCAACGGTGAAATGGGTTCAACCTAAAGAGAAAAGCCAAGTGGCACAGCCATCGAACCACCACGAAATGCGGATCGATGAAAGGTCTTATCAAGGATTGGATGTGCGTGTATGAGTAATCATTACAAAAGCATACAAAAGTCACAACAACGTGCTGTGGCCCTTAATTATGATGGTGAAAAGGACGAGGCGCCAAAGGTGAAAGCAAAAGGGCGCGGCTATGTGGCAGACCAATTGGTGGATATTGCCGAAAAAAACAATATCCCTATTCAGGAAGATTCATCGCTCGTTGAATTGTTAGCTCAATTAGAAGTGAACGAACAAATTCCTACAGAGCTATATGAAGTTGTCGCTGAATTATTTGCTTTTATTTATCGCATTGATCGACAAATGGACACGAAATCTAACGCCAACGAGTAAACATCACATAAATCCTCTCCTTTAGGAAATGATAAACGTACCATGTTAAAGGGAGGGATAGTATGAGCTCGAGAAACCGTCTGCTCGTCGATCAACTTGATCAATATATGAATACGTACCGCGAAGAAATCGCTCATGAATTTGGTATCTTCCACTCGGCACAAGAAACGGACCGTTTAGCCGATCAAACATCTAAAAAAATGGCCGAGAAAATGAAAGATGAAAAGGATGAAAACTGTTAATAATAGAACCCTATTGTAAATCATAATGTTAAAAGTAGCTGACATTGAGGTAGAATCCCCTTTGTCAGCTTTTTCATTCGACAAAATGTGCTTTAAAATTGGTGGTGCTCTTTCTTTTTTGAAATCTTTGTTTGAATTTTGTTTATAATGGAGGAATTGTCCTTCTTGTGTAGAATGTAATTGAAAGTAAGACTGTTATAGTTTTAACAGCAAACTATCCACGTACATCAAGATTGGAGGCAAGTTTATGAATATCCATGAGTATCAAGGGAAAGAAATTCTCCGTTCTTATGGCGTTGCTGTGCCAAACGGAAAAGTGGCGTTTTCTGTCGAAGAAGCTGTTGAAGCGGCAGAACAATTGAATTCAAATGTTTCCGTTGTTAAAGCTCAAATTCATGCTGGAGGGCGCGGCAAAGCTGGTGGCGTAAAAGTTGCCAAAACAAAAGATGAAGTGCGTACATATGCTGATGAAATTCTCGGTAAAACGCTTGTAACACACCAGACAGGACCTGAAGGAAAAGAAGTGAAACGCCTTCTTATTGAAGAAGGGTGCGATATTAAACAAGAATATTACATCGGTCTCGTTGTTGATCGTGCGACTTCGAGTGTTGTTATGATGGCATCTGAAGAGGGTGGAACAGAGATCGAAGAGGTGGCTGAAAAAACGCCAGAAAAGATCTTTCAAGAGGTGATTGACCCAATTGTAGGTTTAATGCCTTACCAAGCACGACGTTTGGCTTTTAATATCAATATTCCAAATGACCTCATTAAAGAATCTGTGAAATTTATGCTTGGTCTATATCAAGTATTCATTGAAAAAGATTGCTCAATTGCAGAAATAAACCCCCTTGTTACAACAGGGGATGGACGGGTAATGGCGTTGGATGCAAAATTAAATTTTGACTCTAATGCGCTGTATCGTCAAAAAGAAGTATATGAATATCGTGATTTAGATGAAGAAGATGAAAAAGAGATTGAAGCATCTAAATATGACCTTAGTTATATCTCTTTAGATGGAAACATCGGCTGCATGGTAAATGGTGCAGGTCTAGCTATGGCAACGATGGATATCATTAAATATTACGATGGAGAGCCAGCTAACTTCCTTGATGTAGGAGGTGGCGCATCAGCCGAAAAAGTCACTGAAGCTTTTAAAATCATTCTTTCCGATACGAACGTTCAAGGCATTTACGTGAATATATTCGGTGGCATTATGAAGTGTGATGTGATTGCTGATGGAATCATTGCTGCAACGAAAGAAGCAGGCTTAAAGATTCCACTCGTTGTAAGACTAGAAGGTACCAATGTTGAACGAGGAAAGCAAATGTTGGAACAATCAGGATTGAATATTACTGCAGCTGATTCGATGGCTGACGGTGCGGAAAAAATCGTATCACAAGTAAAATAGAAAGGCGGGGGCAACGATGAGTATCCTTATCGATAAAAATACAAAAGTAATCGTCCAAGGGATTACCGGCTCAACAGGCTGGTTTCATACAGAACAGTCGAGAGCATATGGGACGAATATCGTCGGAGGTGTGACACCAGGAAAAGGGGGTACAGACATCGAGGGTATCCCGGTTTTTGATACTGTCAGTGAGGCTGTCGAAAAGACGGGTGCAAATGCATCTGTGATCTATGTTCCACCAGCTTTTGCAGCTGATGCTATTATGGAAGCGACAGATGCAGGTGTCGATATCGTGATTACGATTACAGAAGGTATTCCAGTTGTTGATATGATCAAGGTCAAGCGTTTTATGGAAGGGAAAACGACACGACTAATTGGGCCTAACTGCCCAGGTGTCATTACACCAGAAGAATGCAAAATTGGTATTATGCCAGGTTATATTCATAAACGCGGGCATGTTGGTGTTGTGTCTCGTTCAGGTACGTTAACTTATGAAGCTGTTGGTCAATTATCTAATGAAGGAATTGGTCAATCAACGGCTGTAGGTATCGGCGGGGACCCGGTGAATGGCACGAGTTTTATCGATGTCTTAAAATTGTTTAATGACGACCCAGATACCCATGCGGTGATGATGATCGGTGAAATTGGCGGAACAGCTGAGGAAGAAGCGGCAGAATGGATAAAAGAAAACATGACAAAGCCTGTTGCTGGATTTATCGGTGGGCAAACTGCACCACCAGGTAAGAGAATGGGTCATGCAGGTGCAATTATTTCTGGTGGAAAAGGAACAGCAAAAGAAAAAATTTCAAGTCTCGAGGCAGCTGGTGTAAAGGTAGCGGATACACCAGCAGTGATGGGTGAGACGCTGATTTCAGCATTAAAAGAGAAAGGGATTTATGACAAATGTGTGACTCATGAAGTATAATGGTTTTTATCCCAATTTTACTCAAGCATTTCTGAAGCACATAGGGAAGTCGGTACGTTTTTTTTCGTGCCGACTTCTAATAATGAGAACGTTACCGAAAATTCAATGAAGATGGATTGGAGGATGAAAAATGAATGAATTTGAGAAGCGGCTTCTTCATTTACATACCTGTTGTGATGGTCGCTCAAAACTTGTGTCGCAAATTGTCGTGAATGACCCGGATTTATCGGACCTGTATCATTTTTCTATTACTGACTTTCAACGCGTAACAACATCGACTTTTCGTACATTAAACGTTTTATATGACCGATTGCAGAGAAGTTCTATTGATTCCTTATTAGCTCACTTTAGTCATCAACATATCGTCCCTCTTATATTTTCTCACCGAGATTATCCCCCTTTGTTAAAAGAAATTTACGATCCTCCATTTGTCATATACGTTAAAGGAAATATAACATATTTACATGAATCAAAGAGTTTAGCTGTGGTAGGTACTCGTGACCCATCTGAGCGCTCATATCGTTTATTAAGTCAGCTTATTCCCCCTCTATGTAAAGAAGGTATTATGGTTGTCAGCGGTCTTGCATTAGGCGTAGATGGATACGCTCACCAACTAACATTGCAGAACGGAGGGAGGACGATCGCTGTCCTGGGTGCAGGTTTTGACCACATTTACCCGAAACAACATCGCTCACTAAGTCAAGGAATTGCCCAAAATCATCTTCTCCTCAGTGAATATCCTCCACACACACCGCCAGCGAAATGGCGCTTTCCCGAACGAAATCGAATCATAAGTGGACTAACGAAAGCAACATTTGTCGTCGAAGCAAAAAAGCGTAGTGGCTCATTAATAACAGCATATACGGCTTTAGAACAAGGGAGAGATGTCTATAGTTTACCAGGACCGATCGATGACCCTCGAACGGAAGGGTGTCACCGCTTAATTCAAGAAGGAGCATTATGTATTCATGATGCTAATGATATAGTTAATGAATTCGTTTTGAAGTAAGAATGAATTTCATAATAGATTAAAGATCATCTCCGAACATGGATGGTGATTTTCACTGCAGGCGGACGCTTTCCCGAGGGCTTGTCTTCAGCTAACTTATGCTCGGCCAGGCCTTGCATAAGTGGATCTTCAGACTGCGCTCTATCCTCTGGGAGTCGCCGCCTTTCGTTTCAATCACTCGTTGCCAAAACGAACGTTAACTTTCGTGATAACTGATTACATTCGTGATGTTTGTTAAACCCCTTCATTATGAAATTGGATCGTAAGATAACTCAATTAGAAAGTTTTCTAAAAGATTATTACTTTGCAATACAAACGAACTATTCCAAGTACGATACAAATGATATAGTACGCTATACGAAAACAGCGGTAAGAAAAAATTGAAATCATTTTTTAGTGGTGCTAAAAGGCGGATAAACGATGTTTTACCAAAATAAAATAGAACCATTTCCACAATTTTACCGTTTTGATGTTTGACAAACCGTAAAAGAGTGGTTAATAATAGGGAAGATTTCATTTTACCTCTAAAAGGGGGAGGAAAACAGAAAATGTCCGATTACTTAGTGATCGTTGAATCTCCCGCAAAAGCGAAGACGATAGGGAAATACTTAGGAAAGAAATATGCCGTAAAGGCTTCTATGGGACACGTGATAGATTTACCGAAAAGTCAAACAGGTGTCGATGTTGAAAACAACTACAAACCAAAGTACATTACGATTCGCGGTAAGGGTCCTGTTCTTAAAGAGTTAAAGACGGCGGCAAAAAAAGCAAAAAAAGTGTATCTCGCAGCCGACCCCGATCGTGAAGGGGAAGCCATAGCTTGGCACCTTGCACATAGTCTAAACATTGAAGAAGACGCAGATTGTCGTGTTGTCTTTAACGAGATTACTAAAGATGCGATTAAGGACGCTTTTAAAACACCACGTAAGATCGATATGAATCTCGTTGACGCACAGCAAGCACGTCGTGTTCTTGATCGTCTTGTTGGTTATAACATCAGTCCTTTGCTTTGGAAAAAAGTAAAGAAAGGGCTAAGTGCTGGACGAGTCCAATCGGTCGCTGTGAAAATGATTATTGATCGAGAGAAAGAAATACAAAACTTTGTTCCTGAAGAATATTGGTCAATTGAAGCTGCCTTAAATAAAGGGAAAGATACGTTTTCTGCAAAGTTCCATAGTCTCGATGGAAAGAAAAAAGATTTGAAGTCGAAGGAAGATGTAGACGACATTCTTTCACGAATCGATGGTAAACAGCTGACAGTAAAACAAGTGAAAAAACGGGAACGTAAGCGTAATCCTGTTCAACCATTTACGACATCATCTTTACAGCAGGAAGCAGCGCGTAAACTAAACTTTCGTGCGAAGAAAACGATGATGGTCGCTCAACAATTATATGAAGGTATCGACCTCGGGAAAGAAGGTACAGTCGGTCTCATTACGTATATGAGAACAGACTCAACACGTATATCAGATACCGCCAAAAAAGATGCGAAAGAATACATTGAAACCCATTTTGGATCAGAGTATACGAAAAAAGGCGAACGTAAAAAACAGCAAAGTTCGAATGCACAAGATGCGCACGAAGCTGTGCGTCCGACTGCAGTCTTAAAAGATCCAAAGTCGGTTAAGCAGTATCTATCGAGAGACCAGTATCGCCTTTATAAATTGATATGGGAGCGAATGGTCGCTAGTGAAATGGCGCCAGCGATCATGGATACGATGGCTGTCGACTTAGAAAATGGTGGCGTCATGTTTCGAGCGAACGGTTCAAAACTGAAATTTCCTGGTTTTATGAAAGTATACACCGAAGGAAATGATGACGGGAAGAAGGAAGAAGATCGACTCCTCCCTGAGATGGAAGAAGGAGAAGACATTTCTTATGAGAAAATTGAACCGAGTCAACATTTTACGCAACCACCACCTCGTTATACAGAAGCTCGGCTTGTAAAGACGATGGAGGAGCTAGGAATTGGCCGACCATCTACGTTTGCGCCGACGTTGGATACGATTCAGCGTAGGAACTATGTTTCATTAGATAATAAGCGTTTTGTCCCAACAGAATTAGGGGAAATTGTTTTGCAACTTATTGAGGAATTCTTCCCTGAAATTCTCGATGTGGAGTTCACGGCGAAGATGGAAAATGACTTAGATTCGGTAGAAGACGGTCAACAGCGTTGGGTTCAGATTATCGATGAATTTTATCAAGATTTTGAACAACGACTAAAGATAGCGGAAGAAGAAATGGAAGAAGTCGAAATCCGTGATGAGCCGGCTGGAGAAGATTGCGAAAAATGCGGGCATGAAATGGTTTATAAAATGGGACGCTATGGCAAGTTTATGGCATGCTCAAATTTCCCGGAATGCCGCAATACAAAAGCGATCGTTAAAGAGATTGGTGTCGATTGTCCAAGTTGTGATGACGGACAAATTGTTGAAAGAAAAAGTAAAAAGAATCGGATCTTTTATGGTTGTGATCAATATCCAAATTGCGAATTTGTTTCGTGGGATAAACCGATCGCAAGAAAGTGTCCGAAATGTGAGCATATGCTAGTTGAGAAGAAAACGAAGAAGGCTGTTCATGTTCAATGTACAGAATGTGATTATAAAGAAGAAGCAAACTAAACAAGGGCTTCAACTTTTAGGGTATGACACAAAAGTGTCGTACCCTTCTAAAGTGTTTATGGAATCGAATTTGAAGTTTTTTTGGTAGAGTACTGGAAATGATTCAGAATTTTGTGAAAAAAATGTAAAGTTCATTGATGGGGCTACTAAATTGTGATAAAATTTAGTAGCTCTAGATGTTAAGAGAAAAGGTGCTGATCGTGGGGATGAACTCAGAATTAGAACTGTTTACTCGATACTTGCAAATTGAAAAGCATGCTTCCTCACATACAATCGAAAATTATCAAAAAGATATTAAACAGCTTCTTCATTTCATGACTGAACACGGTCTTGAACGTTACTCTGCCGTGACTTATACGTTCGTTCGCCAATATTTAACCTATCTCCATAAACAAGGTTATGCCAAAAAATCAATTGCTCGTAAATTGTCATCACTTCGTACATTATATGAATTTTTATTGCGAGAAAAATATGTAGAAGAAAATGCATTTGCGTTAGCTGCCTCACCTAAAACAGGGTCACACCTTCCAGATTTCCTTTATGAAGAAGAGTTGAAACCGTTATTCACCTCTATTGACACATCAACTCCTCTTGGGCAAAGGAACTTGGCTCTTCTCGAAATTTTATATGCGACTGGGATCCGTGTTACAGAGTGTGTAACGTTGTCGGTTCGTGATTTGGACCCAGCCCTAGCAACTTTGTATGTTCAAGGGAAAGGTAGAAAAGAGCGTTACGTCCCGGTTGGTGGTTTTGCGGTTGAAGCTGTGCTCAATTACATGAATGAATCGCGTCCTCGTTTATTAGATAAAGCAAAAAACGAAACAGAAGCGCTGTTTTTAAATTATCGTGGTGGCCCTTTAACTGATCGGGGAGTCCGCTTAATATTAAAAAAGCTTGTCGATGATGCAGCGCTTTCTTCTCGGATGAGTCCGCATGTGATTCGACACACATTTGCTACGCATTTGTTAAATGAAGGGGCAGACCTTCGAGCAGTTCAGGAATTGCTAGGTCATAGTCACTTATCATCGACACAAATTTATACACATGTAACAAAGGAACATTTAAAAAACGTGTATACATCAGCACATCCGCGTGCATGATGTTGATGTTCTTTATGAAAGAAAGGGAGGATGACCATGAGTAATTCTTCATTTCACGCGACGACGATCTTTGCTGTCCAACACAATGGAGAAGCAGCTATGGCTGGTGACGGCCAAGTTACGTTTGGAAATGCCGTTGTGATGAAACATACAGCAAAAAAAGTGCGTCGACTTTATAATGGAAATGTTGTCGCAGGGTTTGCAGGCTCAGTTGCTGATGCTTTTACGCTTTTTGAAAAATTTGAAGCAAAACTTGATGAATTTAGTGGTAATTTGCAACGAGCGGCAGTGGAACTTGCGAAAGAGTGGCGAAGTGATAAGGTGCTTCGACGCCTTGAAGCGATGCTTATTGTCATGGATCGTGAGCAATTATATTTAATTGCCGGAACAGGTGAAGTGATTGAACCAGATGACGGGATTCTAGCGATTGGTTCAGGAGGGAATTATGCACTAGCAGCAGGACGTGCGCTGAAAAAATCCTCTTCACATTTAAGTGCCAAAGAGATTGCAGAAACATCGCTTCAAACTGCAGCGGATATTTGTGTTTATACAAATGATCAAATTATCGTCGAGAATCTTTCCTAATAGACAAAAGTTTGCATGAAAAATGAGGAGGGAAACAAGATGAGTGAAGCATTTACTCCGAAACAAATAGTCGAGAAACTGGATCAATATATCATCGGTCAAAATAAAGCCAAAAGATCTGTTGCTGTTGCACTTAGAAACCGCTATCGACGTAGTCAGTTAAATGATAAAATGCGCGATGAGATTACACCGAAAAATATTTTAATGATTGGGCCGACAGGTGTCGGTAAAACCGAAGTTGCCCGCAGACTCGCAAAACTAGTTGGCGCACCGTTTATTAAAGTGGAGGCAACGAAGTTTACAGAGGTTGGTTACGTCGGTCGTGATGTGGAATCAATGGTTCGAGATCTCGTTGAATCAGCTGTACGGATCGTAAAAGATCAAAAGATGTTAGACGTCAAAGATCGTGCAGAAGAAAACGCCAATCAACGAATCGTTGAACTACTTGTTCCTAAAAAACAAAAAGACTCGTCTTATAAAAACCCACTAGAGATGTTATTCGGAGGGCAAGCACAACAAGAATCGACGGATGAAGAGGATGATGAAGCATCGATTCGTGAACAAAGGCGTCGTACTGCTCATCAACTCGCACTCGGTGAACTGGAAGACCATTATGTCACGATAGAAGTCGAAGAACGTAATTCTTCCAATTTCATGGATATGTTTCAAGGTTCAGGTATGGAACAAATGGGGATGAATATGCAAGAAATGCTTGGCGGCATGATGCCTGGCAAAAAGAAAAAACGTCGCCTAACAGTACGAGAAGCCCGTAAAGTGTTAACGGAAGAAGAAGCAGGTCGATTGATCGATATGGATGAAGTCTCACAAGAAGCTGTGTCTAGAGCAGAAAACTTAGGGATGATCTTTATTGATGAGATTGATAAAGTCACAGGAAAAAGTGATCAGCAAAACGCGAATGTGTCTAGGGAAGGTGTACAACGAGATATTCTTCCGATCGTTGAAGGTTCAACAGTAATGACGAAGTACGGGTCTGTGAAAACGGACCACATGCTATTTGTTGCTGCGGGGGCATTCCACTTTTCGAAACCTTCTGACCTTATCCCGGAACTGCAAGGTCGTTTTCCGATTCGCGTTGAGTTAGGCAACTTAAATGTAGATGATTTTGTGAAGATCTTAGTTGAACCTGACAACGCATTAATCAAGCAATATCAAGCTTTATTGGAAACGGAAGGTATACGTGTTACTTTTTCTGACGAAGCTGTGTATAAGATTGCAACAATTGCGACAGAAGTCAACCAAGAAACAGAAAACATTGGTGCACGAAGATTGCACACGATTATGGAGCGTTTACTCGAAGACCTTTCATTTGAAGCATCAGAAATAACAATGGAAGAAATCACGATCACCCCTCAATACGTGGAAGAAAAACTCGATCAAATTGCTAAAAATCGTAACCTAAATCAGTACATATTATAGGTAGGAGGAAGAGAAATGAATTTACTTTCAAGAACGCGCAGAATTAATGAACTCTTACAGAAAAGTGCGGGTCAATCTGTTAACTTCAAAGATATGGCCGTAACTTTAAGAGATGTCATTGAAGCTAATGTGTTTATCGTAAGCCGACGTGGAAAACTTCTAGGCTACGCGATTAAACAAGAAATTGAAAATGAAAGAATTAAAAGCATGCTAGAGGAACGCCAATTTCCTGAAGAATATACGAGTGGGTTGTTCAAAATTGAAGAGACTTCCGCGAATCTAGATATTAACAGTGAATTTACAGCTTTCCCTGTAGAAAACAAAGAACTATTTGCTAACGGCTTGACAACTGTCGTTCCAATTGCAGGTGGAGGTCAACGTCTCGGGACGTTGATCCTAGCTAGATTGGACGAGTCATTCGATGATGATGACTTGCTTCTAGGTGAATACGGTGCGACAGTTGTAGGGATGGAAATCCTTCAGGAAAAAGCGGAAGAAATTGAGCAAGAAGCAAGAAGCAAAGCTGTTGTACAAATGGCGATTAGCTCACTTTCTTATAGTGAATTAGAAGCGGTTGAACACATTTTTGATGAGCTTGAAGGAAATGAAGGGCTCCTTGTTGCAAGTAAAGTTGCAGACCGTGTTGGTATTACTCGCTCAGTGATCGTCAATGCGCTCCGAAAATTAGAAAGTGCAGGTGTCATTGAATCCCGTTCATTAGGTATGAAAGGGACGTACATCAAAGTACTAAATGACAAATTTCTTGTAGAATTAGAAAAAATCAAGGAAGCATAAATGAATGAATGAATGAATGAATGTAAAGGCCTGTCGTTTTTCGACATGGTCTTTTTTTAATGGTAGAATAGAAAAAAATTGAATTTTTACATCTGTATGGAATTTATCCTAAAAAGTTTTAAGGGAAAACGCTGATAAGTCATGGTTGAATCTTTCTTTCTATGTTAATGTTTTAATAGAAAGTTTGTGTCGAAAAATGTCTCAGTGTGTTTTCGTATGGAAATTCATTGTGAAAATAGCAATGAGTCTTTACTCATGTTTGAAGCACCTTAAAGCCTTTAACTATCTGAAAAGGTGGGACTTTTTTATCGAACTCTAGTCAATTTTATTCACGAATAGACAAGGTAGAAAATCTTCTATAAAATACTACAAGTGGAGGTTCCAATCGACAAAATTGGAGGAAAAACGCCATGGATATTTTTGGGAATTCGACAAATCAATTGTTGGAAAATGCGCTAAAAGCAACGACTACAAGGCAAAAAACGATCGCACACAATATTGCGAACGTTGATACACCGAATTACAGTGCGAAAAAAACGGTTTTTAATCATGAATTAAACCAAGCAATGGATAATGAGCGTCTGCAAGCCCATCGAACCAACGAAGGTCACCTGTCTTTTGGAGGTATTCGTTCGGATGAACCACAAGTCGTAAAAAGGAACAATACGATGTATAACCACAACGGGAACAACGTCGATATTGATCATGAAATGACCGCGCTTTCGAAAAATCAAATTAATCATAATGCATTAGTGGATCAATTAAACGGTCGCTTTAATAAAATTCAGATTGCACTTGGACAAGGGAGGTAGTGAAGTTGTCGATTTTTAGTGGTTTAAACACCTCAGCATCCGGGTTAACGTCTCAACGGGCGAGAATGGATGTAGCATCATCAAACATAGCGAATGCAAACTCGACGCGAGCGGAATTTGTCGATGGGGAATGGCAACCATATCGAAGGAAAATGACAGTGTTGGAACCGAATCAACAATCGTCTTTCTCCTCTCACTTAGGGCGTGCGATGCAGACAACGGATTCGACTGGCCAAGGTGTAAAAGTAGGACAAATTGTCGATGATCCTACTCCGTTTAAGCAAGTTTATCAACCAGAACACCCTGATGCCAACGAGGATGGTTATGTAGCAATGCCAAACGTTGATCCATTAAAGGAAATGGTAGACTTAATGAGTGCATCAAGATCATACGAAGCGAGCGTGACAGCTGTTGATGCTCATAAAAATATTTTAATGAAGGCATTAGAAATAGGACGTTAACGTTTAAGGAGGTAGTGAAATGGAACCCTTAACAAACCATGCGGTACAGATGATGCGACCTCAGGCGTCAACACCAACAGCTGGGACGACACAGCAAAGGACCTCTACACATGAAGCGCAACAATCATTTAAGCAGATGTTAAGCGATTCGATTCGTGGTGTGAATGAATCACAAAAAACATCAGAAGTAGCTACACAACGAATGGCACGTGGTGACGACATTGACCTTCATGAAGTCATGATTGCAGGTCAAAAGGCTGATATTACATTAAGAACGGCAACGGAAATACGAGATAAAGCTGTAGAAGCATATCAAGAAGTCATGCGTATGCAAATTTAAGTTTGAGGCCCTTCTGTACATTTGGAGGGGGGTCTCAAATTTTCATGTCGTTGGAGAGTCATAGTAACCAAGGTTCATAATAAATGAAGTCTTAAATAAGACAAAAGAAATAAGACATTGAAATAGAGATGTTGCAGTGGGATTGGGAGGAAACATGAACGAAAAGCTTACGCAATATAAAGAGCGAACGTTATCATTTTGGCAATCGAGAACTGTCAAACAAAAAGGAATCATGGTTGGGTCAATTGTATTTATACTTATGCTTATCGCGCTTTTTGCTTTCTTTGGTTCTAGAACCCACTATGTCCCTCTCTACAACAACCTCACTGTTCAAGAAACGGGTGAGATTCAAGCGCAATTAGATTCAATGAATGTTTCGTCACAAGTAAGTGATGGTGGAACAACGATTAATGTCCCTGAATCACGCGTCGATGATTTGAAAGTTCAACTTGCAGCTGAAGGTGTTCCTGAGAGCGGAAGCATTGATTATTCTTCATTCGAAGAAAATATGGGATTCGGAACAACCGACAATGAATTTAATGTTTTAGAACGTGCGGCAATGCAAACAGAAATTGAAAATTTAATTCGTAATATCGAAGGTGTAGAAAATGCACAGGTGATGATTACCTTACCTGAAGAAAGCGTTTGGGTAGCTGAGGAAGGTGATGTCGCAACGGCTTCTGTATTGTTAAATTTACGGCAAGGTTACTCTTTGGACCAAGAAGAAGTGGCTGCATTATATCACCTTGTCTCAAAGAGTGTGCCGAATTTACCACCTGAAGAAGTGGCGATTATGGACCAAAACTTCCGAGACTATGCACTAGATGATCGTCAGTCAGGCTCAGGTATTAATTCACCCCTTGAGGCATATGACCAACAACGAGCGATTCAAAGAGACATCGAACGAGATATTCAAAGAGAAGTTCGGCAAATGCTCGGAACGATGATGGGACCTGATAAAGTTTTAGTGACTGTGTCAACAGATATGGATTTCACACAAGAAAATCGAGAAGAACATTTAGTTGAACCTGTTGATGAAGAAGAGATGGAAGGGATCGCGATCAGTGCCGAAAGGGTTACGGAAACCTATGAAGGAGATGACGCACCAGCAGAGGGAGGCGTTCCTGGTACTGGTGAAGATGACGTTCCGAACTTTCCTGCTGGCGCAGCAGGTGGTGGTGGCAACTATGAAATGCAAGAAGAACGAATTAATAATGAAGTGAATCGAATTTATCGTGAAATATCTGAAAGTCCTTATAAATTAAGAGATATAGGAATCCAAGTGATGGTTGAACCACCAGACCCAGAAGATCCTAACTCATTGCCACAAGAACGAATTGATGATATTGAAGAAATTCTTAACCAGATTGTTCGCACATCTTTACCACAAGATGTTGTTGACGATTGGGGAGATGCCGATGTTGGTGATCGTGTATTTGTCTCATCACAAGCGTTTATAGGGCAGCCAGAAATGCCTGAACCTGAAACAGGTATACCAGGATGGTATTACGTTGTGGGGGGACTTGTAGCACTCATTCTTCTTCTTTTAGTCTTGTTATTCCGACGTCGACCAAGGGAAGATAGTGAAGAACGAACTTCGTTCAGTGAAGAAGAAATGCCCGCCAATATTCCTGATATAAATGACGAGGAAATGACGGAGGAAAAAGCCCGTCGTGAGCAGCTCGAACGCTTAGCGAAGGAAAAACCAGAAGAATTTACAAAATTGATACGTTCCTGGTTATCAGACGATTAAAAAAGGAGGGAGACTGTCATGAAAAATAAGAAGGAGTTGACAGGGCGTCAAAAAGCGGCGGTTCTTTTAATCTCCCTCGGTCCAGATGTTTCAGCTCAAGTTTATAAACATTTAACTGAGGAAGAAATCGAAAAGTTAACGCTTGAGATAGCTGGTGTTCGTAAAGTGGACTCAGACATGAAAGAAGAAGTGCTTGACCAATTTCACCAAATGGCTAGAGCACAAGATTACATTTCTGAAGGTGGTATTTCTTACGCGAAAGATGTATTGCAGAAAGCGCTCGGAGAAAATGAGGCGATGGGCATTATTAATCGCCTCACTTCAACCTTGCAAGTGCGCCCCTTTGATTTCGCTCGTAAAACGGATCCAAATCAAATCTTAAATTTTATACAAAACGAACACCCACAAACGATTGCTCTTGTTTTATCCTACTTGGAATCGGAACAGTCCGGGCAAATTTTGTCGGAGTTGCCGCAAGAGCTACAGGCGGACATTGCAAAGCGGATTGCAACAATGGATTCCACATCACCGGAAATCATTAATGAAGTTGAAAACATCTTAGAACAAAAACTTTCAGCAACGATGACCAACGATCATACGCAAGCTGGAGGTATTGAAGCGGTTGTTGAAGTGTTAAATAGCGTTGACCGCAGTACTGAACGGACGATTTTAGACAGTCTTGAAATTCAAGATCCTGAACTAGCCGAAGAAATTAAGAAACGTATGTTTGTTTTCGAAGATATCGTAACGTTGGATAACCGTTCGATTCAGCGTGTTATCCGTGATATCGAAAACGAGGATTTACAGTTGTCGTTGAAAGTGGCTAGTGAAGAAGTACAAAAGGTCATTTTCGACAACATGTCACAACGTATGGCAGATACGTTTCGTGAGGAAATGGAATATATGGGACCTGTCCGTCTTCGTGACGTTGAAGAGGCACAAACGCGAATTGTTGCTACGATTCGTCGCCTAGAGGAAGCAGGTGAAATTGTCATCGCTCGTGGCGGAGGAGATGATATTATTGTCTAAATTCATCAAAGCTACAAATGTGAATCATATTGATACGGAACAAAAAAAGATAGCCATCCGCAATATCATGACAGAAAGAAAGCTTGAAGAAACCGCTGAAACAGACAATAGTGAAACGGGTCATGAAGAGAATGCATCATCATATGAAGGTGACCACAAGCCTGATGCCCAAGCAATTGTAGAAGAAGCAAAACAAGAAGCGGCACAAATCGTTGAACAAGCAAAACAAGAAGCTGAAGATTTGAAGAAGCAGTTAAAACAAGAAGAAAAAAAACAGAAAAAACTCGTTAAGCAAGAAAAGGAAACAGCACGTTCTGAAGGGTACGAGAAAGGTTATCAAGAAGGAGCTCAAGAAGCTAAACAGCAATGTCAAACCGAGATCGACCGCGCTCAACACGTTGTAAGCTCGGCAAAGCTTCACTATGAGGAACGTATTCAAGAGGCTGAACCAGTTATTTTAAACTTGGCGATGAAAGTAGCTGCACGAATAATATCAAGCACTTTCGACACAAACGAAAATGCATGGTTGGATCTTGTCAAACAAGCGATTGCAGAAGTGCGTGAACACCCAGACGTGAAAATTTACGTTCACCCCGACTGGTATGAACTTACTTTAAAACATCGCCAAGAACTACAAGCGATTGTGATGCACACTGATGAGCTCTATATTTACCCAGATATGAACCTTCCTCAAAATGGATGTATCATTGAATCACCTTTAGGGCAAGTTGATGTGTCGGTTGATAGTCAATTGAAAGAAATAAAATCACAATTAGCGGAAAAGTTAAAGGAGCGCACAGAAGATGGCAGTGGAAACGCTCATTCATGATGTGGATCAAATTAACCCTTATAAGCATTATGGAAAAGTAACGCAAGTTGTCGGTTTAATGATCGAGTCCAAGGGCCCACAAGCATCCGTTGGTGATTTGTGTTATATCCTCGTAGGAAAACAATCGCGCCGAAAAATTATGGTCGAAGTCGTCGGTTTTAAAGGGGAACATGTTCTTCTTATGCCATTTGACAATGTCGAGGAAATTGCACCAGGAAGTCTTGTAGAAGCAACACGTGCGGCGTTGCAAGTAAAAGTTGGGGCATCACTCATTGGTCGTGTCGTAGATGGTATCGGAAGACCCCTTGAAGGAGAGCAACCCCCGAATGGATTAACGCCGTTCCCAACGAACAACCGTCCACCAAACCCACTATCCAGGCCTAGAATAACGGAACCCTTAAGCTTAGGTGTACGCGCAATTGATAGTTTGTTTACAGTTGGTAAAGGCCAACGTGTCGGTATTTTTGCTGGTAGTGGTGTTGGAAAAAGTACAATGATGGCCATGATCGCAAAAAATTCAGAAGCCGATATTAATGTGATTGCTTTAATAGGTGAACGAGGCCGGGAAGTTCGTGATTTTATTGAGCGTGATTTAGGAGAAGAAGGGTTGAAGAATACGATCGTCGTTGTTGCCACCTCTGATCAACCTGCGCTCATGCGTATTAAGGGAGCTTTGACGGCAACGGCGATCGCTGAGTTTTTCCGTAACCAAGGACAAAATGTAAATTTAATGATGGATAGTGTGACTCGTGTTGCTATGGCACAACGGGAAGTTGGTCTTGCGGTTGGCGAACCACCAACGACGAAAGGTTATACCCCATCGGTTTTTTCAATACTCCCGCAATTACTAGAAAGAAGTGGCACGAACGGATCCGGTACAATCACAGCTTTTTATACAGTTCTTGTTGATGGTGATGATTTAAATGAACCGATTGCTGATGCAGTTCGGGGGATATTAGACGGTCACCTTGTTTTGGATCGTGAACTTGCAAACAAAGGTCAGTTCCCAGCGATTAATGTGTTGAATAGTGTTAGCCGTGTTATGAATGATGTTGTTTCAGATCAGCAGAAAAAAGCAGCTGATCGCCTTCGAAACCTTTTAGCAACCTATCACGATAATGAAGATTTGATTAACATCGGTGCTTATAAACGAGGGTCTAATAAAGAATTAGACAAGGCGATCAAGCTTCAGCCAAAGATCACTTCCTTTTTAAAGCAAGAAACGGATGAATCTGTCACATATGATGAATCCGTCACTCGCCTTATTAATGAGTTTACGAAAGGAGAGTAAGAATGACTTTCCAATTTTCGTTACAAAAAGTGCTTGAGTATAAAGAAAATGAGAAGCTAGAAGCGGAACAAAACTATCAAAACGCGATGGATTCTTTTGAAAACATCGCCACAGAACTTTACCATGTGCTAAAGCGGAAAGAAGAATTAGAAGAAAGTTATGAACAAAGGATAAAACAAGGGGTACCTATTGCAGATATTCAACAAATTCAAGACACGCTCAGCCATTTATATAAAAAAATCGACCATCTACAAAAACAAACGCAATCAGCGAGAGATTCGATGAATAAAGAGCATGAGATTCTTATCGACCGCTCCGTTGATGTGAAGAAATATGAAAAAATGAAACAAAGAAAATATGATCAGCACCGACGAGATATGTTGCATGAAGAAATGAAGCAATTAGATGAAATCTCAGTGCAACAGTTCATGTCAAAGTAAGGGTGAACGTATGGCTAAGAAAAAAAAGAAAGAACAACGTCATAGTAAGTGGCAATGGATCTTATTAGTGATCGTTATTCCAACTTTGTTTGCGATTATTCTCGCTTCTATCGTTTTAAGTTATATAGGTGTTGACGTCAATTCACAAGCAAGGGAAATCGCTGGAAATATACCGGTAGTCAACCAGTATGTTGAAACAGAAGAAGATGCGGAAGAAGCTGCATACGAAGAACGGATAGTTGAGTTGGAACAGGAAAACCAAACGTTAGAAAATGAAGTGAATCGACTATTAAATGAACAAAACGCCTATGAAGATGAAATTGCATCATTAGAAAATGATATTGAAGCGCTAGAGGACCAACTTGTATCTGAGGAAGAAGACGCTCTAGAAGCAGAGGAACGGATCGAAGGAGCGGTTGAAACCTTAAGTGAAATGTCAACCAATCGCGCCGCAGAAATTATTCAGGGTATGGATACAGGTGAGGCTGTATCATATTTGCGAGAAATGGAGCCAGGTACACGAGCGGATATCCTTGACCAATTAGAGTCTGATGTTGCATCTACTTTGATCTCGGCTTTAGCACAGTAAAAACTTTTAATCCTATGAAAGGAGGTGAAAAACATGCAAGGACTGATGGCAATGCCTAACGCTTTACCTTTACAAGGTGCAAATGCCTCTGGTGGTACAAGCTTGAAGGAAGGTTTAGCTGAGTTGGAAGGCGGTGAAGAATCAGCATTTGCATCACTGTTTACACAAGCGTTGCAAAATGGAAAAGGAGAATCGTTTTTAGCTAACCTAGAAATTGATGAACAAGCCGTTGCAGAAGCCTTACAAATGCTTGAAGGGGAACTCGATTTTGATGACAGCCTTTGGGAAGAACTAGATGTGTTATTCAGTGAGTTGTCCATGGAGGATGGATTTGCAGATTTAGCCTGGCTTGAATCAGATGGTG
This sequence comes from Texcoconibacillus texcoconensis, assembly GCF_014202575.1. Taxonomy (GTDB): domain Bacteria; phylum Bacillota; class Bacilli; order Bacillales; family Salisediminibacteriaceae; genus Texcoconibacillus; species Texcoconibacillus texcoconensis. The sequence goes on along the minus strand of NZ_JACHHB010000001.1, from coordinate 221,949 downwards.
TTCAAAGTTTGTTAGAATCACTCCCAAGCGATCTTTCAGAAGAAGTGAAAGCTTGGTTTGCAAGTGAGGAAGCACTTGAAAACATTGCTTCAAGTGATATGTCAGAACATGCACAAATGATTGCAGCTCTGATCGCTGTCAATGAAACAACTTCTGGTGGGCAATTAGAAGGTGATAAAACGGCGCTTATGAGAAACATGGAGCAGTCGATACAAAGACTATTTCCAGGATATCAACACTCAGAAATGAAAGACGAGAAGAGTTCTCAAGCGATGATAAACCGTTTGAATGATCATATGAATGCACTACGTTCGCAAGGTGTTGCAACGAAGGAGGATTTCCAAAACCTCCTACAACAAAACGGTAACAGCGATCATATGCAAATGCTTAAAGATGTGTTTGCCAGGATGAATCTTGACCAAGAGCGCCCGACAGTCCCTTCTCAGAACACAGCAAATCCTGCTTTGTCTCTAGATAATATGAACCAGCCGATGGCAAGGGCTCAACAACTTGCGATCCACTTAGGTGATCAACAAGCGGAAAGACCGAACCAAGAGCAATTTATACGTCAATTTCAAGATATTTTAAGTAGAAGTCATCTACAATCATCAAATCAAGGAACGCAACAGTTATCAATTAAATTATATCCTGAGTCTCTCGGTCGCTTAGATGTGAACCTGACCCACCAGAATGGTGTACTTGTCGCGCAAATGATGACGACAACGGGGATGGCAAAAGAAATGATTGAATCGCAACTGAACCAATTGAGACAAGCTTTTCTCGCACAAAACATCCAAGTTGATAGAATTGAAGTTAACCAACAACAGGGGCAAACACACCTAAAAGACGCTACATCTGATGAACAAGGCAATCAGCAACAGCGGGAAGAATCGAAGCAAGATGATTCGCACCAAGAAGGTGATGATCAAGGTGAAACAGGGCGTTTCGCAGATTATTTAGAACATACGATTAACACAGAAGCGTAGGGAGGTTTGACTATGGATGTGCTAGGTGCAGCGCAAACACCGATGCAGCAACAGCAACAAGCGATGCTAGAGGAACAGCAGCGAAAACAAAAAGATCCTCTTTCTTTACAAGGTAAGCAAAACCAAGATTTAGTTCGCGACCCAGAAGAAGATGATATGGATCGTGATGCGTTTTTAAAGTTACTTATTACGCAATTGCAAAACCAAAACCCGTTAGATCCGATGGATGATACCGAGTTTGTATCACAAATGGCCAACTTTTCATCGCTCGAACAAATGACAAATATAAATGAAAACCTCGAATCATTTCTCGAACAGCAAAACCAAGAACAGTTCGTATCGCATAGTGATATGATCGGAAAGGAAATTTCTTGGCAAGCAGAAGTAGCAGATGGGAATGGTGAAACAACGACAGAGACAAGAACGGACATTGTTCAAGCTGTTAGTTTTAAAGATGGCGAAACAAAATTAGTTGTTTCAGCTAATGAAAAAGTATCAGCAGATGAAATTAAACAAGTGACTCTTCCGCATGAAGAGTAGTGGAAGATAACGGAGGTGAGGGCGATGGGCAATAAAATTATGCCGCATCACCTGCAACAGCCACTGCCAAAACCACCACCTAAGTCAAATCCGCAAACGGAAAAAAGTCATACGTCTTTTAAAGCAGTATTTGATCAACAGTTGCAAAATGAGACGTCTTTAAAGCTAAGTAAACATGCGGAAAAACGTCTTCAAGAGCGAAACATCGAACTTGGTGATAAGAAGTGGCAGCAGATTGAAGAAAAAGTCGCTGAAGCTAAACAAAAAGGTGTCAATGATTCACTCGTGATTACAGAACAAGCTGCGCTTGTCGTTAGTGCGAAAAATGACACGGTGATAACAGCGATGAATCGACAAGAAGCAAAAGATCAATTGTTTACGAACATCAACGGCACGATCGTCGTTGATTAAGAAACATACATGGCTGGACCGAAAGGAAGCCGAACGCTACTGAATGATGGACGTAGCGAATGAAAAAGAAAAGGAGTCGATCATATGTTACGAGCAATGTACTCTGGTATCGGAGGCATGAACAATTTCCAAGATAAATTGGACGTGATCGGAAATAACGTTTCTAACGCAAATACACATGGTTTTAAAAAGGACCGTACGACGTTTCAAGATTTAGTGAGCCAACAATTAGCAGGGGCGAGTACACCTCAAGATGACCGTGGAGGTACCAACCCGCAACAAATCGGTCTTGGTACAACAATGGCCTCAACAGATACGATTCATAACCAAGGATCAATGCAAACGACAGGCCGTGATTTGGATATGGCGATTAGTGGCGATGGATTTTTCGTTGTTAATGACGGCGAACAAGGGCTATACACAAGAGCCGGTAACTTTTATTTAGATGAAGAAGGGACACTCGTAAATAGTCAAGGTTTGCGCGTGCAAGGTTACGGTGCTGATGAGGGCGGAAATATAGAGATTGATGATGATAACCTAGGTGATCTCACGATTCAAGCAGGTGATGCGAGAAACCCTGTACCTACATCGAACTTTGATTTTGCTGGAAATCTAAGTACAGAAACAGAGGCAGAAGAATCTATCACAGTCCCTTATAGTGTGACAGATTCACAAGGGGAAGAGCATGAACTAGAAATTACATTCACACGAGCAACTGATGATGATGATGATGAAATCACCTCGAATGAATGGAATTTTGAAATTTCTTCACTGGGTAATTCTCAACTAAATGGTAATAGTTATAATGCAGATGATGATCAATCTGTGGAGGATTTAGATGATGAAGAAGATGATGACTTTTCTATCAGTGGTACACTAAACTTTAATCCAGATGGAACTTTAGATGAAATAGATGATGTTGAGAGTGGACAGGTAGAATTTGATGATGATGATGATAACTACGATGCCTTATTTTTAGATCCAAATAACGGAGCAGAAGTTATTGAAGTACCTATAGATGAAGAGATGTTTGCAAGTGTTACTCAAAATGCTAGTTCAACTACGGTTGACTTAAATAGTGTTGACGGTTCACAACAAAGTACCCTTGAAAGTTACAGTGTTTCGGAAGCAGGAGAAATTACAGGTGTTTATGCAAATGGAACAACACAGTTGTTAGGGCAAATTGCCATCGCCAACTTTAACAATCCTGGTGGTCTTTCAAAATCGGGAGAAAATACGTATGAAATCTCTAACAACTCAGGTGGAGCACAGATTGGAGCCCCTGGAACGGAAGGTCGCGGATCGCTAACTGGTGCAGCTCTTGAAATGTCCAATGTTGACTTATCTGAAGAACTTTCAGAAATGATCGTTGCCCAACGCGGTTTCCAATCAAACTCTCGTATGATTTCGGCATCTGATGAGATCTTACAAGAACTCGTTAACTTAGGAAGATAGTTTTTGAGCAACGTCGAGGGGTTGTTTAAAAATTGGCAAGAAACATTGTGTAAAGGAGGTAGGCTAGGGTATTAACCCCCCTAGCCTTTCATACCTATGATTGAACTGACTCGCTTAAACGGCCAAACATTCACATTAAATGCACTGTATATCGAACAAATTCAGTCATTTCCAGATACGACGCTCACATTGACCAATGGAAAGAAACTTGTCGTACGAGAAGAGGAAGAAGAAGTGTCGCAACGTTTGCTACAATTTTATCAACAGGTAGGTTTAGCGCCTATGATGATGCACAAAGGTTTACTTACAGATTCGGAGGGGTCGGAAGGTGTTTAATAACCGGTTAGTTAATATTATGTTCATCATCCTCATCGCACTCGCGTTAATCGGTGTTATGACGCTCGTATTGTATACGCAATTTTTTCAAGCCAGTCCAAGTGATGATGGTGAGCCAACTATCGATGAAATCTTGGATGTTTCGCTTGAGACAGAAGAAATTACGACGAACTTAGCAACCAATGAAATTTTACGTGCTCGCTTTATGATTCAACTAGATAGTGACGATGCCCGCGATGAGTTAGAAAAACGAGATTTTCAAATGGAAAACATTATTATATCCGAATTATCGGATATGAGAGGATCAGAAATACGAGGGTCTGAAGGGGTCAAGAACCTGGAAGATCGCCTACGAGATGAAATATCAAAAATATTACAAGAAGGCCAAGTCGTCGATGTATATATGCATGAGCGAGTGGTGCAGTAAATGATTAAGCTAGAGATGTTAGCAGTAAAGAGAGGTGAGGCTCATGACGGATGTATTATCGCAAGGTGAAATTGACGCCCTCCTATCAGCCTTGTCAACCGGAGAAATGGATGCCGAGGAATTAAAAAAAGAAGATGATGAACGGAAAATCCGTGTTTATGATTTCAAACGAGCGCTCCGCTTTTCAAAAGACCAAATCCGTAGTTTGACACGAATTCATGAAAATTTTGCGCGGTTATTAACAACGCATTTTTCCGCACAATTAAGGACATTCGTGCAAATTAGTGTAGCAAGTGTTGACCAGCTTCCGTACGATGAATTTATCCGTTCCGTTCCACAACAGACGATTTTAAATGTGTTTGAACCTTACCCACTTGAAGGACGCTTTGTCATGGAAGTGAACCCAAACATTGCTTATGCAATGCTCGACCGCCTTCTTGGTGGGCAAGGTGAAGCATTTAATAAAGTTGATAACTTAACTGAAATTGAGTCAAGGATTATGTCTCAACTATTTCAAAGAACGTTAGAAACATTTACTGAAGCGTGGAGCTCAATTGCTGAGTTTGATGTGGAAATGGATGACATGGAAGTGAACCCGCAATTTTTACAGCTCGTATCTCCAAACGAGACAGTTGTTGTCATCTCGCTTTCAACGACGATCGGAGAAACGTCTGGAATGATCAACCTATGTCTTCCCCACGTCGTAATTGAGCCGATTTTACCGAAATTGTCGGTTCACCTTTGGATGCAGACAAAGAAAAAAGAGCGTGAACCAGAAGAAATTAAAGCACTTGAGAAAAATGTCAAGACTGCGCCATTGGATATTAAGGTGGAATTAGGCAAATCAGAAATTACAATCGAAGAGTTCTTACAAATGTCGAAAGATGATATGATTGAATTAGATCAGCTTATTGAAGATCCACTGTTGGTTCGTGTCGGTGACCATCCAAAGTATTATGCGCAGCCAGGAAAATCGAAAAACCAATTGGCCGTGCAAATTACCGACGTGATTGAGGAGGTTGACGACGATGAATGATGATATGTTATCACAAGAGGAGATAAATGCCCTTTTACAGGGTATGGATACAGATGGTGGAGGTGAATCCGAGTCTGAGGAACTAGCAGTGGATAATTACTTGTCAACTATTGAGCAAGATGCGCTGGGGGAAATCGGAAATATTTCCTTCGGTAGTGCAGCGACTGCTTTATCAACGCTATTGAACCAAAAAGTGGATATTACTACGCCTCAAGTAGAAGTTGTAAAAAAATCAGAGTTAGACGATGAGTTCCCTCAACCGCACGTGGCCATCCATGTTGAATACAAAGATGGGTTTCAAGGCATGAATTTACTCGTCATTAAGCAATCAGATGCAGCGATTATCGCTGACCTCATGCTTGGCGGAGATGGTACAAACGCCGTTGAAGAATTAGGCGAAATGCATATTAGCGCCGTCCAAGAAGCGATGAATCAAATGATGGGTTCAGCATCGACATCGATGTCGACAGTCTTTAACGAACGTGTTGATATTTCGCCGCCAGGGGTGGATTTATTGGATGTGCAAGCAGATCAAGGTACGTCTAATCTTCCTGAAGAAGATGTGATGGCGAAAGTTTCTTTCGACCTCAAAGTAGGCAATTTAATTGACTCGAAGATTATGCAACTCGTATCTATTTCGTTTGCTAAAGAGATGGTCGATAAATTGATGAACCCAAGTAGTGGGGAAACGCCACAACCGGTAGATGAGTCAATGAAAAGCTCAGAAGTTAAACAGCAAGCAGCGCCAGCGGCGCAGCCAGCACAACAGGAAGCACAAAGACAACAAGCGCCTACTCAGCCATCTGTGAACGAACAACCAATGGCACAACGAGAACCGCAAAATTTTGGAGGGAATAGCCGAACAGCTGATGCTCAACCGGCAGCGTTTTCAAGTTTCGAGCCTCCGCAGTTAAATGAAACGGAGACACGAAATCTTGATATGTTAATGGATATTCCATTAGAGGTTACGGTTGAATTAGGAAGAACGAAAAAATCAATTCGGGAAATTCTCGAGCTAAGTCAAGGCTCAGTTATTGAACTGGATAAATTAGCTGGGGAGCCTGTTGATATTCTCGTGAACCAGAAGTTAATAGCAAAAGGCGAAGTGGTTGTTATTGACGAAAACTTTGGTGTCCGAGTGACAGACATCGCTAGTCCTAAGGATCGTATTAAAAATTTAAAATAAATGTGAAAATATGAAAAAAATGATGAAACAGTTCAAGGAGGTATTTTACTATGGCAACGAAAGTATTAATTGTAGATGATGCAGCTTTTATGAGAATGATGATTAAAGATATTTTAGAAAAGAATGGGTTTGAAGTTGTTGGTGAAGCAGCTGATGGTCAACAAGCTGTCGATATGTATAAAGAACAATCACCAGATTTAGTAACAATGGATATTACGATGCCTGAAAAAGACGGGATTGCCGCGTTAAAGGAAATACGTAGCCACGACCCGAATGCGAAAGTTCTTATGTGCTCAGCGATGGGACAACAAGCGATGGTTATCGATGCGATTCAAGCAGGAGCAAAAGATTTTATCGTAAAACCGTTCCAAGCTGATCGCGTATTAGAAGCGATTAACAAAACGCTTGGATAAAGCAGGCGTTTGTGATGTATAGAGGAGGAAAGTATGTTGTCCTGTAAGTCTTTAAGTAAGCAGGCTTTAACGTTGGTTTTTATCACTTTTTTTGCTCTTATGACGTTCGCTAGCCCAGCATTAAGTTTTGAGAGCCCTGATGACGGTTCTAATGACCGATTTGTTGATGATATTTTAAATGATAGTGACGAAGAAGATGAACCATTACAAGGTGAGCAAGAAGGAACCGATGAGGACATCTCTTCAGATTCTGATACCCCTAAAGAACATGAGCCTGACGAAGAAGATGGTACGCCTGTAGCGAGCGGATCGCAAAACCTCTTTTTATTATCGTTACAAATGTTTGCTGCTTTAGGGGTAGTCATTTTCCTCATCTATACTGTTTTACGTATGATTCATAAACGGTCGCAATCGTTTCAAGACCATTCGACATTACAAAATATAGGTGGTGTCAATCTAGGGACAAACCGTTCTGTACAACTTGTTCGTGTAGGCGACCGTTTACTCATCGTCGGTGTCGGTGACACGATACAGTTATTACGTGAAGTGGATGACCCTGAAGAGATTGAAAAATTACTTCAAGATCAAAAAGCTTCTGATGTATTCGATCAGCCGGTTTCAAAAATGTCTAAATGGTTGAAATCGAATATTTTTCAGCGTTCAAAAGCAAATTCATCTGAGCCAACATCACATTTTGGACAACTTCTAGACCAAGAGTTGAAAGATGTTTCTGATGAACACCGAAAAGCGCATTCAACGGTAGAGGAGAAAGAACGATGATGGAAATACCAGGCCTTGATATATTTAGTAATGATGCAGAAAGCTTAACTGCAACCGTTCAGTTATTATTACTGTTAACCGTACTTGCACTCGCGCCGAGTATTCTCATCTTGATGACATGTTTTACGCGAATCGTTATTGTTTTGTCGTTTGTACGCTCAGGACTCGCGACACAACAAATGCCACCAAACCAAGTCCTAATAGGTCTAGCTCTTTTCATCACGTTTTTTGTGATGGCCCCGGTGTTTGCTGAGGTAAACGAAGAAGCGCTTCAACCATTGTTTAATGAGGAAGTGAGTCAGGAAGAAGCCTTTGAAGCAGCGACTGTTCCTGTTAAAGAATTTATGGTTCAGCATACACGGGAAAAAGATCTTGCTTTGTTTATGGGGTATGCAGGGATGGACAGACCGGAGACGCTTGATGACATTCCGTTAACATCTCTTGTTCCTGCATTTGCAATTAGTGAATTAAAAACAGCATTCCAGATTGGTTTTATGATTTTTGTTCCTTTCTTGATTATTGATATGGTTGTTGCCAGCGTTTTGATGTCGATGGGAATGATGATGTTACCACCAGTTATGATCTCTCTACCATTTAAAATTTTATTATTTGTTATGGTAGACGGTTGGTATTTAATTGTCAGGTCATTGTTATTAAGTTTTTGAAGGGTGAATTGAGATGAGTCCAGAACAAGTAATCGCGTTGGCTGAACAAGCAGTCTATGTCGTCATTATGACAGCAGGTCCTCTATTGATTACAGCATTAGGAATCGGTTTGTTAGTGAGTATTTTCCAAGCAACAACGCAAATTCAAGAGCAAACGTTAGCGTTTATCCCGAAAATTGTTGGTGTTTTCGTTGCATTAATCATCTTTGGTCCATGGATGCTTAATCATGTGACATCGTTTGCCGAACAATTATTTAACAATCTTCACTTGTTTGTAGGATAGGTCAGAGTTATGGAATGGATTGAATATTTTCCTGCTTATGTCTTAATTCTTGTTCGTGTTACAGCTTTTTTTGTCACATTACCTTTCTTTTCCTACGAGAACATTCCCGGAATGTACAAAGTAGGTATAGCTCTATTTGTTTCTTGGCTCATCTTCTTTGCTTTTGAATGGCCCATTCTTGAGATCGATGGTACATTTGCATTGCTTATTATCAAAGAATTACTCGTCGGTTTAACAGTCGGTTTAGTAGCGATGATTATGTTATATGCCATTCAAATCGCTGGTGGATTTATTGATATTAAACTCGGGTTTATGCTTGCCAATGTGATGGACCCACAAACGGGTTCGCAATCACCGATGATTGGTTCGTTTTTATATATGTTTTCTATGATGTTCTTACTTGCAACGGATGCTCACCACATGATTCTTGATGGTGTGTTTTACAGTTATGAATATGTACCGCTTGATCAATTATTCTTACCGATGGGCGATGAAAACGTCATTGAGTTTCTCGTCACGAGTTTTAACACAATGTTTATCATTGCTTTTCAAATGGGGATGCCGATTGTTGGGTCGATCTTTCTCGTTGACGTGGCGTTAGGGATGATATCGCGAGCCGTACCACAGGTAAATGTGTTTGTTGTCGGCTTGCCATTAAAGATTTTTCTCGGGTTTATTATGATGTTTCTCGTGATGGCACCGTTTTTTATGGTTGTACAACAACTTGTTGAAACGATGACTGAAACGATGAGAACACTCATGCAACTGTACGGAGGGGTGTAAAAAATGTATCAATCCCTCGATTTACAATTTTTTGCGCAAGAAAAAACAGAACAAGCAACACCGAAGAAAAAGCGAGAAACGAGAGAAAAAGGACAAGTTCCGAAAAGTACGGATGTTAATACAGCATTTATCTTATTATTTGTATTTTTATTTTTATGGTTTATCGGATCGTATGTAGCTGAACAATTGTTTACCATCGCACAATTTACGTGGCAAGCTGATTATTTATTGATGGATATAACGAGCGAGAACGTAAGTACATTGTTAGTTGAGTACATCTACCAAATCTTCTTGATACTTGGTCCAATCTTGCTTGCGTCTGCACTTGGTGGTATCGCTAGTAACTATTTGCAAGTCGGTTTACTATTTGCCCCAGAAGCGGTGAAGATGAAGCTAAGCAAAATTAACCCACTTAAAGGTGCGAAACGGATTTTTTCGATCAGAGCCATTGTCGAATTACTAAAATCGTTATTAAAAATTACTTTCGTCGCTCTTGTTACATTTTCAGTCATTTGGTTTGCGATGGACGACTTGTTAGCGTTGGCTCTATTTTCTGTGGAAGATGGCATGGTGTTAATCGGAAATTTAATTGTCATTATGGGACTTTCTGTTGGATTTTTGCTCATGCTCATATCGGTCCTCGATTATACGTATCAGCGTTATGACCATGAAAAAAACATTCGGATGTCGAAACAAGATATTAAGGACGAGCATAAAAAAACAGAAGGTGACCCACAAATTAAAGGGAAAATGAAGCAGCGTCAAAAGCAAATGGCGACGAACCGAATGATGCAGGAAGTTCCGAAGGCTGATGTTGTTATTACAAACCCTACTCATTATGCTATCGCCCTTAAATACGATGATGAAACGATGGAAGCGCCACAAATCGTTGCAAAAGGTGTTGATTACGTCGCCTTAAAATTGAAAAACATCGCCAAGCATAATGACGTTGTTACCGTAGAGAACCGTGCGTTAGCGCGAGCACTTTACGACCAAACAAACCTTGGAGATCAAGTCCCAGAAGATTTATTTAAAGCAGTAGCAGAAGTGCTTGCTTACGTTTATCGGATTCAAAACCGTTTGTAATAGATGACGAAGCTGCTGGCCATTCTGCAAAGGATGAATTTGTTCATTATTGAAGGAGAGAACCGAACATGTCAGCGAAAGATTTAAGTGTTTTAGTCGGTGTGATCATGATCGTGATCATGCTGATCATTCCATTACCACCTGGGATGATCGACTTTCTAATAATTATTAATATCTCTTTGGCTCTTATCATTATTCTCGTTGCCATGAACACGGAAGAGGCGTTGCAATTTTCCATCTTTCCGACGCTCCTGTTGCTGATTACGCTCTTTCGGCTCGGTTTGAACGTTTCAACAACGCGTTTAATACTCGGAAATGAGGGGGATGCCGGAAACGTTATCGAAACGTTCGGCCAGTTCGTTGTAGGGGGAAATGCGCTCGTCGGTTTTGTCGTTTTCGTTATCCTCGTCGTTATCCAGTTTATCGTGATAACAAAGGGAGCTGAACGTGTATCTGAAGTTGGTGCGCGTTTTACGTTAGATGCGATGCCAGGTAAACAAATGAGTATCGATGCTGACTTAAATGCGGGAATGATATCTGATCAGGAAGCAAAAGAACGCCGAACTAAAATTGAAAACGAAGCGGACTTTTACGGTTCAATGGACGGTGCTAGTAAATTCGTCAAAGGTGATGCGATTGCAGGGATCGTGATTGTGCTTATCAATATCATTTTTGGTCTTGTTATCGGTATGATGCAACAAGGCTTAGATTTACAAGAAGCAGCAAGCACTTATACGCTTTTAACAGTCGGGGACGGTCTTGTCTCGCAAATTCCAGCATTATTAGTATCTACAGCTACTGGTATTGTCGTTACGAGGTCAGCATCTAACGGAAACCTCGGCCACGATGTCACAGAGCAATTGTTTGCCTACCCGAAAATGTTATACGTCGCAGGAGCAACAATTGCGCTATTAGGATTTATTACGCCTATCCAAGCTTTAGTGACAACGGCTGTCGCGTCTATTTTAGGTGTTGGAGCCTTTTTACTTGAGCGCAGCGACCAGCAAAAAGTTGAAGAAGAAATCGAGACAGAAGAAGAACCGAAGGAATCGGAAGAAGAGATGACCTCTCCTGAAAATGTTGTGAACTTATTACAAGTTGATCCGATTGAATTTGAGTTTGGTTATGGCTTGATTCCACTCGCTGATGCTAATCAAGGTGGAGATTTATTAGACCGTGTCGTCATGATTCGCCGTCAAATTGCGATTGAAATGGGGATGATTGTCCCAGTCATTCGTATTCGCGACAATATCCAACTACAACCAAATGAATATGCGATAAAGGTTAAAGGTAATGAAATCGCCCGCGGTGAGTTATTATTAGATCATTATATGGCAATGAGTCCAGGTATCGAAGATGAGTCGATTACGGGTATAGAAACGTTAGAACCTGCGTTTGGACAACCAGCACTTTGGATAGGGGAAGACATGAAGGAACGAGCGGAATTGTCGGGCTATACCGTTGTCGATCCGCCATCGGTCGTTTCCACCCATTTAACAGAAGTTGTCAAGCGCCATGCACATGAGTTACTTGGGCGTCAAGAAACGAAGAAACTCGTTGACCACCTAAATGAATCGTATCCAACACTTGTTGAAGATGTGACACCAACACCACTTTCAACGGGAGATATTCAAAAAGTATTGGCGAACTTGTTAAAAGAGAAAGTATCGATTCGTAATTTGCCTGTCATATTTGAAGCGCTTGCTGATTACGGCCAAATGACAAAAGACACTGATATATTAACAGAATATGTTCGACAGTCATTATCTCGTCAGCTAACACACCAATATGCACCAGATGGTGGTCCACTTTATGTGTTGACTGTAAGTGCAAGTGTCGAAAAGACGGTATCTGATGCCGTTCAACATACAGAACATGGTGCTTTTCTCGGTATTGATCCAAATGAAGGTCAGAAGATTATCGAAAATACGATGGCTGAAGTCGAACGTATGCAACAAACAGGGCACATGCCAATTATTCTTTGCTCACCAGCGGTTCGAATGTATATCCGAAACTTACTTGAACGGTATATGCCACACATTCCAGTACTTTCTTATAATGAACTCGAACCTACTGTTGAAGTACAAAGTATCGGGGTGGTGAATGGATCATGAAGGTAAAAAAGTTTTTGGCAAAAGACATGCCTGAAGCAATGAAAAAAGTTCGTAGTGAACTCGGCGATGACGCTGTTATCTTGAACTCAAAAAATGTGGAAACGGGTGGGTTTCTTGGCTTTTTCACAAAGAAAAACATCGAAGTGATTGCAGCAATTGACCCACATCAGTTATCTGATGCAAAACGTTCACAAAAGAAAGAAAATCAAGGGTACAATCAAACAAATAAGTATACAAATAAACAAACGAATGTTTCGGAAACAAGAACAAAGCCGCCCAAAAGACCTGAACCACCAAAGGCTCAAGAAAAGTTTCAAACGGCAAACCTACAGAAAAAAGATTCTGAGTACGAACTGAAAAAAGAGATTGAAGATTTAAAAGGGCTTGTGCAAAAGATGAGTGGGACATCGACACCTAATGAGGGATATCCTCCACCATTGGAAGCCGTTAACCGTCGACTTAAGGACCAAGAGGTCATCGATACGATACGCTATCAAGTCATGAAAGATTTACTTCGTTTTTACTATACTTCAGGGGAAACAAGTGAAGAAAGCACAGTAAAAGAGTGGGCGGAAAACGCTTTGAAAGACGTATTACCGAATGTGACATTCGGAGGTATTAACTTTGATAAACGGTTCTTAAATGTCGTCGGACCAACAGGTGTAGGGAAAACGACGACCCTTGCAAAGATTGCAGCACACGCAAGTTTAAACGATAACAAAAGTGTTGCCTTTATCACGACAGATACGTATCGTATTGCCGCGGTTGAACAATTAAAAACATATGCAAAAATTTTAAACGTTCCCGTTGAAGTAGCTTACTCTATTGATGACTTTAAAAAAGCGAAAGAAAAACTTTCCGGTTATGACGTTATACTTGTCGATAGCGCGGGTAGAAACTTTCGAAACCCTCTTTATGTTGAGCAATTAAGTCAAGTGATTGATTTTGATAACGAAATGGAGACCCACCTTGTTTTGGCATTAACCTCTAAATATCGGGATATGTCAAAAATTATAGAACAATTTCAATTGATTGATATTGATAAACTCATTCTTACAAAAGAGGACGAAACGGACACAAGCGGTGCCGCTTTGAACCTTGTCTGCGATTATCAAATAGGAATTTCTTATATGACTGATGGTCAAAATGTCCCAGACGATATGTCAGAAGCGACAGCCGATTCGTTAGTTCAAAAAGTGGTAAGGGGTTGACCATTTTGGTTCATGATCAAGCAGCTCGTCTTAGAAGCAAGTTAAATGAGCGTCGAACAAGTGAGCGTAGTAATCCCCAAAGTACAAACGCTGAAGTGCTCTCAATTGTCAGTGGAAAAGGGGGGGTAGGAAAATCAAATATCGCTTTAAACTTTTCCCTTGGCTTGGTTGAGAAGGGATATCGTGTCCTTCTTTTCGACCTTGATATCGGAATGGCAAATGTTGATATCTTACTAGGTCAATCTGCTACGTATTCGATTGTCGATATGTTAGAACAGCAAATGCCGATATCAACGATTATTGAGACAGGTCCAAAGGGACTCTCTTATGTAGCAGGTGGTTCGGGGTTAAACGATCTTTTTCGGATGGATGACGCGCGAATGGCTTTTTTTACAGAGCAGCTAACCCAATTGGATCAAGATTATGATTTTATTTTGTTTGACATGGGCGCTGGAGCAACCGAAGATAGTTTGAAGTTTATACTATCGTCACATGAAGTCATTTTAATTACAACGCCAGAACCAACGTCGATTACAGACGCATATGCGATGGTGAAATACATTCATATGCACGATCATAATCTCGGGCTATCTTTAATGATCAATCGTAGTGAGTCGGAAAAAGAAGGGAAACAGACGGGAAGGAACCTTCAAAATGTCTGTCGGCAATTTTTAAAAAAAGAGGTTCGTCTTCTCGGTGCGATCCCTCAAGATGAAACGGTATTAAAAGCAGTTAAGGCACAAGTGCCATTTACGATTCATTCACCAGCAGCAAAGTCGACAAAAGCTTTACGTAAAACCGTTTCCTTTTTTATAGGCGAACGAATACAACAAGAGGAGCAAAGGACATTCTCGTCGTTTGTTTCAAAGTTTAAACGTGTTTTTCAACCTCATAAAGAGGAGTGATGACTTTGATACATGTTCTTGTCGTTGATGATTCAGCATTTATGCGTCGAATGATCTCTGACATCCTTGAAAGTGATGAGCGATTAACCGTTATAGGGACAGCTAGGAACGGTGAAGACGCTTTAAAGAAACAACAACAATTAAATCCAGATGTGATCACCCTTGATGTGGAGATGCCGGTGATGGATGGGCTAACAACCTTACAAGAGATCATGAAAGTAAAGCCGGTTCCAGTTATCATGGTTAGTAGTACGACAAAAGAAGGTGCCGACACGACAATGAAGGCGATCGCATATGGCGCGATCGATTTCATTGCCAAACCTTCTGGGGCTATTTCGTTAGACATTGATAAAATCAGTCACGAACTTATTGAAAAAACTGTGCTAGCTTCTACTGTTGTTCTTGAGAAACTAGCCGACCAACGGTTAGAAGACTCGACACCAAATGAGGATGAAAAAAAGACCGAGACGGACACGTTACTAACAACAATACCATCACAAACAACTCGACCATCATTAAAAAAAATCGTTGCGATCGGAACCTCTACAGGAGGCCCTAAAGCCCTGCAAAAGGTACTATCTTCCTTTTCAGAAAATATTGACGCACCAATTATTATTGTTCAGCACATGCCGAAAGGATTCACGGCATCTTTGTCGAAAAGATTAAATAGCGTGTCGAAAATTTTGGTGAAAGAAGCAGAAGAAGGAGATATTTTGCAAAAAGGTGTTGCTTATATTGCGCCTGGTGGATACCATTTAACAGTAAGGTCTATTGGGACTTCAGTCGCTATCCAATTAGACCAATCGCTACCTGTGAATGGGCACCGTCCTTCTGTTGACAAAATGTTCAATTCTTTAACCGGACTTTCGACCTACTTAAAAATCGCCGTCGTGTTAACAGGAATGGGATCTGATGGGAAGGAAGGGCTACATCAACTTAAACGATCGGGGGAGACAATTGCGATCGCAGAATCTCATTCCTCCTCTGTCGTGTATGGTATGCCGCGTTCTGTCATAGAAGCACAGTTAAGTGATCATACACTTGATATTAAAGACATTTCATTAGCTATTGAAAGATATTGCACATAAGGAGGTACACCTTGTGGAAAGAAACCAGTACTTAGATATGTTCATTGATGAAAGTAAAGAACATTTGCAAATGATGAATGACCAACTATTAAACCTTGAAAAGAATCCAGAAGATGTCTCGATTGTTAACGAAGTTTTCCGTGCGGCTCATACGTTAAAAGGGATGGCTGGAACGATGGGATTTGATGATTTAGCGAGTTTAACCCACCGTATGGAAAATGTGTTAGACCAAATTCGCAACGAACAATTACATACGACAAGTGACTTGGTCGATGTCATTTTTGATGCCGTCGATGATCTAGAAGCCATTGTCAATGATGTTGCAGATGGTGGAGACGGAAAACGGGATGTATCAAATGTCGTTAACCAATTAGAACAAATTGAAAACGGTACATGGTCAGAAGAAGAACATGCCGCTACAGCTGAAGAAATGAAGAATACTAGTGGCGGAGAGACACCATTCTTTGATGATTTTGAACGAACGGTCTTAAATCAGTCTAAAGAACAAGGGTATAACGCTTTTCATTTTCAAGTTTCCTTAAGAGAAGATTGTATTTTAAAGGCAGCCCGCGTTTTTATGGTTTTTGAAGTTCTCGAGAAATGTGGAGAGGTCATCAAATCAACACCGACTGTTGATCAGCTTGAGGAAGAACAGTTTGAACAGACGTTTTCGGTGACACTCGTCACGAAAGAAGAAGCCGAGGAAGTTCAGCAAAAGATAATGAAAGTTTCCGAGGTAGAAGAAGTGTTAGTTAGTGTCGTAGATGTAGGTATGCTCGAGCAAACGGATCAATCAGATCAATCAAACGAAGATACAAGTGACCAATCCGTTGAACAACAAGAAGAGTCTAAAAGTATACAACCAGCTCAGGAAGTACAAGAAAAACAAAGTGCAACACCTCGAACGCAACAAGCAGAGAGTAATGACAAACAGCAGCAACAAACAAACAAAACCATTCGCGTGAATATTGATCGCTTAGATAGTTTAATGAACTTATTTGAAGAACTCGTGATTGACCGGGGCCGACTTGAACAAATTGCAAGTGACTTAAAGAGTAATGAATTAACAGAAACAGTCGAGCACATGTCACGAATTTCAGGCGACTTGCAAAATATTATCTTAAATATGCGCATGGTCCCTGTAGAGCAAGTATTTAATCGTTTTCCAAGAATGGTTAGAGGTTTAACGAAAGAATTAAACAAAAAAGTGAACTTAGAAATTATCGGAGCTGAGACGGAACTCGACCGTACAGTTATCGATGAAATCGGAGACCCACTCGTTCATTTGTTGCGTAATTCACTAGACCATGGTATTGAAACACCTGACGAGCGTACAAAAGCTGGGAAACCAGAAGAAGGTCATGTTACGTTAAAGGCATATCATAGTGGGAACCACGTCTTTATTGAAGTGTCTGATGATGGTAAAGGAATTAACAGAGAAAAAGTGTTACAAAAAGCCTTGGACAATGGTGTTGTTTCGCACGATAATGCGTCTTCGCTATCTGACAAACAGGTTTATGAGCTATTGTTCTCAAGTGGTTTAAGTACAGCTGATCAAGTATCAGATATTTCCGGGCGAGGCGTCGGCATGGATGTTGTGAAAAATAAAATCGAATCTTTAGGCGGTAATATATCCGTTGACTCTGTACCAGAGGAAGGTTCAACTTTTTCGATTCAATTACCATTAACTTTATCGATCATTTCTGTCATGCTCGTTGATGTTCAAGAAGAGGTGTATGCAATTCCTCTTTCTTCAATTATCGAAACAGCAATTGTAAAAAAAGAAGACATTATGTCAGCACATAATCAAGATGTGATCGACTTCCGTGGACATGTTGTGCCACTCGTTCACTTAACGGACTTTTTTGATGTCCCAAGAACACGTGAACAAGACGATTATTACTCGATCGTTATCGTTCGAAAAGGTGAAAAGATGGCTGGACTTGTCGTTGATTCATTTATTGGCCAACAAGAAATTGTTTTAAAATCTCTCGGGAATTATTTACAAAACGTTTTCGCAATTTCCGGAGCAACGATTCTCGGCAACGGACAAGTTGCGCTTATTATCGATTGCAATGCGATGATTAAATAGAAACAAACGTTATTAGTTTAGATGCAATCAATGAATAACAGCTAGGAGGGATTGTAATGGCTGAAATGGTTGAAAATGAAACAATGAATGATATGAAAGTGATTGTCTTTCAATTAAAAAATGAAGAGTATGGTGTTGCCGTCGAACAAGTTCGATCGATTGAGCGTGTCCAGCATATTACGCGGGTCCCGCGAACACCAGATTTTGTTAAAGGTGTGATCAATTTAAGAGGTGTCGTTACACCGATTATTGATTTGCGCAGTCGATTTAATATTGAAGAAGTCGATTATTCTGATAGTAGCCGCGTCATTATTGTTAGTGTAGGTGAAATGGATGTTGGTTTGATTGTAGATAATGCCAACGATGTCATTGACATTCCTGCAAATGCAATTGAACCACCTCCAGAAGTCGTAGGTGGACTAGAAGCGGAATACTTAAGAGGCGTAGCTAAGTTAGAGAAACGACTACTCATTTTATTGAATCTAGATAAAGTATTAAACCCAGAAGAGATCCAAGATTTAAAACAAATTGAGGCGGAAGTGTAACATGGATATGTTTCAACGAATTGATGCCCAGCAACTCGACCTTTTGAAAGAAGTTGGAAATATCGGCGCTGGAAATGCAGCTACAGCTCTTTCTACGATGTTAAATAAGACGATTGAAATGAACGTTCCTTCTGTTAATGTTGTTCCTTTCAATCAAATGACAGAAACCGTCGGAGGCGATGAGGCAGTCGTTGTAGCCATCTTTCTTAGGATTGAAGGTGAATGCCCAGGTAATTTGTTTTTCATGTTACCAGTAGGCGAAGCAACAGTATTAATTCAAAATTTGATTGGAGAAGAACAAGTTGACTTCTCTAATCCACCAGTTTCTGAATTAGCTGCAAGTGCAATGCAAGAAGTTGGGAATATTTTGGCAGGGTCTTATTTATCGTCGTTATCTGATTTTACGAAAATCCCTCTTCAACCGTCAGTCCCAGCTCTTGCAGTTGACATGACGATGGCTATATTAAGTCATGGTCTGATTGAAATTTCGAAAGTCGGGGATTATGCGATCGTTATTGAGACTGAGATTAAAGAGGAGACAGCAAAAAATGAGACAAAAACGACAGGTCACTTCTTTTTATTGCCGGATCCGGAATCGTTTGCGATCATTTTTAATGCTTTAGGGGTAGACACCGATGAATGAAGTTGTGAAAGTAGGAATGGCTGACCTTAATGTTTCCAAATCACCAAATTCGATTCGAACATCAGGTCTAGGATCATGTGTAGGTGTTGTCATTTACGATGAGCGTATGAAATTGGCTGGAATGGCCCATATTATGCTTCCAGACTCGTCGATGGCTAAAAACGGTGGTTTGAATCGGGCAAAATATGCAGATACAGCGATCACTGATTTGCTTGTACTCATGGAACGTGA
Source organism: Texcoconibacillus texcoconensis (assembly GCF_014202575.1). GTDB lineage: Bacteria > Bacillota > Bacilli > Bacillales > Salisediminibacteriaceae > Texcoconibacillus > Texcoconibacillus texcoconensis. The sequence goes on along the minus strand of NZ_JACHHB010000001.1, from coordinate 202,733 downwards.
AGGGGCTAATAAAATAGGTTTAAAAGCAAAAATGGCTGGCGGTGCCCAAATGTTTCAATTTTCTTCATCGAGCGAAGTGATGCGAATAGGCCCTCGTAACGTAGAAGCGGTTCGGGAACAACTAAAGAAGCACAAAATACAACTAATTAGTGAAGATGTAGGTGGTAACAGTGGGCGCACCATCGAATTTGACCCAGCCTCGTTTTCGTTATCGATTCGAACAGTCAGTCAAGGAACGAGGGAAATCTAATGCTTCATGGAACTTGGCGAATCAATATCGTTTTTGCTCTTATTGGATTTATGATCGTGTTTATCGCTAGCATGATGATCAATTATTTTCCTATTTCGCTTTTTAGAGGTGTGATCGCCTTTTTTATTGCGTATGTCTTAGGATATTTCATTCGTTTTTTATGGGCATTAACATTTGCTCATGTGAAAAGATATTCTGGAGATCATACAAATGTTTCATCAAAGAAAGAGAAAACCAATGAACAAAGTGACAATAAAGAACATTCGCAAAAACAAGCCACTAAAAATGATGACAAACAAGAAAACAACATTGAAAGTAAACTCGCTGTATCTAGCGAAGAGTAATGCTTCATACTAACAAGTGTAGAGGGGGGTAAGGGTTCATGGTACAAGTGGAAAATGTCGAACAACTTCAACAAGATTGGGAACTTTGGACAAATGAACGAGATGACCAAGCATGTACACGTTTGATTGAAGCGTACTTTCCACTTGTTGAATATCATGTACAACGTATAGGTGCAAATGTACCGAAAAGTGTAAAACACGATGACTTACGGAGCCACGGTTTTATGGGATTATACGATGCACTTGAAAAGTTCGACACATCACGTGATTTGAAATTTGATACATATGCATCTTTTCGTATTCGTGGTTCGATTATGGACGGCTTGCGTCAAGAAGATTGGCTTCCGCGTTCAGTTCGGGAAAAATCAAAAAAAATCGAAGCAACGATTGAAAGATTGGAGCAGGAGCAAGGACGTAACATTGAAGCCAAAGAAATTGCTGAAGAATTAGGGATGAGTGAGACTGACATTCTACATGTTATGAATGAAACTTTTGTTGCTAACGTGCTGTCAATCGACGAACCTGCTCAAGAGTCAGACCGTGATGAAACCTATTTGTCAACGATCGAGGACAAGAAGACCCTTACCCCAGAACAAGAAATAGTCAAACAATCTTCAAATGACGAACTTGTCAATGTGATCGATAACTTAAATGAGAAGGAACGACTTGTTATTACCCTGTTTTATTTTGAGGAATTAACATTGACAGAAATTGGTGAAGTTTTAAGTTTATCGACCTCAAGAATTTCACAGATACACTCAAAAGCGCTCTTCCGATTGCAACAAGTATTAAAAAAAGCTAATTAACTGTAAATAAGAGGAACAAAAGCTATGGTATGTTTTTCAAAAACCTAGATGGTTATGAAAGCATAACATGGCTTTTTCTAACAATAAAAGCTATAATAGTAAATATGAAACTTGTTTAAAACAGTCATAGAGGGTGAGACAAGTGGGTTCATTATATGAGGTTTTAGAAGTAGAAATAAGTGAAGAAAAGCAACAAGCAATCCTTAAACAAAATCAACGTCAAGAAGCCCCGATAACTCTAGATGAATTAAAGCATTTCCTTGTTGAACATGGTATTACCTATGGATTGAAAGAAGAAGTTTTAAATAGTTTTATCGAAGGGTCAATTAGCGCTCCTGTTGTCGTCGCGGAAGGTAAGCAGCCGATAGATGGTGAAGATGCTTATTTACAGCCGGTTTACCCTACAAATGGTGACGGGAAAATGGGAGATGACATGTATGTTGATTTAAAACATGTGATAGATATTCCTTCGGTCACGCAGGGGACGCTTGTAGGAAAAAAGGTGCCCAAAACAGAAGGCCAAAAGGGCATGAATATATTTGGTGAAGAAGTTGAAGCAAAACCAGGTAAAGATATGAAACTCCGTAAAGGAAAGAATACTCAAGTTAATGACGACGGTACAAAATTATATGCAGTTGTCGATGGACAGATGAGTGTGGAAACGAAAGTGATTCATGTTTATCCGGTTTACGAAGTCAATGGCGATCTCGATTTAAAGACGGGAAATATTGATTTTGTCGGTAATGTTAATATACGAGGTAATGTACCGACAGGCTTTGAAGTACGTGCCGGCGGTGATATTCGAATTAATGGGTCTGTGGAGGCGGCAACTTTACACGCAGGAGGATCCATTTTTATTAACCAGGGGATTGTGGCCGAAGGGAAAGGTGAAATCCATTCAGCCAACGATTTACATACATTGTTTATTAACCAAGGTAATGTTGTTGTTGAAAAAGACGTACATGTTACACAATCGATTTTCCATAGCGATATACAAGCAAACGGGATGGTTTATTGTACGCAAAGGAAAGGAAATATCGTAGGTGGTAGTGTCTCTGCAGGCCGAGGTATTGAAGTCAATGAAGTAGGTAACGACATGAACACACCTACTTCTCTTTACCTTGGGGTGAATAAGAAAGGTTTGGAAAGAGAACAACAGTTACAAAAACAAATCGAGGAAAGTAACGATGAAAAGGAGAAATTAAACCAGCTTCTTAGCCGTTTATTAGAAAAAGAAAAACAAGGTTCTCTTACAGGCCAAGAGCGAGTCTTAAAACTTCGAATCCGTAATTCGCTCAATGAAAATGAACAAAAGCAGCTTGAAGGAAAAGAAAAATTAAATGAAATCCAAGACCTATACAAAAGCGAAGCGCTAGCACAAGTTAATGTTTATCAAACCATTCACCCAAACGTTGATATTTACTTTGGTAAATATCGCCGTAAAGTGATTACAAAACATCAAAATGTTCGTTTTCGTTTGAATGATGGAGAAATCACATTTATGAACCTGTAGCTTTTAAAGGTGAAGGCATATGGATTGGCGAACATAGTTAAAGAGGGATCGTATGACGTACATTATTATTTTCAGCTTCATTCTTCACTTGGTAAGTTTCTTTTTTATCATTCTCTTTTATATGAAGTTGCAAGAAAAGAGTCAGAGCACAGGTGAAGATGAGAAAACGAAAAAAGAAATTGAAGATTTGCTTATATCCTATACACGTGAAATGAAAGATAACAATGATCGATTTTTACGTCAATTAGCAAGAAGGAAAGAGCAACAAACACGTGAAGAAGTACATAAAACAATGGACAAAGCTACAGACAAGACTGAAGCATCGGAAGGACAGAGGTACCAAAACGAGGACTATGAGAGAACGTACACGCCTCCGACATCACCACTTACGTACTCGGTTCCTGTTGGGCCACGGGTAGAGAGTGACAAAAACTTGGAGGATGACCAAGCAAAGTTTTCTCAGCAAGCAAATGAAGAAAATAAAATGAATTATGAAGATTATCAACCACCAACACCTGAGGAAAATGGCACACATATGGAATCATCACAAAATGCAAAAGTTTTAGCTTTAGCAGAAAAAGGGTATAATGCGAAGGAAATTGCACAACAATTGGAAATGGGAGCCGGTGAAGTTGAATTGTTATTAAAATTTCACCAACGTTAAAAGTATTGTTGCGCACACGCAAACATTATGGTATAGTAATTTTCGGTGTTCATCACACACGTTCGTTGATTTGTACAATGGTGCTGTCACATGACAGTTTTGTACAAAGAGGATATGAACGGAGGAACAAAAAACCAAGGAGGTGTTGGAGATGGCAGTAATCTCCATGAAACAATTGTTAGAAGCCGGCGTTCATTTCGGTCACCAGACACGTCGCTGGAACCCGAAAATGGATCGTTACATTTTCACTGAACGTAACGGGATTTACATCATTGACTTACAAAAGACTGTGAAAAAGGTTGACGAGGCATTCAAATATGTTCGCGACCTTGCAGCACAAGGCGGCAATGTTTTGTTTGTCGGTACGAAAAAACAAGCACAAGACTCTGTAAAAGAAGAAGCAGAGCGTTGTGGCATGTATTTCATCAACCAACGTTGGTTAGGTGGAACTTTGACAAACTTCGAAACAATCCGTAAGCGTATTGCACGCCTAAAAGACTTAGAGCGTATGCAAGAAGACGGTACGTTTGACGTTCTTCCTAAGAAAGAAGTTATCCTTTTGAAAAAAGAAATGGATCGTCTTGAGAAATTCTTAGGCGGAATTAAAGAAATGGATCAACTACCAGACGCATTGTTCGTCATTGATCCGCGCAAAGAGCGCATTGCAATCGCTGAAGCGCGCAAGTTGAACATTCCGATTGTTGCAATTGTTGATACAAACTGTGACCCGGATGAAATCGACTACGTGATTCCAGGAAATGACGATGCGATTCGTGCGGTAAAACTTCTAACAGCAAAAATGGCTGATGCAATCCTTGAAGCAAACCAAGGCGAAGAAACTTCAGCGTAACAAATTGGAGCAACGAAGGGTGATAGAGGGGTTGGCCCTTTATCACCTTTTTTTCACGAAAGCACGTTTCGTTTTTCGGTTCTTTCATGATAGATGAAACGTTCTAACATTACATACTCACTAAGGAGGAATAAAACATGGCAATTACAGCAAGTATGGTAAAAGAATTGCGTGAAAAGACAGGCGCAGGCATGATGGATTGTAAAAAAGCGTTGAACGAAACAGATGGAGATATGGAAAAAGCAGTCGATTTCTTACGTGAAAAAGGAATCGCAAAAGCAGCGAAGAAACAAGACCGTGTTGCTGCTGAAGGTTTAACTTATGTTCAAGAAGAAGGAAACGTAGCAATTATTGTCGAAGTAAACGCAGAGACAGACTTCGTTGCGAAAAACGAAAACTTCCAAAACATGGTTTCCACTGTAGCGAACCACTTACTTCAAAACCGTCCAGCGACAGTTGAAGAAGCATTCGGTCAAGCATTTGACGGTGAAGCAGAAACGCTTCAAGACTACATTAATGACCAAACTGCAAAAATTGGTGAAAAACTTTCCCTGCGTCGTTTTGAAATCGTTGAGAAAACAGATGCTGATTCCTTTGGCGCGTATTTACACATGGGTGGACGCATCGGCGTATTGACGCTTGTTGAGGGAACGACTGACGATCAAGTAGCAAAAGACGTTGCAATGCACGTAGCAGCGATCAACCCAACTTACATTTCACGTGATGAAGTACCAGAAGATGTTGTAAACAACGAACGTGAAGTATTAAAACAACAAGCAATGAATGAAGGGAAACCTGAAAACATTGTTGAAAAAATGGTTGAAGGTCGTTTAGGCAAGTACTTCGAAGAAATTTGCCTAAATGAACAAGCATTTGTTAAGGATAGCGATCAAAAAGTAGGGAAGTACGTTGAAAGCAAAGGTGCGAACATTAAAACATTTGTTCGTTACGAAGTTGGCGAAGGAATCGAGAAAAAAGAAGAAAACTTTGCTGATGAAGTTAAGTCTCAAATGAAAAAATAGTCAAAAAAGTGAGGAAAGGGGCACTCCGTGTCCCTTTTCCGCAATATTACCAAGGTGATGATAAAGATTTAGGGAACAAGGTCGTTCCAAATATGTGTGTTGGCAAATGGCCCACCTATTCAACGAACGTAAATCTTTATTTTCGCTCCACGTACGACATATTCTAAACATAAGCAACCGACGACTTCACATGACAATGGAGGGGACTATGGAAAATCCGAAATATCAACGTATTGTATTAAAGTTAAGTGGAGAAGCATTAGGTGGCGATCAACATTATGGCATCGACCCCAAAGTCATTCAATCGATTGCAGCGCAAGTGAAAGAGATTGCTCAACTTGGTACAGAAGTTGCGATCATTGTTGGAGGCGGCAATATTTGGCGAGGTATGGCAGGAAGTGCGCAAGGGATGGATCGAGCAACTGCCGATTATATGGGAATGCTTGCGACTGTGATGAATTCATTGGCACTTCAAGACAGCCTAGAAGATAACGGAGTTCCGACTCGCGTTCAAACATCAATTGAAATGCGTCAAGTTGCAGAACCGTACATACGTAGAAGAGCAATTCGTCATTTAGAAAAGAAACGTGTTGTGATTTTTGCAGCTGGTACAGGGAACCCATACTTCTCAACAGATACAACTGCCGCGTTACGAGCAGCTGAAATTGAGGCAGAAGTCATTTTGATGGCGAAAAATAATGTTGATGGTGTTTATAGCGCAGATCCTTCCGTTGATCAATCGGCCGTTAAATACAATCGTTTAACGTATTTAGACCTATTAAAAGAAGGGTTGAATGTCATGGATTCAACGGCTTCATCTCTTTGTATGGACAATAACATTCCTCTACTTGTCTTTTCAATTATGGAAGAAGGAAATATCCGTCGAGCTGTGCTTGGTGAAGATATAGGAACGATTATAAGGGGGACAAATGACGATGAGTAAGGAAGTATTTAAACAAGCTGAAGAACGTATGGAGAAGTCAATCGATTCATTACGTAAAGAGTTAGCGACACTTCGTGCAGGTCGTGCTAACCCTGCGATGCTTGACAAAGTTCAAGTAGAATATTATGGCATGCAGACGCCGCTCAATCAATTAGCAACAGTATCAGTTCCTGAAGCTCGTATGTTGATGATTCAACCGTTTGACAAATCGGCGATTTCAGAAATTGAAAAAGCGATTCAAAAAGCTGATTTAGGTTTATCCCCATCGAGTGATGGAAATGTTATTCGCATTGCAGTACCAGCTTTAACTGAGGAGCGTCGTGCGGAACTTGTGAAGTTCGTCAAACGATATGCTGAAGATGCAAAAGTAGCTATTCGAAATGTCCGCCGTGACATTAACGATGAGTTGAAGAAACAGCAAAAAGACAGTGAATTAACTGAAGACGAACTTCGTCGAAACACAGATGAAATTCAAAAAATCACCGACAAATTTACTGATCGCGTTGATGAATTAGCTTCACAAAAAGAAGACGAAATTATGGAAGTATAAGCTAAAAGAAGGTAAAATAGGAGCATAAAAGACCCTCAATTTTGGGGGTTTTTTTACACGCTCAACTTGGGTGTTTTCATAAGGGAAGGTTCATTCGTCAGTATAGTTTGTTTTTAAAATAGATATTTCAAACCTTGGGGGACCATGTAATGTTGAAACGTTTTTCAACGCGAAAAGATAAATACACGGATGATACAGATGTAACGCCTATCGACCCTGAAAATGTTCCTAACCATGTGGCGATTATTATGGATGGTAATGGCCGTTGGGCAAAACAAAGAGGGTTACCGAGAATTGCTGGTCACCGTGAAGGGATGAACGTTGTTCGTAAAATTGTTCGTCAAGCAAGCCGTTTGGGTCTTCATACACTTACTTTATATGCATTTTCAACAGAAAATTGGAAGCGACCGAAAATGGAAGTTGATTTTTTAATGAAATTACCCGATCGATTTCTCCAATCTGAACTTCCGACGTTAAAAGAAGAAAATGTACGTGTCCAGGTCATGGGGACTTTAAATGAAATACCAAAACATACTGTAGACGCTGTTCAAAAAGCTGTAGAGGAAACAAAAGAAAATGATGGGATGATCTTAAATTTTGCCTTAAATTACGGTAGTCGCTTTGAGATGGTTGAAGCGATAAAATCCCTATATGAAGATGTTGACGCTGGTAACGTGAAGGTGGAAGACATCGACGAAAACTCGATTTCTGATTATCTGATGACAAAGGATTTACCTGACCCGGACTTATTAGTTCGCACAAGTGGCGAAGTTCGGTTAAGTAATTTCATGCTTTGGCAACTGGCGTATGCAGAATTGTGGTTTACAGATGTGCTGTGGCCAGACTTTACGGAAGAACACTTTCTAGAAGCGATTCGTGTGTATCAGCGACGAACACGGCGATACGGTGGGGTTTAAAGAAAGGGAGATATTGATGAAGCAACGGATTATCACAGGGGTGGTCGCAGGCCTCGCATTCATCATCGTTATCGCGATCGGGGGCTTACCGTTTGCATTACTATCGCTATTATTAGCGACAGTTGCTATGGTAGAAGTCTTGAAAATGAAAGGAGTATCTGTGTTATCACTAGTAGGAGGGGCTAGCCTCCTTCTTGTGTGGGCTGTTTTTGTACCAACAGATATCATTGACACATTTTCGATTGCGGTATTAGACAAAAACGTACTTATCTTTACGTTCGTGTTCTTATTATTAATATTAACTGTTGTTACGAAAAATCGTTTTTCGATAGATGATGCTGGCTTTGTTTTTATTATGAGTGTTTATATTGGTATCGGTTTTTCCTCTTTTATGGAAACCCGTTTTTTAGATCAAGGACTAGCTCTTGTATTTTTTATTCTCTTTATTATTTGGGCAACAGATTCTGGTGCGTACTTTATTGGCAAACGGTTTGGAAAACGAAAATTAGCTCCCCATATTAGTCCGAAAAAAACGATTGAAGGTTTTTTCGGAGGAATTGCGGTAGCTTTAGTCGTCGGAATGGTTTACACATTGATGATTTCACTTTTCGAATCGGTGACATATACACTACTATTAATAACGGTTGCCTCTATTGTAGGTCAACTAGGTGACTTGATCGAGTCAGCACTAAAGAGACATCAAAATGTCAAAGACTCTGGGAGTATCTTGCCAGGCCATGGAGGTATTCTTGACCGTTTTGATAGTTTACTGTTTGTGATGCCAATTGTCTATCTGTTTTTTATGATTTAACGACTGCTACCGTCCTCTTATTAAAAGTGTAAAACAATAGAGAAAAGGAAATGATTTTTAACATAGCTAAAAGGGGAGAAACCGATGAGAAACATAAGCTTACTTGGTGCGAGTGGGTCAATTGGGCAACAGACGATTGATGTATTACGGAATCACCCTCATTCTTTTCGTTTAGTTGCACTGTCCGTTGGAAGAAATGTTGAATATGCTGCGCAAATCGTAAATGAATTTCAACCACTTCTCGTCAGTGTTCAATACGAAGAAGATGTTGCACGTCTAAGAGCCCTTATTGAATCTTCAACAGAGGTGACATATGGAGAGCAAGGGTTAACTGAAGTAGCCACACTCACTGAGACAGACGTTCTTGTTAATGCTGTGATGGGAAGTGTTGGTCTTAATCCAACGTTACAAGCAATCGAAGCGAAAAAAACGATAGCGATTGCCAATAAAGAAACGCTTGTCACAGCTGGGCACCTTGTCACTGAAGCTGCCAAGCGAAACGGAGTCGATTTAATTCCTGTTGATAGTGAGCATTCAGCGATCTATCAATGTTTAGAAGGAAATAACCAACAAGAGGTAGAGCGTTACATATTAACAGCATCGGGTGGAAGTTTTCGTGATCGCAGTCGTGAGGAATTAAAAGGGGTTACAGTGGAAGATGCGCTTAAGCACCCGAATTGGAATATGGGGGCAAAAATCACAATTGATTCTGCTACGATGATGAATAAGGGCCTTGAAGTGATTGAGGCGCATTGGTTATTTTCAACGCCTTATGAGAGAATTGATGTTTTATTACATAAAGAGAGTATGATTCACTCACTCGTTGAATATATTGATGGTAGTGTACTAGCTCATTTAGGTTCTCCGGATATGCGCGTTCCGATCCAGTACGCGCTTTCTTTCCCTAAAAGGCTTGATTTAAAAGGGAGAAAACCGTTAAACTTATGGGAAGTCGGAACACTTCATTTTGAAAAGCCAGATGCTGATCGGTTTCGCTGTCTTAAACTTGCATATGAAGCAGGTAAAGAAAAAGGGACAGCACCTACAGTATTAAATGCTGCAAATGAGGCAGCAGTGGCTGCATTTCTCGAAGGAAAAATCCCTTTCCTTGAAATTGAGACACTCATTGAAAAAACGCTAGACTCATTTGTGACGGTGGCGAACCCGGATTTAGAGACGATTCAAGACATTGATCTTAGGGCTCGTCGTTACGTCCAAACATTAATGAAATAAAGGTTGTGATACCCTGTGAACACGTTTATCTCCATCATTCTCATTTTCGGATTGCTAATCTTTATCCACGAACTTGGTCATCTCATATTCGCTAAACGAGCGGGTATTCTTTGTCGTGAGTTTGCGATTGGTTTTGGACCGAAAATGTTTTCATTTGTAAAAAATGAAACAAAGTATACGATTCGTCTCCTTCCAATCGGTGGTTTTGTCCGGATGGCAGGGGAAGATCCGGAAATGATAAACATTAAAGCTGGATATGAGGTTGGGCTCGTGTTCAATGACCAGGGACATGTAAAAGAGCTTGTCATCAACAATAAATCAAAACACCCAGAAGCTCATATTATCCAAGTTGAGAAGGTCGATTTGGAACACCAATTATTTGTTCGTGGTTATTTAGACGGGGAAGAAGAGTGTAGAACGTTTAAAATCGATGAAAAAGCACTCTTAATTTATGATGAACAACATACACAAATTGCTCCATATGATCGTCAATTTTCTTCAAAAACAATTGGTCAACGTGCACTAGCAATTTTTGCTGGTCCAGCTATGAATTTTGTTTTGGCTGCTGTGCTGTTGATGGTGTACGGTTTACTAGCTGGTATGCCAACGGATGAGGCGAAAGTAGGTGATTTAACAGATGACGGTGTGGCGATAGCTGCAGGCTTACAGCCGGAAGATGAAATTATCGCCATCGATGGTCAAACGGTTGAGTCATGGCAAGACATGACCGCGATCATTCAATCACACCCGAATGAACCACTAAATTTTGAAATCGCTAGAGGTACACAAACCTTCGAGCAAGAGATCGTTCCCGCAGATCGGGTAGGTCCAGGGGAAGTAGAAGAAGGATATATTGGTGTGTATCCTCCGACCGAACACTCGTTAACAGGTGCGATAGCATTTGGTTTTACACAGACGTATGAATTTACAAAATTGATCTTCGAAGCACTCGGGATGCTAGTTACTGGTCAATTTAGTCTGGATCATTTATCTGGACCTGTTGGCATTTATAGCTATACTGGAGAAGCTGCAGAAATGGGTTACCTTGTCCTGATTCAATGGGCAGCTGCTTTAAGTATCAACCTTGGAATTATCAATTTGCTTCCACTCCCAGCATTAGATGGGGGAAGGCTTACTTTCATTGGTTTGGAAGCTGTTCGAGGCAAACCGATCGACCCTGAAAAAGAAGGTGTCGTACACTTTATCGGTTTTGCTATGCTTATGTTATTGATGCTTGTCGTTACATGGAATGATATCAACAAATTTTTCCTTTAATATAGAGGAGAACATTGAGGTGTTTAAATGAGACAGAGTACGTATTTAGTCCCTACATTACGAGATGTACCAAGCGATGCTGATATTGCCAGCCATCGCCTCATGCTAAGAGCAGGCCTTATTCGTCAGAGCGCTGCTGGAGTTTATAGTTTTTTACCTATCGGAACGAAAGTGTTAAGAAATATTGAAGCCATCGTTCGTGAAGAGATGGATGCAAAAGGCGCACAAGAATTATTGATGCCAGCCATACAACCTGCAGAACTATGGCAAGAATCAGGGCGTTGGGAGGCATATGGTTCTGAGTTGATGCGTATTAAGGATCGCCATAACCGTGATTTCGCACTTGGTCCAACGCACGAAGAAGTCGTTACAGCCCTTTTAAAAGCAGATGTGAAGTCGTATAAAAAATTACCGATGAACGTCTACCAAATTCAGGCAAAATATCGTGATGAACGTCGCCCTCGCTTCGGAGTCTTGCGGTCACGAGAGTTCCTCATGAAAGATGCTTATACTTTCGATACGTCCTTCGAAGGACTAGACAAGCAATACGAAGCGATGTATGATGCTTATACGAAAATCTTTCAACGTTGTGGCTTAGATTTTCGTGCTGTTGTTGCCGATTCAGGTGCAATGGGTGGTAAAGATACACACGAATTTATGGTTCTTTCTGATGTTGGTGAAGATACGATCGCATATTCAGATGAATCAGACTTTGCCGCAAATATTGAAATTGCACCAGTCAATGTTCAATATGAACGCGCCGATGAAGAACAACAACCTTTGCAGACTGTTGATACACCAAATGTGAAGACGATCGAAGAAGTCGCTTCTTATTTACAAACCTCTGAGGATCAACTAATTAAATCACTGTTATTTATTGTTGATGAACGCCCAGTGCTCGTTCTTGTTCGTGGTGATCACGAAGTTAATGATGTAAAAGTGAAACACGTGACAGATGGACAATCCGTTGAATTGGCTACCGAAGAAGAAACGAAGCGATACATCGGAACAACGCCAGGTTTTGTCGGTCCAATTGGTGTTTCTGAAGAGGTGAAAGTATTAGCAGACCATGCTGTTGAAGTGTTGGTTAACGCAGTATGTGGTGCAAATGAGACAGATAAACATCACAAAAATGTAAACCCTGAGCGCGACTTTTCAGGTGTACAATATGATGACTTGCGTACGATTCAAGAAGGTGACCCTTCACCAGATGGAAAAGGAACAATCCAGTTCCGTGAAGGCATTGAAGTTGGACACGTATTCAAACTAGGAACCCGTTATAGTGAAGCATTAGGCGCGACCTTTTTAGATGAAAATGGTTCGGACAAGCCGATGGTTATGGGAAGTTACGGCATCGGTGTTTCTCGTACACTTGCTGCGATTATCGAACAACACCACGATGATCAAGGCATTATTTGGCCTGCAAGTGTCGCTCCATTTGATGTTCACCTCATTTGTGTACAAACAAAAGATGACGAGCAGCGTCAACTTGCTGAGTCATTGTATAGCCAGCTCCAAGGGGCAGGCCTTGACGTGTTACTTGATGACCGTAAAGAACGCCCTGGCGTGAAGTTTAACGATGCAGACCTTCTTGGCTTACCAATCCGTATTACTGTTGGGAAAAAAGCATCTGAAGGAATCGTTGAATTAAAAGTTCGTAAGAGTGGGGAAATGGATGAAATTGCATCTGATGAATGCATTGAAGTGATACAAGAACGTTTAGCTCATTTATAAATTTGAATAAGCTTCAGCGTTTACTCAAAAGGGTCTAACGCCGACGAGTTTACCAAAGTATAGGTTGTATTTTTCTATATGAACCTATATATGTAATTCGGGGCGTTTGGACCCTTTCTCTATGAATACTTGTAGCTAGTCATGTAGTAAGCAGGATTGAGGAGGATGGCCATGACTGACGATCAACAAGTAAGAAAAGAACGTTTTCAATTATTAATGGAACAAGTAGCGATGCCTAAAGAATTGGTAGACGCACACTTGCAAAACGGTAAGATTCAAAAATTATCGATCTATAAAAAAGAAAAACGATGGGATCTGTATGTGCAACTTCCCGCTCCGTTACCATATAAAGCTTTTGAATTGTTTCTTTCCAAGATAACAAATGGATTAAATCATATCGCTCAAGTCCAAGTCTATTTACGTTATGATACGACTGATCACTTAAAAGATATGATTCAAGAATATTGGCCGTATTTTATTGAACAACTAAAAAAAGAAACGAATGGACTGATCCATCGTTTGCAAAATCAAACGCCTAACTTTGACGGGCAAAAGTTATCGATTCGTGTAGCGAATGAAGCCGAGGCTGAAGCTTTTCAAAGACGTGTTGCACCCGTATTTCGTGAACGGCTAAAAGAAGTAGGGTTTGCCGATATACAACTGGCCACATTCGTTCAAGAGTCAAAGGAAGAACGAGAAAAGTTTGAGGAAACGAGAAGGCAAGAAGACCATTCAAAAATGGTTGAAGCGATGATGGAAAAACAGAAGCAACAAAAGAAAGTTGACGCCGAAAAAAGCGGTGGAGCATCAACTGTACAGATTGGTTTACCAATTAAAGATGACCCGATTGCATTGGAGACGATTCAAGATGAAGAGCGTCGCGTTACTGTACAAGGGTATGTGTTTGAAGCCGAAACGAGAGAATTGCGGAGTGGTCGTACGCTTCTAACCTTTAAAATCACCGACTACACGGATTCGATGATGGTGAAAATGTTCTCCAATGATAAAGAAGATGTACCTTACCTTGAAGCGATTAAAAAAGGAATGTGGTTAAAAGTTCGTGGTAGTGTGCAACACGATACATTTGTCCGTGACCTTGTGATTATTGCGAAAGATATCCATGAAGTCACCCCCGTTGAGAGGACAGATGATGCAGAAGAAAAACGTGTTGAACTACACCTACACACTCCGATGAGCCAAATGGATGCGATCACGTCAACATCTGACCTTGTTGCGCAAGCTAAAAAATGGGGACATCCAGCAATTGCGATTACAGACCATGCTGTGGCACAGTCTTATCCAGAAGCTTATGCTGCTGGTTCAAAACACGGTGTGAAGGTCATTTATGGTGTTGAAGCTAACCTCGTAAATGACGGTGTTCCTGTGGCCTATAATGTGTGCGAACGCGCTTTACTCGATGAAACATACATTGTTTTTGACGTCGAAACAACAGGATTATCAGCGGTTTATAATACGATTATCGAACTTGCTGCGGTCAAAGTGAAAAACGGGGAAATTATCGATCGCTTTGAACGTTTCGCCAATCCACATGAGCCATTATCAGCAACGATCGTTGAACTAACAGGGATTACAGATGACATGCTAAAAGATGCTCCGGAAGTCGACACAGTGCTACGTGAGTTTTATGAATGGGCAGGAGACGACACATTCGTTGCTCACAATGCGAGCTTCGATATGGCGTTTATTAATGCTGGTTATAAAAAGATCGGCTTGCCACATGCAACCAACCCTGTTGTAGATACACTTGAATTAGGTCGACTGCTGTATCCTAAAATGAAGAATCACCGTTTAAATACGCTATGTAAAGCATTTGATATTGAGCTCGTCTCTCACCACCGTGCGATTTATGATGCGGAGGCAACTGGTTATTTGCTTTGGAAAATGGTCCGTGACGCCCAAGAAAAAGAAATTGTTTATCACTACCAACTCAATGAACAACAAAGTAGTGATGACTATAAAAAACAGCGTCCGACACATTGTACGTTACTTGCGACCAATCAAGATGGACTGAGAAACCTATATAAGCTCATTTCATTAGCTCATACCCACTACTTCTACCGTGTACCGAGAATCCCACGCTCTGAACTGGTCAAACATCGAGATGGCATTCTCGTAGGATCAGGCTGTGATCAGGGTGAAGTTTTCGATGCGATGCTGCAAAAGTCGCCTGAGGAAGTCGAGCAAGTCGCGGCATTTTACGACTATTTAGAAGTTCAGCCACCAACAAACTATCAGCGTCAGCTTGAAAGGGAAGTCCTTCGTGATGAGCGGGCGTTAAAAGATTTATTGAAAAATATCGTAGACCTTGGTGAAAAGTTGGACAAGCCTGTTGTTGCTACAGGAAATGTTCACTATTTAAACGAAGAAGATAAAGTCTATCGTAAAATTTTGATTGCTTCACAAGGTGGTGCAAATCCGTTAAATAGAGGAACGCTTCCTGATGTTCATTTTCGAACGACAGATGACATGCTTGAATGCTTTTCATTTTTGCCAGAAGCGAAAGCTAAGGAAATTGTCGTTGAAAACACGCAAAAAATTGCCGATTCCGTAGAGGAAACAAAACCGATACCCGATGACTTATACACCCCTCATATCGAAGGGGCAGATGATGAAATGAGAGAAATGAGTTACGGTCGAGCTAAGAGTATATATGGTGATCAACTGCCTGAAATCGTAGAGAAACGTCTCGATAAAGAATTAGAAAGTATTATTAGTAACGGCTTCTCCGTTATCTATTTAATCTCTCAAAAACTTGTTAAAAAATCACTTGATGATGGATACCTCGTCGGCTCGCGTGGGTCTATTGGTTCTTCGTTTGTTGCGACGATGACGGAAATTACCGAAGTTAATCCATTACCACCACATTACGTTTGCCCAAGTTGCCGTCATTCAGAATTTTTTAATGACGGTTCCGTCGGATCAGGGTTTGATTTACCTGATAAAGAATGCGAAAATTGTGGTGCCCAATATAATAAAGACGGTCATGATATTCCGTTTGAAACGTTCCTTGGCTTTAAAGGGGACAAAGTCCCCGATATCGATTTGAACTTCTCTGGCGAATATCAACCAGTTGCCCATAACTATACGAAAGACTTGTTCGGTGAGGATTACGTGTATCGAGCAGGGACGATCGGTACTGTTGCAGATAAAACTGCCTATGGTTTTGTGAAAAATTATGAAGATGAGCAAGGATTACATTTGAAAAATGCGGAAGTTGATCGACTCGTTCAAGGGTGTACAGGTGTTAAAAGAACAACAGGTCAACACCCAGGTGGAATTATCGTTGTCCCTGATCATTTAGATATTTATGATTTCTCACCGATCCAATATCCAGCCGATGACCGTTCTTCAGAATGGATGACAACACACTTTGACTTCCATTCGATTCATGATAATTTGTTAAAGTTAGATATACTTGGCCACGATGATCCGACCGTCATTCGTATGTTGCAAGATTTAAGTGGCATGGATCCGATGGACATCCCGGTTGATGACCCTGAAGTGTTTAAGTTGTTTAGCGGCACAGAATCAATTGGTGTTTCTGAAGAACAAATTATGTGTAAAACGGGCACTTACGGAATTCCAGAATTCGGAACGCGTTTTGTGCGACAGATGCTCGAGGAAACGAAACCGACGACATTTAGTGAACTTGTGCAAATTTCAGGTCTTTCACACGGTTCTGACGTGTGGGTAGGTAATGCTGCCGATTTAGTTGCTGAAGGTACTTGTGAGTTAAAAGATGTGATCGGTTGTCGTGATGACATTATGGTTTATTTAATTTATAAAGGTGTAGAACACTCTTTAGCCTTCCAGATTATGGAGTTTGTTCGAAAAGGCAAAGGGTTAAAAGAAGAATGGATTGAAGAAATGAAAAAACATGGCGTCCCTGACTGGTATATCGGATCTTGTTTAAAGATTAAATACATGTTCCCGAAAGCACACGCTGCTGCTTACGTGTTAATGGCGATACGTATTGCTTATTTTAAAGTTCATCATCCGATTCTTTTCTATGCTGCATACTTTACGGTGCGTGCAGATGACTTTGATCTTGATACAATGACGAAAGGATCGACAAGTATTCGAAAACGGATCGAAGAAATCCAGGAAAAAGGATTTGATGCATCACCGAAAGAAAAAAGTTTAGTGACCGTTCTCGAACTTGCCTTAGAAATGTGTCAACGCGGGCTTTCGTTCCAAAAAGTTGACTTGTATCGTTCAAAAGCGACCGAGTTTGTCGTTGACGGTGATTCTTTAATCCCTCCTTTCAATGCTTTGACAGGGGTTGGAACGAATGCGGCGATCAATATTGTAAAGGCGCGTGAAGAACGAGAATTTTTCTCCAAGGAAGATTTACGAAAACGGGCTAAAGTTACAAAAACAGTATTAGAACATTTAGATGATCATGGCTGCTTGGAAGGTTTGCCTGATTCAAACCAGCTATCCCTCTTCTAAACGTTTGTGGCGGTTTGCAAGACATTTAGGATTATGTTACACTTTTATGGTAATACTGAGAATAGCGTCTAGGAGAAGAGTGGGAGCGCCCCACTCTTTCTTTTGCACTTAAGGACTTTCTTACAGTAAACGGCTAACATGTAAATAACGTTAGGTATGAATAATCGTCTAAACCAACCGCATTATATGAAGAATGTTGTTGTTCAAATAGCAATAGCTCTGCAAGATCTTGCTGCATTCAAAGGAGGATTGACATGGGCAAAAATATTACTGCATTAGTTGAAGAGATCGCTCAGCCAATCGTTGAAGATATGGGCATGGAAATCGTGGAAGTTAAATATCAAAAAGAGGGAAAAAATTGGTTTCTACGTGTATATATTGACCGCGAAGGCGGCGTTGACCTCGATGATTGTACAGCTGTTAGTGAACGTTTAAGTGAAGAGTTAGATAAAAAAGACCCGATCGAGGGCGCTTATTTTCTTGAAGTGTCTTCACCAGGTGCGGAACGTCCGCTAAAAAAGGAAACAGATGTTGAAAAAGCGGTTGGGAAAAACGTCTACATAACGACGTATGCTCCTGTTGAAGGAGAAAAAGTATTCGAAGGAACGTTAAACTCCTTCGATGGGACGACGTTAACGGTTGAAATGAAACAAAAGCAACGTGTAAAGCAAGTGGAAATCCCTTACGATCAAGTTGCTTCTGCCCGTTTAGCGGTTGTTTTTTAATTTGAAAGGGGGAAACTTAAAGTGAATAGTGAATTCATAGATGCGTTAGAAACGCTTGAAAAGGATAAAGGGATCGATAAAGAACTCATCCTTGAAGCGATTGAAGCAGCGCTCATTTCAGGCTATAAACGAAACTTTAATCAAGCGCAAAACGTTCGTGTAACGATTGATCGAAAGACCGGAGATATTCGTGTGTTAGCTCGAAAAGAAGTTGTCGAAGAAGTTTTTGACGACCGTCTAGAAATTTCTCTTGACGCAGCTAAGGGCATCAGTCCTGAATATGACGTTGATGATATCGTTGAAATTGAAGTGACACCGAAAGACTTCGGACGCATTGCAGCTCAAACGGCGAAGCAAGTCGTCACACAACGCGTTCGTGAAGCAGAAAGAGGCATTATTTATTCAGAGTTCATCGAGCGTGAAGAAGACGTTATTACAGGTATTGTTCAACGACAAGACCATCGTTTTATTTACGTTGATCTCGGTCGTGTTGAGGCATTAATGCCTGTTGGTGAGCAAATGCCAAATGAATCATATAAGCACAATGATCGTATTAAAGCTTTTATAACAAAAGTTGAAAAAACAACAAAAGGTCCACAAATTATGATCTCAAGAACACATCCTGGTCTTTTAAAGCGATTGTTTGAATTAGAAGTACCTGAGATTTATGATGGAACTGTCGAAGTTCGGTCCGTATCAAGAGAAGCAGGGGACCGCTCAAAAATCGCGGTTTATGCAGAAGACCCAGAGGTGGATCCTGTCGGGTCTTGTGTTGGACCTAAAGGTCAGCGTGTGCAAACGATCGTCGATGAATTAAAAGGCGAAAAAATCGATATCGTCAACTGGTCAGAAGACCCGAAAGTTTACGTTTCAAATTCATTGAGCCCATCGAAAGTGTTACAAGTAACAGTTGATGAAGAAGAACAGATGACACAAGTGATCGTACCTGATCACCAGTTATCATTAGCGATCGGTAAACGCGGACAAAATGCTCGTTTAGCAGCAAAACTTACAGGATGGAAGATTGATATAAAGAGTCAATCTGAAGCTGAAGAGTTAGGCATTTATGATCCTAATGCGCCAGTAGAAACTGCTGAAGTAAGCGAACGACCAGAAATTGAGTTCGAAGAAGAAACTGAATTTCTCTTTGAAGATGAAGGTGAAGAAATCAACGATACCGAAGATGTCGAAGAATGGTTAACAGGGGACCTTGACGGAGACTTCGGAGATGAATCACCTGAAGAAGACAATGAGGAATCGTAAAAGAGGTGATAGACGATGAAAAAAAAGAAGACCCCCCTTCGTAAATGCGTCGTCACTCAAGAAATGAAAGATAAGCGATCATTAATTCGTGTCGTGAGAACACCGGAAAAAGAAGTGGTTGTCGACCGTACCTCCAAAAAATCCGGAAGAGGTGCGTATGTAACTGCCTCGCTCGAAGTCATTGATGAAGCGGAGAAAAAGAACGTCCTTTCAAGACATTTGAATGTAATGGTTCCAGCCAACATTTATGAAGAACTTCGTCAAATTGTGCGAGAACAAAGTGAGGGGACATCGTCATGAGTGCTCCTTGGCTTAACCTTCTCGGACTTGCTTTTCGCGCAGGCAAAGTTGTCTCTGGGGAAGAACTTGTACGGGCAGCTTTATCGAAGGGAAATGTACATTGTATCGTGCTAGCAGGTGATGCATCTGAGGCGACGAAGACAAAAATGAAACAAAAAGGCTACTCCTATAACGTGCCCGTTTTTATTACCGATGACCGACAAACATTAGGGCATGCCATTGGTAAACATGAACGTGTCGTAATTGGCATTCAAGACGTCGGGTTTGCTAAGAAACTCGAGGCCATGTTTGACAGGAATAGCTAGTTTTCGGAGAAGACTAACTCTACGAACACGAGAGTTAAGCTCTCTGACACTACGGAACATGGGAGGTAAATATATGAGCAAAATGCGAATATACGAATATGCGAAAAATAAAAATTTGACGAGTAAACAGGTTTTATCAAAGCTAGAAGAATTAGGTGTATCCGTTTCAAATCACATGAGTGTGATTCAAGAGGATACAATGAAGAAGTTGGATCAATCGTTAGGGAATCGATCTTCAGACAAACAAGAACAAGGAACGAAAAAAGAAGGTCAACCATCCCAACAACAAAATTCCAACCAGCAATCGAATCAACAAAGTAAATCAAAACCTTCCCAAGGACAGCAAAACAAAAAAGATCAGTCGAAGGGGAAAAAGGTTGATAAAAATAAAAAAGGTCGCGGTGGCGGAAATCGCCAGAATCAGGGACCACGTTCGCAAAATAAACGAGACAATGCTAATCAAATGCCAAGTAAAATTACTTATACAGCACCGATCTCTGTCGGTGAATTTGCTGAGAAATTAAACAAAGAACCTTCTGAAATTATTAAAAAGTTAATGTTTCTCGGTGTCATGGCAACGATCAACCAAGAACTAGATAAAGATACCATTGAACTTCTCGTTGACGATTATGGTATCGAAGCTGAAGAAGAAGTTGTTGTTGACGAAACGGATCTTTCTGTTCACATTGAAAAAGACGATCCAGCAAAACTTACAGAACGTCCACCAGTTGTAACGATCATGGGTCACGTTGACCACGGTAAAACGACGCTCTTAGACAGTATTCGTCATACGAAAGTAACTGCAGGTGAAGCGGGCGGTATTACACAACATATCGGTGCTTATCAAGTTGAAGAAAGTGGCCAAAAGATCACGTTCTTAGATACACCAGGTCACGCAGCCTTTACAACGATGCGTGCACGCGGTGCACAAGTAACAGATATCACGATTCTTGTTGTTGCAGCGGATGACGGTGTGATGCCACAGACGGTTGAAGCGATTAACCACGCCAAAGCTGCAGAAGTCCCAATTATCGTCGCTGTTAACAAAACAGATAAAGAAGGGGCAAATCCAGACCGTGTTATGCAAGAGTTAACAGAGCATGGCCTCGTTGCAGAAGCATGGGGTGGAGATACGATTTTCGTTAACGTATCTGCATTACAAGCTAAAGGCATTGACGAATTATTAGAAATGATTCTTCTTGTCGCAGAAGTGGAAGAACTGAAAGCATCTGCTGACAAAGTCGCGTACGGTACCGTTGTTGAGGCAGAGCTTGATAAAGGTCGCGGCCCTGTTGCAACTTTACTCGTTCAAGAAGGAACGTTAGAAGTAGGTGATCCACTCGTCGTTGGTCATACGCACGGCCGTGTTCGAGCGATGGTCAATGATATTGGTCGCCGTGTGAAAACAGCAGGTCCATCAACACCTGTAGAGATTACTGGTTTGAATAGTGTCCCTTCAGCTGGTGATCCATTTATCGTATTTAAAGATGAGAAGAAAGCGCGTCAGATCGGAGAAGCACGTGCAACACAACATCGTGAAGCAGAACGAAAAGAAACTTCACGTGTCAGCCTTGACGATTTGTTTGAACAAATCCAACAAGGGGATATTAAAGAAATCAACGTCATTATTAAAGCTGACGTTCAAGGATCTGTCGAAGCATTACGTGGTTCATTAGAAAAAATCGAGGTTGAAGGTGTGAAAGTCAACATCATTCATGCTGGTGCTGGTGCGATTGCTGAATCTGATATTATTTTAGCGAGTGCATCCAATGCGATTATCATCGGGTTCAATGTGCGACCAGATGCAAATGCTAACCGTGTAGCTGAATCTGAGAAAGTTGATGTTCGTCTTCACCGCGTCATTTACGATGCAATTGAAGAAATCGAGTCAGCAATGAAAGGTATGCTCGACCCTGTATATCAAGAAAAAGTGATCGGCCAGGCTGAAGTGCGTCAAACATTTAAAGTTTCCCGTATCGGAACAATTGCTGGTAGCTATCTTACAGATGGTTATATTACGCGTGATTCTTCGATCCGTTTAATTCGTGATGGTGTCGTTCAGTTTGACGGAGGTATCAGTCACCTAAAACGTTATAAGGATGACGTGAAGGAAGTTCGTAAAGGATATGAATGTGGTATTACGCTTGAGAATTATAATGACATTAAAGAAGGCGACATTCTCGAAGCGTACATTATGGAGGAAATTAAACCGTCGTGATCGGTTCAGTAACCTTCGACATTTACATTTATGAATCTACGTCACTGAAACAAAAACGTGCTGTGCTCCAAAGAGTACTCACGCGTATCAAACAACGATTTAATGTCTCGGTGGCTGAAACGTCACATCAAAACCTTTGGCAGCGATCGGAACTCACGATTGTCGGTGTTAATTCCGATCGCGTTGCTTGCGAAAAGGAATTACAAAGAGTGTTAACATTTATAGACTCTTTTCCTGAGGTTGAGCGCACCGAAACAGTTTGGGAATGGCTTTAAATGTTTTGAAGGCGTAGTATGAGGAGGTGTCAATACGTGAGCAACGTGAGACCTAATCGAGTAGGTGAGCAAATAAAAAAAGAGCTCTCCGACATTATACAACGAGAAATGAAAGATCCTCGAATCGGATTTGTCACTGTCACAGCTGTTGACGTTACGGGTGATTTACAACAAGCGACTGCATATGTGACTGTGTATGGAGATGACGAACAAAAAGACGAAACGATGAAACGTTTAACAAAGGCGAAAGGATTTTTACGTTCTGAAGTTGGCAAACGAATCCAACTGCGAAAAATCCCTGAATTAGAGTTCACCTTTGATGAATCGATTGAGAGAGGAAACCGTATTGAGGAACTGCTTAGAGACCTCAATAAAGAGTAATTGACGGTTTAAGGATAGATGCCCGCGTCTATCCTTTTCTTTATGATATTTAAAAAGGCTGTTTTTTTTAAAGCGGAAAGGGGATGGATTGATGGGAAATATATCTGGTGTAATTCCGTTTTGGAAACAACGTGGTGAAACATCATTCGATTGTGTCAAGCAAATACGTGAACGGTATGGAACAAAAAAAGTCGGACACACCGGCACGCTTGACCCCGAAGTAGATGGGGTGCTTCCAATCTGCTTAGGGACCGCGACAAAACTCGTTGAATATTTGACCGAGTATCATAAGACGTATGAAGGAGAAGTAACGATAGGTCGTTCGACAACAACCGAAGATGCAACTGGTGAAGTAGTCGCTGAAAAACGTATCGAAGCATCGATTTCAGAAGCTGAAATAGAAAAAGCTTGCGAACCGTTACGCGGAAGAATTAAACAAATTCCACCGTACTATTCAGCGGTCAAAGTAAAAGGCAAGCGTTTGTATGAATATGCAAGAGAAGGAATTGAAGTGGAGCGCCCTGAACGCGAAGTGACGATTTATTCGTTAACACTCACAGGTTCTCCTGACTTTGATGAAGAACGTAGCGAAATTCGTGTACCGTTTCGTGTAACGTGCAGTAAAGGAACGTACGTACGCACACTAGCTGTTGCGATTGGAGAAGCCTTAGGTTATCCAGCACATATGTCTCAATTGACGCGAACATCTGCAGGACCGTTTACTTCATCAGATTGTTGGACGATTGAGCAAATTGATGAACTGGTCAAAAACAATCAACAATTTAAAGCGATGGACCCGATTGAGAAGGCTATGCACGAGTGGCCATCATATACGATTGATGAAAAAACAGAAGCCTCTGTACGAAACGGCGCTGTCTTACCGATGTTAAAAAACGTAGACGAACAACAATTTGCTTTGTATAATCAACAAGGAAGCATTTTAGCAATTTATCAACAACATCCTAATAAGCGAGGCTTTATGAAGCCAGAGAAAATGCTATTAGGGTCATAAAGGTTGAACAACTCGAAAAAAAGTTGAGGTGTCATTTTTGGACGTCATCCACATTCATCACCCTCACAGATATGAGCGATCGTCATTTCCACCACAGGTGATCGCCCTCGGTTTTTTTGATGGGGTACATAATGGCCATCAAGCAGTGATTGAAAAAGCGGTTTCGATCGCAAAAGAAAAAAACATAGAAGTTGCTGTGATGACTTTTTACCCTCATCCAAAAGAAGTGTTACGTAAAGAAAACGAAAACATGACTTATTTAACACCACTTAATAAAAAGATCGCTGAGATTCGAAAACTTGGTGTAGATCGCATCTTTGTTGTTGAATTTACACAAATGTTTGCTGATCTAAACCCACAACAATTTGCAGATGATTACTTTATCGCTTTACATGCTGAACATGTCGTTGCTGGGTTTGATTTTACATATGGTCATTTAGGTAAAGGAACGATGGAGACGCTCCCTTTTCATTCACGTGAGATGTTTACACAAACGACTGTTGGAAAAGTAAATAACCATGGAGAAAAAATTAGTTCTACAAGAATTCGTGGTTTACTTTCGAATGGTGATGTTGAACAGGCATGTCATCTATTAGGTCGGCCGTATTCAATTGAAGGAGAAGTCGTAGATGGTGAAAAGCGAGGCAGAACGATTGGTTTCCCAACAGCCAATGTGTCTTTAACAGATCGATTTCAAACACCGCACACAGGCGTATATGCTGTTCAAATGGCGGTTGAAGGAGCCTTGTATAATGGGGTATGTAACGTCGGCTATAAGCCGACGTTCAATAACGAAAAAATAAATGTACCAACAATTGAAGTTCACTTATTTGATTTCCATGGCGATCTTTATGGGAAAACAGTGGAAGTATTTTGGCATTCGCGCTTACGAGGGGAAGTTGCTTTTTCATCTGTGAATGAATTAATTGAGCAAATAAACAAGGACAAACAACGAGGAATTGAATTTTTTTCGCGTTGATGTTGGACTAGCCCTTGAAATCTGCGATAAAAACGTGTATTCTAAAATATGCATTAGAACCTTTGCTTGGCGGAGCGAGTCACCGACGTCCGCTCAGTGATAGGGGATTTACAAAAAAGGAGGTGAAATAGGATGGCCTTAACTCAAGAACGTAAAAACCAAATCATCGAGGATTTTAAAACCCACGAGAATGACACAGGTTCTCCTGAGGTTCAAATTGCTATCCTTACTGAACAAATTACGGTATTGAACCAACACTTGCGTGACCATAAACAAGATCACCACTCTCGTCGTGGTCTACTTAAGATGGTTGGACAACGTCGTAACTTGCTTACGTATTTACGTAAAAAAGACGTATCTCGTTACCGTCAACTCGTTGACAAACTTGGTTTACGTCGATAAAACAAAAAGCGGGCATTGCCCGCTTTTTTATTGTTGAAAATTTTGCTACAATAGAAAAGATCAATTTTTTCTTATTCATTCGTTTGTGTACATAGGAAATGGTTAAACTAATACAAAGCAATTTTGAGCACGAGAGGAGTACTCGTAAATGAAAGAACAAAAAAAGCAAACGTTTTCAATGGACTGGGCTGGTCGAACGTTAACGTTCGAAACAGGTGAACTGGCAAAGCAAGCAAATGGTGCCGTTCTCGTTCGTTATGGTGATACAACAGTCCTTTGTACAGCAACCGCTTCTAAAGAACCGAAAGACATACCATTCTTTCCACTAACCGTAAATTATGAAGAAAGATTATATGCCGCTGGAAAAATTCCAGGTGGTTTTATTAAGCGTGAAGGGCGTCCGAGTGAAAATGCCGTTCTTACAAGTCGATTAATCGACCGTCCAATTCGTCCGCTTTTTCCGGACGGATTTAGAAATGATGTACAAGTGATCAGCATGGTGATGAGTAATGATCAAGATTGTTCACCAGAAATGGCGGCAATGATTGGATCGTCACTTGCATTGTCGATCTCAGATATTCCATTTGGAGGTCCGATTGCTGGTGTAACAATTGGTCGCGTAGACGGAGAGTTCGTGATCAATCCAACAACAGAACTTATGGAGAAAAGTGACATTAACCTTGTTGTTGCAGGTACAAAAGATGCGATTAACATGGTTGAAGCTGGTGCAAATGAAGTGACAGAGGAAGTCATGCTTGAAGCGATTATGTTTGGTCACGAAGAGATCAAGCGCTTGATCGCATTCCAAGAGGAAGTGATTGCTGCTGTAGCCGTTGAAAAAATGGATGTCAAATTGAAAGAGATTGACCCAGAACTTGAACAAGAAGTTCGTGGGAAAGTCGAGAGCGATTTAAGTGAAGCGGCAAAAGTGACAGAAAAACATGCTCGTGAAGATGCGATTGATGAATTGAAAAATCAACTCGTCGCAGAATATGAAGAAGCAGAAGAAGATCGAACAGAAGAAGTCAAAGAAATTTTTGACAAACTGTTGAAAGAACAAGTTCGTCGTTCGATTACAAAAGATAATATTCGTCCAGACGGCCGTCAAGTTGATGCGATCCGCGGACTTTCCTCAAGTATCGATTTACTACCGCGAACGCACGGTTCTGGTTTGTTTACAAGAGGACAAACGCAGGCATTGAGCGTATGTACACTTGGCGCTTTAGGAGATGTACAAATTTTGGACGGGCTTGGTATTGAAGAATCAAAACGCTTCATGCACCATTACAACTTCCCATCCTTCAGTGTTGGTGAGACAGGACCAATCCGCGGACCTGGCCGTCGTGAAATTGGCCACGGTGCATTAGGGGAGCGTGCACTTGAGAAAGTGATTCCGTCAGAAACGGAATTCCCATACACGATCCGTCTCGTATCAGAAGTGCTTGAATCAAATGGTTCCACATCGCAAGCAAGTATTTGTGCAAGTACATTAGCAATGATGGCGGCCGGTGTACCAATTAAAGCGCCAGTTGCTGGTATCGCTATGGGTCTTGTTAAAGATGGAGACGACATGACCGTATTAACAGATATCCAAGGTATGGAAGATGCGCTCGGTGATATGGACTTCAAAGTAGCAGGTACAAAACAAGGTGTCACGGCGCTACAGATGGATATTAAGATTGAAGGGATCAATCGAGACGTTCTCGTTCGTGCCTTAGAGCAAGCTCGCGAAGGAAGAATGAAGATTCTAGAAAATATGGAATCAGCCATCGGTTCCCCACGTAACGAATTGTCTGAACATGCACCGAAAATTTTAACAATGTCGATTAACCCAGATAAAATCCGTGATGTAATTGGTCCAAGCGGGAAAACGATTAATCAAATTATTGAAGACACGGGTGTGAAAATTGACATTGAACAAGACGGAAGTATTTTCATCTCTTCTTCTGATGAACAAATGAATCAGCAAGCGAAGAAATTGATCGAAGATTTAATTCGTGAAGTTGAAGTTGGTGAGACGTACGTCGGTAAAGTAAAACGCGTTGAGAAATTTGGTGCTTTTGTAGAGTTATTTAAAGGAAAAGATGGGCTCGTTCACATTTCTCAATTATCCAACGAACGTGTTGGAAAAGTTGAAGACGTAGTGAACGTTGGAGATGAGTTAAAAGTAAAAGTTACGGAAATTGACTCTCAAGGCCGCGTGAACCTATCACATAAAGCGACCTTAGAAGAAGGCGAAGAACCAAAGCCAAAAAAAGCTGAGGAAAACAAAACAACTGAATCTAAGTAGGTGAAGGAGACTGGAGGTGCAAGCCAGTCTCTTTTTATATCGGATGGATATAACAGAATGATCTAACCTCGTTCTAGGTGATTTTTTTCATGCATATGGATGTATGGACAGGAGGGACGAGGGATGGTTAAAAAAAGTGTTATTCAAATATCAACGTTTTTGTTTATTTTAGTGCTATCGTTATCTAGTGTCAAAAATCCAATCACCTCAAGCTACCTTCATGACTTAACAGATGAAGCGACGATGACAATGCAAGCCGAGGATCCCCTTTATCAAGAAATTTTAGAGTACAGAGACGATTATGAAGAAGATCCAATCGATGCAAGAGTTGATAAAGTGTGGAAAGCTGTCCCTGGGTATAATGGTTTGCAAGTAGATGTCACTTCATCATTTGAACAAATGAAGGAAGAAGGACAATTTGATGAGCGCAGGCTCGTTTATGACCAAATATCACCAGAAGTATCACTAGAAGACTTGCCTCCGTCTGCCATTTATCGCGGTAACGAAAATAAACCGATGGTGACGTTAATGGTCAATGTCGCTTGGGGAAATGAAGAACTTCCAGAGTTGTTGAAGGTGATGAATGAACAAGAAATCCGTTCAACGTTCTTCCTTGATGGCTCATGGGTGAAAAATCATCCAAAACTTGCTAAGATGATTGTTGAGGAAGGACATGAAATCGGAAACCATGCCTATTCTCATCCAGATATGCGTCATTTATCATCAGGACAAATCGCTGAAGAATTGGATAAAACGAATGAAGTAATCGAAGCGACGTTGGATGTCACACCAGACTGGTTTGCGCCACCGAGTGGTAGTTATCGAGATGAAGTTGTTAAACTTGCAGCAGACCGTAATATGGGAACAATGATGTGGAGCGTCGATACGATTGACTGGCGCAACCCAGCTCCAGAACAAATGACGAGAAAAGTGCTAGACAATGTGCATAATGGCGCGACGGTATTAATGCATCCAACCCAGTCGACAGCACGTGCCCTTGAGGATATCATTGATGGAATCAAAGACCAAGGATATCGTATCGGAACAGTTAGTGAACTAATGGACGAAAAACGTCTGCCAGTAACGAGAGATACAGATGAGAAATAGGAGGTCAAAGCTTGATACAACGTAGACAAACGGATAAAGGATTACGAATTGTATATGAAAAAAATGAAAGTGTGAGGTCTGTTTCCATTGGTATCTGGATTCGAACGGGTTCCCGATTTGAAACCGTTGAACAAAATGGGATCTCTCACTTCTTAGAGCACATGTTTTTTAAAGGAACAGAAAAGCGCTCAGCACAAGATATTGCAGAAGCATTTGACGCAATTGGAGGACAAGTCAATGCGTTTACTGCACAAGAATTCACATGCTTATATGCAAAGGTCATGGATTCACACGCTGAACAAGCGTTAGACATTCTAAGCGACATGTTTTTCGGTTCCAAATTTGATGAGGATGAATTAAACAAAGAAAAAGGGGTCGTTTTAGAAGAAATTAAAATGTATGAAGATACCCCTGACGATATTGTTCATGATTTATTAGGTGAAGCCATCTACCAAGATCACCCGCTTGGTTTTCCGATCTTAGGCACTGCTGAGACGTTAAAAACATTTGATGGAGATGCCCTGCGAAAGTATATGGACCAACATTACCATGCTGAGAATGTCGTCGTAAGTGTTGCAGGTAATGTGGATGAATCGTTTATTGATTTAACTGAATCATCTTTTTCAACAATCAAAAAAAGAAGCGAAACAGAACAGCATAAACAACCGCAGTTTTTTAACGGACAAATTGTCCGAAAGAAAGATATCGAGCAAGCACACCTTTGTCTTGGGTTTAATGGTGTAGCTGTCGATGAAAAAGATATATACGGGACAGTGCTCATTAATAATGTCCTAGGTGGAAGTATGAGTAGCCGTCTCTTCCAAGAAGTACGTGAAAAACGAGGACTAGCCTATTCGGTCTTTTCTTACCATTCAGCATTCTTAGATTCAGGAATGATGACTGTCTATGCAGGTACTGACCCATCTCAATTAGACGAGGTATCTGACATTATGATGACGACGATTGCATCCATTCGTGATCAAGGCTTAACGGATAAAGAACTCACGAATGCAAAGGAACAATTAAAAGGTAATTTGATGCTAGGCTTAGAAAGCACAAGCAGCAGAATGAACAGAAACGGTAAGAATGAATTACTCGTTGGTAGACATAAAACATTAGATGAGCTTGTCAAAGATATCGAGAATGTTACAGCTGCTGATATTAAACGGATAAGTGAACGCTTATTCGATCATTCTTGTGCCGTTTCACTTATTAGTGCCAATGGTGAAGTACCTAAAATTTTAAACTAACTTCCTTCTGTTCAAGGTCTAACATCGAGATATCCCCCATAAAGTGAATTAAGAGTTCGTCTAAGGGGGAGAAATATGAGACTAAGTGAGATTAGTAGCAAGGAAATTATCGATTTTGAAAAAGGAGAGCGGTTAGGCGTTCTCGGACAAACCGATCTCGTCATCGATGAGGAAACAGGCGAAATTGAAGCGTTCGTCGTTCCGACAATGAAGTGGTTTGGATTAGGAAAACGAGACAAACAGGTGACATTTTATTGGAATCAAATTAAAAAAATCGGTGCTGATATGATCATTATCGAAGTATGATCATTTAAGGTCTAACCTACACAAAACTTCTCGTCCATATCCGTTAGGGTATGTTTACACTTGTAGAAGTTTTTGTGAAAAGGTTAGACCTTTTCTTTTTTTGCTCTTCTCTAAAAGGTCCTTTTTTATTTTTGACAAGCTAAGGCGACACGCCTATAAAGATTCTTACATAGACTATCGTGAAATAACCATTCCAATAACCCATCCCCTTAAAAAAATATCTTGAAAGGGGAGAAAACGATTGCTTAACAATATGAACGTTGTAATTATCGGTGGTGATGCGCGACAGCTAGAAGTAATCGACACATTGTCGGAGCGGGGTGTTCAACTTTCTTTAATCGGTTTCGACCAGATTGAAGAACCATTTGCCGGTGTTGAAAATCATACGTTTTCTTCCATTCATCCTGCAGACGTTGATGCCGTGATTTTGCCAGTCAGTGGAATTGCTGCTGATGGAAAAGTTGAATCGCGTTTTTCAAGTGAGTATGTTTACTTTGATGAACACTGGTTTATGAACACGAAACCGTCTTGCACACTGTATTCTGGGATTAAAACGAACCAAATCGAAAAACTTATCCAGAAATCAGAGAAACGTTTTGTTGAACTACTTGGCCGTGATGACGTTGCTATTTACAATTCCGTTCCGACCGCTGAAGGGACCGTTATGACCGCAATTCAGCATACGGATAAAACCATTCATAATAGTCATGTTTGTATATTTGGTCTCGGACGTGTAGGTACGACGGTCACTCGCCTTTTTCAAGGGATGGGAGCAAAAGTAACCGTCGTTGCACAAGAATCAGAGCGTCTTGCTCGGGGCTACGAAATGGGTGCAAATATTGTACCTCTGTCTTCGTTACAAGAAGAAAACTTAGAAGATATTGATATTGTCATAAACACGATTCCAAGTCCAGTTGTGACAGCAGAAACGATTAGTAAGCTATCCTCTCACGCTTTAATTATCGATTTAGCAGCCAACCCAGGGGGAACTGATTTTGACTATGCGAAAAAGGCTGGCATAAAAGCGAAGTTCGTTCCAGGGTTACCGGGCATTGTTGCTCCGAAAACGGCGGGGAAAATCATTGCCACCACGTTAGCAAAACTTTTACGAGAGCAGCATGAATAAGAAAGGAGAGGTTAGAATGACCCTAGAAGGAAAACATATAGGGTTTGGCTTAACCGGATCTCACTGCACGTACGAGGAAGTCGTCCCTCAAATAAAGGAGCTTGTCAATTTAGGGGCGAAAGTCACACCGATCGTTAGCCATACTGTGCAAACAACAGATACGAAATTTGGAACGAGTGAGAGTTGGGTTGAGGCGATTCAAGAGGCAACGCCTGAACCAATTATTGATTCGATTCCGAAAGCGGAGCCTTTGGGCCCGAAATATCCATTAGATTGTATGATCATTGCGCCCATGACAGGTAACTCAATTAGCAAGCTAGCAAACGCGATGACAGATTCACCAGTTCTAATGGCAACAAAAGCAACAATGAGAAATCAGTCTCCAATTGTTCTTGCAATTTCAACAAATGATGCGCTTGGCTTAAATGGAACGAATATTATGAGATTAATGTCAACAAAAAACATCTTTTTTGTTCCTCTCGGCCAGGACCATCCTTATAAGAAACCAAACTCGTTAGTTGCTGATATGACGCTGATTCCAGACACAATCGAAGCTGCATTAGAGCGTGAACAATTGCAACCTGTTTTACGAGAAAGATATAAAGGGTGATGAAAAATCCGGCGACAGTTGCTAAAATAGAATCAGCGTCGGTTCGATAGCTTTTTATGATAAACTAGTATCGTCGTTTCTTTAAACGGCCTTCATATCGAGCCAAAGCCGATATAGTAGAAACAAAAACAAATGATCTGCTAGAGAAAGGGGAACTGGAGTATGAACAACAAATTAGTCAATGTCGCTGTCGTCGGAGCGACTGGAGCCGTTGGAGAGCAAATGCTAGAGATCCTCGAAGAAAGGTCGTTTCCAGTAAACACGCTAAAGCTTCTTTCGTCAAAGCGTTCCGCGGGAAAAACGTTAACGTTTAAAGGGGAAGAGTACGTCGTGGAAGAAGCGACAGAAGACTCGTTCGAAGGAATTGATATTGCACTGTTTAGTGCAGGTGGTTCCGTATCGAAACGTTTTGCAGATGCTGCTGTGAAAAGTGGCGCTGTTGTCATTGATAATACAAGTGCTTTTAGAATGGATGAAAATGTCCCGCTTGTCGTTCCAGAAGTCAATGTCGATGATGTTTCTAAGCACAACGGAATCATTAGTAACCCAAATTGTTCAACGATTCAAATGGTCGCAGCGCTTGAACCACTTCGTGAAGCATTTGGATTAAATCGCGTCATTGTATCAACATACCAAGCTGTTAGTGGTGCAGGTGTTGAAGCAGTTGACGAAATGAATGAACAATCAAAAGATGTATTAGAAGGTCGAGACTTCGAAGCGAAAGTATTACCTGTATCTTCTGATGAAAAATATTATCAAATTGCTTTCAATGCTGTTCCGCAAATCGATAAATTTGAAGATAACGGATATACTTTTGAAGAATTGAAAATGATTAATGAGACGAAGAAAATCCTTCACGATGATCAACTACCTGTTGCTGCAACATGTGTTCGTTTACCCGTTGCAACTGGTCACTCAGAATCCGTTTATATTGAAGTAGACAAAGACGGCGTGACGGTCAATGAATTACGAGAGCAATTAGAAAAAGCACCAGGGATTACTGTAACTGATGATCCATCAAATCAAGTGTATCCAATGGCGACAGATGCAGCGGGCCAAGATGACATTTTCGTCGGTCGCATGAGAAAAGATCTTGATAATGAAAAAGGTTTTCATCTATGGGTCGTTGCGGATAACTTACGTAAAGGGGCCGCATTAAACTCCATTCAAATTGCTGAATCTTTGTTAAAAAAAGAATTGATTTAGATTATAAGGAATCATGAGGTGAACCATGAACGTCATTATACAAAAGTTTGGTGGAACATCATTAAAAGATGAAACGTCGAGAACGCGTGCTGCGGGTCATGTCCGAAGTGCTCTGAAAGAAGGTAGAAAAGTTGTCGTCGTCGTTTCGGCAATGGGGCGTTCAGGTGATCCGTATGCAACAGACACGTTACTTGAATTAATCGGCAGGAGATCGACGAGTGTATCAAGCCGTGAACAGGATTTACTAGCCTCGTGTGGTGAAGTAATTTCTTCTGTTTATTTTTCACAATTACTCAACGAACAAGGGATTTCAGCTACAGCCTTAACTGGAGCACAAGCAGGTTTTCGAACAACAGAAGATTACACCGATGCAAAAATCATTGATATGGACACAACGCAAATTAAAACTTGGTTAGAAAAGTACGACGTAGCGGTCATCACTGGTTTCCAAGGTGAGACACCAACTGGAACAGTGGCAACGCTAGGGCGTGGCGGAAGCGATACATCCGCTACCGCCTTAGGTGCCGCTTTACAAGCAGAGTATGTGGACATTTTTACAGATGTCGAGGGAGTTATGACAGCTGACCCTCGGATTGTTTCAAAAGCGAAACCACTTAATGAAGTCACTTACAACGAAATCAGCCATCTAGCTTATGAAGGGGCTAAAGTGATTCATCCGCGAGCCGTTGAAATTGCTATGCAAGCAAAAATTCCAATCCGTATTCGTTCAACGTTTAGCGAAGCAGAGGGTACACTAATCTCCGCAGGGTCTAATGGTCGGTTAGGCAGTGATGTTGAGGAGCGCGTCATTACAGGAATTGCCCACGTGAAAGGGGTTTCGCAAATAAAAGTGTTTGCAGAAGAAGGGGATTATACGCTACAATCACGAGTGTTTGAAGCCATGGCGCAAGAGAACATCTCTGTCGACTTAATAAATATTCATCCTCTTGGCGTTGCTTATACTGTTAAGGATGAGATGACCGATCGTGCGATTGAAGTATTGCAACAAAGAGGTTTAGAGCCATCTGTTTTGCGTAATTGTGCGAAAGTGTCCGCTGTAGGTGCTGGAATGACCGGTGTGCCTGGGGTCGCGTCGCAAATTGTTGAAGCACTTACTGACAGGAACATCAAAATTTTGCAATCTGCCGACTCTCATACGACAATTTGGGTACTTGTGAGTGAGGATGATATGGTCGAAGCGGTCAATGCTTTACATGAGCATTTTCTCGCAAAAGAATAAATTTTTATTGGTTAGGAGTGGAGCACAGTGAATTTTGGTCAAGTTGTCACAGCGATGGTGACACCGTTTGACAACAAACAAAACGTCGATTTGAATAAAACGACAACCTTGATTGAACATCTGATTCACAAAGGAAGCGATGCGATCGTCGTTTCCGGAACGACTGGTGAATCACCGACGTTAACAAAGGAGGAGAAGCTCACCCTCTTTGAACATTGCGTAAAGGTTGTCAACGGCCGTGTACCCGTCATTGCTGGAACCGGCTCCAATAACACGAGCGAATCAATCGCCTTGACAAAAGAAGCGGAAAAGCTTGGTGTCGACGCGATTATGCTCGTAACCCCATATTATAACAAACCGTCACAACGTATGCTTTATGAACATTTTAAGGTGATTGCTCAAGAAACGTCACTTCCTGTCATGCCTTACAATGTACCAGGTCGAACAGCTGTGAACATGCAAGCAGAAACGACAATAGCATTGTCAAAAATCGACAACATTGTTGCGGTTAAAGAGGCAAGCGGTAATTTAGAACAAATTACGAAAATTATTGCCGAGACGGATGCAGGATTTAAAGTCTACTCAGGTGACGATTCTTTAACTTTACCGATCGTTGCTGTAGGAGGAGACGGAATCGTCTCTGTATCCTCTCATATTATTGGTGAAGAGATGCAAGAGATGGTGACTGCTTATAAAAATGGAAACATTGTCGAAGCGGCTCGTATTCATCAGGAAATATTACCTGTGATACAAGGAATGTTTAGCGCTCCAAGCCCTTCTCCTGTGAAGGCGGCATTACAATTGATTGGCGTGGATGTTGGAAGTGTACGCCAACCAATACTTCCATTGACAGAAGAAGAGCTCGCTTACGTTTCCTCTCTTGTCAAACAAACCTCATAAAGGTGACTTCCCCCGCTACGTTGTCAGTAACGGGGGAATTTCTTTATTAAGATAACTTGTTTTCTAAACTTAAGTTGAGTTATACTACATACAAGTGAACGGTTCGGGCGTCTTTTCATTACTGAATATAGGAGGATATATACCATTGTCAAAGCTACCAACAACAGAAAAAATTCGTGTCTTTTCACTCGGCGGTGTAGGTGAGGTCGGAAAAAATATGTACGTCGTCGAAGTGGATAACGAAATGATCGTGGTCGATAGCGGGCTGATGTTCCCCGACGACGATATGCTAGGCGTAGATATCGTTATACCAGATATATCGTATCTCGTTGAAAATAAAGACCGCGTCAAAGGGATTGTGTTAACACATGGCCATGAAGACCACATGGGGGCAGTTCCCTATCTTATTAAGAAATTAAATGTTCCGGTTTACGGAACAAAGTTAACGTTGGCACTAGTAAAAGATTGGATGAAAGAATTGCAAATCAAACAACGTGTCAATTTTAAAGAGATCCACGCAAATTCAAAAGTGAAAATTGGCCAAGTTCGTGTATCTTTTTTCCATACAACGCACAGCATTCCAGATGCGATCGGTGTTTGCCTACATACATCACAAGGTGCGATTGTCCATACAGGAGACTTTAAATTCGATCAAAATCCGATCGACGGAAAACATACTGAGATCGGAAAATTAGCAAAGTTCGGTGAAAACGGTGTACTTTGTTTGTTATCGGACAGTACAAATGCTGAAATCCCAGGATCTAGTTTATCTGAATCAACGGTTGGTTTAGGTCTTCAAGAAGCATTTTATGAGGCAGAAGGACGAATTATCGTCGCTACGTTTGCTTCAAATATCCACCGTATTCAGCAAGTCATCAATGTGGCTAGTGATGAAGATCGTTACATTGCTGTTGTTGATGATAATATGCAGCGAATCGTAAAACTTGCAGCCAATTTAGGGTATTTAGAAGTTCCAGAAGGTTTAATTGTTGATGTGCGAAAGAAGGATAAAATCGCAGATGAAGATCTTGTTATTTTAACGGCAGGAAATCGCGGTGAACCGATGAGTGTACTTTCGCAAATGGCTAAAGGGATGCATAAGCAAGTCAAAATTAAAGCCGATGACAGGGTGATTATTTCATCTACGCCTGGTCCAGGGCAAGAGAAATCGTTGTCACAAACGATTGACTTGTTGTATCGTACAGGGGCTGAAGTTGTCTATAATCGTTCTGATGTACAAACATCTGGACATGGCTTTCAAGAAGATTTAAAACTCATGCTTAATTTATTGAAACCTAAGTATTTTATCCCTGTTCATGGAGAGTATCGCATGCAACATGCTCATGCTCATTTAGCTGAATCGTGCGGTGTTCATCGAGATCATATGTTCCTTTTAGACAAAGGAGAAACTGTAGAAATTAACGAAAAGGGTGCGAAACTTGCTGGAAAAGTTCCGTCTGGACATGTCTTAATTGACGGATTAGGCGTTGGCGATGTTGGAAACATCGTATTACGAGACCGTCGTCTTTTATCAAATGACGGGATTCTCGTTGTCGTTGTAACATTAAAGAGAAAGTCGAGTCAAATTATTTCAGGTCCTGATATTATCTCTCGAGGTTTTGTATACGTTCGTGAATCTGAAGAAATGATCGATGAGGCGCAATCGATGGTAAAAGAAACGCTTCAAAAGAACTTAGAAAACCAAGTCAATGAATGGTCAGAGTTGAAAAGCAGTGTCCG
Source organism: Texcoconibacillus texcoconensis (assembly GCF_014202575.1). Lineage (GTDB taxonomy): Bacteria > Bacillota > Bacilli > Bacillales > Salisediminibacteriaceae > Texcoconibacillus > Texcoconibacillus texcoconensis. The sequence continues at coordinate 165,713 of NZ_JACHHB010000001.1, read as the reverse complement.
TGATGTATTAAGCCGTTACTTTTATGAAAAAACAAAACGACGCCCAATGATTTTACCGATCATTATGGAAGCGTAAGAGATCAGATCGCGCTTTCTGTTCACTTAGAAGAGGTCTACCTTCAAAAAGGTAGGCTTTTCTTTTATCACTACGCTTTTCGTCAGCGCCCCCTTTCCCTTTTCTAGTCGATCATGAATGAATGTTTGCACCTACACTCATACTACAAACAGTAAATATATCTATAGAAAGGTGTGTCAATCGTATGAGCGATCGACAAGAAACGGCGCCAAACCAAGATGGAAATAAACAAAACGATAAAAGTGATGGCATTTTAAATAAAATTCAGCAATTGGGACAAACGAACGTGCCACAAATGGAACAATCAAATTTACACTGTATTACGATTATCGGTCAAATCGAAGGACATACCCAGCTTCCACCCCAAAATAAAACGACGAAATATGAACATATCATTCCACAACTTGTTGCAGCAGAACAAAATCCAAAGGTTGAAGGGCTCATGATCATACTAAATACAGTCGGTGGCGATGTAGAAGCAGGTTTAGCGATATCAGAAATGATTTCATCGCTTTCTAAGCCAACGGTGACCCTCGTTTTAGGTGGTGGACATTCAATCGGTGTTCCAATCGCTACATCGAGCGATTATAGCTACATTGCCGAAACAGCGACGATGACGATCCATCCAATTCGCTTAACGGGCTTAGTGATCGGTGTTCCGCAAACATTTGAATATATGGACAAAATGCAAGACCGAGTCATTCAATTTGTTACCCGGCATTCAACGGTGGAAGAAGAAAAATTCAAAGAACTGATGTTTTCAAAAGGAAACTTAACAAGGGATATAGGTACAAATGTCGTTGGTGATGATGCTGTTAAATATGGGATCATTAACGAAGTTGGCGGAATTGGTTCTGCGATCAAAAAGCTTAATGAAATGATTGAAGAACGAAAAGAGCAAAATGGGGATGACCAATCAGGCTCTGAGGGTGTGATCCAATGATATTATATACGACACAACCTCAGGAACTCATTTTTCCGACAGATGACAAGGAGTTTGAAAAGCAACAGACGATACCATTTGGTGATGGACATTTAGTTGTCGAGCCTGACAGTGAGTCACTAGATCAGTATCGCGTTGTACGAGTGATCAGTTCTAATCCGAACGCTTACATGGATGAATCTCTAGCGCCAGGAGCAACATTGAGTGTTCGTGTTGATCTTGAAGGAAACTTATGATAAATTGACCACAATTTGCTGAAACGTTGATATCACTATGATATAATAAATAAAAGGTGAAACGAATGTTCGCATTCTTCAACTTATTCGAGCAGCCCCATGAGGCTGCTTGTTCCGTTTATTTCACTGTTTTTCGGCAAATTGAGGTGTATAGAGGTATGGGCAAGAAGAAAAAGCGTAAGCAAAAACGTAAAACGACGCTCAAGCGTTATTTAATGTTTGAACTGATTGGATTAGCATTACTCGTCGTATCAACAGTCACATTTGCTCGTTTAGGAGCTGTGGGGGAATCGATCGTACAATTATTTCGATTTTTTGTTGGTGACTGGCACGTTGTATTAACGGCTGTTGTGTTTTTCCTTTCTTTTTACTTAATGGTGAAGCGAGAGATCCCACCACTTTGGTCAAGAAGGCTCGCAGGGGTTTACCTATTATTTTTAAGTGTCATCTTATGGGGGCATATCAATTTATTCGATGACTTGTCCCGGTCTGGCACGTTTATTGATCCGTCAATTATTCGCAACACGTGGGAACTGTATATTTTGCAACTCCAAGGTGAAGTTGCAAGTGAATCTTTAGGGGGCGGAATGGTCGGTGCCATTGGCTATTCGTTCACACATTTTCTCTTTGATTCTGGAGGGACGATGGCGTTTTCAATTGCATTGATGATTACCTCAGGAATATTAATTACAAACCGGTCGTTTATTGATTTGTTCAGAAAGGCTGGAGAAAAACTCAAGCCCGCTTTTAAAAACAGAACAATTCAATCGTTGGCAACGCTCAAGGCGATCCCGGCTAAGCTCGTAGATCGGCTTAAAACCCGTCAACCGTCTACAGAGATTCATACGAACCAGTCGGACAATCAATCATATGAACCGGACATTGAGGAATCCCCAGAAGTGGTCATCGATGATATAGAAGAGCCGGTGATTTATGATTTTTCAAAAAAAGCTTATCAAGAGACAGAAAATCAGCAATTACAAGAACAAGAAAATCAATCACAAGATTCGGATCAGCCTGCTTCTAATTCTGAAAATGAATCGCCAACGTTAAGTGAAGGTGAGAGCTTAATCGTTCCTGAAGCAGAGAATGTGGCCTATGAATTACCGACTTTAGATTTACTTACACATCCGACACAAACGAATCAACAACAGGAGCATCAAGTTGTTTCTCGTAATGCTCGAAAGTTAGAAAAAACGCTTGAAAGTTTTGGTGTTCACGCACGCGTGTCGAAAGTTCATTTAGGTCCAGCTGTGACGAAGTACGAAGTGTATCCAAACACCGGGGTGAAGGTTAGTAAAATTGTGAACCTATCTGATGATTTAGCGCTTGCTTTAGCTGCAAAGGACATCAGAATGGAAGCACCGATCCCAGGTAAATCAGCGATCGGAATTGAAGTGCCTAACCAAGAGGTAGCGATGGTGACACTTCGTGAAGTATTGGAAGCGAGTGATCTTACCCAATCTGACAACCGATTGTGCATTGGTTTAGGACGAGATATTTCAGGTGAGGCGGTTGTGGCTGAATTAAATAAAATGCCCCATTTACTCGTAGCTGGGGCAACAGGAAGCGGGAAAAGTGTTTGTATTAACGGCATCATATGTAGCATTTTAATGCGCAGCAAGCCTCATGAAGTGAAACTGATGATGATTGACCCAAAAATGGTTGAATTAAATGTCTATAATGGCGTTCCACACTTGTTATCGCCTGTTGTTACTGACCCTAAAAAAGCAGCGCAAGCGTTGAAGCGAGTGGTTAGTGAAATGGAACGTCGTTATGAATTGTTCGCTGATTCGGGCACACGAAATATAGAAGGATACAATGTATATGTCCAGAAAGAAAATGACAAACGTGCTGATGATGATGAGAAAAAGCAGGAACTTCCGTACATCGTCGTGATCGTTGACGAGTTGGCGGACTTAATGATGGTCGCCTCTTCAGAAGTCGAAGATGCGATCACACGTCTTGCGCAAATGGCGCGTGCAGCGGGCATTCATTTAATCATTGCAACGCAACGACCTTCTGTCGATGTTATTACAGGTGTCATAAAGGCGAATATTCCATCGCGAATTGCCTTTGGCGTCTCAAGCCAAACGGATTCACGAACCATTCTTGATGGTAATGGCGCAGAAAAGCTACTCGGAAAAGGGGACATGCTCTACTTACCTGTAGGTGCATCGAAACCGACGCGTATTCAAGGCGCGTTTCTATCAGACGAAGAAGTCGAACGAGTCGTCGATGCTGTTGTTGCGCAACAAAAAGCTCAGTATGCTGAAGAGATGATTCCATCTGATGAGGAACCTTCAAATAAAGATGATGTTGACGATGATTTATATGATGATGCGGTTCAACTTGTCATTTCCATGCAAACAGCATCCGTATCGATGCTGCAACGTAGGTTTCGGGTTGGGTACGCGCGGGCTGCCCGTTTGATCGATGAAATGGAAGCACGCGGCATCGTTGGGCCGTACGGGGGAAGCAAACCCCGTGACGTGCTCGTATCCCAGCAAGAACAAGAAGAAGAAACGAGCTAAAATTATTAGGCCTTAGAGACGACCTCTCTAAGGCTTTCTTACTTTACTCATAAAAATTTAAAATGAGGTGTAACATTTTCGATCTTTTTACGTTATAAGGGTGAAAGGAGGACCGAAGCTTGAAAAATACGAGGAAACAACAAATTGAAGACATTTATAAACAGCATGCCAAGTCGCTTTATCAGTACTTGTATCAGCTTTCAGGGTCCTCCACAACAGGAGAAGACCTCGTACAAGAAACCTTTTACAAAGCGACGATTTCGTTATCATTTTATCATGACCACGAGATTCGGAGTTGGCTTTTTAAAGTTGCTAGGCATGCTTATCTAGATGAATGGCGAAAAAGAAAGCGGTGGGACTGGGTTCCTTTTATTGAAACGATTCATAAAGGAAGGGATATGTTGAGTCCATATGAAGAGCCAGAGGGCTATGTAACGAGTCTTGAGAGCGAAACTGAACTCACTGGTCTTTTAAAACAATTAAAAGAAACGTATAGAACGATTCTTCATTTGCGAGAAAAAGAAGGTCTCACGTATAAGGAAATAGCGACGATCCTCGAAATGAATGAAAATCAAGTGAAAGTTACGCTACACAGGGCGCGAAACAGGTTACACGTCTTGGCGAAAAGACAGCACATACATGAAAGGGATGAAAATGAAGATGGAAGCATGGAATGACAAAAAAGAAAAAAAGGTTTTGCGGCGCTATCGGTTCATGTTGACACTAAAGATTATTCGTGTCGCGCTTATGATTCTATTTCTTTTCGCGATGTATATGTTAGTTCTTTCAATTGCCTATGATAAAACGTCAAAAGGTGAAAAGCTAGTTGCTTATTCGAACCTCGCACTTGATTGGAGTTATCCAGGGATTACAGGTTATCATCACAGGTTACAGTCCGCAGAGATTTCACCGTTTTTTACGCAGGAGACCTCGGTCCAGATGTACCGAAGAATCGGTAACGAAGATGTCCATGTTGGTGAGTTAGAGGTCAATAAACCTTTTTTTACGAATTTAACTTCTGTACGCGCACAACATGAACGAGAGAATGATCAACCACAATTTCGCTTTTATCTTCCTGATAACCCTGAGACAGGTGATGATTTAGACGCGGGTAGTCACTTTGGCGTATGGGAGACGTTAGAAAAAGTTCATGAAGGAACCGTAGCAGACCTTGCTTTTTCCACCGATGAATTTCTTTCACCAGAAGACATGTTTGTTCTTTTGGAAGACTATGATCTCGATGTTACTTGGATGCCCCTCTACATGGGTGAGCTTGATACGTTTTCTGAAGGTTGGTCAGGAGGAAGCAATGAAATGACTGTGGAACCGTGGGGATTAACACATGGAAGAGAGTACGACAGTGATTACCGTATATCGTCAAGTATAGACCTTAATGAAGATTATGTTCAGGAAAATCAAGACATGATACTGGAGAATATGAACCGTCTCTATGATGAGGATAAGAAGTTAGCAGAAGCGGTTTTTCAAACGCAACATTTCAAAGAGCGTATTGATTATCTCGAGGAAAATGGATTTAACGTGTATGGAGCGGTTGTTACAGGTCCGACGAAGGAATTGTTAAAGTTACAAGAAGTTGAAGACATTCGCGGGGCTCAACTAGGTGAAGTAACATATTGGAACTGGTAACGACGTTCGACTGCTGTTCGTTAAAGGGAGGTGGCTTTCTTTATTTGTTTTTATTATCGAATGAATTTCATCATGCCGTTTTATGAGCTACAAAACGAATAATATCTATTAATTTTTATTTCATATACGGATCATAAAAGGTGGCTGAAACGAAAGACGGCGACTCCAAGAGGATAGAGCGCAGTCTGAAGATCCACTTATGTGAGCCTGCCTCGCATAAGTTAACTGAAGATAAGCCCTCGGGAAAGCGTCCGTCTGAAGTGGAGGCTCCATTCATTATTCGTTCGGATTTCAATATCTTATTTTGAAAGGTGACATTTATTCTATCTGAAATAGTGTGTCAATTCTTGCAAAAAATATGAAAAATTGAGTGAATATTGTAGGCGAACCTTTGAAAAAATGGTACATTAATAGGGAGTTCATGTAAGCGGTTGTGCTATTGAAATGCAGGAGGGTATACGATGATTAAAACCGATCAACGTCCACTATACTTACAAGTGATCGATAAGATGAAGCAAGATATTGAAGAAGGGATTTATGAAGCTGGGGAAAGGTTACCATCTGAATTTGTGCTTTCAAAAAGGTTAGGTGTGAGTCGGGCTACATTAAGAGAAGCGCTTCGTATGCTCGAAGATGAAAGCGTTATTATACGTAGGCACGGTGTCGGAACTTTTATTAATACGAAGCCGTTATTTAATGCAGGAATCGAACAATTATTTAGTGTAACTGATATGATCGAACAAGGCAACAAAGAAGCGGGAACGATGATTTTGTCCTCAGATATTCAAGAAGCGTCGTTAAAAGACCATCACCTTTTTAATGACGATCAATTCGATGATATCATTCACATTGAACGTGTGCGAACAGCGGATGGTGAGCCTGTTGTTTACTGTCTTGATAAAATGCCTCGTAATTATTTAAAAGATCTTAAATCGTTCGAAGAAGAATCGATTTTCACACAATTGGAACAGGCAGGGATAACGATCGCTTATGCACATACCCAAATTGAACCACTAGGTTACCATGAGCGTATTTCAGATATTTTACAATGCGAACCAGAGACTTCATTATTAATCTTAAAACAAATGCATTATGACGAGCGTGAACGTCCTATTCTATACTCAAAGAACTATTTTCGCGCCGATAAATTCAAGTTTAACGTTTTGCGGAAGCGTGTTTAAATGAAAGATACATGATTTCATAAAAAGGTTTGACGTCCAACATCTAGAAACCGAAACGTCGCACCTAACTGGAGAAGGTCGGTTGCTTTTAAGCACCGGCCTCTGCTTTTGAATAGGGTAAATGAACACATCTTCTTATTTGTTCTAGAATATAGATTCTGCTATTTTGGCCAAAAACATGTATGATTTGCCGTGGTTTTTGGGAATAACGAAACATAAGTCTATTGTCCTTAATCAAAATAACACATTTGTAATTAATGAAATTTCACAGGCGGTAGCGATTTCATATGAACCAATTTATCTCTATGTTTTGCAAAGTAGCTTGACTATTCGATACAATCAAAGTATTTCCATTAGAAGTTCATAAATTAAGAATGACACGGAATGCTAACAGCAGAGTAGGAAGAAGGAGGGAAATTCTTTGGAAGCGATCAATGAAAAAACTTTTCAAATTGGACCTTTAAATGTTCACTTGGTTGAATCACAAACGTATAAAACGAACACGCTCGTTTTACATATGAAAGCTCCATTAAAACAAGAAACAGTCACGAAACGAGCGCTACTTCCATCAATTTTACAATCGGCAAGCGAGGATTATCCGAGTCGTCAGCAAGTGCGTTCCGCATTAGACGAATTATACGGTGCAACTTTACAAGCGGATGTAGGAAAAAAAGGAGAAAACCAACTGATATCATTTCGGATGGATGTTGCAAATGAGAAATTTCTTAAAGCGGATACTCCGCTCCTAAAAGAAGCATTAAGCATGTTAGCATCGATTGTTCTCCGTCCTAAATTAGAAGATGGCGCTTTTGCTTCAGAGGTCGTCAATGCAGAGAAGCGTACGTTAAAGCAACGTCTTGCGTCTGTTTATGATGATAAAATGCGCTATGCAAACAAACGCTTAACGGAAGAAATGTGTGCAGAGGAACCGTATGGTCTATTCGTCTACGGGAAAGAAGAAGAGGTCGATGAGATCGACCCATCTTCATTATATGAATATTATAAGCAAGTATTAAAAAAGGATAAACTTGACTTATATGTTGTCGGAGATGTCGATGAAGATACCCTTAAAACGTTACTTTTGGAAACGATGACTTTTCCAGAGAGGGACAATAACAATCAGGAAACAGCTCAAGAACCGACAAAACCAGCGATTAAAGAACCAGGTCGTGAAGTGATTGAAGAACAAGATATTCAGCAAGGAAAACTTCATCTCGGCTATCGAACAAATGTCACCTACAGAGATGACAATTATTTTGCTTTGCAAGTCTTTAATGGTTTGTTTGGAGGCTCTTCACATTCGAAATTGTTCTTGAATGTTCGTGAGAAAGAAAGCCTTGCTTATTACGCGTCATCTCGTGTGGAAAGCCATAAAGGATTAATGATGGTCATGTCTGGTATTGAGCCAGCAAAATATGATCGAGCTGTAGATATCATTCATAAACAAATGGAAGATATGAAAAACGGTGAGTTTACCGATCAAGAATTAGATCAAACGAAAGCTGTTTTAAAAAATCAATTGCTAGAAACGATGGACGTCCCACGAGGGCTTGTCGAATTATCGTACCATAATGAACTTACAGGGGTCGATCGCCCATTACACAAGTGGTTTGAAGCGGTTGATAACGTAACGAAGGAAGACGTCACCCAAGTTGCTAATCAAATTGAGCTTGACACGATTTACTTCCTCAAAGGAAAGGAGGCATAAAACGGTGAAAACAAAACATTTCGATCAGCTAAATGAAACGCTTTATCATGAGCAGCTAGACAACGGACTTGAAGTTTACATTTTACCGAAAGAAGGCTTTCATAAAACATTCGCAACATTTACAACGAAATACGGTTCGATTGACCAACAGTTTATACCGCTAAAAGAAAAGGAAACGATCACGGTTCCAGATGGCATTGCCCACTTTCTTGAACACAAATTATTTGAAAGTGAAGAAGGCGATGTTTTCCAACAGTTTAGTCAACAAGGGGCCTCAGCGAATGCGTTTACAAGTTTTACAAGAACTGCATATTTATTCTCAAGTACTTCAAATGTACAAAAGAATGTGGAAACGTTGATCGACTTTGTGCAGGATCCTTACTTTACAGAGGAAAGTGTTGAAAAAGAAAAAGGAATCATTGAGCAAGAAATTAAAATGTACGACGATAACCCGGATTGGCGCCTTTATTTTGGGTTAATTTCGAGTTTGTATGAGAAGCATCCTGTACGTAATGATATTGCCGGAACCGTCGATTCAATTTACGAAATCACAAAAGATGCATTATATACTTGCTATGAAACATTTTATCACCCGAGCAATATGGTCCTATTCATTGTCGGAAATGTTGATGCCGAAGAGATGATGACCTTTGTACGTGAAAATCAATCTCAAAAATCTTTTGCGCCTCCTGAAGAGATTGAACGTTTTTACGAAGCAGAGCCGCAAGAAGTTAACCGCAAAGAACATGTCGTCAATATGAATATCAATACGAGCAAATGTCTCGTCGGTTTTAAAGATAAAGATCCGACATTGCAAGGTGAAAAGCTGCTAAAGCATGAATTATCACTAAGTATTGCTTTAGAATTGATGTTTGGCTTAAGCTCTGACAATTATCAATCCCTTTATAAAGAAGGGCTTATTGATGGCAGTTTTTCGTTTGACTATTCTGGTGAGTACGGTTTCGGTTTTTCAGTCATTGGTGGCGATACAGATGATCCAGATACATTAGCAGAACGTATTCAGACGATGGTATCTGACTTCACCTCTAAACCGATGGATGCCTATGCGGATGCACTCGAAGCAACGCGAAAGAAAAAGATTGGGTCATTTTTACGGTCTTTAAACAGCCCAGAGTTTATTGCTAACCAATTTACCCGTTACCGATTCAATGACATGGATTTGTTTGATTGCATCCCGGTACTTGAAGGACTTAGCTTAGAAGATGTTCAAGAAGCGGTACATGATCATTTTGATACCAAAACACAAATGACTACTTGTATGGTGAAGCCGAAATGACGCTTGATGACGCCAAGAAATCTAAAAAAAAAGCCTTAATAACAGGGGCTAGTGGTGGTATTGGCACGCATGTTGCGGAGCGGTTTGCAAGAGAAGGTTACGACCTTCTTTTACAGTATTGCTCGAACGAAAAAGCAATAAAGTCATTGTGCGAAAAACTTGAAGCGCAATTTGAAATTCAGGTAACGGCTTTGCAAGCGGATTTTAGTGATCCTACTTCTGTTGATGAGTTTTGCACCAATATCAATGGACCGTTGGAAGTCATTGTTCATACGAGTGGTACAGCACCTTTTGGTTTACTCACTGATATGGCCGATGAAGATATTGACCGTCATATGGAAATTGGTTTGAAAGCACCAATCAAAGTGACGAAACGATTACTTCCAAAAATGATTGAACAAAAAAGTGGTTCAGTTATTGTGATCTCTTCAATTTGGGGGCAAACCGGTTCCTCGTGCGAAGTCGTTTATTCAGCAATTAACGGAAGTTTAAATACATTTTGTAAAGCTTTAGCTAAAGAGGTTGCGCCCTCAGGAATACGAGTAAATGCCATTGCACCAGGTGTTGTTGATACACCTATGATGGGTGACTTCGCCCGTGAAGACCGTGAGGAAATTGAAGAAGATATTCCATTAGGACGGTTTGCTCAACCTAAAGAAGTTGCAAATGTTGTATATTTTCTTGCGTCTAAGGAGTCCTCATATGTAACCGGACAAATCATTCCTGTAAATGGTGCTTGGTATTGCTGAACCGTTTTCTACTCATATTTGTATATCTCCCTTGGTGACGGGGAAAATAACCGTGAACCTTAGATAAGGGAGGGACATTTCATGTCTGTATTAGATAATTGGGAAGAGTGGAAAGGTTTCTTAGGAGATCGTTTAAACAAAGCTGAAGGTGATGGGATGGATCAAAATGCCATTTCTGAAATGGCTTATGAGGTTGGCGAATATTTGGCCAATGAAGTTGATCCTAAAAACGAACAAGAACGTGTTCTTTCAGACCTTTGGCACGTTGCCTCTGAAGAAGAACAACATGCAATTGCCAATATGATGATTAAACTTGTTCAAGGGAAATAGTGGAAAGTGCTGCGTTAAATCCGCAGCACTTTTTTTGAAAAACATGCGCGTGTATAAATTTGGCATAAGCGTCTGTCAAATGAGAAACGGTTGGGTCTAAGGTTTCACCTACTGTTCGACATTTCTGGTAATAAGCATCGACTTTTATAAAATCCAACCTCCAGTTTGTTAAACCTCTTTCATTACAGTGTAAAATCCATTATGATTGTAAGAGAGTGACGTTTCACCTCTCATATGAATAGATGGGATGAAGGAGCGCGGCTATGGAACAAAAAGAATGGTACCTTGAATATCAAATTCATGAAAACCGCCCTGGGCTACTCGGGGAGATCGCTTCCCTTCTTGGAATGTTATCGATAAATATCATCATGATTAATGGTGTTGAAAACGACCGACGAGGAATGCTGATCAGAACGGAAGATGAAGAGCGTTTATTACGACTTCGTACGATTCTGAATACGATGGATAATATTTCAGTTACGAAATTGCGTGAGCCGAAATTGCGGGACCGATTAGCTGTAAGGCACGGGCGTTATATTGAACGTGATAGTGATGAAAAGAAAATTTTTCGCTTTCTTCGTAGTGATTTAGGTTTACTTGTTGATTTCATTGCAGAGTTAATGAAAAAAGATGGCCATCGTCTCATCGGTGTTCGTGGAATGCCCAGAGTAGGAAAAACAGAATCGATCGTTGCTGCAAGTGTATGTGCAAACAAAAGGTGGGTTTTTCTTTCATCGACATTGCTTAAACAAACAGTACGTAGTCAATTAGCAGGTGATGAGATGTCAGATGATCATGTTTTTATTATCGATGGGATCGTTTCAACATTAAGAGCGTCGGAGAAACATCGCATGCTTTTAAGTGATATGTTACGATTGCCGACGACAAAAGTGATAGAGCATCCAGATATCTTCATTCGAGAAACAGAGTATACGCTCGATGACTTTCATTGTATCATTGAATTACGCAACGAAGAGGGAGAAGAGATTACATATGATATTGTCGAACCCGGTTTTTCCTCTTTCGATATTAGTTAGTTGGTAGGTGTTAGGATTGTCAGAATTAGGACAACGATTAAAAGCAGCAAGGGAAGAGAAACAATATTCTTATGAGCAGTTACAGAGTGTGACAAAAATTCAAAAACGATACCTTGAAGCGATTGAAGAAGGGGATTTCGATCGCTTACCTGGAGATTTTTATGCCCGTGCTTTTGTGAAAAATTATGCAGAAGCCGTCGGTTTAGACCCAGACGAGCTATTTGATGAATATGCAAACGAGCTACCAAAGCCGAAAGGTGACACTGTCGATATTCCGCCGCGGTCGTCGAGGAAATCGGAGCTCGTGTCGAACAGAAAGTCTCGATTTACATCTTTCATCCCATCATTGATTGTTATTGTCTTTATCGTTGCGATTTTTGTCGGAATATGGTTTTTTGTGCAAGATAATGATGGTGATACGGGTGTACCAAATGATGAACAACAAGGTGGCATTGACGTCGAAGGCGGAGATGACGAGCTACCTTACGAAGATGAATTAGAAGGTGATGAAGGCGTAACGGATGAAGCGGAAGCTGCTGAAAGTGAAGACAGTACAGATGAACAATTAACTGAAGGTCGTGAAGAAGAAGAGAAAGAAGAGGAAGAAGAGCGTGAAGAAGAAGCAGAACAGACACCGGTGTTAGAATTCGACGAAACAGAAGGAATTAACTCGTATTTTGATTTAATCGGTGCTGAAGACTTCGATGTAGAGATTAGATTCACTGGCCGTAGTTGGTTGCAAATCGAAGATGAAACTGGAACAGTCCACGAAGTAGGCGAATTTGATGAAGGTGAGGAATTAAGCTTTGATTTCGTTGATCAAGAAGAGATCACTTTTAACCTTGGGAGTGCATTGACGACGGATATCAAGATTAATGGTGAAGAGCTTGATTACCAGATTGATGACACAAGGCAATTTGTGATTGTTCGAAACCTCCCAGATGAGACGCTTTAAACTTGAGGGTCAGGCTTATACATGTGAGTGTCTCGCACATTGTGACTGAGACAAAAACAATCACGTGTAGCCGACCCTTGTTTTTTTAAAGGATATTTCTATTCCTTAAAGGGATGTGTTACAATAGTATGCATGTTTTTATAATTGAGGAAAATATTCTCTTTTATGATTCATTGTGTGTCCTTTTAAGTTTTGTGGGCGTTTTAGCAGACCGTAAATATATGTAGTTGTGCAGGTGTGAGGAGGATCACTGTGAACGTACCAAATCAAATCACTGTATCGCGAATGTTACTTATTCCAATATTCGTCGTCTTTTTGCTTGTGGACTTTTCTTTCGGGGATATCTCAATTGGCGAGCAAGTTTTACCTATAGAACATATCATAGCGACAGCGATCTTTATTGTTGCTTCTGCTACTGATTGGTTAGACGGCTATTATGCTAGGAAGTATCAACTTGTTACGAACTTAGGTAAATTTCTTGATCCACTTGCCGATAAGTTGTTGATTACAGCAGCGTTAGTTTCGCTTGTCGAATTAGGTTTATTTCCAGCTTGGGTCGTGATCTTGATTATTAGTCGTGAATTTGCTGTTACTGGACTCCGGCTTGTGGCCGCAACTGATGGTGAAGTGATCGCTGCCAGTAGCTTAGGGAAATGGAAAACAGTGACGCAAATCGTCGCTGCAATAGCAGTTATGTTACATAATATTCCTTTTCAATTCTTAGGGGTTCCATTTGCAGAAATGATGATTTATGTTGCCGCTTTTATGACAGTTTGGTCGGGGTGGGACTATTTTATTAAAAATAAACATATTCTTGCTAAATCTAAATAGCCGGTATTGAAAAAGGGGGAGTGCGATGAATACGGAAATTATCGCTGTCGGTTCTGAGTTGTTGCTTGGTCAAATCGCCAATACCAATGCTCAATACCTCTCACAACAGCTAGCGCACCTTGGTGTGGATGTTCATTATCATTCCGTTGTTGGTGATAATCCTCATCGTTTACGATACGTTTTTGACAATGCGTGTCAGCGAGCGGACCTCGTCATTTTAATGGGGGGTTTAGGACCGACGAAGGATGATCTAACAAAAGAAACGGTTGCATCAGTGATAGGGCGGAAGCTTGTTGAAGATGAGCAAACTTTACAATCAATCCACGAGCATTTTGCTCAACGCCAACAAACGATGACAGACAATAACCGTAAACAGGCACTTGTCATTGAAGGAGCCGATGTGTTTGCTAACCACCATGGGCTAGCTTGTGGAATGGCGGTTCATGAAGGGAAGAATCACATTCACCTTCTCCCAGGTCCGCCTCAAGAGTTGAAGCCGATGGTTGAGCAATATATGATTCCATATTTGCTTGAACAAAAATTTGCAGAAGAAGCGATTGTTTCGAGGGTTCTTCGATTTTTTGATATTGGGGAATCTCAACTCGTGGACCTTATTGATGAAGAACTCGAAGCACAGACAAATCCAACAATCGCCCCGCTCGCATCGGATGGTGAAGTCACTGTTCGCTTAACGGTAAAAAGTGCAGATAGCTCTGAACAAAAACGTTTATTGGATGAAACAGAAGAGAAGATTTTAAAGAAATTATCTCCTTATTTTTATGGATACGGTAACGATACGCTTGTTGAACGAGTCAAAGATTCACTACAAAAACAATCTTTGACACTTTCAGTTGCAGAAAGCTTAACAGGTGGAGCGTTTGCTAATATGTTGATGACTGTTCCGGGGGTATCAAATGTATTTGCAGGAAGTATTACAGCTTATACGAATCACATTAAAGAGCGTGTGTTAGGCGTTGCCCCGACGATCATCCAAAGTGATGGTGCAGTGAGTGAGTCATGTGCAAAAGCGATGGCTGAACAAGTGCGCGAATGTTTCCAAAGTGATGTAGGAATTAGCTTTACAGGCGTAGCTGGCCCTGAATCGCTAGAAGGAAAGATGCCAGGGACTGTTTATATAGGTGTCGCAAGTGAAAGTAGTTGTGAGTGTTATATGATAAACTTGGCAGGTAGTCGAGAGCAGATTCGTAAACGTGCAAGTAAATATGGTTTATACTACGTGTTGAAACAATTTGAAAAGGTGGAACGATAGACAATGAACTTTGAAGATTTTTCAATTTCAACAAATGTAAAAAAAGCAATTAAAGATATGGGGTTTGAAGCCCCTTCACCGATACAAGAAAAAGTGATTCCAGAGATCGCAGAAGGTCACGATGTCATCGGACAAGCTCAAACAGGGACAGGAAAGACGGCAGCTTTTGGCATTCCTCTTGTAGATAAAGTAACAAATGATAAGCATGTACAAGCAATTATTTTAACGCCTACCCGTGAGTTAGCGATTCAAGTATCAGGGGAATTGCAGAAGCTATCCCAACATATGAATGTCCGTACACTTCCAGTGTATGGAGGACAGTCGATTGGTCATCAAATTAAAGCGTTAAAGCGTGGTGTTGACATCGTTGTAGGTACACCAGGGCGTGTTCTTGACCATTTAAGACGAGGAACGTTAAAATTACAAAACGTTCATACGGTGATTATGGATGAAGCAGATGAGATGTTAGATATGGGCTTCATTGAAGATATCGAATCGATTCTAAAGCAAGTCAATCGTGACCGGCAAACACTTCTTTTCTCGGCAACAATGCCGTTCCCAATTCGAAAACTGTCGAATAAATATATGCAAAAACCAAAACATATTTCCATTAGCAAAGGTGAAGTAACAGCACCATCGATCAATCAAGTATATTATAAAGTCCTAGAAAAAAATAAACTGGATTCTCTTTGCCGTATTATTGATAGTGAACAAGTTGAATTAGGTATCGTTTTTTGCCGAACGAAAAAAGGGGTTGCAGAGCTTACAGAAGCCTTACAAGCTCGTGGATACATGGCAGATGGTTTGCACGGAGATTTAACGCAAACACAACGTGATCAAGTGATGAAGAAGTTTCGTGACACAACCGTTGAATTTCTTATTGCCACAGATGTTGCAGCTCGAGGCATCGATGTTCAAAACGTCAGCCACGTAATCAACTATGATATTCCACAAGACCCAGAAAGCTATGTACACCGAATCGGGCGTACTGGACGTGCAGGCAAAAAAGGTATGGCCTTAACCCTCGTGACACCGCGTGAGATGAAACACTTACGTTCGATCGAGTCAGAAATCGGCATGCAAATTCCTACACAAACGATTCCGACGATCGAAGAAGTCGTTGAAAAGCAACAAGCTACGTGGAAATATCAAGTGGCTAATACGATTGAATCGGACGTTGATTGGTCGATGTACGAACCAATGGCAGAAGAGCTTCTAAATGAGTATGAGGCAAAGGATGTTGTTGGTGCATTATTAATGACAGCATTTCAAGGGACGAGCAATATTGAAGATGACGGATATGACTTCGGGGAAACGGGTGCTGCCCAGGGTATGGTTCGCTTCTTCATTAATGTCGGACGTAATGTTGAGTTAACACCGAAAAAGTTAGCTCAAGAAGTTGCTCAACTCGTAGGGATTTCAGAGAAAAATGTTGGTAAAATTGATTTGTTCGAGAACTTTTCTTTTATCGAAGTACCAGAGGACGCTGCACCGTTCGTCTATGAAGGTTTACGTCATTCTAGACTAAACGGAGCACGTATCAATTTGGAACCAGCAAAGCCTCGTAAAAAACGATAGATAATAAAGTTCTAAAACTTTTAGATTGAAATGCCGTATCTCTTGCTTTATGATTACATTTTGTCACGTAAATAAGACGAAATGATAAGGCATGGGATACGGCTGTTTTATTTTGGCTGTTTTCTAAAAGATATCTCTTTTTAGAGAATTCGTTCACACTGGATTTGCGACGGCTTCAGCTTTTCTTGTAAAAACACGAATGAATGTTCGTAAATCTATTGGCAAAAAAGAAAAAACGAGATAAGATAGAGATAGTTGAATGACTTACACATCCCTAAAGGTTGCATATAAAGGAGAGATATTATGAGTGATCGGAAACAAGCTTTAGATATGGCTTTACGACAAATTGAGAAGCAATTTGGTAAAGGATCTATCATGAAAATGGGGGAACAAGCTGAACAAAGAGTGTCAACAATTTCAAGTGGTACACTTGCACTCGACATTGCTTTAGGTGTTGGTGGGTATCCGCGCGGTCGAATCATTGAAGTTTATGGACCAGAATCTTCTGGTAAGACGACCGTAGCTCTTCATGCATTAGCAGAAGTACAGCGTGAAGGTGGAACAGCTGCGTTTATCGATGCGGAACACGCTTTGGACCCTGTTTATGCGCAAGCGCTCGGCGTAGATATCGATGAACTACTATTGAGTCAGCCGGACACTGGTGAACAAGCGTTAGAAATCGCAGAAGCACTCGTTCGTAGTGGTGCTGTCGACATGATCGTCGTCGACTCGGTTGCTGCACTCGTGCCAAAAGCGGAGATTGAAGGGGAGATGGGCGACAGTCACGTCGGTTTACAAGCTCGCCTTATGTCTCAAGCACTTCGTAAACTATCAGGAGCTGTTAATAAATCAAAAACAATTGCGATGTTTATTAACCAAATCCGTGAAAAAGTAGGCGTCATGTTTGGTAACCCAGAGACGACACCAGGTGGACGAGCACTCAAGTTCTACTCTTCTGTTCGTTTAGAAGTTCGTCGTGCTGAAACGTTAAAACAAGGTAATGACATGATTGGAAACAAGACGAAATTAAAAATTGTTAAAAACAAGGTCGCGCCACCGTTTAAAACGGCTGAAGTTGACATTATGTACGGGGAAGGAATCTCTATGGAAGGCTCGGTCCTTGATATTGGTTCGTCGCTCGATATCGTTCAAAAAAGCGGTGCATGGTATTCATATAATGAAGAACGCCTAGGGCAAGGCCGAGAAAATGCAAAACAATTCTTGAAAGAAAATCCGGAAACAGCAAAAACGATTGCAATGAAAATTCGTGACTATCACGGATTGGATGAGGACCACCAATTACCTCCTGAAGCGGACGTAGATGAGGAAGAAGGTTTACCGGTAGATTCATAATAAATGTGATGTTTTCCTAGTCAATAAGGGCTTGCTCCGTTCTTTTCTATTGTAATGTTACAGAGGAAAAGACGGTGTCCAGCCCTTTTCGTCGTTGTAAATAAGCTCGTCAATCGAACGGTAAACGCATTACCAATGCTTGACATGCTAGAATTGCGACTATACAATTAGAAAGAATACTGCCTTTCACATACTCATACTGAACTAAACTGAACTGTACTGGATGTGCGATGAACCAGTGACAATTATTTTTCCAGAAACGAATGAAGACAAGCGTTATGAAAACGTAATAGCAAGAGGAGGTGAATGACGTATGGATAACCTGTTTGTTCAAATCCTCATTTTGCTATTCGCTGCAGCAATTGGTGTCGTCATCGGATATTTTGTAAGAAAATCCATCGCCGAAGCCAAAATTTCCAGTGCGGAACAATTAGCGAATCAAATTGTAGAAGATGCGAAGCGTGATGCAGAATCCAGTAAAAAAGAGGCTGTCCTTGAAGCCAAGGATGAGGCTCATAAAATCCGAATGGAAGCTGAACAGGATGTGCGTGAGCGCCGTAATGATGTTCAAAAGCAAGAGAATCGCTTAGTGCAAAAGGAAGAGGTCCTTGACCGTAAGAGTGAAACTTTAGATAAAAAGGAAGAATCACTTGAAAAACGAGAAGAGGACCTGGCGAAGAAACAAGAGCGAATTGACGAAATGGATAGCAAAGTGCAGGAATTACTGCAAAAACAACAAACGGAACTTGAACGTATCTCAGGGCTTTCTAAAGAGGAAGCTCGTGAAAAGATTATGAGTGCAGTTGATGAAGAATTAACTCATGAAAAAGCAGTGAAGATTAAAGAGTCAGTTAACGAAGTGAAAGAAGAAGCGGATAAAAAGGCAAAAGAAATTCTGTCTCTAGCTATGCAGCGTTGTGCTGCTGATCATGTGACAGAAACGACTGTATCCGTCGTTTCATTGCCAAACGATGAAATGAAAGGTCGAATTATCGGTCGTGAAGGTCGAAATATCCGTGCATTAGAAACATTAACTGGTATCGATTTGATTATCGATGATACGCCTGAAGCGGTCATTCTTTCAGGATTTGATCCAGTTCGACGTGAGATTGCCAAAACAGCTTTAGAAAAACTTGTCCAAGATGGTCGAATCCACCCTGCACGCATTGAAGAAATGGTAGATAAGTCTAGACGTGAAGTGGATGAGCTCATCCGTGAATACGGAGAACAAACGACCTTTGAAATGGGCATCCATAGCTTACATCCTGATTTAATTAAAATTCTAGGTCGCTTGAAATTCCGTACTAGTTATGGTCAAAATGTATTAAAGCATTCTATGGAAGTTGCTTACCTAGCAGGGTTAATGGCTTCTGAACTAGGAGAAGATGTCCAATTAGCACGTCGTGCCGGTTTATTACATGATATCGGGAAAGCGATAGACCATGAAGTTGAAGGAAGTCACGTTGAAATTGGCGTAGAACTAGCAAGCAAATATAAGGAACATCCAGTTGTTATTAACAGTATTGCTTCTCATCACGGTGACACAGAAGCGACGTCAGTGATTGCAACGCTCGTCGCTGCAGCAGATGCTTTATCCGCTGCTCGACCAGGAGCACGTCGTGAAACGTTAGAAACATACATCAAACGATTAGAGAAATTAGAAGAAATTTCTGAGTCTTTTGATGGCGTGGAGAAAACGTATGCGATTCAAGCTGGACGTGAAGTCCGTATTATGGTGAAACCTGATACGATTGAAGATGACGATTCTTATCGTTTAGCGCGAGATATTACGAAGAAGATTGAAGATGAACTCGATTATCCTGGTCATATCAAAGTCACGGTGATTCGTGAAACGAGGGCAGTTGAGTATGCAAAATAAAGTGGCTGCGGCCACTTTATTTTTATTGATTGCACGTATGATCAGGTGATAAAAAGGGAATATTATTAGAAGTTGTGAAGAGGAGTTTGAAGAAATGAAAATATTATTTATCGGAGATATCGTAGGTTCACCAGGTAGAAACGCATTTGCAGAATATATACCTAAGTTGAAAAGAAAATATCGTCCAGATCTTACAATCGTAAATGGGGAGAACGCAGCTGGTGGAAAGGGAATTACTGAAAAAATTTACCGTTCCTTACAACAGCAGGGTGCTGATGTTATCACATTAGGAAACCACACATGGGATAAACGGGAAATCTTTGATTTTATTGACAATGCTGATCATTTTATTCGCCCAGCGAATTTCCCTGATGAGTGTCCCGGTGTAGGAATGACCGAGTGGAAACAAGGATCACAATCTGTTGTTGTGATTAGTTTACAGGGACGTACGTTTATGCAAGCCATCGATTGTCCGTTTAAAAAAGCTGATGAATTAGTTGCAAAAGCAAAAAAGTTATCACCATACATATTTGTAGATTTTCATGCAGAAGCAACGAGTGAAAAGCAGGCGATGGGTTGGTATTTAGATGGTCGCGTTTCTGCGGTAGTAGGTACACATACACACGTTCCAACAGCAGATGAACGTGTATTACCAGGTGGAACGGCTTATTTAACGGATGCGGGTATGACTGGCCCTTATGACAGCATTCTAGGTGTCGAAAAAGAAGCGGTCATCAATAAATTCATCACAAGTTTACCTGCAAAATTTGAAGTGGCAACTGGTCGAGAACAAATAAATGGAGCACTTATTCAGTTAAACAAAAAAACAGGAGCAGCAGAATCGATTAAACGTGTGCAAATAAATGAAGATCGACCGTTTTTTGATTAAAGAAAAAAATCATATTTTTTTATGTTTTGAATATAGTCAAAATGAGGAATGGATACTGTAAGTCACCGTTTTAATGTCCAGTCAATGCACGGCCTTACATTGGAGGAGGAAACCTTCATATTTGCGAGATCCATTTTCTTGTCAAAATAGGCCACCAATTCAACACATAAGGAGGTTTCTAAAAGTGGAAGTATTAAAAGTTTCAGCAAAATCTAACCCTAATTCTGTCGCTGGCGCATTAGCAGGAGTGATTAGAGAACGAGGAGCAGCAGAAATTCAAGCGATCGGAGCAGGAGCATTGAATCAGTCGATTAAAGCAATCGCTATCGCGAGAGGATTTGTTGCACCGAGTGGGATCGATCTCATTTGTGTCCCCGCATTTACAGATATTCAAATTGACGGTGACGAGCGAACAGCAATTAAATTGATTGTTGAACCAAGATAGTAAAAGCTCGTAATCATCTTGCTTGCCGATTTTGGTGAGCAAGTTTTTTTTTGAGAAGTATGGTGAATTATGTTATAAATGAAGTGGTAATATTTTAAAAAATTTAGAAAAAACACAACCATCAAAAATTTTCGTACTTCCAAAGATTGTGAACGTTGTGTTACAATAATTACTAGATAAAGGTAATAAAACATATATGAAAGCGTTTTCTTTTCGTCTGTTAACTTTAGCTTCTAAGTTCATTGAGAGAACGCAAAAAAGTTAGCATGAAAAGTGAGGTGTTTTACTGGCAACCAACTGAATAATGTACAATATTGTAGAATTACGTCTACATATGACTCTATGAAAAAGGGTCTACAAAGGGTTTATAATTCACAACGTTTAACGACGTAACAAATTGATGACAGTCAAATGAAAGGGTGGAACTCATGATCAAACAACTTTCATGGAAAGTTGGTGGACAGCAAGGGGAAGGGATTGAAAGTACTGGTGAAATCTTTTCCATGGCATTAAATCGTCAAGGTTATTATTTATACGGTTATCGACATTTTTCTTCTAGAATTAAAGGGGGACATACGAACAATAAAGTTCGTATTAGTACAGAACCTGTTAATGCAATTTCTGACAACTTAGATGTTCTCGTTGCCTTTGATCAAGAAACCATCGATCTTAATCATCATGAATTAAAGCAAAACGGTGTAATTATAGCAGATGAAAAATTTAAACCTGTTAAACCAGAAGATTGTAATGGCTCGCTAATTGTTATTCCATTTACAAAAATTGCGAACGATTTAGGGACATCCTTAATGAAAAATATGGTTGCCGTTGGCGCATCCAGTGCCCTTCTTGGTATTGACGAAGAATCATATAGAGGTGTTGTTGAAGAGATTTTCTCCCGTAAAGGTGAAGCAGTCGTTGAAAAAAACATTGAAGCAATAAGACAAGGGATTCAGTCTTTTCATGATCAAGCAGGAGAAACTGTCGGTGAGCAACTCTATCTAGAGAAGGCCGATGGGCAAAATCGTTTATTTATGATTGGAAATGATGCGATTGCTCTTGGTTGTGTTGCAGCAGGCGTTCGCTTTATGGCAGCATACCCAATTACCCCAGCATCAGAAATTATGGAATATTTAATTAAAAAACTTCCTGAGCTCGGAGGAACGGTCATACAAACTGAGGATGAAATAAGCGCTTGTACAATGTCAATTGGCTCAAACTATGCAGGTGTTCGGTCACTAACCGCTTCAGCCGGTCCTGGTTTATCTCTTATGATGGAATCGATAGGGTTAAGTGGAATGACAGAAACACCACTTGTTGTTGTTGATACTCAGCGTGGTGGACCTTCAACAGGCTTACCGACAAAACAAGAGCAGTCCGACTTAATGGCAGTCATTTATGGCACACACGGAGAAATTCCGAAAGTAGTCATGGCACCAAGTACTGTTGAAGAAGCCTTTTATGATACAGTAGAAGCTTTTAACATTGCTGAAGAGTATCAGTGTCCTGTCATTATCGTTACAGATCTAGCATTATCACTCGGTAAACAAACGGTCGAACCACTTGATTATAATCAAGTAGAAGTCCGTCGCGGTAAGTTTGACCCAGACCAAACGCTTCCACCGCTTGAAAAGAATGAATATTTTAAACGATACAAAGTAACGGAAGATGGGGTTTCAGAACGAGTGATTCCAGGTATGAAAAATGGCATCTTCCATGTTACTGGTGTTGAACATAATGAAGAAGGGAAGACATCAGAGTCACCGGTAAACCGACAACAACAAATGGATAAACGAATGCGAAAATTAGCGACTATTAATGACCATTTTGACAGACCTGTATGGAAAGATCGTCGTCATGAAGACGCAGATCTTCTCATCGTAGGAATCAATTCCACAAAAGGGACGATTCAAGAAGCGATCCCACGACTTGAAGAAGAGGGTCTAAAAGTGAACCATGCTCACGTACGGCTCGTTCACCCGTTTCCAGGTGAAGAATTACAAGCAGAAATGGAAAAAGCGAAAAAAGTTGTCGTCGTAGAAAACAATGCTACAGGTCAATTGACACAACTGATTAAAATGAACGTCAATGCTAATCACATTGAATCGGTCTTGAAGTATGACGGAAATCCGTTTATTCCTACGGAAATTTATAGCGAATGTAAGGAGCTGTTGGTTCATGGCCACGTTTAAAGATTTTCGCAATAATGTAAAACCAAATTGGTGTCCAGGGTGTGGGGACTTTTCGGTACAAGCTGCTATTCAACGTGCTTCAGCGAATGTAGGATTAGAACCTGAAGATCTAGGCTTAGTTTCAGGTATTGGTTGTTCAGGAAGAATTTCTGGATATATTAAGTCCTACGGTTTTCATAGTATACATGGTCGTTCACTTCCAGTTGCCCAAGGGGTAAAAATGGCAAACCGAGATTTAACGGTCATTGCTTCTGGTGGTGACGGTGATGGATTTGCAATCGGAACGGCACATACTGTTCATGCAATCCGTAGAAATATTGATGTCACATACATCGTCATGGATAACCAAATTTACGGGTTAACAAAAGGGCAAACTTCACCACGAAGTGAGGCGGGTTTTAAAACGAAAAGTACGCCGAATGGTTCCATCGAATCATCACTTAATATTATGGAAATGGCTTTATCTGCAGATGCAGGTTTTGTCGCACAAAGTTTTTCAAGTGACTTAAAAGAATTGACACAACTGATTGAGCAAGGGATTCAGCACAAAGGGTTTTCATTAATTAATGTTTTCAGTCCGTGTGTTACGTTCAACAAAGTCAATACGTACGATTGGTTTAAAGAAAACTTGACGAAACTGTCAGATATTGAAGGGTATGATCCAAATGATCGTACAGCTGCGATGAACACACTCATGGAATATAATGGCTTAGTATCAGGTTTAATTTATCAAAATAAAGAAAAACAAGCCTATGAAGATATGGTTGATGGTTTCTCTCAGGAACCACTTGTAAATCAACAACTGACACTGGATCAAGAATACTTTGACCAATTAGTTGCAGAATTTAAATAATATACGAATGTCATAAGAAAAGGCGCCGAAAACGGCGTCTTTTCTATTTTCATACTTTAATTTGATGATGAAATGTCGCTTTTTGAATTATTTAAGAATGAACAAGAAAATGCTTTCACATAAAAAAAATTATACCTTCTTTTCTTGGTAAACTTTTGTCCGTTACTTGTGTACAGTTCGTTTTACGGAAACACTTTTTCGTGCTAGAATTAGTTGAATTCGTAAAAAGAGGTGGAACTATGGGTAAGAAGATGAAAGCCATCGTTAAACACGAACGTGGTTACGGGGCGGAACTACAAGAGGTAGATGTTCCGACAATTGGCGACAATGATGTATTAATTCAAGTAAAAGCGACATCGATTTGTGGTACAGATGTCCATATTTATACGTGGGATGAATGGTCTCAGAGTCGAGTGAACCCACCATATATTTTCGGTCATGAATTTTCAGGTGTTGTTATTGATAAAGGCGCAAACGTTGATCGCGTCGAGCTAGGAGAACATGTTTCTGCAGAAACTCATATTGTGTGTGGAAAGTGTCCGCAATGTTTAACAGGCAATGCACATATTTGTGAAGATACGAAGATCATCGGTGTTGACACAGATGGTTGTTTTGCAGAGTACGTTGCATTACCACAAGAAAACCTTTGGAAAAATGATCCAAACTTACCGTTTGATGTGGCTTCTGTTCAAGAGCCGTTTGGTAACGCTGTCCATACTGTGTTGAACGGAGAAGTTGCTGGGAAATCAGTTGCTATCGTCGGTTGTGGTCCGATTGGAATTATGGCCGTTGCTGCAGCTAAAGCAGCGGGTGCTTCACAAGTGATCGCTTCAGATTTAAATGAGTATCGTCTCGATCTTGCAAAAAAAATGGGAGCAACAACGGTCATTAATCCTAGTGAAGAAGACCCTGTAGAAAAGGTGAAAAGTTGTACGAATGGACATGGTGTCGATGTCGTTTGTGAAATGAGTGGTCACCCAGTTGCGATGGACCAAGGTTTCAAAATGGCGACAAATGGTGCGCGTGTTTCAATTTTAAGTTTACCAGTACAACCAGTTCAAATTGACATAACAAATGATATTGTTTTTAAAGGCTTGACTGTTCAAGGGATTGCAGGCAGAAAGATGTTCAAGACGTGGCAACAACTCTCAGGATTGTTGCAAAATGGTTCTGTTAACTTAGAACCAATTATTACACATCACTTATCACTTGAAGACTTTGAACACGGCTTTGATTTAATGATCCAAGGTCGATGTGGTAAAGTCGTCTTACATCCGTAAGAAGAACAGTTTAAACATAGTAATAAAAATGCTAAAACGTTCATCAAAGCGTCAACTTCATCGCAAACAGCATTTTTACGTCACACCTTGAGCAAATCTTGGCTAAAAAAATTTGTCTTGTGATATAAACGTGCAAATTTCATTAAAAAATGTTCTTAAGAGCAGTGTCGATATATATTACAATTAGTTCTGAATAAATGATAAGATTTTGTTCACAAAAAGAAGGAGGGAACATATATGCAAGGTTTTGAACATATTGAAGAAGAATTAAACGCGATGAAAGAAGAAGGATTGTTCCGCTCCCTTGTTCCGATTGAATCTGATCAAGGGCCGAAAGTAACGATCGATGGACAAGAGCTCATTCAATTGTCTTCAAATAACTACCTTGGCTTAACGACACACCCGAAAATGAAACAAGCTGCGAGTGAAGCGGCAGATGCGTATGGTGCGGGAACAGGTTCTGTACGAACAATTGCCGGTACGTTTTCGATGCATGAAGCTTTTGAACGTAAATTAGCTGAATTTAAACATACAGAAGCGACACTCGTTTTACAATCAGGGTTTACTGCAAACCAAGCGGTACTATCTTCCCTTTTATCAAAAGAAGATGTCGTCATTTCCGATGAACTCAATCACGCGTCGATTATTGATGGTATCCGCTTGACAAAAGCAGCGCGAAAAATCTATAGACACGTTGATATGGCTAGTTTAGAAGAGGCGCTCAAAGCGTCCCAGTCATATCGTAAAAGACTCGTTGTTACTGATGGCGTCTTTTCGATGGACGGCAACATTGCACCACTTCCAGAGATTGTTGAACTTTGTGAAAAGTACGATGCACTCATTATGGTTGACGATGCGCATGCGAGTGGCGTACTTGGAAGAAATGGCCGCGGAACGGTGGATCATTTTGACTTAAATGGCCGTGTTCATATTCAAGTTGGTACTTTAAGTAAAGCTATTGGTGTATTAGGCGGCTATATTGCCAGCACACAATCAGTAAGAGACTACCTAATCCATAAGGGACGTCCTTTCCTATTTAGTACATCTCATCCGCCAGCGGTCACAGCGGCGTGTTCAAAAGCGATTGATATTTTAAATGATGAGCCTGAATTGATTGAAAAGTTATGGAACAATACACGCTTTCTTAAAGACGGCTTAGAAAAACTCGGTTTTGATACAGGTAAAAGTGAAACCCCAATTACACCAGTTGTGGTTGGCGATGGTGCAAAAGCACACGAGCTATCCGATCGTTTAGTAAAAGCGGGCGTATTCGCACAAGGGATTGCTTTCCCAACGGTTCCTAAAGATTCGGCGCGTGTTCGTACCATCGTAACAGCAGAACATGATGAAGCGATGTTACAACAAGCACTTGATGCATTTGAGGAAGCAGGTAAAGACCTGGGCATTATTTAGATAAATCAAGACTTGAAGGAACGGGAAACAAGATGTAAATAAGTGAATAAACAAGTGGGCAGACAGAAGGCATGGATGATTTCCATGTCTTTGTTTGTGTTTATTCGCTAGACGATTCCTTCATTTTTGTTCGACAAAGTCACTCCCCCCTTGGTATGATCATATCAACATACAAGGAAAACAGACGAACTTTTAGGAGGATACATAGATGTTTACACTGATTAAACAAGCCGATGTTTATGCACCTGAATCGATGGGAGTAAAAGATGTGCTAATAACCGCAGGAACGATAAGCAAAGTGGCTGATCATATTGAGTTACCTACAGGTTGGGGTGACGTTGATGTGATCGATGCGAAAGGAAAGAAACTCGTGCCTGGATTTATTGACGGTCACGTCCACATTCTAGGTGGTGGCGGAGAAGGAGGATATCACACGCGTACGCCTGAATTAATGCTTTCTGATGCAATCAAAGCAGGTGTTACGTCTGTGATAGGTGTGATTGGTACCGATGGGACGACACGGACGATGGCTTCCCTTGTCGCCAAGGCCAATGGACTAGAAGCAGAGGGGGTTACTTGTTATTGCTTAACAGGAAATTATCACGTGCCTGTTCGCACATTAATGGATTCAGTCGAAGATGACATCCTCCTCGTTGATCGAATTATTGGCTCAGGTGAAATCGCGATTGCTGACCACCGTTCTTCACAACCAACGGTCGGTCAATTGGCGAAAATTGCTTCACAGTCTCGTGTTGGTGGGATGTTATCTGGTAAATCAGGGATTGTCAATGTACACGTCGGTGGTGGGGATGATCAGCTTTCTTTATTAGAAGAAGTTATTGAAACGACGAACGTACCGATACAGCAATTTATACCGACACACATGAACCGAAGTGCATCCCTTTTGGAAGCGGGCATTGAATTCGCAAAAAAAGGTGGTCGCTTAGATTTTACGACAAGCACGGTACCGAAATTTTTAGAAGAAGGCGAAGTGACGTGTGGACAAGCGTTGAAAACCTTGTTGGATGAAGGGATCGATATTGAACAAATCACGTTTACATCAGACGCACAAGGAAGCCTCCCAACCTTTGATGAACACGGTCATTTTGTCGGTTTAAAAATCGGTCGAATGGATTCATTATTTGAAGCCGTTCGCGATGCCGTGCTGACACAAGACATTGCGCTTTCAACAGCTTTAAAAGTAGTTACAACAAGTCCTGCACAAGCATTCCAATTGGATAAAAAAGGTGAAATTATTGAAGGCAATGATGCAGATTTTGTGATGCTAGACGAACAATTACATGTCGATACTGTGATCGCACGTGGTAAAGTCATGATGGAAGGTGGAGAAGTTATCGTGAGAGGAACATTTGAGTAAGCCAACTTCTCTAATCTTCCTAAAAGAGCCTTGTTTTTTCTTGTCTTATGACGTGGTATAATGCGGTGAGTGCTTGTTTTATACAAGGGAATATCAAGAATTTTGTTTAAAAAAGGAGTTTCGAATAATAATGAACGAACAGCAACGCAAAACGCTTACTGTGGCAAATGAAACGTCTTTTTCTACGGACAAAAAATCCGAACAGGAAAAGGACTATTCACAGTATTTCCAAACAACCTATGAACCACCTAACATGAAGCAAGCGAAAAAGCGCGGGAAAGAAGATGTTGAAGTTCATTACGACTTTGACATTCCTGAAAATATGAAAGACATCGGTAAAGGGAAGAAGTTTCTGATCCGTACCTATGGTTGCCAAATGAACGAACATGATTCGGAGAATATGGCTGGTATTTTAATGAATATGGGCTTTGAATCAACGACGATCACTGACGACGCAGATGTGATTTTGCTTAACACGTGTGCGATTCGCGAAAACGCAGAAAACAAAGTGTTCGGTGAAATCGGTCACCTTAAAGCATTGAAGCGTGAAAAGCCTGGGCTTATTTTAGGTGTATGTGGTTGTATGTCCCAAGAAGAATCCGTTGTCAACACGATCCTGCAAAAGCACCAACAAGTTGACTTGATCTTTGGTACGCACAACATCCACCGCTTACCTCATTTGATTCACGATGCGATTTTCAATAAAGAAATGGTCATTGAAGTATGGTCCAATGAAGGTGACATCGTTGAAAATATGCCTCGTGCTCGCAAAGGAAAACTACAAGGTTGGGTCAACATTATGTACGGTTGCGACAAATTCTGTACGTATTGTATCGTCCCTTACACACGTGGAAAAGAGCGTAGCCGTAGGCCAGAGGATATTATCGAAGAAGTTCGTCACTTAGCGCGCAATGGGTATAAAGAAATTACTTTGCTCGGACAAAATGTCAATGCTTACGGTAAGGACTTAGTCGATGTCGACTATGGTCTCGGTGATTTAATGGATGAAATCCGAAAGATTGATATCCCACGTGTCCGTTTTACAACGAGTCACCCACGTGATTTTGACGATCATTTAATTGAAGTATTAGCCAAAGGCGGAAACTTAGTTGAGCATATCCATTTACCAGTACAAAGTGGAAACAATGACGTATTGAAAATGATGGCTCGTAAATATACGCGTGAAAGCTTTGTAGAGTTGGCAAACAAGATTAAAGACGCGATTCCGCAAGCATCGTTTACGACAGATATCATTGTCGGTTTCCCAAATGAAACCGAAGAACAGTTTGAAGACACGTTATCGCTCGTTCGCGAAATGGAGTTTGACAGTGCGTTCACATACATTTATTCACCACGTGAAGGAACACCTGCAGCGAAAATGGAGGATAACGTACCAAAAGAAGTGAAAAGCGAGCGTCTGCAACGCTTAAACGACGTTGTAAATGATCTATCAGCTAAGAAAAACAAGCAATATGAAGGTGAAATCGTAGAAGTCCTTGTTGAAGGTGAAAGTAAAAAAAATCCAGACGTCTTAACTGGTCGAACGAGAACGAATCGTCTCGTCAATTTTGAAGCACCGAAATCAGCAATTGGCGAACTCGTCCACGTGAAAATTACCGAGACGAAAACGTGGTCGTTAGATGGTTATGTCGTGGAAACTGCAGAGGTGACGGGGAATGAGTAAATACACAAAACAAGAAGTTTTAGACCAAGCAAAAACATTAGCACAAGTGATTGCAGAAACAGAAGAAGTTGAATTTTTTAAAAAAGCCGAGCAAAAAATTAACGAAAATGTTCGCGTTCAAGAATTAATCGCGCAAATTAAAAAGTATCAAAAAGAAGCCGTTAATTTGCAGCATTACGAAAAGGCAGAAGCATTAAAAGAAGTAGAAGCAAAAATTAATGAACTGCATGATGAAGTCGATAGCATTCCTGTTGTTCAAGAGTTTAAACAATCACAATCAGATGTAAACGGATTATTACAACTTGTCTCAACGACGATTTCCAATACGGTAACAGATGAAATCATTAAATCGACCGGCGGTGATTTATTAAGAGGGACAACGACGAAAAATCCTTTTCAATGTTAATTTTATAAAAAGCTAAATGATCCAAACCTACCCTTATCACGTTTTCGTGCTTTCATAGCGATAGAAAACGTGACATGAGCGGTAGGTTTTTTTTCGCCGTCATGTTTTGGATATTTCATACATATAGATAAATGAACGCTACCATCGGATGGAGAACGAAAATTTCTGCGAGGTGTTGCACCAAGATTTGTTCGCAAACATAGGCTGAAGAAATAGTATCGGATTTAATTTCATAGCACACTAGTCATACGCCTTGCATAGGATGGAAGTGAACGTGTCCTTACAGTCATTTGAATGTTGTTTGTGATATCAATCGTTGAGGAGGGTATAAAGCATGTCACCGACAGATAAAGATCTAAATTACAGAGAGATTATTACGAAAGCGGTTTGTGGAAAGGGGAGAAAGTTCTCGCAAGCGAGTCATACGATGAGCCCTTCCGAAAAGCCGACGAGTATTCTTGGTTGCTGGATCATTAACCACCAATATGATGCGGAGAAAAAGGGCGATGCCATCGAAGTAAATGGTAGGTATGACATTAACATTTGGTATTCTTATTCCAATAATACACAAACAGACGTCGCAACAGAAACGGTATCCTATACGGATATTGTTCCGCTCGTTATGCATGATGAAAACGTTCTCTCCGATGACCTTGAGGTGATCGCTCGAGCGATTCAACAACCTAATACATTAGAAGCTTTAGTTGAACCAAATGGGTACGATGTCAGTGTTGAAGTAGAAAGAGAGTTCATTGTCGAAGTCGTTGGTGAAACAAAAATAAGCGTCTATGTCAATCCAGATGGTGTTAGTGATGACTGGGATGAAAAAATCTGGGATGTGGATATCGAAGACGAAGAATTTGAAGATTTAGATCCAAACTTTTTAATGGGTGAATTAGAAGAGTAATGAAACTAGGAAGAAGGGAAACTTCTTCCTAGTTTCTTTCACTTCACCTCATTGATAGACGTGTGACGAGAGGCGGTTTTAAATATGGAAGAACGGCTAACCGCTGCGCAGTTTTCAAAAGGAACCGGAGAAAACAACCTATGGCAATATGAAATATACCTCGATGAATTAACGATTAAGAACCTGAAAGTGAAAAAGCCTTATTCAACATTTCGGGAATTGATATCACCTGTACAATTTAAAGAATATTATTTAGCTGACCGTATGTTAGAAATGGCTAGACAAATTGCTTGTCTCGTCACACCGTCGTCTTTATACGTGCGTTTGGAAAGGAAAGGAAAGTGCATTCGTTGGCTTGATGTTCAAACGTTGCCTTCTGAAAGCGAACAAAAAAATCACACACCGATTGCGATGACTTTCGGTGCTGATGTTGAGTTTATGATTGTAAACCGAAAGTCCGGAAAGTTTGTAGCCTACCCAGGTGCCACTTATGATGACGGAACAGTAGGAACAGACCGTGCGTTGAGCCGACACGAACACCACTTTTATCGACCGATTTTTGAATTGCGCCCACCCCCTGCGACTTCTGGTGAACAACTGTATCAATCAGTGAAACGTGAATATGAGCGGTTGAGTTATAGGTTAAATCGACATGGGTATGATATCGACAGTCGTCCGAATCCATTTGGTCGCTGGACGCTTGGTGGACATTTTCATATCGGAGGGTATTGGCCGAGAAAAGTAGATATTCGCCGCTTAGATCGTTACGTAGCTTTGCCGCTTCGAATTTTAGAAGATTCAAGCGGTGACGAGCGACGAAAAACAGACGGCCGTTTGAGTGCAGTGCGACCGAATGCATTCCAAGGGTTCGAGTACCGTACCCTTTCCACTTGGTGTGATAAAATATTAGAAGCGAAAAGCTTATTTCAATGGTTTGACGCATGTATTCGCAAACAAGGCATTGAATACTTAGACGATACACCGCTAAAAAAAGCAGAACTGGAAGCTTTCTATCAAGAAGACGATAAACAAGCGCGTGCGATATGCGAAAAGATGTATGAAAACATCAAGCGGACCTTACCACAAGGTTCGTTTTATGACGATGCCAAGTCTTTCTTCAATTGGGTCTTAAACAAACCTTCGAACGATTGATTTTCAATTAAGTCGTTTGCTGTGTATGTTATAATAAGTCGGAAATGATTTGTAGGAAAGTTGGAGGAATACGATGGCAAAAGAAACGCCAATGATGGAACAATACAAAAAGATTAAAGCGGAATATCGCGATGCATTTTTATTTTTTCGACTCGGTGATTTCTATGAACTCTTTTTCGAAGATGCCAAACGCGCAGCAGAAGAATTAGAGATTACATTAACGAGCCGTGGCAAAGGTGAGGACGGCGTTCCGATGTGCGGCGTTCCTTATCATTCGAGTGAAACATATATTGCACAATTGGTTGATAAAGGTTTTAAAGTGGCGATTTGTGAACAAACCGAAGACCCTCAACAAGCAAAAGGGGTCGTTAAACGTGAAGTCGTCCAATTAGTAACACCTGGAACCGTCATGCAAGGGCGAGCTGTACAAGAAAAAGAAAACAACTATATGGTCAGCGTCGATACGTTTGACGATGATACATATAGTCTCGCTGCGTGTGACTTAACGACAGGTGAATGTAAAACGACCATGGTCGCTGAAGATCTAGAAGCAGTAATTCAAGAAATAGCTTCATTTTCTCCACGAGAAATTGTCGTTTCAAGTGAAGTCGATGAAGAACTTATCGAGTGGTGTGAACGACGTCTACAGCTAACAGTTTCCGTTCAAGATGAAACAGAACTGCCTGCTGAGATGAGCTACGTGCTTTCAGATATTGAACAGACAAAGCTTCGCCAAGTGACAGCTCGACTGATCGCTTATTTTGTTCGCACGCAAAAACGCTCGCTTGATCACATCCAAAAAGCACAATATTATACAACAAAACAGTTTATGTCGATTGATCCTGATTCAAAGCGAAACTTAGAATTAACGGAAACGATTCGTGGCAAATCCAAGCGCGGATCTTTATTAGGTTTATTAGACAAAACCGTAACAGCAATGGGTGGACGGGCTTTAAAGCAATGGGTCGAGCGGCCGCTTATGGACGAAGAAGCTTTGAGTTTTCGTTTAAATGTCGTTGAAGCGTTGCTTGACGATTTTTTTGTTCGCCAATCACTACAAGAAGATTTAAAACACGTTTATGATGTTGAGCGTCTAACAGGGAAAGTCGCCTTTGGGAGTGTCAATGCACGTGAATTTGTCCAACTACGGCAAACATTAGCGAAAGTGCCACCGATTTTTGAACAACTGAATAGTCATCATAGCCCAGCGATACGAAAACTCGTAGAAGGCATTGATATGTGTCAATCACTGCGTCATCGACTAGATGAAAGTATTCTAGATGACCCGCCTGTTTCGATTACGGAAGGGAACCTTTTAAAAGATGGCTATCACGAACAATTAGACCAGTACCGAGATGCGATGAGAAACGGCAAAGCGTGGATCGCTTCTTTAGAGCAACAAGAACGTGAGGCAACAGGGATAAAATCCCTAAAAGTCGGTTTTAATAAAGTGTTCGGTTATTATATTGAAGTCACAAAAGCGAATTTAAACCAATTACCTGAAGGCCGTTACGAACGTAAACAGACACTTACAAATGCAGAACGTTATATTACACCAGAATTAAAAGAAAAAGAACAATTAATCTTTGAAGCGGAAGAAAAGAGTGGACAGCTCGAATACGAATTGTTTTTGCAGCTTCGCGAAGAAGTGAAGCAGTATATGAAGTCCCTTCAGCAATTGGCGCAAACGTTAGCGACCATTGATGTGTTGCAGTCGTTTGCAAAGCTTAGTGATGAAAATCGTTATGTTCGCCCGCAGTTTTCTCAGAATCGTGATGTAAAAATTACAGCAGGGCGTCACCCTGTCGTTGAACAATCGATTGACATTGGATCTTATGTAGCAAACGACGTGTTTATGAACGAAAAACGAGATATGTTGCTCATTACTGGACCGAATATGGCAGGTAAAAGTACGTACATGCGTCAACTGGCGCTTATTAGTGTGATGGCACAAATCGGTTGTTTTGTCCCTGCTGACGAAGCTCATTTACCGAAGTTCGATCAAATTTTCACCCGTATTGGCGCTGCTGATGATGTGGCACACGGGCAAAGTACGTTTATGGTAGAAATGGTTGAAACGAACCGCGCTGTATCGAAGGCAACTGAGCAAAGTCTGATTTTACTAGATGAAATCGGACGTGGTACATCTACTTATGATGGGATGGCTTTAGCACAAGCGATTGTTGAACATATCCATCATGACGTTGGCGCGAAAACGTTATTTTCTACCCATTACCATGAATTGACGACGTTGGAGACAGAATTGGCGCGTTTAAAAAACGTTCATGTTTCCGCTACAGAAGAGGATGGCAAAGTCGTCTTTTTACACCGAGTGATTGAAGGTGCTGCCGATCGTAGTTACGGTGTGTATGTAGCCGAACTTGCAGATTTACCTAAAAATGTGATTGAGCGAGCGAAAACGATCTTATCAACCCTTGAATCACAGACCCAAGATGCAGATCAAAGTGGACAAGTTAAAGAATTGATCGCTTCTCATGAGCCGAAGGAAGAAACAGAACAATTACCGTTGTTTCAAATAGAAGAGGAGCCGCAAAGCTCAAACGTGAAAGAAGAGCCGGAGTGTGCGTTTGAACAAATAGAGCCGGATGTCGATGAACAAGATGTTTTAGCAACGATCAAAAACTGTGACGTTCTGAATATGACGCCTCTTCAAGCGATAGAAACGTTAAATCAAATGAAACAGAAATTAGGTCATAAATAGATTGGAGGTTTTACGATGACAGCGACGATCAAAGTTTTGGATGATTTCTTAGCGAATAAGATCGCAGCAGGGGAAGTCGTCGAAAGACCAGCCTCCGTCGTGAAAGAGCTCGTAGAAAATGCCCTTGATGCAGGTAGTCGATCGATTCAGGTCGATGTGAAGGAAGGTGGCCTATCTTACATTCGTATCAATGATGATGGACAAGGTATACCTAGTGATGAGTGTAAAAATGCTTTTGAACGGCATGCGACGAGTAAAATTCACTCAAGCCGTGATTTATTTCGTATTGAAACACTTGGATTTCGTGGCGAGGCATTACCGAGTATTGCCTCTGTTTCATCCTTGACTTTACGAACGAGTCAAGGGGAAGGCCCAGGTATTGAATTGCAAATCCAAGGTGGTGCGATCAATAATGAAACGACAATTGGTCGAAGCCGCGGAACGGAAGTCATCGTTGAAAATTTATTTTTTAATACGCCTGCACGCCTAAAATATATGAAAACAATTCATACTGAACTAGGTCACATCAGTGACTGTATCAATCGAATGGCGATGGCCCATCCGGATGTGTCGTTTCAATTGCGTCATAATGATCGCGTGCTTTTAAAAACAAATGGAAATGGCGATTTATTACAAGTGGTCGCTTCCATTTACGGTGTGAGCACAGCCCAGCATATGATTAAAATCGATGCCTCTTCACTTGATTTTCAAGTGACTGGCTATATCGCCAAACCTGAAGTGACTCGTTCGTCACGGCAGTATATGTCGACGTTTATAAATGAGCGTTATGTTCGACATTACGGCCTTAATCGTGCGATTCATGATGGGTTTCATACGTTACTACCAGTCGGGCGTCACCCTGTTGTCGTTTTACACATCAACATGGACCCACAACTTGTCGATGTGAACGTACACCCATCAAAATTAGAAGTTCGTTTAAGTAAGGAAAAAGAACTCGTCGACACAGTCTCTGAGGCGATTAAAAAAGCGCTAAGTCGTGAACAATTAATTCCAGATGTTGCAAAACCGAGACCAAAAGCAAAAACGCCATCAGAGCAGCTGAGCTTGTCTTTTTCATCAGCTTCACAACCTTCATCTGTTCATGAAACAAACAAAATGACAGAGCCGGAGGTAGGAGAGCAGGAAGAGAACCACATCATTGTTCAACATGACACTGAAGGCGTCAAAGAAGAAGGAACAACGCCGCGTTTTTCGTCTCAACAAACTTTTGAGTCGCAAGAAGAGTACCAGGAAGCTGCGCCGACAACGGTTGAACAACCTTCAGTGGAACAACCAAAAGACAGTTCCAACATAGCGAAACAAGAGGTGCAGACAGAAACTGTCGCCGAAGCTGAGGACGAAGACGAACAAGAACGAATCCCAGACTTAGAGCCGATCGGTCAGCTTCACGGGACGTACATTTTGTCCCAAAGCGAAGACGGTTTATACATCGTCGACCAACATGCTGCACAAGAACGGATTTATTACGAAATGTTTTATGAAAAACTCGCTAACGAAACCGCTGACCAGCAATCTTTACTTGTGCCACTAACGTTTGAATGGACGGTAAATGTCGCAACGAGAATCGAAGAAGAAAAAGAAAAACTAGAAAACCTCGGCCTTTTCTTTGAACCGTTTGGCTCAAAAACGTACATTGTACGAAGCCATCCGTCTTGGTTTCCGAAAGGGGAAGAAGCCGAGATGATCGAGGAAATCGTTGAAAAGGTCATCGATAACCCGCGTATTACTCTCGGTCAGATTCGAGAAGAAGCGGCCATTCTCATGTCTTGTAAAGCAGCGATTAAAGCAAACCGTTATTTACAACGCGAGGAGATGGTTCAGCTACTCGGTGATTTAAATGAGTGCCAGCAACCTTATACGTGTCCGCACGGCCGACCGATTGTTGTACACTTTTCTTCTTATGATATGGAAAAAATGTTTAAACGAGTGATGTAATCTCGGAGGCGCTGATGATAAAAAGAATGGTCACAACAGCAGGAAAAGTACATCCTTCGCTTGTGAAACGAGCGAAAAAAATAAGTGAAGACTGGGATATTCCTTATGTTTCAAGAGAGCAGTCCAGTATGGCTACGATCATTGATCAATATAAAGCGGACGTTTTTGTGGTTGAAAAAGATCGTCTTTCCTACGTGTCACAACATGATCGAGAGACGGTCTTCTTTCATCCGAACGCCGCAATGTTTCGTAGTAAACAATGGTTAAAAACAGGTAAAGATGCGTTTTTACAAGCGGCTCGCCTTGAACGTGGCATGACAGTGATCGATGCGACGATGGGCCTAGGTGCAGATAGTTTACTAGCGCAAATTGCCGTCGGCTGCGCTGGAAAGGTCATCGGTGTTGAAAAACATCCTGTTTTAGCTTATTTATTAAAAGAAGGGTTGCAAACGTACCGTACGAAGTTTCAACCCCTCCAAGAAGCAATGAAAGAAATATCTGTTGTTAACAAAGACCATACGGCGTTTTTAAAAGAACAACCGTCAGCACATGTAGACGTCGTCTACTTTGACCCGATGTTTACGGAAACGATCGAAAAATCAACTGCGATGCGTTCATGGGAAACTGTGGCGCAACAAGAAGTATTAACAGAGGAGGCGGTAGCTGAAGCGGTTCGCGTCGCAAAAAAGAGAGTTGTCCTTAAAGACCATTTTCGTAGCGATCGCTTTCAGCGTTTAGGTTTTAACGTAACGAAACGCCCCTCTGCTAAGGCTCATTACGGTACCATTGAAATCGAAAGGTCAAACAGGTGATGATATGGAAAAATTAATAGCAATCGTGGGGCCGACCGCGGTTGGGAAAACGAAGATAGGCATCGAATTAGCAAACCGTTTTAACGGTGAAGTGATTAGTGGCGATTCGATGCAAGTGTATAGAGGAATGGATATCGGGACAGCGAAAGTAACAGAAGAAGAGATGGAAGGGGTTCCGCACCACTTGATCGACTGTAAGGAACCGACCGCATCGTTTTCTGTAGCTGAGTTTCAACAAGCGGCAGAAGAGAAGATTAAACAGATCAATCAAAGAGGAAAAACCCCTTTTCTTGTTGGTGGGACGGGCCTTTATGTCAATAGCATCATTTATGGTTACCAATTTTCTGATGTGCCTGAAGACGCAAAATACCGCGCTGAACTAGAAGACTTTGCGGCTAAACATGGCAATGAAGCACTCTATGAGCGCTTGCAAGAGGTTGATCCGAAAAGCGCAGAACAGATTCACCCGAACAATGTTCGCCGTGTCATCCGCGCACTCGAAGTCGCTTCATTAACAGGGACATCGATCCACGGACGTGAAAACACCCATTCATCTCCTCGTTACGACGTGACAATCATCGGTCTTGATATGGAACGGAGCTTGCTTTATGAACGTATTAATCAGCGCGTCGACCTAATGGTTGAACAAGGATTAGTTGAGGAAGCGAAAAGGTTATATGATTCAGGCGTTCGCGATTGCCAATCTGTACAAGCGATTGGATATAAAGAAATTTACGAGTATTTGCAAGGGGATGTATCCTTAGAAGAAGCGGTCGAGACTTTAAAACGTAACACCCGCCGCTTTGCAAAACGTCAGTTAACCTGGTTTAAAAATAAAATGGATGTCGAGTGGTTTGATATGAATGAAGGCGTTCATAAAAACGTCGAAAAAATCAGTAACTTTGTAGCAGGAAAGTAGCGTTTGATGGCGAATAAAGTAAGTAATGCTAATGAGGGAGGCCTGTCGACGATGAAACAGCAACCAGTCAATATTCAAGATCAGTTTTTAAATCAATTACGAAAAGAAAAAATTCCCGTGACGGTGTTTCTATTAAACGGATTCCAACTTCGTGGATTAGTGAAAAGTTTTGATAATTTCACCGTTGTTTTAGATACTGATGGTAAACAACAATTGCTGTATAAACACGCCATTTCCACTTTTTCACCGCAACGAAACGTGAAGTTAAACCAAGAAAACTCGTAATGAGGAATGGATCCGGTTCTACTAATGACAAGGGATAGAAACATGTAAATCGACATAACAAACGCATGGGTTTTTATTATGAAAATCCCATGCGTTTTTATATTGTTATATCCACGTTTTATCACGAGCGTTTTGATTTCCCTTGAAGAATGGGTTGTGCTTCTTTTTTAGACAATGTGTATGCTAACGCCACACGGTGATAAATATTTTTCATCATCTCTTCGGGGACCTCTTCGGTTTTTCCATCCACATTGATAAAAAATGTGTCATATTTCATCCTTTTTAGTTGAGTGAGACTAATATCAGCTACGGCGTGAAGGTTTGCCTTTATCACAAACGAGAATCCTTTCTTTTGCATATGGTTTATGTATGTACCTAACTGATTGCTGACCCTAAGGTAAAGTTGATTGTTCGACTGATCGAAACCTGTTGCAATCGATGGTTCATTTTCCCTAATGTTTACTTCAGTAATGGTGACCTCTTTCATTGAATCATCGTTTTTGAGGTCTTGTTCTCGGTCATCACGCTTTTTTATTTTTTCAATATAAGATAAATGATTGTGACAATTCTCTCGGATAGCCTGCCAAAACTGTTTGTTTTGCGATGCTCTTTTGTTATCGGTCATCCATTGAAGCAAAAAAATCGTTAATTTATAAAATAAGAAGGCAGCGAACGAAGCTGTAAGTATTGCCAATAAAGATAGGAGAGCTGCTATATCCTCGGTTGTGATTAGAGCGATACGAATGAAAGAAAAAGAGGGGATCGCAAAGACAAATAATATCATGAGGACGGCAACTCCTTGGTTGATTTGGAAATCGTAATGGTCGATATCTGCTTCACTGGGCAGTGCTTTATCCAAAAGATCTTCTTCATATGCTCTGTAAGAAGGTAATTTGCCGTCTTCTTCTACATGGTGCTCAAACCTTTGAAGAAGTGCACGTACTGTAGCTAAAGCACTTTCTTCTCGATTACTTTGGTCATCCATGAAAAAAGCTCCTTTACATGAAAGTGAGAACGAACAGTATGATATGAAAATCATACTAAACCATGATAAAGAAGTAAATGTTATTTTATTTGCTGGGATAGGCGGAGCGAGAGGTGAGCGTCGTATAATCATCATGCAAAAGTTTTTTTGTTCACCCCCTTTCAAATGAAATGAATGTTAAAATTGAAATCATTGGAACAAGTGATCATGAGAATCGTTCTAGGGAGAAGTTGATGGAGCTTTAAAATGAAATATAAAAAACGACAACTAAGCGCTGTCATAACGTGTACATACAAGTCGACAGCATCACAAATATTGAATTAGGTGATAATCATCAAAAATCTGATATCAAAAAAATAGAAGACTTTTACGATCAAGAGGGGGAAGTATATTGAAACGGTGATCGCGCATGAAACATATCAAGTGTCTACTGTGACATGGGCGGACAGTGAAGAGAAGCAACAAAAAGTGATTGATGAGCCCTCAACCATTCTTATACCAGAAGACGATTTTGAGCGTTTTACATTAGATGATAAGACGGAAGAAGAGAAACAAAAAGTAAAAGAACATGTATTATCATTTATGGAATTGTTCTAGCATTGGAGGTGAGTTTGATGACGCCACTAGTCTTACTAGGTATGCTACTTATTGGTTATACATCGATTTCGTTGATCGCTTTTAAATTAACGAAAGAAACGGGCCTTGTGATTTGGATTAAATTGATTCTTAGTATAAGTGCAGGGTGGCTCCTAGCCTACCTGCTAACAGGGAGTTTATTTTATTTAAGGTGGGAAATACAAATACAAATCCAAGAACAATCAATGAACCTCACGATGTATGTGTCTTTCATTGCATTCGTTTGTTTTCAAATGCTTCTTTATAACTTATTTGATATCAAAGGGAAAAAAAGGGAATAGATACAACGTAATGTTAAGATTTAAAGTGTAATGAAAAGGAAAGCCTTAATTGAAAACGCAATCAAACAGCCTGTATCAAAAGATGATCAAACCATATACGATACGGGCTGTTTTTATTATAGAGGAAAACTTTAATTATGCAACCTTCATTCCTTTCGATTTTAAACCGACGGGTAAATCCATCACCGATTTTTGTCATTCAGTTTGGATCAATCGCATAATGGGCACAAGAGTTACTCAGTCATTCACTACTAGGAAACCAACTCTTGACAATTTCGTGAATATCGTGTATATTTTTTAGATATTTAAATATATTGCAAACAAAATACATGTCCTTTGTCATAAGTACAGGTCATGACATCATGAAATAAAAATATGAATATCAAATACGATGAAGAAGACACGTTCATCGTGATTGAGAAATCACAGAGAGCTAGTGGTTGCTGAGAACTAGTATTTCCGCACGATGAATAACACTTTGGAGTAGTCAGGTCGAACTTGTAGTAGACTTGAACGTGGATGCACGTTACGCATTGACCAATGAAGGCTATTGTCATAGCAAAATCAGGGTGGTACCGCGAAAACCTTTCGCCCCTAGGATCGTTCTAAGGGGAGGAGGTTTTTTATTTTGGCATATTTTCAAAAACGTATATAAAGTTTACAGAATATAACGAAAGGTTCGAAAACAAAGGAGGAGATATATCATGACAACGTTAATTAAACCAAAGGGGTATCACTCACAACTAGATATTAAAGAAACAGAGAAAGCGATTAAATTTGTTAGGCAACGTTTTGAGGAGAAGTTTGCCGATGTCCTCAATTTATCGCGCGTCTCGTCACCATTATTTTTACAACCAGAAACAGGGTTAAATGACAACTTAAGCGGTAAAGAAAATGCTGTTTCGTTTCATGTAAAGGATGCGGATAATGCCAAAGTAGAGATCGTTCACTCCTTGGCAAAATGGAAGAGAACAGCGTTAAATGATTATGGATATGAATATGGAGAAGGCATTTATACAAATATGAACGCGATTCGCGCCGAAGAAGAGCTAAGTAACCTGCACTCCATTTACGTTGACCAATGGGACTGGGAAAAAATTATTACAGAAGAGGAAAGAACGGAACAGCAACTCCAACAGGTTGTGAAAAAAATCTTTCGTATTTTTCAAGAAATTGAGTGGAATTTATCAAACGAGTATGCTTATATCGAACCGATTTTACCTGATGAGATTAGTTTTATCTCGACACAGGAATTAGAAGATCGGTACCCCCATTTAACACCAAAAGAACGGGAAAATGAGATCGCTAAAGAGAAAAAAGCAGTCTTTATTACTCAGATCGGTGGTCCATTACATTCAGGGAACAAACACGATGATAGATCTCCAGATTATGATGATTGGACATTAAATGGTGATATCCTTTTCTGGTATCCCGTATTAGATCAGGCGATTGAAATGTCGTCTATGGGGATTCGCGTAGACCAAGCGGCGTTAGTCAGACAGCTGAAAGAAGCGGATTGTGAAGATCGCTTAACTTTAGATTATCACAAGATGGTTCTAGGAAATGAACTCCCTTATACCATTGGTGGTGGGATCGGTCAATCTAGAGCGTGTTTGTTCCTGTTACGAAAAGCCCATATCGGAGAAGTTCAAGCGTCAGTTTGGTCGAAAGAAATCATTGAAGAGTGCAAAAGTTCAGGTATTCAGTTATTGTAAGTATAGCAGTCTTGGTTGAAGATCTATCATTTTGTTAAGGAGAGGAAAAGTAGATGATCAAAGCGGTGTTTTTCGACTTAGATGATACGCTACTGTGGGATAAGAAAAGTGTAAAGGAAGCCTTTGTAGTAACATGTAAACGAGCAGAAAAAGAATATGGCATCGACGCTGAACAGTTGGAGGATGCAGTACGAGAAGAAGCGAGAGAACTTTATGCATCGTATGATACGTATGAGTTTACGCAAAAAATCGGCATCAATCCATTCGAAGGCCTATGGGGAAACTTTTTAGATGACCATGATGAATTTCGAAAAATGAAAGACATCGTTCCTACCTACCGAAAAGAGGCGTGGACGAAAGGTTTAAAGCGTCTAGGGATCGAAGATGAGAAATTCGGGGAAGAGCTGGCAGAGCAGTTTCCGATTGAACGACGAAAGCATCCCTATATGTATGAAGAAACGATCCGCGTCCTCGAACAATTAAAAGGAAAATATCAGCTTTTACTTTTAACGAATGGTTCTCCTGATTTACAACATACGAAGCTAGATATTACCCCTGAGCTCGTCCCATATTTTGATGAGATCATCATATCAGGTGGATTTGGAATCGGAAAACCTGACCCTTCGATTTTTGAACACGGATTAGAGAAAATAGGTGTTGATAAAAGCGAGGCGATTATGATTGGAGATAATTTACTCACAGATATTCTAGGTGCCTCACGCGTAGGGATGAAATCGGTTTGGATTAATCGAGAACAGAAAGAGAAGCGAACGGACATCACCGCAGATTTTGAAATCGAGCATCTTGAAGAGTTATTTCCGATTTTAGAGAAACTGAACAAAAAAGCACAGGTTTAACAGAATCCCCTCCAAGTAGTTATTCAAATCTACTTGAGGGGGATTTTTGTGGTTATCTGAATTGAGGAGCGAGGGTGTTGGGGGGCTGTGACCGATTTGATGGTTATGAGTGAAAATCGGTAGTTTATGAGTGAAATTCACCACTTTATGAGTAAGTTGCGACTTTAGGCCTATGAAGAACTGGTCTCTACCGAATATTAATTCGATGTGACGAATCACATCGAGGTTGATACATACACAGTTTGCTATGTTATCATGATATCTATTGTATGTTTAGTATCTATGAAGGAGTTTATGTGTGATGCAAATCCCAATTCTTTATGAAGACAACCATTTACTGTTTGTCCAAAAGCCAGTGAATGTACCTGTGCAAGAAGACCGTACGGGAAATCAAGACTTACTATCGATCTTGAAAGAAGATATAAAAGTTCGTTATCAAAAACCAGGCAATGTTTACCTGGGCCTTGTACACCGTTTGGATCGCCCTGTCGGAGGAGTGATGGTGTTTGCAAAAACATCGAAAGCGGCTTCGCGCCTCTCAGATGCGATCCGAAGACAAGCAATCACGAAAAAATACTTGGCAGTTGTCCGTGGACAAATGCCGAAACAACGTGACGTATTAGAAGATTATTTAGTTAAGGATTCTCGTGAAAATAAAGTGTATACTGCCTCCCCAAAGGATAAAAACGCCAAAAAAGCGATATTAGAATATGAAGTCATCGGCGAAAATGATGGTCTAAGTCTATTGTCCATCGATTTACAAACTGGACGCCCGCACCAAATTCGTGTCCAACTGGCATCACGAAATTGTCCACTATATGGCGATCAAAAATACGGACAACATGTCAATAAACCAGGCCAGCAAATCGCTTTATGGTCAGAAACTCTTGGGATCGAACACCCAACGAAAAAAGAAGAAATTAAGATCAGTTCTAAGACAC
Source organism: Texcoconibacillus texcoconensis (assembly GCF_014202575.1). Classification (GTDB taxonomy): domain Bacteria; phylum Bacillota; class Bacilli; order Bacillales; family Salisediminibacteriaceae; genus Texcoconibacillus; species Texcoconibacillus texcoconensis. Next base: position 121,404 of record NZ_JACHHB010000001.1, on the reverse strand, counting down.
CGAATGAATACCCTTGGAACCTTTGGTAAAGGTGAGCTTACGTTGAATGCACTTGATCTATACACCTCTAGTGCATCCGATTACCTGATTCGTGAAAAATGAGGATGGTGCCTGAAGTGGCAATAGCTCAAAGAAAGGTCGAATCGGGGGAGTAGTTCAAAACAGAGGTGAAAAGAATGAAACGATTTTTCTTATTATTGTTGGTCAGTTTATTTTTCTTTACAGCTTGTGTAGGTGATGAGGATGAGCGATCGATTCAGGGAGATCCAATAGATGACGAGCAGATGCTGGATTTGGGTCAAAAAGGTCCAGAAACAACAAAATACGATTTAAAAAATGGGGGATCGATACATATTCCCGAAAGCGAAGACCTATCGTTAGAGGATTATACGATGTATGGAGATGAGACTGAATATAACCACGTTCGGCTCGTTTCAGCGACTTCGTTTTCAGAATGTCCGCCAGAACAAGACCGTCACCTCCATCTACCGAATCAACCCAATATTATTGGAGGATATGTAGAACCGATATCTGATGATTGCTATGAACAAATCGTGCAACACCCATTTGGTGAAGTGCAATTTGATATAAGAAAGGTTGAGTCTGAAACAATCACGACACCAGAAGATGATAAAAAACGTGTGATTTTAGCCATGGAAAGTCACAATGCAGTTGAAACGGTCTCGGACATAGGCTTAAGTGAACACCCTGATTTTAAAGAAGTTTATGATTACTATTTAAAAGTGGAAGGGACTCATCCGGAAGATACATCACAGAATGAACGATTAATAGGTAGAGAATACGTTCTTCATATTTTCACGATTGTGGAACAAGGCGTTACGTATACTGTACGAATCGAGTATCCTTTAGAAAAAGAAACAGAGGAATTACGAGATAAGCTCTTGTTTATGGCGAAAACGTTAGAGGTGGATCTTTAGAGCTAGAATAAACTGATGGCAAATAAAATGAACCCCCGTAACGGATGTGTGACAAGATGAAAATTTGGCATTGAAAAGGGCATTAGAGGTGAACCTCTAATGCCTGTTTTTTGCTAGACTTTTTCGTAAACTTTGTTATTTCTGACTGAACTCGGAGGGTGAAAGGAGGCGGCGCCAGGTTGGCTAAATGCAGTCACGTTCATGGTTTCGTTCGATTCGGACATTGATTCCGTTATTCGCTTAAAAAAGGCAGTTTTTGAGCTTTCTTCGGACATGAGTTCCGCTATTTGTGAAAAAATCGCCCTTCATTGCCTGCAAAAGAGAAATGTAGCAAATCCCGATTCATTCCACCGCTTTTTGATCTATACGAGGAAAATCTTCGAGTAGGTAAGACGGAAGCTTTGTTTGATTTTTTACGATAAACGATTCGTAGCGATCTAAAGGTTGTGTCGTGACAAACGCCAGTTCGTCGCGTAAAGCTTCTTTAGAAGCCCCTTCAATCATCCGTTGTAAAATGTAGGAGTGACGGAGTTGGCGGGCTGATCGTTTTCGATAAATACCAGCGCGTTTCATTTCATTACGAATCATTTTTTGAATCGCCACTTCTGATAACCCTTTAGGCCCTTCGACTTCATAATCCCAGCGAAATGTCCCTCTTTGGTAGTCAAACGCAACGAAAAAGGGGTCTTCACTGTAATAGGCAGGTCGGACAGGTTCGGGGATTGTTTGATAATAGCGGTATAAAATTTGTTGGTCCTCAACGTGTAATTGAATTTCACGTTCTTTTTGTAGGCGCGTTTGAATGATAATCGCGTGTCTAGCAAAATGGAGGTCTTTCATTGTTAATTGCACTAATTCTTGTACAGATAAACCGTAATAGACGATCAATAAAATGATGCTTCGGTTACGGTCTGTGAGAAGCGGGCGGTATTTTTGTTGGTGTTCGCTTAATCCGATGTCGGTATCAATGATACGAAACAATTGTTTGATTTCACTTGCAGTGAAGAAGGAATGGTTATTTGTCGTGAGTTCGTACGGTTCTTTCTGTAGAATATTTTCGACGGTTTCTAATACATCTAGATTGTTCGGGTCAGCATAGGTTATAAATTGTTTTAATACTGAAAAAATTCGGCGTATCGTTGTTGCAGCATATTCATCTTCATCGAGTAGTTTTTCATGAAAACGTACAATCATTTGTGTGGAAAATGTCTCTTCTTCTAAAGGTGATTGGTCTTGGAGCCAGTTGCTAAAGTGATTTAAGTCGTAGCGGTATCGTTTCAGTGTGCTAGGTTGCATTTGTTGTTCTTGCTGAAGAAGGAATTGTTCGACAGTTTCGGATAGGTCGTTTGTTTTTTCTTCCATGACTTCTCACCTCATCCTAATTATAACAAAAATTAAGTAGGATGGCTGTTCGTAACAAAAAAAGCACCGCGATTTGCGGTGCTTAAGGTGCCGTTTTAAAAAGCTTTTTCTTCGTTACTATGAGGAAAAGAAAAGCGGTCGTTGGGCTGAATGTCTGCGGTTGGTTCTTGTTTTGTTACGTGTTTTGGTTCTTTTAAGTGAATGGCAATAAAGAAAAAACCGATAAATACGTAGCCGATCGCAAATTCTGTTGCTGCTCCAAAAGCGAGTTCTGGTGCGTGCATGAAGCCGAAGTAGCTTAGAAACGCGGCAATGCAGGAGAAGATGGCTGCTTTATGAAATGCGTGATCAATGATAAAGACAGTGATCGCCCCTAATAAAATCGCTGTAAACATCGCGCCTTCCCCTAATGGAACGATGCCCGTTGATACGTCTGAAACAACTTGAGGTGCATCATTACTGAAGTTTGTCATTAAATAGTTGGCGAAGTAGGGAAGCATGGCAAGTGCAACGGCTGGATAGTATTTTTTCTCGTTTTTATCAAAAGCAGATGAAACCATCATGACCCCTACATAAACTAAGATCGGTGCAATAACCGCGATCGGAATCATTTCCGAAAGTGCGGCAATTACCCCTGTCATCGCTGCGAAGGCAAATACGCCTGCGTTTAACAAACTATAGCCACGACCTGCGCCCATCGATTTCGCGCCGACAGAAGCGAGGTAAATCGTCGTAGGAAACATTCCTCCAAAAGCAGCGCCGAGCATCGTTCCGACGCCGTCTACTGCTTGGCATTCACGGACATCGTAATTGTCTCCTTCGGCAGACATCGCTTCAACATTGTTCATCGTCTCCACAGCGTTGTAAATTGTGATCGGCAAAATCACCGCTAATAAAGCGATCATCCCACCAAATAAGTATTGCAGTCCTTCAAAGACGGCGAAAGATGGAAGGAGTGGATAAAATCCGATGTGACTGAGTCCTTCACGAATGGCACCGAATTCAACGTAGCCGATGCTAAATGCAAGGGCGGTACCGATGACAATCGCAAATAAAGATGTTGGAATGCGGAAAGGAAGGGTGATCTTTCCGACAATCCCGACTAAGATGACGGCTAATACAAACAAACCGACAATCGGCATTTCAAACGTATGGAAGATCATTTCACCAGCAATAAACGTTAAGGCAACCCCCGCTAACGCCCCTAACATCGCAGCGCGTGGCAAGTTTCGCTGAATCCAATTTCCCGATAAGCTTGCTAACAGTTCAATCAAGCCACTAAGAAAGGCGGCAGCTAAGGCAATTTGCCAAGCGAGTACAGGATCGCCTGTTAATGAATGTGCAGGAACGAGGACCCCGAATAAAAACACAAACATAACAGGGGTACTAATTCCATAAGACATCGCGGTGACATCTGTGCGATTTTCTTTTTTTGCTAATCTGTTTGCCATATAAGCATAGTATAAGTTCCCGAAAATAACAGCGACCGCTGCACCTGGAATCACTTGACCAAATACGAGACTTGTAGGAAAGCCAAGTCCTAACATCGTGACAGCGATGATGACAAAGTTAGCTAAGTTATTTTGAAATAACGCAAAGAACGCATCGGTATCTTCTTTTTTAAACCAAGGGTAAACATTTGCTTTTCCAGTCATCTCTATCTTCTCCTTCTACTGTGAGGTCTGTTCTTTTTCTGTATAAAACGTGACTTTTCCGTCACTTAAAGAAGCAATTCTTGCAAGGGATTCAATTTTGTACCCTTCTTGTTCTAATATTTCACGTCCCGGCTGGAAAGTCTTTTCAATCACAATACCAATGCCAGCAATAGAAGCACCGGATTGTTTGATGATATCGATCAAGCCTAAGGCTGCTTGCCCGTTTGCTAAAAAGTCATCAATGATTAATACGCGGTCTGTCGGTTGTAAAAATTCCTTTGAGACAGAGATTTCGCTTGCTTGTTGTTTCGTAAAAGAATAGACTTCTGCTGAATATAAATCATCACGCATTGTGAGAGACTTACGTTTGCGGGCAAACACAAGCTCTGACTGCAATTGCAAGGAAGTCGTTAAAGCTGGCGCTATCCCCGATGATTCGATGGTTAAAATTTTTGTAACCCCTTCTTCTTGAAAACGTTCAGCAAATGTTTCACCGATTTTTGTCATTAAGTTCGGATCAATCGCATGATTTAAAAAGCTATCTACTTTTAATACGCCATCGGAAAGGACAGCACCGCGCTGTAGTATTTCATCTTTTAGTGTTTTCATATTTTTCTCTCCCCTAATTTGAATGTTTTAAATAAAAAAAGCCCGAGACGTTCGTTCAACAAAGAGTGAACGATCATCTCGAGCTAAAATGCTATCTTATGAATATAGACACACATCTCCCTATAAAGAAAAGATATGTCAGATTCATTAAGAGATCCTTCACTCGTAGTCAAACAATTTACGGTTGTTTGGTAGAAACGCGTGAGCCTTATTCTCACATTTATACGAGTGCTTTTTTTGAATGTAGAATAGATTATAACATATCATTTCAGAGGCACAAGGTTTTTCCGTATATAATTTCAAAAAAATCATTTATCATTCGGATTCTGCGGAAAATTTTGTTAAAAAGAACAAAAGAAATCAGATTAATCAAAATATGGGGAGTGTGACATTTTACCAAGAAGTAACAACAACTTTCATCCTAATGATGAAGTGAAACTCGCTGAGTTAGCTGTAACAAGCTTTCGTCTTGCTCAAAAAGCGAATGAAATCGGCATATAATCTTGGCGTGCAAAAGCCATGTTGGAGGTCATTCTCTAACATGACTTTTATTAGTGAATAAGAATCAACCTTACCATGTAAGGTGTTTTTAGTTGAAAGGCGAGAAGTGTCGAGTGTGAAAATACATATTCTGTAATTGGGTAATCAATAATAAGGAAAGGTGGATGTGAAGGAGGAAATGGTCATGAAACATAAGCATATATACATAATTCTTGGCGTCATTCTTTTTAATGTAATAAGGGGCGATATTAAGAATTTCCCTAAATTTTACAAAAACTTAGTTTATGTTTGTTTTATAAATGTGCTTTATTATGTGGTATGTAGGAGACACTTACTGTGGGAATTTATGCCTCTTTCGTCTGATTGGCGGCTCATAAGAGTGGGGTATGTATTGGTCGTTACACCGTTGATTGTTCTTTCCTTTTTATCTCGATGTCCTAGGTTACTATGGCCACGTATACTTTACATTGTAAGGTGGGTGCTAGCTGCCTCAGCTATTGAAAATTTTTTTCATAAACAGAAGGTCATTCAATATAAACATGGGTGGAATATATGGTGGTCAGCGCTCGTATATTTAAAGATCTTTTTGTATAGTTATTTTATCAAGAAAAAACCTCTTATAATTTGTTTTCTCACATTTTGTTCGATGGTCTTTTTTATCGTGAAATTTAAGATTCCTATAAATAAAAACCACACGTTTTCGCGCAAATTCAATCGGTCGGTTGATTTTTTTTATCATTCATTTTTAGAAGATGTATTTTGATAACATACATATTTTTCCGTGAACAGGGCAAAGTAATTGTGTAATGTTTTCACTAATTAAACAGGTTTACAGGAGGTAATCTCTATGGATGCACAACGCGCACAAGAAATTGTTTCTACCCAAGACATGATCAATGTGGTGTACAATGGTGACAAAGTATTTATTGAACATGTAGACGAAAGTGAAGGGAAAGCGACCGTTCATCCGCTTGATAACCCAGAACAAAAACAAAGTGTATCTGTCAATGATTTAAAAGAACAGTAATCCGAGATCATGAAAAAACACCGCTCTAGGGCGGTGTTTTTAGTCACAGGAGAAAGTCGATCGAGGATATTCGAAACTGTCAAAACGTATCTTTTCTTACGCTTTGCCAAGCACGAATGTTTAGAATAATAGCGTACACTCCAATCAGAATGAAGAATGCTTGCATAAGGTAAAAATCATGGCCAATCCAATAATTGTTGAACAACAAAAATGAAATCACGATAAAAATGATGACGGCGATATTTCGAATATATGGGTTCATTGTCGTCTCCTTTGTTGGTAGGATTTATCAGATGATAAAAATCGTTTTCGTACTTCTGGTGACGGCACAGAACATTGCTCTTTTTTTCCGAACCACCTATAGCGATTCTTGGCAATCATCTCATACACAAAGTCACGGACGGGTCTTGGAATGATGAACAAACCATAAAAAAGCTTCCATAAACCGGATAAATGTTTACATATATGAAGAGCAGCGCTTGACTTGATATAACAATGCTTATCGTCAATGAGGACGAGACTATCGATATGTGCAGGAGCGTGATACGTTCTTAAAAGTTCCTGGCCGATGTCACTTTGAAGAGAGGCGAACTTAAATACAGCTTTTTTGTCACGTTTGAAAATAAAATGAACGCTGCGGTCGCAAAAATGACATTCACCATCGAATAAAATGATTTTGTTGCTCATAGATCACCCTCCGTGACGTGATTCTCTTCCCATCATAACATATGATTGACCTTGTTTTAGATATCGTGAAACGTATAATGAAGTTGATTGGCGAGCTCTCCAATCATGTAAAAGACCCAACAGTTTAAAAGCGAACAGTTGGGTCTTTTCTAATCGAGCTGCCGAAAACCTTTGCTTTTCCAAACGAGTAGAAAGCTCAGCAATAGGCCAAAAACACCAGATAAAGCCAAGACGGTTTGGATTGGCAAATCCATCGCCACAAGAATTGAAATGAGCCCAAATGCGATCGGCTCAAAGCCACTTGCAGCTAATGTAATAAGACTCATTACCCTCCCGAGCTTATCTTTATCTGTCTTTTCCTGAACCATCGTGACGGTTGGTAAGTAGACAAACATCCCCACGAACCCTGTCAACCCGGCTAATAATACGAGAACGGGTAATGTTTCAAATTGACTAAACATGATGAACAAGACAAAACTGATTAAAAGTGAAGTGAATACAAGCTTTCCTCGCTGCTTTTGCACATTCCAAATGACGATCAAAATACTTGCTAAAAATGTCCCAACTGACAACCCGCCTTCAAATAAACTTAGTTCGAAGGGCGTTCCGCCAAGTGCTTCGACGAGAATTGGAAAACTGATGAGGATCGGTCCTAGCAAAAATAAATTCACAATCACAATAGATAGCGTACCTGTCCTGTGTATCTGCGATTGTCTCACATAACGAAGGCCTACTTTGAGGTCTTTGAGTGCACTTTGTTGATCTTCTGTTCTATCAGGCTTCGGGTCATTGATGAGCGGTGGAAATACAAAAACTGCTGATAAAAAGATTAAGAAGGCTGAAGCCGAAAAGGTGAGTGTAAAGTCGCCAATCGTTAAAAGAATACCTGCAATGAGTGGTCCGATGATAAACATTAATTCTGTTGAACCTTGAAATAAAGAATTTGCCCGCTGTAATTGATCTTCTCGGACAATGATTGGGATCATCGATGATACAGCAGGGAAGAAGAATGCATCTAAAAATCCAAAAATTAAGGCAATCACGATTAATGAAGTCATGTTGAGCCAGCCATTTAGAAACAAAATAATCAATGCAACCATAATCCCTACTTGCATCAAGTTCGTTACAAACATGATGAGAGACTTTCTTACTTTGTCAGCTAAAACCCCGCCATAGATCATCATGATAACCCTTGGAATGGACATTGACATGAGAACGATACCTAGTACGGCTTGTTGTTTTAATACATCCACAATAAACCAAGATACAGATAAAAAGAACATTGAAAAGCCGAGCATCACACAAAGGCCGGCGACCCAAACGAAAAGAAACGAACGGTTTCTTAATAGCGAACCTTCAGAAAACATCAATAAAACTCCTTATGTATGTTTACAAACGATGGTTTTACGCATGACCATCTCTTATCTAGCTTTAAAACAGCAAGGCTATTATATACCAAGATGATAGCGTGAGAAAACAAAGTGATAGCTAACGTGAAATTTTTAACATTATTTTGAAAACTCTTTGAATTTCCACCTTTTTCTTGAAATATCAATTATAATTTAATTAAATCTTTTTGTTTCACTCGAATTCGAGCGCTTCCATTTTAAACATTCAAAGGTTTATCCCCGATGTTTAAGTGAAACAAAACTCACCACTAACGATCATGACAGCCTTTCATCATGAAATCACTTGTCTCTCAAAATTTCACATCAAAGTCATTATTTTCACGTCAGCAATCACAGCCCTAAATCAACATAAAATTTGCCAGTAACTTCACGTTTCCACACCTAGAAAAGGTGGGCACATGAAAGAGGGGAAGCTCATGGAAGAGAAAAAGTGGTACCATATTGAAGCAGATGACGCGATACGCCATTTTCAAACCAACAAAAAAACAGGTTTAACAAAGGAAGAAGCCGAGGGGCGCTTAGAAAAATACGGTACGAATGAGCTACCGGAAGGAGAAAAAGAGCCTAAGTGGAAGAAATTCATTCGTCATTTTCACGATGTGCTCATCTATATTCTTCTCATTGCAGCCATGATTACGATTTTTTTAGGCCACTACCTCGATACAACGATCATTCTGCTCGTTGTGATTATTAATGCGACCATCGGCTACATTCAAGAAAGTAAAGCAGAAAAAGCATTAGATGGGATTAAAAAACTTTTGTCATCAAAGGCGAATGTCGTTCGCGATGGCAAGCGGATGGAGATCCAGGCTAAGGACGTTGTCCCAGGGGATATCGTTGTTTTAAGTCCTGGTGATAAAATCCCAGCCGATATTCGTCTGTTTCGAGCGGATAACTTAAAAGCAGAAGAGTCCCCGTTAACAGGAGAATCTGTTCCAGTAGAAAAAGGCGTGGCTGTTTTGGATGAAGATACCGTTTTAGGGGATCGAACCAATATGGTGTTTTCAGGGACGACAATTGCATCAGGTTCTGGCTTAGGGGTAGTCATATCTACAGGATCCTATACGGAAATTGGAAAAATTAATACGTCTTTAGCAGAAGTCGAAGAAATCAAAACCCCATTGTTACAACAAACAGCGAAGTTTGGCAAAATGATTTCTGTATTTATTTTAGTCGCGACGGTCTTGTTGTTTATCTTTGGTTATTTTATCCATGACTATGCGACAGCAGAATTGTTACTCGCTGTGATCGGAATGGCTGTGGCGGCGATACCAGAAGGATTACCGGCGATTCTATCGATTATTCTTGCCTTAGGTGTGCAAACGATGGCAAGAAACAAAGCGATCGTTCGGAACTTGCCATCTGTAGAAACGCTAGGTGCGGTCTCTGTGATTTGTTCCGATAAGACAGGAACGTTAACGAAAAATGAAATGACAGTTACCTCAGTTATTTTACCTGATAGAGAATTGAAAGTTACGGGGGTTGGTTATGCCCCTTATGGTGAGATTCAAGATGGAGAGGAAGAAATAGATATTAAAACGGATGACACATTAGAAGATTTTTTAACATGTGTCAAAACCGTCAATGAAGCAAGTTTAGAGCAAACCGAAGATGGGGAGTGGGTAACGGCTGGGGAGCCGACGGAAAGTTGTCTGTTAACGCTTGCTGAAAAAGCGAATCAACCCATCCCACGCTTAGAAGGAATGGCTACGATTCCATTTGATTCTTCATATAAATATATGGCTTCGTTAGTAGAAAAAGATGATGGGGAAAAGGTGATTTACGTAAAAGGTGCCCCAGACCGCCTTTTCGATATGGTTGGTTTAAAGGCAGGTTCAGAAGAACGGAGCGTTTGGGAAGAGGTCATGTCAAAGCATGCGAAAATGGGGCGGCGAATCATTGGTGCAGCAATGAAAAAGGTTCCTCAAGAGCAGACAAATGTTAACCATGAAGATGTCGCATCAGGAATGACCTTGCTTGGTTTAGCTGGTATCATTGATCCTCCTCGAGAAGAGGCGATCTACGCTGTAGAGGAATGTAAAAAAGCAGGCGTAACCGTTAAGATGATTACTGGTGACCACAAAGATACTGCTGTAGCCATCGGTAAGGAAATGGGTATAGGAGATGAAAATAGCGGTCACGTACAAGCGATTGAAGGTCGAGACCTTGATGATATGACGGAAGAAGAATTCCACGCAGCAGCGAAGTCGTGTGATATTTTTGCTCGGACAAGCCCGGAAAATAAATTACAGCTCGTGCAAGCATTACAAGAAGAAGGCCATATTTGTGCGATGACAGGAGATGGTGTCAATGACGCGCCTGCATTAAAACGTGCAGATATCGGTGTTGCGATGGGCATAAAAGGAACGGAAGTATCAAAGGATGCTTCAGAAATGGTTCTTGTCGATGATAATTTCAAAACGATTGTCAACGCCGTCCGAGAAGGAAGACGGGTGTACGATAATTTAAAGAAGACGATCCTATTTATTTTACCGACGAATGGAACAGAATCTTTTATCATCTTCGCGAGCATTTTATTTGGTGCGATGATGCCGCTCACGCCAGTGCAAATTCTTTGGATAAATATGGTTACCGCTGTGACGATATCACTTGCGATTGCCTTTGAGAAAATAGAACAAGGGACGATGGAGCGCCCGCCACGTGAACCAGATGAGAAGTTATTAAGCGGTTATTATATCTTTCGGATCGCCTTTGTTTCTTTAATAGCTGGTGGTGGCATTTTGACGATGAATGCTGATTTGATACAAAGTGGTTATGATCAAGCGGTTGTCAACACGGTTACATTACAAGCTTTAGTCATGGTTCAATTGTTCCACTTATTTAACTGTAGAAACGAACGAAATTTCGTTTTCAATAAAGACTTTTTTTCAAATAAAATCGCCTTTTTAGTTTCCGCTCTTCTCATTCTCATTCAATTAGGCGTCACGTACATCCCGTTTATGAACACAGCCTTAGGTACAGTGCCAATCGATGCCGAATATTGGGTGTTCCCGATTGTTATCGGATTCGCTGTTTTTGTGATCGTTGAAATTGAAAAGTGGATCACGAGGAAAGTAGTGAAGTTGAAGGTGTGAATTCCATTAACGGGTATATTTAAGGTGCAGTACATTTATACTGCACCTTTCTGAATACATTCAGTATTCATCATAGATTTCATCCGCGTTCTTGAAGCGAATGTCCTCAGAATTCACCTTTCTTAATTGATCACTTCGATCTTCACGCCCACCTGGCAATTTTCCTTCTGGAGTCATATCTTGATTATCTTTAAATACGGTTTTCTGTTGTTTCTTTTGATGATCGTTAGCCATCATTTCACTCCCTAGATTCGTTTGTGATTGATTATTATGTCTTGATGAGCAATTAGAAATGCATAATCATCATTTAAGTGAGGAGATATATGGGAATATTTCCTGAATTTGAAGGGTTATGCGATGGATGAACAGGTGGGGTGTTTGGATAGCTGACAAAGGGCCCTGGTTGAGCATGGAAATGATTAGGCTCGATGTGATAAAATCCCGGACCATAACCATGGTTTGGGTAGGCATAGGTTGGGGGAGGATAGTGTCCCCAATAATGATAATACCAATGTTGATACATACGAGATCACCTCTTTTGAATTTCCTCTAATGTATCGTATGCAGTGTTTTGGAAAAGGACAAATTAACATGCTTTCGGTCGTAAAAATCCTCCAATGTCTTTTTCATTGAAGGATTTAAAAATTCGTGCTATGGCTCATTGATATAAAGGGGGATACCCTTGTTTACATATTATCTTGAATGAACAGGGAAGGGAAAATAATTGAATGGTTATTAGCGCTATACAATGGTGAAGAGACGATTTCAAAATCAGTCATTATATATGGGTATAACCTCATCATCGTGATGTTAGCTTTCGCTGAAATCATCGACGCATTGTATGAACGTAAAAGAAATACATTTTCAAAGTTTGCTAATTGTTTCTGATTTAAATGGTTTTCCAAGGTGCGAAGCCAATCATTTTCATTAAACTTTTGTTCATTTATCCATATACGAACGGCTTGGAATTGCCTTTGGAGGTTAAGGAATGTCTCAACGGTCCGTTTATGGTTGTTATTTATAATTTGTTGCCTACTTATTATATGAATATAATTTTTCTTATAATGTTTATTTTCAGAAAAAAGAGATTCAAGCTGCTTATGAATATGATGTATGTTGTTATCATCATCAATAATTAAACAATGGATTTCTTTTTCGACGGCAGTTATAAGAAAAGAAATCACATTTTGAAGATAGCTTTCTGGATGATTATATAGGTATACGATACTGCTGTTCTCAATTGCTTTAAAACTTGCGCAAATGGAATAATTCAGATCATCTTCCGGTGTACGGGCATGAAAATGATCTTGAAAGAACATGAATGGGTCAAAACCCAGTACCTGTGAAATATTAATAGCTACATCGAGACTAGGAGTACGCTTTCCTGTTTCGATCTGTGAATAATAAGCTCTATTAATATACGCAGCTGCGGCAACTTCTTCTTGTGTCATTTTTTTCGATTTTCGGAGTTCAATCAACCAATTTTTATGCAGCAAAACTAACCTCCGTTCCTTGACCTTAAAGTATCATTTACTTGTCCTAAAAAGGTATATAAAAATTAAAACATAATTCAATGGATATGGGATGCGGTAAATACTACCTTTTCTAGGGTAATAATGTTTCTAATATCCCGAATAGCATTTTATCAAATTTTATCATCCCTCAATGTGGCTTTTAGCCACTATGATGTTTTCTTTATTATCGATAAAATTTATTGTGAGTGAAAACTGTAGTAGTGCAGTCGCCCCTACAACCCAAGAAATAGGCACATAGTGGAGCAAGGAGGAAGGCAGGATGTTATCCTTAAAGAAGACAAGCACGTATCCTAAGAAGAACATGGATGATAGAAAGGTCAGTAAATCATGAATCTTCTAACTGATGAAGCATTGATAGAGGCATATAAAAAATCAATTGAATTAAATTTGGATTTGGATTTTCTAACAATATTGGAAAATGAAATCCGAAGCAGGAAAATAGATGTTTCACAGTTGTCTGTGATTACTGATCATACGGAAAATAACATGTAAGGAGATAGGACGGTGCTGTTTCTTGAGGAAAAGAAACATAAGCACCGTCCTATTTTAAGTTAAGCGGCGTGTTTAATAATGATGATGTTCTTCGGAAGCCATAGCAATGTCTTTTGTTTCATGAACTGTTCCGTATGGATGCTCGGGTGGGGCGTAAATCGAGTACAGTTTAATTGGGACATTTCCTGTATTTGTGAGATTGTGCCATTTTCCAGCAGGGATGAAGATTGCATAATCAGCAAAGGCTTCTTGTTGAAAGTTTAAATGAGATGGGCTGTCACCCATTTGAACGATCCCCTGGCCTTGTTCAATGCGGATGAATTGATCCAAGTTTGGATGAGCTTCTAATCCGATATCTTCGCCAACGCCGATACTCATTAACGTTAATTGTAAATGCTGTCCTGTCCATAAAGCGGTGCGAAAAGTATTGTTCTGCTTTGTAACTTCCTCAATATCAACGACAAAAGGTTGAGAACCATAGTCTTTGATCATATTGTGTTCGTAATGATGACCCCAATGGTGATGAGGCCAATAAGGGAGTTGCCAGTGATGATACATTGGCTGATATCCGTGATGATAAAAGTGTGGATGACCGTACATATTTAGTCTCCTCTCTTGATACTTTCCTCTTATCCTATGTGAATTGTCTAATAGTGGGGTAGTCAAATGACGAAAATAGGCAAGAGTTTAAAGAAGAGGAGGTTTGACAGCACCTTTTCATGTGATGAACTTCGCTATTAGCTTGGGATTGCACAAGCTTTTTTATCGACTTATTTAAATCACCTTTTATTTTTCGTGAATCCAATATCATAAAGAATAAGCTGCAGTGTTGTAAAAAGAATGCTAGGTAAAGCAAAAAATAATATAATAAAAAAGGAAGTTCCACTTATAATTTGTGCTGTTCTCAAGCTTTGTACAGTTCCTTCGATAATAAATGGTAGCATTATAGCTAAAGTGACACTAAATGTAAATCTTGAACCTTTTTTCTCTTTTTCTGCTTTGTCTGCTGCACTAAAACTTGCAAAACTTATTATTAGTAAAATAATCATCAACAAATATAAAAACATAAAATTCTCCTTTAATAATTCCCTGCTACAAATGCAATTAATGTTAATGTCTAATATATTTTTATTTTAACATAAATATCCAAAACCTTCTTATTAGCAGTTCAATTCACATGGAAAATCACGAGATGGATATATTTATTTCCAACCATGAATAGGGGTGTTAATTTTTATGATAGTTTTCGACTATATGGTGATAAAATTTAATATTGCATTAAAAAAACGCATGTGATTTCCAGTGTGAAAATCAATGCGTTTTTCTAACATTTACAGACCTTATTCTTGTTCTTCCAACGTCAAGTTCGTAAATTCTTGAATAGATATATTTTGTTCTTCTGTATCAATATAGTTGATTTCTAATTGATCACCCGGTTCGATGAAGGTTGCCATCGTTGATTCGCTAGAGGTAATTGTGAAAATGCGGTCGTCATCTTCGAAAAGGAGACGAATTACTTGACCATCTTCACCTTCTGTAATACTGACTCGAAGCACAGTTTTTGTCTCAACGACTTCATTGGCGACATCTGTTGGAATATCCGCATCACTTTGTAAGTCGGTCGCTAGCATATACTGATATTCATCAAAGGCTTCCCGTCTCGTGTCTCCGTAGACGACATTGCCGCTGTCGGCGTGGACGAGTGCCAGTTTTCTATAGTTATCATTTCGGTCGACAACGGGAACAACCCATGTATATTCTTCATAAATCGAATATAAAACAGGTTGCGTACCAACCCAATTTTCTCGTTCAAACGTTCTGTCGACGAGGCTGCGGGAGGCTTCACCATTTAAAATCCCACTTGCACCTTCATAATAAGTCATTTCACCCGTTCTGGCATTGATCATTGAAAAACCAACCATCGTGTTTCCTTCACCTGTTGGCCTTTCGTGGTCAACAAACCAGTGCATATCTAAATCTTCATTGAACACACCGATTAATTCTTCTCTTCTCGGTTCATGAACGCCTTCACGTCCTAAGAAACGGTTCAAAAACCCATTTTTGTACCAACCGAACCATTGGTTGTAGTTATAGCTAATTGATTCGGCGATCCCTTGGTCAATAAAGGCTGGCATTTCACCTAAAGCGTAGTCTTCCATTTCCCCTGTGACAGCATCAACAACAATGACACCTTCGGCTTTTGCTCCATGACGGAAATGTTGATAATTCGCATAAGAATACACGTAATAAGGATGGCCATCTTCATCGGGCTCAAATGACGTACCAATTAAAATCTCTTCTGGATACGACCTTCTGACATGTCGTTTTAAATTCTCACCAAAGAATGCTGAAGGAACAACCGTCATTTCATAGTCATCGACAAGCTCCGCCTGGTCGTTCGGGTCTTCTGCACTCACAGCGATATAACCTGGCACACTGTCTGTTCTGATCCAACGGAAAAAGTCGGAGTACTCAATCGGTGTCACCCAAAATAGTTCATCGTCAATTTTTTGAATCGAAGACTCACCTAAGCTATAAAATGCATAGTTATCAAGACTACCAAAGACAACTTCTGATTGATATCTCGCGTATTCATAAGGAACGACGCGAATGTTTTCTTCGTTAATAGGTTCTAACTGTTCTTGAGAGACTTCTGCTTCCGGGATTTCGTTTCTTTCGCTAGCTGTAAATATCGGATTGATAAACGTGAAATAACCCGCAGCTAAAATCAAGATAACGCCCATTCCTGAAAGGATGTTTAACTCCATATTTGTTCGCTTTTTTCTAAAGGAAGAAATAAAGAAGTTTAAAGCAACAACGACGGCATACCATGCAAACGCGGCATCAAGTGTCACATCGATGAGGAAAATATAAAATACGACAAATGTGTAAATCGCTCCAATGATTAAACGGAGAACTTGCTCCTTGTAAAATAAAGCATTTCTTTCGTAAATCCAGGCCAGCGGATTAACATTTAGAAATAATAATGGTAATAAATACATCAACAAGTTTATCATCTTCCTTATTTTAAAATTTTCAATGATTGTATGAAGCATTTTCTTGATCACACAGCGTTCATTTTAGCACGTATTCCTTTAATAGTGGCGGAAATGTGTAAATTTCCACTGTTTTGTTCGCTCTGGACATTGTCTGTCTGAACCCTAAAAATGACGTGTTTGGTTGAAATAACGGAACGTATGTCCGCGAGCTCGAACCCTGACTAGCTCAAAGATCGTGTGGTCGAAGTTGCTGTGGTACGAATTTCTCCTGTGAACGAAAACAACCTTTTAGAAAAGGCCATGTTAAGGCGGTACCATAAACATGGCCTTGGTCATCATTGAAGCGGGAAGTATGATGGTGTGTTATTCATTACGTTCGCTACCGTCTAAAGCTTCAGGGATCATCGTGAAACCGTCAATGACGGTGTCTTCTTCTACTTCAATCATTAAATAACGTTTACCGCTGAAATTGATCTGCTTCACGTAGCTTAAATCTTGCGGGCTAATCGATATGTTCGCTACTTTCGTTTCGATCTTGATCGACTTTGAAGTATATTTAGGGACGACGTTGCTGGCTTTAATTTCATAATTCTCATCATCTATAACTTTTTTGAAAGCTGTTTCTACCTTTTCTGTATCAACGTCTTGAATCCCGCTATGAAGTAAAACTTTTTCTACATCTTTGTAGTCTAATTTTGGTGCATCTTCTTCTTCATTTTCTTCGACAACGCGGTTAATCTCTTCATAAACATTGGAGAGTTTGGATGTATTGAGTTGATCTCCTGTCACATCTTTGACGATTTCTTCAAAGACGAGTTTATCATCCGCTGCCGTCATCGTGTCTTCACCGTTTAACACTTCTTCAATGAAGTGATAATCAAGCTCATATGCTTTTCCAGATGAATAGAGAATATGGTTCACGTCAGATGCATTGTCGGTGATTGTAGGAAACAGGAAGCCGCCAACCGGAGCGTTCAGGTTAATAATTGGGTCGACCACAACATTGTATTTGAATTCTTTTTCTACATAGTCAAAAAGCAATTCCTTCTTAGGGTCGAGGGTTTTGTTGATGCTACATAAAATAAAAGGGTGAGAATAAACGGTATCCCGTTCGCTTTCCTCAGATTCAACATTTCGCTTTTTCATCGCTTTTTTATAATCTCCCCGAATGAACGTAACGACAATATCCATCTCATATTGTCGATCTTTCAGCATCTTTTCGACGAGCAGAAGCATTTGATTTTTCCATTCTTCCACATCGTTACTCAATAAACCTTGATGCAAAATGAGCTGGCTGTTATTTTCTGCATCGCGCTGAAACTTTAATTCAAATAACTTTTCATCTATTTGACCAGAGAGGGTCTTTTTAAAGGTATTCATAAATAATTCTTGTTGATCTTCTTCGAGCATTTCAAAAGGTTGGCTTTGATAATGGTAAATCTCACTTGATTCTTTCAGAATATACACATTAAAAATGTCCTGGATGGTTAGTAGGTCATTATTTACTTTGAATTGTTTTCGAATATCGGCAATGTCTTTTTTGTTCATATGTATTTTCACTCCTAAGTTCATCTAATTTGCCATATACAAGAAAGGATTTTTCCTTTTGCACTAGAAAGTCGTTAGCATATGTTTCATATTCGAATGTCTCATTATATCATATCAAAGGCAACATCTTCTTCGGCTTTATCTTATGATTTAAGTATTCGAGGTTTATCACAATTTTTATTAGAATGGAATATCAAGCTAGTATTATAAATGTTTTTTCAACAAAGTACTAAATAAATCTGAATGGAAATTCTTTTTGTAAAATTATTCAATTATCAAATGTAATTACCATTGTATCTACGTTAAGAAAACTTTGTGAAATAGTGAACAAAGTTATTTACCATTCATTTACACACATTTAAAATAAAGTTATGAAATCGTACATATTTTCACATCTATTTATGATTTCATGCTCATTATTTCACAAGGAGGTAAAGATGGGTCTTGTCTTAGCTACAGGGTTATTATGTGGAATTTGGACTTTTATTGCACCGCTCGTAGGGATGTTTTCATGGGCTGGTTTTGCCGGATGTACAACCTTTTTTTCAATTGGTACAGGGGGCGGAAGAGCGATGGGAAAAGCGATGCTTTGCAATACGACAGGCGTTGCGTGCGGGATGATGATACTAGGCTTGGCAGCTACTGTAAATATTCCAAATGAGGTAGCCGTTTTTAGTGGGGTCGTCACCTGTCTTATGTGTTTGCTAGGTAAAGTGTGGCCGATTGATTACACGCCCGGAATATTTATGGGATGTTTTACTACATTTGCTGCAAACGGCCAGTGGGTTGTTTTGACAGTTTCTTTGTTAAGTGGCGCGGTACTCGGTTTTTTATGTGCTGAACTCGGTAAAAAATTTTCAAGCTGGTATCAAAAAGTTGTACCGGAAAATGTCGCTGGAGTAACTCACGAAGAATGGAAAAGTTCAATAAAAAAATAGTGCAGTCATTTCTCATTATTTGTAAAGTATTCACATCTGACCACTTATTTTAATAAAAGTAGGAGGGATTATTTTATGGACCGAAACCAAACGCTGGTATACGAACCAGTAGAAATCGAAGCATTTGATTTTCGTAGAGCAATGGAAGAAGCATCACGGTGTTTACTTTGTGAAGATGCACCATGTAGTACGGCATGTCCTTCTGATACCGATCCTGAAAAATTTATCCGTAGCATCCGTTTTAAAAACGTAAATGGCGCTGCAGAAACGATCCGTGAAAGCAATATACTGGGAGCGAGCTGTGCACTGATTTGCCCTCAAGAGAAACTTTGCGAGCAGGCTTGCAACCGTTGTGGCATTGATGAGCCAATCCAAATTGGGAAACTACAACAGTTTGCTATGGAGTATGAAAGAAAACTAGATAAAACTTATCTGTCTAAAACAGATACATACATTGATAAACACGTAGCTTGTATCGGAGCGGGTCCAGCAAGCCTTGCTTGTGCGGCAGAGCTTGCCAAAGAAGGCGTGGAAGTAACCATTTTTGATGAAAATGAAAAACCAGGCGGTATGTTACGCTATGAAATTCCACCATATCGCCTGCCGGATGTTGTCATAGAACAAGATATTAGACAGTTAGAAAAGCTCGGTGTCAAATTTGAACTTAATCATAAAGTAACTATAGATGAAAAAGAACAAATGAAAAACGAATATGACGCCGTTTTTGTAGGTGCTGGCACATGGGAGGCGAAAAAGATAGACATTCCAGGCATCAATCTAGAAGGTGTTGTCAATGCGCTTGACTTTTTGGAACAAGCGAAAGTGAGTAATGGCAAGTCGCCTTCCCTAGGTCGTGTTGTGATTGTCGGCGGTGGAGATGTAGGGATGGACTGTGCATCTACTTGTAAACATTTAGGTGCTGATTCTATTTATGATGTATTCATGGAAACTTTAAAAGACGCGCCTGCGACAGAAAAAGAAAAGGTTGAGAGTTTTAAAATAGGTGTTCCGCTGATTTCTGAATTTAAACCGGTAGAAATCATCGGAGACGAAAAAGTTGAAAAAGTTAAATTTGAGCATATCACGAATGGGTCAACCATGGAAATGGTCGCAGATACCGTCATTATGGCAGTCGGACAAAAAACGCGGCAAGATGCGCAATATTGGAATCAAAGATCAGATATCTTTACAGGTGGAGATATGGTCAATGGTGGAGATACGGTCGTTCAAGCTGTAAAGGAAGGAAAGGAAGCTGCCACAAAAATCATCAATACAACTTTCAAAAACTAGGAGGCGACTGACATGAAAAAAGATTTATCTATCGATTTTTTAGGTGTACATTGTGAAAATCCGTTCTTTTTGTCATCCTCCCCTGTGTGTAACAACGCAGAACAGATTGCTAAGGCATTCGATGCAGGGTGGGCCGGTATCTTTTATAAAACGGTAGGCATCGAAGGGATGAATGAATGTTCGCCACGATTTGATGTTCTATCTGATGACCCTTCATCATGGTCTGGTTTTAAAAATATGGAACAGATTTCTGAAATGTCATTGGAACAGAATGTGGAAGAAATTAAGAAACTGAAAGAAAATTATCCGAATAAAGTGCTCGGTATAAGTATCATGGGATCGACTGAAGAGGAATGGAGAACATTGGCTAAGGCCGTCACAGAGGCGGGAGCCGACCTTATTGAGCTAAACTTTTCTTGTCCGCAAATGACGAGTCATGATATGGGGTCTGATGTTGGACAAAACCCACAACTAGTGAGTGATTATACTAGAGCGGTTGTCGAGAGCACACATGTTCCAGTGATCGCTAAAATGACACCAAATGTTGCTGAGATGTCTGATACTGCAATCGCTGCAGCGAACAGCGGCGCGAAAAGTGTTTCTGCGATCAATACGATCAAGAGTATTACGAATATTGATATAGATAATATGACAGGGAAACCAGTTGTTAACGGAAAATCATCCGTGTCAGGTTATTCCGGAAACGCAGCAAAACCGATTGCCTTGCGGTTTATTACAGAGTTAGCTCAATGCGAAGACTTAAAAGACGTCGAGCTTAGCGGGATTGGAGGCATTGAAACTTGGCAGGATGCGTTAGAATTTATGCTGCTCGGCTGCCGAAATGTTCAAGTGACCACTTCAGTTATGCAATATGGTTATCGCATTGTAGAAGACTTAATCAGCGGGCTCAGTCATTTTATGGAGGAGCGAGGTGTAGATCATTTAGACGAAATCGTCGGCAAGGCAGTAAACAACATTATTCCGTCAGAAGAACTGGACCGGTCATTTATGATTATTCCAAAAGTGGATGAAGACAAATGTGTCGGTTGTGCAAGGTGTTACATTTCTTGTTATGATGGTTCTCACCAAGCAATAGAATGGGATAACAAAACGAGAACGCCAAAAATTCTAGAGGATAAATGCGTTGGCTGTCACCTTTGTATTAATGTGTGTCCAGTTACCGATTGTATCACACCAGGAGATATCGTCTTTAAAGATGGGCAATCTAACAGTAGATCAGAGAAAGAGATTGCGCAACAATTGGTATATCTCTAAAGAGAGCATATTATTTTGTGGTTACAGGCTCTCGGGTAATGTATAGATGCTTGAATGAAAGTGGAAAACAATTACCTCAAACTCTTTAGAGTTTCTTTTAGAGGCTCTCATGATGAATATAAGGGGATAGGCGAGCGTTCTTGATTAATATCAGGAGCGCTTTTTTCCGTGTATTTTTGTCGGAGAGGAGTGTGTAATGTAAAAATAAACTCAGGTGCGCAAGATCTCTTATGAAATCAGTCAAATTTATTCCCGTAGACATGTTCCTTCCCCCTGCGAATATCCAATGCGCTATGTAAATTTGTCTTATCCATCTCAAAAGCAATTGGATCATTTAAAATAGTTATCTATTGGAATATACTCGTCCAAGCAGAATTGGTAATTGTAGAATACATTATTAATAAGTGGAGAGAACTCCACACAAAATCACGCAAAGGGGGACGAGAAAATGTCTCATTATGGAACTACGGGCTTTGCCTTGATTTTGGTCCTGTTCATCCTCTTAGTGATCATTGGAACAGCATATGTTTAATCGCACGAAAAAAAGGCCTCTTCTTGAGGCCTTTTGTCTTAACTTTTTCCGTCTTCTCCTGGACGCGGTTGATTTTTTAAGGAGATCGGATAGTAAAATGTGTAATAACGAGACATATATGAAGTGGTGATGAGGACATGAGATCCGTTATTTGAGGGGAAATGGTGGATTTTTTGTGTTTCTCAGACATCAGGTCCGTTAGAAAATGAACGAAAAAGGCCTGTTTTTAGCGATTAACGGAATTTATGGACCTAGAAATAACCAAAATAGCTAAAATGATAGAAATAGCGGAATAGATGTCCGAGAAAACAACGATATTGGCTTTCCAGCTGACTGCCAATACAACTTCGGAGATGGAATGAACGTGAGTTTCATCAAAAAAGACAATAAAAGGGTTACCTTCACTATTTTGAAGGTAACCCTTACGTTATTAGAAATAAAAAAAGTGAACGATGATGTTCACCTTTGCAAATACGATATTGTGTTTCATCAGTTCATAACATTCGATAAGCCATGTTTTGTACCGTTGTACTAATAGGTTGATGAAACCTCGTACTCAGGTGGTAATCATCTATCTACGGAATCTAAATTCCGTCTTTCTCTCCGTTTTATTCCTTTGAGAAAGTTCCCCTACCTAATTTGGGTTTCTCGCTCGTGGGGTTTACCGCGTTCCACTCTATCCATTTCTAGATAGACTTCGTCACTGTGGCACTTTCAAGAGTACTCAGTCTTATACACAAGGAAACCCATGTACTTAGACATTTTCTCTGCCGTCAATTCCGTTCAACCGAAATTGCCTTGGCTTATGGCTTCGCCAAGCACGAACACTACGGGCATCTCAGCCCGTGCGAGCATGGACTTTCCTCAACATCAACATGATGCAGCGATTACCTGAATGCTATGTAAAACATTATAACCCTTAAAACCACCTTCATCAATGAGTGGTTTCGACCAATAGAGTTAAATGATTCCAATTCCATTCTACTATAGGTCTTTTTGTTGCTAGACATTCAGTCAGATGTGTTAAATTAGTGATAAATCATGTTGGAGGGATGCAAATGAAAATTTTCATTACGCTACTTTTACTTGCAGCGATCATTATGGCTTTTGTAGGTGTAAAAAAACAAAATCGGCAAATGACAAGCATTTCTGCAGTAGCAAGTGTTGGACTGCTCGTATTATATTTTATCTTATTTCAATTTTGAGCCTAAAAGAAATCTAAAAGTAACTTATATTCAGCCATTTGTATAGAGGTATTAATCATAACAGAATGCAAAGGAGCCATTATGGCTCCTTTATTAATGTTGGACGGATTGTGTCAGTTTAAGTATCCATTCTTTTATATCGACACTCTTAAATATTCAGGTTTCGTATCAATACCACACACGATCATTGGTTGGAATGAGAAGCCATAATTTCTTTGTGCATCAATATTTCATAAGACCAACACTTCCTTACGCGTTAATGTGACGAGCTCTGTTCTTCCAGTCGTTTTTTTGCTGGTATATCAATACTGTACGAGCCATAAGAAAAATGTTATTTGTTTATGCTTGTTTTAAGTGCCGTGTTTGCATTTAGTTTTGCAAGCGTCGAAAAGCAGTTAGTTTTAGCGGGGATTCCACAAAGGAATGAACCAATTTTACTTATTTTTGATTGATGTTGTGATCGCACTTTTCGCTTATTGGGTTACCATATAGCTTCGAAAAATTAGAAAAAAAGCAAAATCATGATAGTTCGTCGCTTCAATCATTAGCATATGAAGATCAAGTTGTCATAACTGAAAAAGGAGAAGGGTACTGTGTTCTTTTGATCATTAGTAGAGGAAAACATGAAACAAAAGAAAAATAGTTATGAATCAAACGAAAACGTTTCTGTAACAGGAACGTTTTTTGTATGTCAAAAAATCAACAGCTATAGTGAAAAACGGGAGGTTACGAACCTAGAAATACATATTTTGTGAAAATCTCCAAATAGTAAAGTTGTGTTGAGTTCGAAGGAGGATCGTACTGATGAAACAAAAACATTTAGCTTTAATATTGAGTTTATTATTACTAAATATATTGAGGGGATCTTGGCGGGATATTCCTAAGTATTACAAGAATTTAACTTATGTGATTTTTGTTAATATTCTTTATTATTTAGTGTGCAGAAGGCATCTCCTTTGGGAATTCCCATCCTTAGGAGTCAATAGGCTGGTTTTACGGGTGGCTTATGTGATTTTTGTTACACCATCAATCGTGCTTGCGTTTTTGTCGAAGTTTCCTAAGTCACCCTTTCGTCAAATCTTGTATATAAGTAAATGGGTTATCGTATCCAGCATGATCGAATACTTTTTACATAAAAGGAAGTTGATCCAGTATAAACATGGGTGGAATATTTATTGGTCAGGGTTAGTGTACTTAAAGATGTTTGTCTATAGTTCAATATTTCATAAAAAACCATTGATCGTTTGGCTCCTCACATTTTGTTCCTTGATCTATTTTATCGTGACATTTCAAATCCCGGTCTTTTCGAAACATACATTTTCCCGTAAATTCGATCGCATTATTGACTATTTTTATCATTCATTTTTAGAAGATGTATTTTAATGATTTAAATGTGAATGGATACATATCATTGTTGAATTAGGAAATCGTATCGATAGTAAGGAGGTTTTGTATGTTTTGGAACAAAGATAGAAAAATTGAAGCATCAATTATAGGTGGAATGGTTTTAATTTTAATGTTATTTATCCCTAAAAGAAAAATACGTGAAGCACAAGTAGCATTTTTATTTAAACAAGTTATTACGTGGCTTTGGGGGTTAATTGTGGTTGAGAAAGGTTTGATTGAGTATCCGAATCGACTTTTTTTTCAAAAAGCTAATAAAGCAAGTTTTACATTTGAGTACTTTATATATCCCGGATTTTGTGTATTATTTAACATTTATTATCCTGAAAAGAGAAGTCAAATCATTAAATCATTGTACAATCTTTTCTGGACTTCTCTCATTACCCTTCCTGAAGTTTACGCAGTAAAATATACGAATTTAATTAAGTATAAAAAATGGACATGGTATTGGAGCTTTATCACGATCTTTATTACGAACGCAATATCACGCTGGTATTATAAGTGGTTTTTTCAACAAAGTACTAAATAAATAGAGAAATGAAGCGTTTCGATAAAGGGAACGCTTTTTTATGTGTTTAAGGCATGAATTCTTCCTTATTTGAAAGCTCTGTAAAAAACGGTATGATGCATATCGCCAATAGAAATGATCCTATTAATAAGAATAAGCCAGTGATAAAGGAGATGTTAAACAATAACGGTAAGAGTAGAGTGAATGGTGGGAGCATGGTACATACAACCATTTTCATTCTTGATCTGCCCGTGAGGTATTGCTTTTTTCCACAATAGTTGCAATTCATCCCACGATTCATCACACCATTGATTTTTAACCGTGTGTTTCCATGTCCATTTACTTCCGCAATGTTGGCATGTTGGCATTTGTCCGACACTTCCCATGTTTGTCATGATCTTATCTGGTAAACAGAATCACAATAACCGCCGTTTTAATAGGTTAAAAATGCTTTTGTTTAATATCTATATATTACATAAAATGTTAAAGTATTTAAAGAGTTCAAAATGCATGTAGGTGTTTGGGATCATGAAAACGTAAATGAGGTGAAAAAATGGAAACGGAAGTCAGCAAACACAAAACGAATACAAAAGCGGTTATTTCGTTGGTTGTTGGGGTCGTCTCAATCGTTTTGGTGTACTTCCCAATGTTTGGTTTCCCGCTTTCAATAACAGGAATTGTGTTAGGAATATTAGCCTTACGAGAAATCAAACAAACGCAAGAGCCAGGTAGAGGTGTAGCCATTTCAGGGCTTATTTGTAGTATTTTAGGGTTCGTGGTTGCGATTCTATTTACTTTAACGGTCGTCTATATCTTTTTGGAACTAAGTGCAAATCCATTGTAGAGTTTGCTTGGTCTTGATACTTTTGAACGAAGATCGTAACTATTCAACAAATGGCAGGAGATCAACCTATAAAGCACATAACATATATGTTTTTCAAGGAGGTACATACAATGAGACTAGTCATGATTGTCGTTATTTTCATATTTTCACTCTATTTTATTCCTAATGACGCATCAGCAGAGACTCTCGAAGAAATTGAATTAGCAAATGGAGAAGTCGTGGAGGTGCTTTTTGAAGATCGTTCGAATGGGTACAAGTATGAAGTGAGATTCGCAAACGGCCGTGAATATTTTTGGGAACAATCAGGAAACACCGGACGAGGGGGCGGTTCCATGGCATTAACAGATGAAGAAATGGATTTGGCCCAACAAGCAATTGATGAATATGAACAAATATATGGGGATCCCACTACATCGAATAATCAATCATCAGGAAATCCAGTCGGTATCATCTTCATTTTAGGCGGCTTGTTTTCAGCGTTTTTTCCACATGCGGCTTGGTATCTACAAATAGGTTGGAAGCTAAAGGACACAGACCCTAGTGAACTTGCCTTAATTGCTAACCGTGTTGGAGGGGGAATTGTTGCAATTATCGGGTTGTTTACCTTATTTTAGCTTTTATTTTACAAATGTAACTATTTTATAAAATGTCCTCAAATGAGCCCTTCTCAATTGTAAAAGGAAAGTGTTTGTTATATAATGAACTTAACGCAAACATACGTTCCTTTTAAAAGGAGGGGCTCGACCATGCCAGTGGATCACGACCGTTTGTTTAAGGAACTCTTAACGACATATTTTGAAGAATTTATGCTGCTTTTCTTTCCCGAAGCCTACGAAGCGATTGACTTCCAAGAAATTCGGTTTCTCCCTGAAGAGCTGTATACCGACGTCACAGTCGGCGAAAAATACCGCGTCGATTTGCTCGCCGAGACCAAGCTCAAAGGAGAAGACAGTCTCATCATCATCCACGTCGAACCGCAAAGCTATATTCAAGACAACTTCGACGAACGCATGTTTATCTACTTCAGCCGCTTATACGAAACCTACCGCCGTAAGATCCTGCCAATTGCCATCTTTAGCTATGATAAAATAAGAGAAGAACCTGCCAGCTTCGAAATGACATTTCCTTTTACTGATGTCCTACAATTTCATTTCCTAACCGTACAACTAAAAAAGAAAAACTGGCGCGATTTCATCCGCTCAGAAAATCCCGTCGCAGCGGCTTTACTTTCAAAAATGGGGTATAATGAAACTGAGAAGATCGAAGTCAAAAAAGAGTTTTTACGGATGCTCGTTCGTATGAATATCGATGCCGCTCGCCAAACGCTAATTTCAGGATTCTTCGAAACTTACCTGCAACTCACACCCGAAGAAGAGGAAAAACTACTAAATGAGGTGAAAAAAATGAGTAACCAGGAAGGAGAAAAAGTGATGGAACTGATGGTTTCTTATGAGCTGGAAGGGAGAAAAAAAGAAAAGGTTGATATTGCAAAAAACATGTTGAAAAAAGAAGCCGATGAAAACTTCATTGCCGAAGTCACTGGATTAAGTTCTGAAGAGATCGAGTTATTAAAGGAAGAAATCGAATGATTTCGTCGGAGCAAGAAAACTATAAAGACCGACCGGTCCCTCAACTTCGAAGGTAGGAGAATGATATTGAACGAGTTTCATCAAAAAAGACAATAAAAGGGTTACCTTCACTATTCTGAAGGTAACCCTTACGTTATTAGAAATAAAAAAGTGAACGATGATGTTCACCTTTGCAAATACGATATTGTGTTTCATCTGTTCATAACATTCGATAAGCCATGTTTTGTACCGTTGTACTCATAGGTTGATGAAACCTCGTACTCGGGTGGTAATCATCTATCTACGGAATCTAAATTCCGTCTTTCTCTCCGTTTTATTCCTTTGAGAAAGTTCCCCTACCTATTTTGGGTTTCTCGCTCGTGGGGTTTACCGCGTTCCACTCTATCCATTTCTAGATAGACTTCGTCACTGTGGCACTTTCAAGAGTACTCAGTCTTATACACAGGGAAACCCATGTACTTAGACATTTTCTCTGCCGTCAATTTCGTTCTACCGAAATTGCCTTGGCTTATGGCTTCGCCAAGCACGAACACTACGGACATCTCAGCCCGTGCGAGCATGGACTTTCCTCAACATCAATATGATGCAGCGATTACCTGAATGCTATGTAAAACATTATAACCCTTAAAACCACCTTCTTCAATGAGAAGTTCGAACCAAAAAAGTTAAATACTGCCAAGCGATAGATGATCATGAATGAATGGATTCTTTTCCTTATTGAGACTTCTGTAAAAACATGCCTATCGCCAATAAAAATGATCTAGTTAATAAGAGCAAGCCTGTGGTGAAGTTGTTGTTAAAAATATAAATCTATTGATATATCATTCCATTTAATGCATATTTTGACTAAACTAAAGTGTAAGGATGCAAGAAATCTTTTGTGCGGCCTTAGTTAACTTAGGAAAGCCATAATTGACACGGTGGAGGTTCGTTTATGAATAAGTTTACTTATTACATCATTGCAATACCATTTTATTTAGTGTTAACTCGCGTTGTTTTCTTTGTACTTGACTACTTTATCACTTTTAGTAATCAGTTCTTTCTTTTAGTAACTGCTTTATCAATTCTAATGATCAATGTTGTTATCATTAGAATTGTCCTTGAAAACATTTTACCTCCTGTGAAAGAATAACAAACATGTCATATAATGTTATGTTGTTTGTTGTCACAGTTGGTATATATCATAGTTTCTTCGATCGATATTAAATTCCCTTATGATCATGTCATTCTTTGTAAAACCACTCCGTTGGTGTGGGCGGTTCCCAGGATGAAGTTGTCAGAATTTGTGAGTAACAAATGTATTTATTCAACTAACACAAGTGTTGTAAAGAAATGAGGGGGAAGGCGTGGAACAATTATGGAGAGCATTTAGTCAAGTCATACCACTATTTTTAATGATAATTCTTACTGTGATTTTAATAGGTTGGTTTATCTACAATAAATTTTTAAAAAAGGGAGAAACAAAGAAAAAGGCACTTTATGCAGTAACTATAAATAGTCTCTTAATACTATCAATAATTGGTGTTTTAATGGTAACACTTCTTCCAAGACCAGTAGGAGGGCAATCCGTTCAACTAGTTCCCTTTCTAAGTATGTGGGATGAACTGGTCAATTCTGTGCATTATACTGTTCCGGTTAGAATTTTAGGGTTTAATATTATATTGTTTATTCCGTTTGGTTTTTTCTTAGCATTAATAGTTCAATCTCGTCCAAAAATGTTGAGGATTACATTGATAGGTATGTTGTTTTCATTGGGAATAGAAATATCACAATATATACTTGATATTGGAAGAACATCTAATATTGATGATGTGATTCTAAATACATTTGGTACTTATATAGGTGCATCATTAGGAGTGTTTGTAAAGAAAAGGTTTCTTAAGTTCTAATCAACTAATAATTGAATTTACAGAAAAGGGCTTCCGGGAATTTTAGTGGAATAAAGAGCATGGTGATTGAAGATGTGATACATTCTTTAAACAGCTCGTGAACAAATTCATATGATCTTGCTTTTAATTAAGAAAATTAATTTCGCTTTAAATAGTGGATTTCTCTTTCGTGGTCATGTTGTTTTGTTTTAATAAAGTCCAAGCTAACTTCAATGTGTCCGACTCGCTGATCACTTCTTCTAACATCACTCTTTAGCTCAACGATATCTTTTTTGATTTTCTCTTGTTCAGTACTAAGATCATGAAGGGTGTCAATATTTGCTCGAATTGATCGTCCCGCATTTACAACCCTCATTTCTATTTAATATTTTTATTATACATAGTCGAGGACAGGTTGTCATAACTCGACAAACGAAGTTGTCTCGGAGGGCTTCTTAAGTTAGGTTTCCAATAATTCCGGGTGCAACCTTTGTAGGAGCTCATTTGCAAAGCCAGCCAATTTGTCGTGATATACCTCCCGACAGGATTGGTGATTTCTGTGAGTGGTGTAATTTGGTAAAATATAATTTTTTAATTCGCTTCCATTTATTCCGTCTTGTGACAAAACCGTTATGGGAGCATAAATAACGAATTAGGTAACGAGTAAACCTTAAGCTGCAACAAGAACAGTGGTGGAGGGTTTAAATGAAGTATCTTGTATTTGTGTTAATAAGCAAGATTGTAGTGGCGGGTTGTGAATTGGGTGATGATACAATGACTCGAGAAGATGCAGAAAAAAATGGGGTTGATTAACTTCGATGAATAATTCAGTTGAATTTATAGCGATATTTATGACAGTCTTTACTATTATATTGATTCCCACCGCAATTGTTATCATACAAAAGAAAAGAAAAGGGTTAAATAACGTTTATGGAATTATGGGTTATGTTACACCAGCATGTTTTTTATTAATTCCTATTATTGGCGTATTGTCTTACTGGTTTAATTTCATGGTGTTTTCTAGCTTATTTCATTGGGGGATAAATTTAGTATTATTTATCGTTGCAGTATATTTTACTAAATTCCTTCCTGTACCTGAAGAAACATCTTCGTAATTGCTTATTTAACAAACGGAGAGCGTTAGTGAAAGAAACTATCGCTGCTTATTATGTAACTAAAGGAAGCATGTAGGATAAACAAATAGAAATGGAGGGGAAATATGAAGTACTTAATGAATTATGGTTTTCTTTTGTTCACAATAGTACTTACCTTTTTAGGATATTTAAAATTAATAAATAGTGTTGAAAATGGTAGAAACTTAGCAAACGAGTATCTACGTAAATCTATGGGCGGAAGTATGGATTCAGATAATTTCCGAATTATAACGGAAGGGTACATTTTATCTAATGTCACATTAGGTGGAGTTATGTTTTTTGTAGGGCTTTCATCTTTTTGTTTTTGTATATATAAAATCTTTAAAGAATTCAGCTAACGGAGCTTTAGCACAAGATGCAGTTGTTTCCCTTATGGTGTTGACGGGGAGTACGAATTTCTGATTATTGATAGTTTGAAGAGTTGAATTTTTTAATCGGAGTGATTTATTTGAACTTACAATTTTCACAAGATTACAAAGAAATAGATGAAACGATGGATGCTGAGAAAGTCAATAAACTAGTAAATGTTTGGACTCTTGTATTAGCGGTTGTTCTGATTATCCCATATTGGAGAATTTGGGGTATTGGAGAGTATGAAATTTCACTTATGTTTAAAGTTATTATAAGTTATTTCATATTTATCTTGGTTCATGAATTATTACATTTAATTGGATATATTTTTGTAGGTAAGGCAAGTATCGATCAAGTTAAGTTGGGGATCATCTGGAAATATTTGATGCCTTATGCACATTGTAAAGTTCCTATGAAAATCACACACTACAAAATTTCTGTTTTGTTACCGTTCATCTTAGGGATAGTGCCTATCATTTTTGCTTTTTTGTATGGTAATGGTTTTTGGTTTATTATAGGTTTTCTGATGACAGTCGGTTCTTTAGGAGACTTTATTATTATTTGGATCTTAAGGAAGTACCCCCGTGAAGTTTATATTCAAGATCACCCAAGCAAAATTGGTTGTATAGTATATACGCCACATTGATATTAGGGTGGACAGTATTGCTTTTCCACCAAGGATAAACTGTAAATGAGGAAACAATTTTTGTGTTTTTTCTATCCAATGAAAAATGTTATCTGTAAGATTTGTGTTGGTAATTGACGATAAAATAAAATGAATGTCTTTTTGTTTTATTAAGAAGGTGTACAATGTAATATTTAAATAAACAAACGAACTTATCCAGTTGGAAACAATCATTTGAAAGGTTTGCTGACGAAAAAGAGGTGTAAAATGTTTGAAAAAATGATTGAAAAACCAAAAATCACATTAATGTTTCTGCTTATTTTAATTGTAGTTGGCATATTAACGGTATTTCAATTACCACAAAGAGAAGTTCCAGAATTGTCCTTCGATACTGGCACCGTCTCAACTGTTTATCCTGGTGGTACACCAGAAGAAGTAGAAAGACAAGTTACCGAACCTATCGAATCAGAAATAGAAGGGATTAATGGTATTAGTCAGGTTCATTCTGTTTCCACGTCTGGCTTTTCAAACATTGTTATTGAATTAGTAGATGGTGTGGGTAGTAAAGAGGTTTTTGGAGAAATTCAACAGGCAATTAATTCTGCTCAACAAACGCTTCCAGAAGAAGCGAAGGAATCTTCCTTTCAAAAGGGTTTTTCCTACGGTGGTTTATCAAGTTATCATTTGTTAGCAGATGACAGAGAAACGTTATATGAACAAAGAGAACTTATACATTCTTGGCAGCAGGAAATTGAATCGCTTTTTGATATTGATCAAACGCTTGTAAAAGGCTTTCCTGACCAACATTTTTCTATTGATGTAAAATCTGAGGAACTGTTTCGTCGTGGCCTTCAAATTCCTGATGTCATTGAAGCCATAGATGAAGAATTAAACACTATTCCATTAGGTGTTCAGTCAGAAAGTGATAAAAACTTCCAGTTATCTTTGTCTTCGTTAAAAGATTTAGAAGAGGTTAGTAGTATTTTTGTTGCAAATGATTCACAAGGGGATTCGATATATGTAAAAGACATTGCAGATGTAGGCATCGCGCAGGATACTCCCGAAGATATCATTACTTATGAAAATACGACGGCTATTTCCTTTACTGTATTTGCGGAAGAAGGTGCAGATATTCCGAAAGTACACGACCGGGTACATGAGCGGATGCTTATGTTAGCAGAGGATCTCCCTCAAGACGTCGAGTTGGACTTATTTTATACACAAAAAACGATCGTAGATGAAATATTTGGAGACTTGTCCTTGGCTTTTTCATTAGCCGTTTTATCTGTTATTGTCGTTACTTTACTTGGCTTGAATATTTCTACAGCAGTCATCGTTGCATTAGCAATTCCTTCTTCAGTATTAATTGGACTTATCCCACTACCTTATTTGAATGTTGATTTGAACCAAATATCGATTATTGGGATGATCATTGCTATAGGAATTCTTGTAGATGATGCAATTGTAGTCGGGGATAACATTAGAAATAAATACAGACAGGGGCTATCTCCATTAGAAGGGGCCAAAAAAGGGAGTAAAGAGGTTAGAGTGTCGATCATTACTTCGACCTTAACGATTGTATTTACGTTTCTTCCTCTCGTATTTATTTCAGGAGGGAACGGAGATTTTATTAGAGCCTTACCGTCCGTATTGATTACAACTATTCTAGCATCTACGATCGTTGCCTTATCGATTGTTCCTTTATTCTTAATTTGGCGTCAAAAAAAGCGAATGAAAAAGAAGGAGTCAACTCTAAATCAAAGTAAAGAAGGTTTAATCGGAAATCAATTAGACAATTTATCTAACTGGTACAGTGATAAGATTTTACGACGAGTCGTAAAGCATCCGTGGAAAGTTGCAGTTGCTGGTTTCATTCTTACGACAGGATTTTATGCATTGATTCCCTTCATTCCAGTGGAATTCTTTCCTAGTACAGACCGTGATGAGGTTACAGTAGATGTTCGCTTACCTTCAGGAACTACGATTGAAGAAACAGATGATACTTTAGAGGAAATGAGAAAGTTTATTTTAAGTCAGGATGAACACGTTTATGAAACAACCTTGTATACAGGTGACGGTTTACCTCCTTTATTCGGAGAGAGCCTTTCCAATAGTGGAGTAAACACAGGCAATATTTTATTACGAGTAAAACGTGAAGAGCAAACTGCTGAAGATACAATTGATCGATGGACGGAACCACTACAAGAGAAGTTTCCTCAAGCTGAGGTAGAGTTAAAAACAATTGAAGCTGGTCCTCCTGTTGGTGCACCAATTGCTATTAAAGTGCAAGGTCCAGAGCTCAATAAGTTAATGGATGTGAGTAATGAGTTAAAGGAACGAATTGCTGAGTTACCAGAAAGTGGTACTGTTCGCGATGATATGGGGCCGTTAAGGCCGACGATTAAATACGAGCCGATTAGAGAGAAATTAGAGAAGCATGGTATTACAATGCAACAAGTTAGCGAACAAATTTCTCTAAAAACAGACGGGATGCCATTAATGACGATGAGGAATGGGGAAGAGGATATACCTCTTCAGCTAACTCTTGATCAAGTGAAAACAAATGAACGAGTTGATCTCTCAGACTTAGTAATTCCAAGTGAAAAAAGCGCAGGAGATGAAGATGCTTTATCGTTTGTTTCTTTAGACACGTTATTAGATGTGGAAGAAACAAAAGAAATTCCACAAGTACTTCGGGAAGATGGAGAACGGACGATTACCGTTCGAGTATTCCCAAGGAGTGAAGAGAATGAAAATCTTGAAGCAGCAATTGAAGGAATCGTAGCAGGGACTAGTTCTGCTATAGGGACTGATTATACGATCAGTTTAGGTGGAGAAACAGAGCAACGGTCAGACTTTATTCTAGAGTTATTTACGCTATTTCTAGTTGTTATCTTTTTAATATATGCCGTTATGGCCGTTCAGTTTTACTCGTTAACATTACCTATTCTTGTTATGAGTACGGTTTATATTGCTGGTGCTGGTGCGGTCATTGGTTTATTTCTCACTCAAACAGGTTTAGGATTTATGGCACTAATGGGGATTGTTTCCTTGGCTGGAATTGTTGTGCGTAATTCTATCGTCCTATTAGAGTTTATTAAGCAACAAAGAGCAGCAGGCATAGGAATTGAGGAATCGGTGATCGAAGCAGGGCGCCTCCGGTTACGCCCGGTATTACTAACTGCCGTCACAGCGATTGGCGCATTAACCCCTGTAGCATTAAGTGGAGATGTTTTATTCGTCCCCCTTGCGATTTCAATCATTTCAGGGTTGATGTTCTCTGCCATCCTAACTGTTGTTATTGTACCAGCGGTGTATACGGCATTTGCAACAAAGTTTAGCAAATAAGAGATCATGCACGATTTCCTTCTAAAACCGATATATATAGGATATGGAAAGGTGTTTAAGGGAAGCTATAAATATACGATAGAAATAACGAATTAGATTTCGTATGGGCGTTTTTTTTCAGCAGAAAATTTAGTGAGGGTAAGTTTACGATATGATCAAACAATCAACCCTAGAATGGACGATCGTCTGTCCTACTTATTTGTCGGATGGAAAAAGGATGAGCAAATATCGTATAGAGCGAAGTTTTTTGCCAAAGGGTGGAGTTGAAATTTCCGTACCGGATACAGCAAAATTTACATTTCGGCAGATTAAATCATGTGATTATATCAAATCACGTGTAGGGGTTGCTTACTAATAATACTTTGATACTACTTACGTATTAGGTTCATTCATTTCTAAAAAAGGAAAGTTTTGTTTAGTCTAATATTCACAAGCGATAAATATATTTTTATATCCATACTGCCAATTCAGGAGTGCATTCTAGAAAAAGGAATGCACTTTTTTGTGTTTCGTATGTCTATCAGCTGCATTCATGATTTATTACACTGTCATTACAAATTTGGCTAACTGGATACGTCCCAGTTCTTCACCAGTTCTTCAAAATTGATATTTTAATGAATAATTACTAGAAAAGAACTTTTTATCTGAAATCTCGATTATAATAAAATGGAAAATATTAATATTTTCCACTTTTTTCGCAAGGAGGTTTTCACATGCCTACAGAATTTAATCCCGGATGCGAACGTCCGGCAAAGAAAGAAAAGTCACCCTCTATCGACATAGAAGTACAAAATAATGAGGAAAAAAAGGAGGAACAAGTGATGTTAAAGGTTGGTAAACCAGTACCTGAATTCACAGCGCCTGCCTACTATCAAGGGAAATTTATGAATGTCGATTTATCTGAATACAAAGGCAAATGGTTACTGCTGTGTTTTTATCCAGGTGATTTTACATTCGTTTGAGCGACAGAAGTTTCAGCAGTTGCTGAAAAGTATGATGAATTGCAAGAAATTGGCGTTGATGTTCTTTCTGTAAGTGTAGATAGTGTATTTGTCCATAAGATCTGGAATGATAACGAATTATCAAAGATGGTTAATAAGGATGTTCCATTCCCTATGTTGTCGGATCAGAATGGAAGTATCGGAAAAATGTATGGTGTTTATGATGAAGAGAGTGGTGTGGAAACAAGAGGAAGATTTATCATTGATCCAGATGGTATTTTACAGGGATTTGAAGTGTTGACACCTCCAGTTGGAAGGAATGTCGAAGAAACGATTAGACAAATCAAGGCATTTCAACATGTAAGAGGATCAGAAGGGACAGAAGTGACCCCTGCTGGTTGGAAGCCGAATAAGAAAACCTTAAAACCAGGAACAGAACTTGTTGGTAATGTGTGGAAAGAATGGGGAGTAAACGAAGCGTTTGAAGACTAATCATAGAAATGCATCTTGATAGTTAGGTTTATATAGCTATTGGAGGTGCATTTTTTAATACAATTAGAAATCAAATTTTTAATTAAAGGTGCTTATGTTGAATAAGAGCAACTAACAAATAAAAGTTTTACTGCGCAGCAAAGGTTGTCGATCTAATTACATGTTGGGTTATAGGGAGTATTTTTATGAAATTGTTGGATATCAAGAACCTTTACAAACGATGGAGATCTTCCAACTGGCGTGATTTGGAAACATTAGTTATCGTGATTAAGGGGAGAGGAGAAGAATGTGCGAATTGAGCACATCTTAGGGCGTGCTGTATCCCGTACACAGTTGATGGGTGGTTACTTGCTCCTATCGGTAGTCATTGGATTTTTAATGGTTTCCCTAGGTGCCATTGGTTTATGGTCTGCAGGGGCCGCAGTAATGGAGGAGGAAATCGCCTTCGGTACTATTTATGGTGCCGCGATAGCTTATTTACCTGCAACCCTAGTAATGATAGGGGTCTCATCCTTTCTGATAGGATGTTTCCCAAAGGCAACGTTTTTTGTTTGGATATATCTCCTATACTCTTTCTTTGCTCTATACTTAGGTGATATTTTACAATTGCCAAAATGGGCTCGAGAGCTTTCTCCATTCGGTCACGTGGCGCAAGCTCCTATTGAAAAAGTGATATTTATGCCATTGTTCACCTTAAGTCTTATTGCAGCGGCACTCATGGTGATCGGTTTAATTGGTTTTAGTAAGCGTTATGTAGTCACGTAGTAAATCTTTTTTTGCCTCTAGTTGATATTGTTGTACTAGAGGCTTCGGTTTGCTTCGCCTTCGCTTGAGGTTTCATAGAAATATTGAAAGCTTGTTTTCTAACGCGAAAAAAATCAATAAAAGTCACTTATTTGATACAATTCCTTTTGCATTGTGTCTTTTTTTGTTGAAAATATGTTTACATAGGAAAAATCCAATTGGTATAATTATGGATGAAATGGTTATAAATGGAACGCTCTTTCGTTGATTAGGGGGAACTTTATTTCATACTTTTTTGCTAATGCTAGTCAAGGAAGGTGTGATCGAGTCTACGAAGAACATTTTTGGGGGTTCGATGAGGATGAAATTATGGATTTGTACTTTGGGGGTAACAGTAACGATCACAGGCGGTGCAATGATGCTCAGTAGCGGAGTAGATGAAAAACAAAGTGAAAATGATAAAATGAATGTCAAAGAGAGTGAATCACTAAACATCGGTCATAACAGTGCGGAGGTTCGAGGAGAAGACATGGAACCGAAACTAGAAGAATTGAATGAAGTCAAGCGAAACATTAATAGTGAAGACAGCACTAATGCTGAAGAGCCAACAGAAACGTATGAAGAAGCACTTGAAGCGGGGCGTGAATTATTGGAGACAATAGATAAAATTATTGATGAATAAATGTATTTCCGTCGCCAAAATTCGGGCGACTTCAAAATGTTAGAGAAAACGCTGAAAATTGTATGCTTGGAGTATTTTGGTTCTTTACTTGTTATCATAATAGATAAATATATGTTTCTATCAATACTGCCAATTCAGGAGTGCATTCTAGAAAAGGGAATGCACTTTTTTGTGTTTAGTATGTCTATTCTCATCTATGTCACAAGGGAAATATACTACATAATTAAGAGTGCTTCCCTAATATCTTAATCTTTTTTAAGATTTTAATAAGTATATTATAAAATCCACGTGTAATAATGTTGTTAGACAAATGCGGGAGGGATTATTTTGGAAAATCAAGCAGTTGTTGAATTGATAAATGTAAAAAAACAAATTGGAAATATCAATATTATTGATGACATATCTCTTAAAGTATTTCAAGGTGAAGTTTTTGGCTTTTTGGGTCCTAATGGTGCAGGTAAAACGACAACTATTCGGATGATGGTTGGATTGATTGGGATTACAGAAGGTGAAGTTCTCATCAATGGGGTGAGCATTAAGAAAAATTACGAAAAAGCGATTTTGAATGTCGGGGGGATTATAGAAAATCCAGAAATGTATAAGTTCATGTCTGGCTATGACAATCTCATTCATTATGCCAGAATGGTTCCAAAAAAGGTAACAAAGGAAAGAATTAATAAGGTTGTTCAGCTTGTTGGTTTGGAAAAAAGTATTAATCATAAAGTAGGGAGATATTCATTAGGAATGCGGCAAAGGTTGGGGCTTGCTCAAGCATTGCTTCATTCCCCTTCATTGTTAATTTTAGATGAACCTACGAACGGTCTCGATCCGGCGGGTATTCGTGAAATTCGAACTTATATTCGAAAAATTGCCCATGAGGAGAATATGGCCGTTTTTGTATCTAGTCATTTATTATCAGAAATGCAACTAATGTGTGACCGGATTGGTATTATTCAAAACGGAAAGTTGGTTCGGGTGGAGACAATGGGAGACATTGTTGATATGTCCAAAGAAGCAACAATTCGGATTCACGTGGAGCCTCTGGATGAAGCCTTTCATTTTTTGTATGCGCTGTATGAAAAGACAGATATAGAAATCGAAGATAATTTTATTAAGATAAGTTTAAAACAAGAACAAATTCCTCAATGTAATAAAGCTCTAGTGGAAAATGATTTCATGGTTTATGGAATTACATCTACTCAAACTACACTAGAAGATAAATTCTTAGAAATTACGGAGGAAAAATAGATGGTTTCATTCATTGACTTAATAAGAAACGAAAATATGAAGTTGTATAAACGTACTGGAACTTGGGTGATGATCGGGTTAATCATACTAGCAATGAGTGGTGTTGGACTTTTCACAAAATTTGTTTTAGATTCTGATGCACATATAAATTGGAAAGAGGAACTGAAAACTGAGAATATGCAGTTGGAAAGCGCACTGAAAGACACAGAACAAATGGGTGTTGGAAATGATTATGTGGAACAACAATTAGCCATCAATCATTACAGATTGGAAAATGATTATCCACCCGTCCATTCTGAATCTCTGTGGGGCTTCATGATTGATGTAACGAATTTAACTGGTTTTGTTGCATTATTTACCATTGTCGTTGCAGCAGGTATTGTAGCAAATGAGTTTTCATGGGGAACGATAAAATTACTCCTCATTCGACCAGTAAGCCGTTCAAAAATTTTACTATCCAAATTTATTACGACCATTTTATTTGCAATAGGTATGATCATATTATTGTTTAGTTTATCCTTTATATTCGGTAGTTTGTTGTTCGGAGTTAGTGGCGTTGAACAACCTCATTTAGTGTATCAAGATGGGCAGGTTGTTGAGCAAAATATGATCACCTATATTATTAGCCTATATGGGTTTAATAGCATTGATCTTTTCATGATGCTTACCCTCGCATTTATGATATCAACTGTGTTCCGAAGCAGTTCGTTAGCCATTGGCATTTCTCTTTTTTTAATGTTTACAGGGCCTCAACTTGTGCAACTGTTAAGTAATTATGAATGGGTGAAGTATATTTTATTTGCAAATACGAATTTACAACAATATACAAATGGAACTCCTATAGTAGAAGGAATGACAATGACTTTTTCGATTAGTATGATTATGATATATTTTATTATTTTTGTTGCTCTTTCTTGGGTTATTTTTGAGAAGCGAGATGTTACGGCATAATAATGGGTTGGTAAAGGTGGAAGATTATGAATGCAGATAAAATTTTAATTGTAGAAGATGAAGCAGAACTTGGAGAATTAGTAAGAGATTATCTTACAGTAGAAGGATATCAAGTCATTCTTGCTTACAATGGAGAAGAAGGACTGCAATTATTTTATCAGGAACAGCCAATTTTGGTTGTTCTTGATATTATGTTACCTCATTTAAATGGAACAGAAGTTTGTCGTAAAATTAGACAAGAATCTACTGTTCCCATTCTAATGATGAGTGCAAAACAAAGCGATGCTGATAAAATCATTGGTCTAGGGATTGGTGCCGATGATTACATTACAAAACCGTTTAGTCCTGGAGAGTTAGTAGCGAGAATTAAAGCTCAATTAAGGCGTTATAAACATTTTTCTGGTCAAAAACAGTGCGAAGGCATCGTGTCATATGGAGAATTAAAGTTAGATAAAAACAGGTTTGAAGTATATGTGAAAGAAAAGAAAGTCGATTTAACGGCGAAGGAATTTCAGTTACTGTATTTATTGGTCGCTAATAAGGGGCAGGTCTATACAAAAGAACAATTGTATGAGCAAATATGGGGATACAATCATATTGGTGATGTAAATACAGTTACGGTGTATATTCGGAAGATCAGGGAAAAAATTGAGGTCGATTCCTCCAAACCACAGTATATTCAAACCGTTTGGGGCATTGGTTACCGATTGAATGATGCGCTATGAAATCAAGCTTGAAAAATAGGTTAATCCTTGCCTTTTTATCTATTATCATCATTCCTATTCTTGCTATCATCGTTTCTTTTTTGGTAGGCGCCAAAAATATAGATTCTCAAGATGGTGACCAGCTTCATGCATTATTTAATGATGTTGAAATGACAATTAGAAATTATGAAGACTCTCTTTCTGATCAACAGCTTTTTTACACAAAGATCGTTTCTTTATTAGACCAATACGATATTCATTTGACCATTCATGGACAAAATCATGAATTGCTATTTGATTCCAAAGAGTTTCGCCCTCGTGATGAAAGTAATAAACTCCCTCTTGATATCGATACTTTTACAATAGATGTACAGACTTCCCAGGATGAATTATGGAAGGTAGAAATTGAAGCAAATTCTTTTCGAGCTGAACCCTTTAGTGCTTTTCGTGATGTTTTACAAATCATTTTTGTAAGTCTAGGAATGGGTCTATTTACTTTGATCGTGCTAATGGTTGGATGGGTATGGTACATAACGAGAACGGTACTCGATCCAATCAGAAGTATCTACCAAGCTACAGAGGAAATGAGGGAGGGGAATCTTGATTATGCCATACCATACAAGCGAAATGATGAGATTGGTAGGTTTATTCAAGGGTTCAATTTGATGAGAGAACACCTTAAAGAATCATATGCAAAACAAAAGCAATATGAAGATTCACGAAACGTGTTAATTGCCAGTATCTCTCATGATTTACGAACACCACTATCGTCAATAAAAGGATATGTAGAAGGACTACTAGATGGCGTTGCAAAAGATGATGAAATGAGAGAAAGGTATCTGAAAGTAATTCACGATAAATCCAATCACTTAGATAACCTTATTGATGACTTGTTTGAGTACTCAAAAATGGAGTTAGAACAATTGCCTATTCATAAAGAAGTTGTAGATGTAAATGATTACTTTATGGGAATGTTGGAAAAATTAAAGTTTGATTTGAATTATAAAGAAGCGGAACTTGAATATGTTTTGAAGGCCCCGCCTGTTCAAATGAAACTTGACCCCAAACGTATGAGACAAGTGATTTATAACCTCGTTGATAATTCGATTCAATATGGTAGTGATAAGATATTTATTCAAGTGGAACAAGTAAACAAACACCTTATTGTAAAAGTGAAAGATAATGGTCAAGGTATTGACGACGAAGATTTACCATACATTTTTGATTCTTTTTTTCGTGGTGAAAAGTCTAGATCAAAAAAACATCGTAGTGGCTCAGGCTTAGGTCTTTCCATTGTTCATTACATTTTGAAAGCTCATCATGGTGATATTCATGCCGAAAGTCAAAAAGGGACAGGAAGTATTTTTACACTCACACTTCCATTAAACGCTAACGATTTTAGTTCATGAAACCCACATTTTTCGTAACTCAGTCTTGTGGAAGTAAAAGGTGGATGCCTTGATACCCCAGAACAAAAAGAAGTGTATCCATCGAAGAGTTAACAGAACAGTAAAAAGGAACACCGCTTTTATAGCGGTGTTTTTTCTATTCAAGAAGACATGGGCAACAACCGATCTATAGAGCTGAATATGCCCATTTGTCACAGATAAAGCACCACATGTCCGCGACCTCCAAGGAACCGTCACATACCTCACAAAAATATAAGTCTATTTATATTTGGTTCTATTTTTTCTGAATTTCCGTTAAACTCAATTGCAAACATTGGGTTGAAAGAGTGATGTTCATAGTAAATCGTTTGTTACTCCTTTCAATAATGATTTTGTTATGGGAGGGACTCTAATGCAAAAATGTGATAAATGTAATACACCATTTAGTTGGGGGAGTATGATTAAATCGTTTTTTTGTTCTTATAAACCTACTCATTGCGATCATTGTGAAACGAAACATGAGATCACAATTTCAGGTAGATTTACTCTTGTATCACTGACAATCTTACCATTACTTATCGTTGGTTTATTCCTTACACCATTCAATAGCAGCTTTATAAACATATTTGTTGGATTTTCAATTTTGATTGTAGGGTTTTTATTGGCACCTTATTTTGTAAAATATAAAGCGAAGTAATTTATGAGGAGAAGGTAAATGGGAGTGTTAAATTAACGGATGGCAACTGTTGCACAGTCGAAAAAGTAATACACCTAATACATCTTTTTCCAGTGAACCGAGTTATAAAGAGTTTCCGGATGAACCTTTTATGATGGAACTAACTCAAAACTAATCGCGATCTTTCTCTTTAGCGAAAGGGAACACTTTTCGTGAGTCAAAAATCCTAAATTGCTCATAAAATGGTGGATTTCACTCATAACCTACTGAGTTTCACTCATAAAGTATCGAATCTCACTCATAACGTACCGAATTTCACTCATAACCTTCTGAATTTCGCAAGAGGAGTGATTAAATGGACAAAAATAAGCAGGATACGAATAACAAAAAGAAAAAAACAATAACCCAATAATTGTGCAGGTGGTGTAAACCGCTCTATGGCTGGGGAACCAGGTGCATTATCCCAAGGTGGTTGTTTAACGAAAATCATAACAATCGTTTTAATTATAATAGCTTTTCTTTTAATCAGATTATTAAACTAACAGGCAAGCGTTATGAAATAGGTTGGCGTTGCTCTTGTGGTGCAAACGGTGAGGATAGTTTTGTGAATTTTTAACTTAATTTAGTAAAGGAGATGCGGTAATGGAACAATTATGGAGAGCATTTAGTCAAGCTATCCCACTATTGTTAATTCTGATTCCTTTTGTGATTTTAATAGGATGGCTTTTCTACAATAAAAATGTAAAAAAAGGTGAAACCAAGAAGAAGGCACTTTATGTAGTGATTATAAATAGTTTCTTAATACTATCAATAATTGGAGTTTTATTAGTGACACTTCTTCCGAGACCTGGAGGAGGACAATCCGTTCAATTAGTTCCTTTCCTTAGCATATGGGATACATTGGTCAATTCTGTGCATTACACAGGACCAATTCGGAACATAGGGTTTAATATTCTATTATTCATCCCGTTAGGTTTCTTTCTTACGTTAAAACTTCAATCACAATACAAATTATTAAGAATCACTATAATTGGCATGTTATTTTCTATTGGGGTAGAGTTAGCTCAGTATTTCCTTGCAATCGGAAGAGTCTCTAATATCGATGATGTCATTCTGAATACTTTTGGCACGTTTGTCGGTGTATTAATGGGGTATTTTGTAAAGAAACATTTCGTAAAACCTTACCTAGAGTAAAGGGGAAACTTGGGAGGAACAAGTTAAACTGTCATTATCCTTATGTAGCTAACGGGGAGAATATTTCAATAAAGAGTTACTATTTTTATTGCATTAACTAGCAGGATTGTGGAATAAGGAATTTACATATACTTGTGTTAACAATGTTACGATTAAATCAATGATTTTTGGAGGTTATGAGGTTATAATGAGAAAAAAATTATTAGGTTCTTGTTTGTTTCTTCTATTCTTGTTGATATCAGCTTGTTCGAATAATGAAGATGTGATTACAAAAGCAGTAGAAGAATTGGACTACGATGTACTTGTTCCAAGTTATATACCAG
Organism: Texcoconibacillus texcoconensis; assembly: GCF_014202575.1. Taxonomy (GTDB): domain Bacteria; phylum Bacillota; class Bacilli; order Bacillales; family Salisediminibacteriaceae; genus Texcoconibacillus; species Texcoconibacillus texcoconensis. The sequence goes on along the minus strand of NZ_JACHHB010000001.1, from coordinate 77,273 downwards.
CTGAATTTGAATTAGAAGAAGTTGTTTTTGAAGGTGACTTAGTTCTTCTAAGTTATACTAATGCAGATAACTCTGCGTATATTGAAATAACTCAAAGACAATATGCGAGCAGTTTAAACACAGAAAAGTTACTAGAGTTTACGGAAACTGGTGACGATCCTTATGAAGTCATTCCTCATTTATCATATCTAATGGTTAATAATTATGTTGGTGAGTACAAGGTTAATGACAACTCAGACAACATAAGTTTTCAGTTTATCCCAGCTAGTGCGGAAATCGACTGGCATCCGTTTTATTGGGTTAATTCTGTTGGAATAGATGAGGAAGAATTTCAAAAAGTAATTAAATCATTAGAATAAGAGGTATTAAACGAAGGGAGAGCGCTATCAAAAAGAACCTCTCGCTGCTCTTATGTAGCTACAGAGAGAAGAATTGAAGAAGAACAGCTAACCCTAAGTGTTACAGTTTAAGTATCATAATTAGTCAAGTCAAAAGAAAGTAGGTTGATATATATGAGTAAAGAAGCACGGGGACGTATTTAGTTAGTCGATTTTGTAATGAAAGTGTAAAAAATTATGAAGGCAAGGTAATAAAGTTGGAAAGGATATTCCTTGAGAAAAAACTTAACATTTACCATGATTATAGATTACTGAAACAAGAATGTATGTTCTGGTTAAATGTAGTTTGTAACGATGTGAAGTAGGTGTGTGGTTGACCATCTCTCGACAGAAGGGAGGTGAGAAAATGACAACACAATGATTATTGTACTAACATCAAGTATCGTTCTGATAAGTGTATGGAGATTGATTCTAGAAATCGTTCAAAGAAGCAAAGAAAGTAACTGCCTGCCCCTCCACGAAAGGATAGTAGGTGGTTGCTTTTTCAGTGATCACAACTTCATGCGACATATTGCTGCTTCGTTCTAATATTATTATACATGAATGATAGGAAAAAGTTTTTGCCGTCCTCTTGGGTGTACGGGGATAGTTCGCGCAATTTCTCCCTAAAATATATTGTGATAAATTACCAGTAGCATGTTCTTTAAGGTGTTTGATTTTGGTGAAATATTCGTTTGTTCCTTTAAGTGCATCATCAAGGAGGGATGATTACAATTTGATTACAAATTTGGAAAAGGAGATCCGTCCCCGCGCTTCAGAAGAAAGAACAGAAGGAAATATTTTCGACTTACAACTTGATCAAGCCGATCATTTCCCGGTGTATACAGCAGAAAAAATTAAACACGTAACCATCGAGCGAACAAGAGAAGACATCATTGAAACTCTTAAATCCTATGAGGACGGAAAATACACGCTACGAGCATTTTACAAACATGAAGAAGCAGATGACAAGACAAATCAAGATATAAAAGTTGATGATGTCATGGATTTCATTTCTGAAACGGAAGAACTAGAAACCGGTTCAGTTAAACAATTCAATCAACCAGTGGAAGAAGCAGAACTGCTAGATGTTGACGAATACCCAGCTTTTGTCGTTTTTGATACCGAAGACATTGTATTTGTAACAAATACATTTGCTGATGTGAAAGCATTTTTTGATCAGGAAAGTGGAGAATCATAAAACAAGCCTCTAAGGGGACTTCCAAATCCACGGAAGTTCCTTTTTTTTTTTCGAAAATCTCCCTTTTTACGTAAACTGGCTCGTTTATAACCAAAAAGCCCTGACAATGGACGGTGACACAAGAAACATTGAGTACCTACTAGAGAAAGGCGGCACGATCTCGTGCCACATATTCAATCTCATCGCAACAAGGTGGAAGCGGAGTGATGGAAGAGTATGTTCACTATTTATTACGATAAAATACGTATCAAATTACATTGAAAAAACATTGGTGGAACAATTTGTACTATCACTTCATCAGACAACTTAGGTACAATTGTAATGATAGTTAGCGAAAATAATAAGTAGTGTAATAGATTGAAGGGGGAGAATCGTGAAAAAAATAGGTTTGTTTTTAATCGTTGTGGCCTTTTTACTTAGCTTATATTTTATCACTGTTATATTCGAAGATGATGATCCCATGACAATTGGTGTCCTTTATTCTAGTGATAACAGGGTAGATAAACTTGATGGGCTGAAAACAGGTCTAGTCGATTTAGGGTATGACCTGGATTCATTAAAGTTTACAGCTTTTGAATCAGAAGAAACACCAGAAGGGTTAGAAGAGAATGCAAAGAGGCTCGTAGAAAATGAGGTAGACGTGATAACTTCCTTTGGAGGGATCGAAACGCAAGTCTTGGCAAAGGTAATGGAAGAAAAGAATCAAATGATCCCTACTGTTTTTATAGGAATGGCCGCGCCTAAAGAAATTGGCATCATTAGTGATTTTCGACATCCAGAAGGTGTCTTCACAGGTCTTAGCAACCACCACATGCACCTTTCAGCGAAAAGGTTAGAGTTATTTATTGATATGGTTCCCGATGTAGAAAGGATGATCCTCCTCTATTCTGAAGATATTGATATTAGTAGACATTCATTGCAAGTTGCTAAAGAAGCAGCACAGTTTTTAGGGATTTCTGTGCAACCTTTTCATGTCGGTGAATCTTTGGATTTTAACGCATTGGAAGATGAACTAAAGCCTGGTGATGGGATCATGACACTACCTAGTTTTAGGATTGAGGGACAAACAGATCAAATCGCTGATTTTTCGTTGTACCAAGGTGTACCAGTTATGGGAATGTATGATTACGAGGTTGAATCTGGCTTTCTCTTAGGATATGGCTCCTCCTTTTATGAACAAGGGGTTCAAGCAGCGAGGCAGGTTAGTTTGTTGTTGCAAGGAAATGAACCGAGTGATATTCCAGTAGAACTACCAGATCAAATTTCTTTTTATATGAACGAGACAACCAAGAAGAAGCTTGACGTTGACATGGATAAAAATATGCTGAAGCTGGTTGAACCGTTGCACATGAATGGAGGACAAGGGGGATGAAACAAAAGCTTCACTCCATCCGTTACAAAGTTTTGTTGTTTGGACTGATTATGTCAAGTATCCCATTGGTTCTTATTTCGGGATATTATTTATTGGTCATGTCAAGTCAAGTTGAAGACACTGCGGCCCAATCTCAGAAATTGCGTGTAGAAAGTGTAGCCAGTAGCATCAGTGATCACGTGAATCATATCTTCGAAAGAATGGAGATTGTAGGGAATTCCGTTGCCACCCTAGAGGATACAGGGGTGTATTACGATTTACTCAATCAGCAAGAGTCGATAGATGAAATCGTGCTACTTAATGATACTGGTGACGTTTTACGGCGGGTTTCTCGTTTTAACTTAAATGATACAAATGCCGAACCGTGGCTAGATGATCAAAGTCTTTTAAATGAGTTGAAAGGTGATCAAATAGACCATATATTTTCTGGAGTGAAGTTTAATGAATACGGGCAGCCGTATGTCCACCTTCTCGTTCCAGTTAGTGAGGACTTTGCTAACGCACTCGGTGTGAAACTCCACTTGCAAAAGCTTATCGGTGATGTCTCATCCCATTATTTGGATGGTGACAGTGTCATGTATTTGCGTGATCAGGATGAAAGAATTATCGCACATCAAGATTATTCGAAGCTATGGCAAATAGATGACGGTCAATTATCATCAGACAACACTGGCATCATTACGACAGCTCCGATAGAAGAATTGAATTGGGAGTTAGCGATGGAACAACCACGCAGTGATATGCTTTCTCCTGTGTATGGTATGCTTACAAGAGGTGGGCTGGTCGCCGCGGCGATGATTTTGTTTGGAAGTGTCATCAGTATTTATGCTGGCCTTTACTTTGTAAAGCCGATTGAAAAATTACAAAGCGGGATGCGCTATGTGAAGACAGGTTACTGGCCGGATGAGATGCCTGTTGAGCGACGCGATGAATTCGGGGAACTAACGCGAGCTTTTAATGAAATGAATAAAGAAATTCAACAAAAAGAAAGATCACTCGAACAAGAAAAAGAACGTCTGAGTATCGTTGTAAACAGTATGGAAGCAGGTTTAGCAGTGATAAGAAAAGATTATTCCATCGCTTGGATGAATCCGACACTCAAAGGATGGATCGGAGAACGCTCTGAAGTCCCTTGCTTTCAAATGTTTAGTGATCACAACGACTCCCCTTGTTATTCGTGTCCATTAAGTGAAACGACTTTTGAAAAAATGGACGAAACCCTCACGAAAACAGATGAAAATGGGGAACAGCGCATTTATCGACATCGTGTTTTTCCACTACAGCATACGCTTGAAGAAGGTGAGGAAGCATTGGTTGTTATGGAAGATATCACAGAAGAGAAGCGTTTAGAAGAAAAGCTCATTCAAACAGACAAGTTATCGGCTCTTGGTAGAATGGCATCAAGCTTTGCACATGAAGTGAACAATCCGTTGGCATCTGTCCAAGTATATGCCGAAGATCTCACGGACCGGCTTGAAGAAGATAGAGAAGAGCTGTTAGATAGCGGGGATATGGATCATTATTTACATGTCATTCGAAAAAACATCCATCGCTGTAAAGAAATTACCGCTAACTTGCTCAATTTTTCTCGTCAATCATCATGGAAAATCACGACGTTTTCAGTAGAAGATGTGATGAATGAAAGTTTAATGCTCATGGAGCATAATTTGAAAAAACATGGCATCAAGGTCACTGTAAAAGTTGGCGACCATTTACCTCCATTGGATGGAGATCCGTTGAAAACGAGCCAAGTATTTGTAAACCTTCTTCAAAATGCGATCGATGCGATGAGTGATCAAGCGGATCCACAAATGATGATCTTCATGGAAAAAGTAACTGAAGGCGTCGCTATATCAGTGAAAGATAACGGCTCTGGCATTCCGGAAGAATATATCCCAAAACTTTTTGATCCGTTCTTCACCTCTAAACCTACTGGACAAGGAACAGGGCTTGGGTTATCTGTATGTTATGGGATCGTCGAGCAGATGAACGGAACGCTGGAAGTTGATAGTGAACAAGGAAAAGGAACGACATTTAAGGTTGTTCTTCCAAAAAGCAGATCAATCAATGACTAGAGGAGAAAGGGGGATATGATGACACGTGTTATCGTTGTAGATGATGAAGAAGATTTGCGTGAACTACTCGTGAACCGTCTTAATCGAAGAGGGTACGACGCGGTAGGCGTCCCTTCTGCAGAACAGGCGCTTGAGCGACTGGAGAAGGGAACCTATGATATCGGGATTTTTGATATCAAAATGAATGGAATGGACGGACTTACACTTCTCGAGAAGGTAAAAAACAGTGGAGCAAAAGACATAGAAGTGGTCATGCTCACTGGTCACGGCACGATAGAAACGGCAATTGAAGCAATGAAGAAAGGTGCTTATGACTATTTAACAAAGCCGTATAAATTATCAGAGATGGAAGTGGTTTTGCAAAAAGCTGTTGAAAAGAAGCAGCTTAAAGAAGACCGTGATTCAATGAAGGCATTACTTCATGCCAAAGAGAAGACTTTTAATATTATCGGATCCAGTGAAAAATTGTTACAAGCACAAGAGCTGACCGCCAAAGTCGCAGACTCCGATGCATCGATTCTAATTGAAGGTGAAAGTGGGACGGGGAAGGAACTTTTTGCCAAGGCGCTGCATTATTGGAGTAGCAGAAGGGATGAGGCCTTTATCGCAGTGAACTCAGGTGCGATCCCGGAACAGCTCCTAGAGAGTGAGCTGTTTGGACACGCGAAAGGTGCGTTCACTGGTGCGCAGAAAGAGAAAAAGGGTTTAGTTGAAGTCGCTCATAATGGTACGCTTTTCTTGGATGAAATCGGGGAAATGTCTCTTGATGTACAAGTGAAACTCCTTCGTTTTCTAGAAACTGGCCAATTTCGTAGAGTGGGAGAAGTAAAAGAGCGAGAGATCAATGTGCGGGTTGTGGCGGCTACAAATCGTGATATGGAACATGAAGTTGCTGAAGGAAGGTTCCGTGAAGATTTATATTATCGCCTCCAAGTATTAAAAATCACTGTACCTCCGTTAAGAGAAAGAATGGATGACATCCCAGAGTTGGTATCATTCTATCTTCAGTCACATTCGAAGTGGAGCGACAAAACCTTGTCTAAAGAAGCGATGGAAGCTCTCGTGTCATATGACTTTCCTGGAAATATCCGTGAGTTATTTCATATCGTTGAACGAGGGTGTTTACTTTCTAAAGGTCATGAAGTATCTGCCTCAGATTTGATGCTCCCTACTTCTCCTAAAAAAGAGGTCGCTCAGTCCGACCCTTGTGGTGATGTGGAAAGAACCCTTGAAGAAGTAGAAAAAGAACATATCGCTCATGTATTGGAACATACAGAGTGGAATAAATCTGATGCCGCTCGCATTTTAGGTGTCAGTGTGCGTAATATTTACCGCAAAATTGAGCAGTACAAGCTATCTCCCGATGGTCGCTAAACTTTGTGTCATGACATTATGTCATATGGGGCGTGTCAATTTGTCGCATAGTCATAAAAAATCGCGTTTATCATGTCATGAAAGTGCTGGCTTGTCTGATCAAAAAGAAAAATAAATAAATCGTTGACCCCCTGTTATGGTAGAGTTTCTTAACTTTTTTAAGTTTAGGAAACTCTTTTTTTATTTTTTTGGCACGAATGTTGCATTAAATATAAGTGAGACGAAAGAGGAGGGGTAAGATGTTATCTAATATTGGTATTCCAGGTTTAATACTCATTCTAGTGATTGCACTCATTATTTTTGGTCCAAAGAAGCTCCCTGAAATGGGTAGGGCTGTTGGGGATACGCTCAAAGAATTTAAAAAATCGACAAGAGAATTAACGAGTGATGAAGACACAGAAAAAAAGAAGGAAGAGTAACATTCTTAACTGACTGAAGAAGAGGGGGAAACTGGAAATGGCTACGAAGTATGATGTACTTATAAATAATGGATTGGCAAGCGGATCTGACATCTTGAAATCATCCAAGTATGATACCAATTTAGGTCTAAATATGGCAGAAGACGCCAGACGGTTGTCGGATGGGCTCATCACAGAAGAAGAATTCGTCAACAAATATCAGGAATCCGTAAGTAAAGAATTCAATCAAAAGTTGGAATATCAAGCTGCTGTAGGCAATGATAACACAGGCGTGAAATGGGGCATGGTCATCGACTTAAGAAAATGCGTCGGTTGTGAAACGTGTACTGTTTCCTGTAAGGCAGAAAACAGAACCCCACCAGGTGTGACGTATAACCAAGTGTTTATAGAAGAAGAAGGAACTTTTCCGAATGTGTCACGCACAAATATTCCACGTCCTTGCATGCATTGTGACAGACCGCCGTGTGCATCTGTTTGCCCAGTAAGAGCCACATATAAAGCGGAAAATGGGATTGTCGTGCAGGATTCCGACCGCTGCATTGGCTGTCGGTACTGCATGGTGGCATGTCCTTACGGTGCGCGCTCCTTTGACTTCGGTGAAAACTATGACGAAATGCTAGGTTTTGAAGATATGCAGTCACCGGAACACGGGATGGATAGAGGAGAAAGAGAAGACGGGAAATCTCCGATTGGCACAGTACGTAAATGTAACTTCTGTTTTCACCGACTAGAGCGTGGGGAGGAACCAGCTTGTGTGGAAACATGTATCGGTGATGCTCGCTATTTTGGGGATTTAAATGATCCAGAAAGCACGGTCTCAAAGCTTGCTAGCAGTTCGAGAGCTTTTCGTTTAAAAGAAGAGTATGGCACAGAACCACGTGTCTACTATTTACGCTAAATCAATTTGTTTAATACAGGAGGGGGAACTATGAGTCAATCAGCAGTATCAGAGAAATGTGATACGAATCACGTCTCGGAAGCCACACTAGAAAAACGTTTTAAATTATGGATGGCTGCTCTTATCCTCGCGATGTTCGCAGGAGGCGGTGCCATTCTTTACCGAGCTATAGAAGGTCTGGCAGTAACGAACCTTAGTACATTTGTACCATGGGGAGGATGGGTTGCCTTTTATATCTTTTTTGTCGGTTTAAGTGCAGGAGCGTTCCTGTTATCAACACTCATTTTCGTATTTGGTATGGAACAGTATGAAAGAGTGGGCCGCTTTGCATTGTTTACGGCATTCATATGTATGGTGGTGGCATTGACGTTTGTTCTTCTCGATTTGGGAAGGATGGACCGAGCGTTTAATGCTATGGCTTATTGGAATATTCTCAGTGTTCTGTCATGGGAAGTCCGTTTCTATTTAATTTATATCTTGTTACTTCTAACCGAACTCTGGTTTGCTATGAGAATTGATTTAATTAAACTTTCTAAAGATCGATCAGCTGGTCTTAAATCCAAGCTAGCAAATATCATTCGGTTTGGCAGTGAAGATACGTCAGAGAAGTCAGCGAAAAAAGACCATAGCTGGATGAAAATATTAGGAATCATCGGTATTCCAATTGCGATAATCGGTGTTCACGGGGGAACAGGTACTTTATTTGCGGCAGTTGGTGCACAGCCTTATTGGAATACACCGCTGTTTCCTGTCATTTTCGTCGTTTCAGCACTCGTATCTGGTACAGCATTGTTAATTGCCATGTACGTCATTCAGCGTAAAGTGCGAGGGAAGTCAGTAGATTTGCAGATGATCAAAAGTTTGGCTCTACTTATGATTTTCTTCCTCATTATCGATCTTGGACTTGAGTTTTATGAATTTTTAGTTGCAGGTCTCACCATGAAGCCAGATAAAATGGCTGTCCTCGATGTGATGTTTACGAGTTCAATGTCTTGGTCATTCTGGGGCGTTCAACTTTTCCTTGGAGCGGTGATCCCGATCTATATTGTATTTAGCAAGCGATTCAATCAGTCTGTTAAAGCTTTGACTGTAGCTGCGATCCTCGTTGTGATCGGAATCATTGGTGTTCGTTTTAACATTGTTGTTCCGACACAGGTCGTCCAGTCTATGTATGGTCTGCCTGAAGGGTCTTATTTCCCTAACTGGGTAGAGTGGTTAAGTTCAATCGGAGTTGTAGCGATGGGGTTATTCCTTTATTCCATAGGAGCAAAGTTATTACCGTTGGAAACGCAGGAAGGAGATGTGGAAGATTATGAGTAAAACCGTTTTTGATAAAAGAGTAAACCGCCGTTCATTTGTTAAAGGAGCAGGAATCCTTAGTGCCATCGCGTTTGCCTCACCATTTTTCGGAAGTCCGGTTCGGCAGATCACAAGTGGGAATGTCTGGGCTGATGTCGAACACGGTGTCGGGACGGAAACGGAAGATTACACAGCGGAAGACGTGATTTATACGACGTGTGAACAGTGTAATACGCACTGTACCATTAAAGCTTTTGTAAAAGAGGGTCGCATTGAAGGTGGATGTACGTCTCTCGTTCGAAAAATTGCAGGGAACCCTTATAGTCCGTTAACGATGAAGCCGATGGGCCAAATCGATTATTTGAAACCAGCAGCTGCGGCCGCGCTTGGTGGCGGAAGTGTTGCTGTGGCAGGAAGAGGTCTCCGTGGCGGTAGAACATGCCTGAAAGGGCAAGCGGGCATTCAGACTGCCTATGACGCGTATCGACTGAAAAAACCGATGAAACGTGTAGGGCCACGTGGGAGTGGCAAATGGAAGACGATTTCATGGGAACAGGCATATAAAGAAATCGTAGAAGGAAGCGATGATTTAGGCACACCGGGATTAAAAGAGTTGATCGCTTATGAAGAAGAAGAGAAAGTCATGGGTGATTGGAAAAAAGTGTCCGATGGCGACATGTCACAGGCTCAATTTGATGAAAAATATAAGGATGTCCTCATCGACACAAAGCATCCTGATTTAGGTCCCAAAGTAAATCAGGTCGCCTGCCTTGGTGGAGACCGCAGGCACTTTACGAACACTCGTATCTGGAGTCAAGGGTTTGGTAGCGTGAACTTTGATGACCATGGCGGCATATGCGGAGTAAGTAGTGTAATCGGTAATAATCGTTCATTTGAACACGGAAAGCGTAGAACGTATACCGATATTGATCATATTGAATATATGATGGCGTTTGGTACAAACCCTGTTGTCGCCAATAAAGGTCCAACATGGATGGCTCCGCAGATTACAAACGCAATCGAGCGTGGCATGAAAATGGCAGTCGTCGATTCTCGTATGTCGAAGTCAGCGGAGAAAGCCCATCACTGGATTCCAGTTATTCCAGGGGCGGATGGTGCCTTTGCCCTTGCTATGGGCCGTTGGATAATCGAAAACAAACGTTACGACCACAAATATTTAGTAAATCCGAATAAGAAAGCGGCAGAAAAAGACAACGAACCGACTTGGAGTGATGCGACGCATCTCGTTAACCTAAGCGAGCCGAATAAACAGAAGCTCCGCGCTTCCGATTTAGGAATCGGTGCCGAAGATGAGTACGTTGTTTTCAAAAATGGGCAGCCTCATGTTTCGACAGACGTTGATGAAGCGGACCTAGAAGTGGATACAGTCATTAATGGGATTGAAGTGAAGTCTACTTTCTCACTTTATAAAGAAGAAGTGATGAAGCATACGCTTGAAGAATATTCAGAGATTACGGGTATTGACGTAGCGATGATTAAAGAAGTGTCCAAAGAGTTCACGTCTTACGGTAAAAAAGCGGCAGCATTTGGTTACCGCGGGAATGCGATGCATACGAACGGCTACTACAGCGTACGTGCAATGAACATCCTCAACCATCTTATCGGGAACTATGACTGGAAAGGTGGTAGCATTTCAGCAGGTGCTGACTATAGTCCGTTTGGTGGAGTGTATGACTTGGATACTGTACCTGATGCGCGAAAGCCTTGGGGGACACCAATCACTCGTAAACAATCTAACTATGAAGAGAGTACATTATTTGATCGTGATGGTGGGTATCCAGCTCTTCGTCCTTGGTTCTCAGCGACAGGGAATTCATCACATGAATTGATTCCGAGTGCAGCGGACGAATACCCTTACGGATTAAAAGCACTGTTTATATACCGAATAAATCCTATCTTATCTTTCCCGAATGGACACGTATACCGTGACATTATGAAGGATGAGAAGAAAATCCCACTATTAGTTTCACTTGATATTTCAGTCAGTGAAGGAGCGGAACTATCGGACTATGTCTTGCCTGATCTGACTTATTTAGAGCGTTACGGTCAAGAAACGATCTACCCGAATCAGCTTCATCGATTAAGTAGTATTATGCAGCCAGTAACACGTGTAGTACCGGATGCGAAAGCAGTAGAAGATGTGTTCATTGATATTTGTAAAAAACTAGACCTTCCAGGTGTTGGAGATCATGCCTTTACTGATGGAAGCTCATTGAATAGTTATGAAGAATATTACATGAAGATGGCCGCTAATATTGCTCATAACGAAGATCCCGTTCCTGATGCAGATCAAGAGGAACAGCAAATCTTTGTTAATGCAAGAAAGAAAGCTTTAAAAGAATACTTTGATCTAGACCGATTGAAAAAAGCGGTGAAACCTGAAGAATGGGCCAAAGTTGTTTATGTTTTAAATCGAGGTGGGCGCTTCGAGGAACCAGGAAGTGAATATATCAATGGTGGTCAGCATGTGAAATATCAGTATGGAGGTCAAGCGAACTTCTATGATGAGGTAACGGCTCGTAATAAGCACTCATTCAGTGGTGAGTTTTACAGCGGTATTCCAGTATATGAACCGATCAAAGAATACGACGAAAGTGAATATGACAAATCACTGCCGCTAATTATGACAAACTGGAAAGCAAAGCATATCGGAACGCACAGGGCGATTTCTAATGCGTGGCTACGTGAAATTCGCGAAGATAACCCAGTATGGATGAACGGACGTGATGCAAAAGCGCGCGGGTTGAAAAACGGAGATAAAGTGAAAATTACAGGTAGCGATTATGAGGCAGAAGGCCGTGTGATGGTTACAGAAGGGATCCGCCCTGGTGTTGTTGGAAGCAGTTATAACTTCGGTCACACCGCATTTGCGTCTTCTCCGATTAAAGTTAATGGCAAGTGGACAGGAGCTGCTTCGGAGTATGGCCACACAAGTTATGAATTTGCAGAGCCGAAGAAAGAGTCCGGATTGTATGCGAAAGGGAGAGACACAGGCTTTTCGGCAAACGACATGTTAAGCATAGATCCAATTCTGAAAAATAACGGTTTGTTTGATCCGATTGGAGGTTCTGCGGCTCAACTTTATGCAAAAGTAGAGGTGAAGAAGGCATGACAACGATAAATTATGCGGATGAAGAACGGAGTTTTCTTTACGCCGCATTTGCCAGGATGCTGTATGGTGAGACTGAGTTTTTGAAAGAACTTGCTGAACAAGACTTAGAAGCGTTTGAGCAGTTTGATGAGAAGCTTATCAAACTGCTCAAAGAGGCCGCGAATGTACCAGAAGAGGAGTTAGCATTTCAGTACGAGAACCTTCTCTATATTCCTGGGCATTATTATGCACCTCCGTTTGCTGCGCAGTATCTTTATAAAAATGATCCAGAAAAAGAAGAGCAGTTGCTACGAGAAATTGCTTCATGGTATGAGGTGTCGGGATTTAAGTCGTTCGTCGAAGCAAGCGATTTTAAAAATGACCATCTCGGTCATCTGCTCATGTATCAACATTATCTACTGATGATTAAAGCAGAAGCCGGTGAAGAGGAAAAACAAGAGATCGAGCAGGTTCTGCAGCGTACTTTAGTAGACGTGTTGAATCCAGTGTTCGGCCAGTTCGAACAGAAAGTATCGGATAAAATGAAAAAGGGCTTCTATTTAGATGCGATTCAGTATATCCACGAGTTTATCGATGACGAGATTCAAGCCGTTTGAGTGATTAGTTGTTAGAAAGAATAGACGTTGCAGAACATAAAGCAGGGTGTTCCTGCTAAACTGGGAAATGTAGTTCCCGTATATTACAACCTAGTAAGAAATAGCTTCACAAATCAAATGACAAATAACGAGGTGAATGCATCAGTGTCACACTGTTGTGTTCACCTTTTTCATGTTCGTCGTAGATTACGAGATCCCAACTGTCAATAAATCCAAAAATGATTGTATTCCCATTCGCCCCTTCGTCCGTTATAATTGGAAGAATGCGAAAAAATATTTACCGAAAACATTTCAGGTTTGTTCCTTATATATAGGAGTTGTCGAAGGAGGAAATGAGAGTGACTGCAGAAACAATGAATGCAAAAATTCACGCACTAGACCATAAAGGCTCAGGACGAGCGGAAGTTTGGCGTGAAAATGACAAAGGAAATCTAAAAAAACTTCGCTTGACGATACCACAAACTCTTCCTGGAGAAGAGGTGTGTGTCACAGTTGATCAGCCGACGAAAAAGAGTTGGCGCACGATGCCAGATGAAATCTTAACGACTCATAAAGAAAGAGTCGACCCACCTTGTCCTCATTTTAAGAAATGTGGCGGTTGTGTATGGCAACACTGGTCCTATCGCGGCCAATTAGCAGAAAAAACCGACTATGTAAAACAAGCGATTGCATCCCAAGGATTTGACCCAAACCTTGTGTTCAATACGATTGGTATGGATGAGCCTTGGCACTACCGTAATAAGATGGAGTTTACGTTTGCACCAGACGGTTCATTAGGTCTTCATGAACAAGGGAACTTTAGAAAAGTCATTCCACTTAAAACGTGCTTAATTGCCGGTAATGACATGGTTGCCGCTGCAATGGAAGTGGCTGAATGGGTGAATGAATTCCAATTAAAAGGATATGACAAAGACGAACACGTTGGTTTACTTCGTCATCTAATGGTTAGACAGTCATTTGCGACAGGTGAAATCATGCTAGGTGTTTTTGCGACAGAAGCACCTGATGGCGAGTTAAAAGAAGCGGTTGACAACTTGGTGAAGCGAATTTCAGACAAGTTTTCACAAGTGAAAAGTATCTTATGGCTTGAAAATAGAGACTGGGCCGATCGAGCGCAGGCTGAAAAAACACATCTATTAGCTGGTCGTGACTTCATTTATGATGAGATGGCAGGCTATCGTTTCCGCCTTTGGTTCGATACATTTTTCCAAACGAACCCAACCCAAGCCCAGAAGCTCGTCGATATTGCCATCGACATGGCAGAGCCGAAAGAAACGGAGAGAATGATCGACCTTTTCTGTGGCGTCGGAACGTTCTCTCTACCGTTTGCCAATCGAGTAGGAGAGCTTGCAGGTATTGAAATCGTCGAGAGCTCGATTGAATCAGCAAAGCGAAACGCGACTGAAAACGGCATCGACAACACAACCTTTTTAGCCAAAGATGCTAGAAACGGGATTGATCAGATGCTAGAAAGTTTCGGCAGCCCTGAATTACTACTATTAGATCCACCTCGATCCGGAGCAGGTGGAAAAGTGATGCGTAGAATTGGACGCGCGAAGCCGGAGCGCATTGTTTATGTATCATGTAACCCAGATTCATTTGCGACAGATATTAAAGAGTTAGAAGCCTTTGGCTATGAATTACAACAAGTACAACCTGTGGATCTATTCCCGCAGACGGTGCATGTGGAGTGTGTGTCGCAGTTAGTTTTACGCGACGAAGATTAATTAAAAAGGATTGAATGCCTGTACTTGATAATTGGTGTGCCGTCCTTTTTTACATCAATCCGTTCAACGAGGTAATGTAACATTTCGTTCGTTACCTCTTCGAATGGAAAGAAGCGGTGAAGGACTTTTTTTACCTTTTCAATTTCTTCGCTAAAATCATTAACTTGGAGTGTAGCTTTTAGCTCACTCTTTTTTACGTTTAATTCATTAATTTTATTCTGGGATTCATCAGCAACTTCAACGAAAAGGTCAACTCGCTTAAGGGTTGACCTTTTTATGTACCTAGGAAAGAGTAAATCGATATGATGAAAAATAGACAACTTATATGTTAATGTTTTATTTCTTATAAATTCCATCAAGAATATTGCCATCTTTTACTACCTAAGGTGTTCTAATATTTGGAGTGTCCTTAGGAATGGGTTACCCAAGTCATTTTTTTGGTTAGCTGCGACTTCTCTCATTTCATCGATGCAACTTGTGTAATCCTTATTGATGATGAGTTCTAAACTATCTATTTTATTAAGTTCATTTGTCATATAGCCTTCAGGAACATAAGGGGACCAGAACATGTAAGTGATACTTGAGAAATCACTTAAAACTTGTTCAGCATAATCTTTTTGAGCTTCATGTTTTTTGGATATTTTCTCAACGGTTTTTTTGTTGTTTCCATAAAGTAATCCTCGTATATGTGTCGTAACCTCGCATAAGTAAGCTGATTTGTTTTTAAAATCCAAGCCAACAACATCCATTTCGCTTAAACCTTTTAATCCTCCACCAGGTAAGCGGACATTGTAGTCGACAAAGTCACACTCTTTAATCACTTTTAGGTAGCCGCCTACGATATATTCCCCAATGTCAGTTTTTATCAAAATACTCCCCACCTTATTAGATATAAATTACTTATTGCCATAAACTTTAATTTATCTTTCCATATTATAACACGAATGAATTTGTCAAAAATCCGTTAATAAACCTCTAAACACTCACTTTCATTTATTAGAAACTGTATATAACAGATGTATAATATTGTATAATAGGGATATAAAATGTGCGGAAATGGTGATGTCGATGAGTAGCAACTTTTCGTTTTTTCGAGGGAAATGGGATGCACTGGCTGACCTAGGTGAAATGGCTGAAAGAAATGTCTATCAAGACCCACATACAACGCTTATGAAGCTTCGTTTATTTGCAGAAACTTTAACGAAGTTTATTTTAGCATCTGAAAACATTCGTGAAGCGCCCCGAACGACTCAAGTAGACCGGATAAATACCTTGCGTCGTGAAGGGTTAATTGAAAAAGAACTCGATGACATGCTTGAATCGATTCGGTCCAAAGGAAACAAAGCAGCGCACCGAGCGGATTATGGAGAGGCAGAAGAAGCGAAAAACATGGTAAGAATCGCCTTTCAATTAGCCGTTTGGTTTATGGAAGTGTACGGAAGCTATGAATTTGAGGCACCTGAATACGAGGAACCGAAAGATAGAGAAGCGGTCGATACTGACAAGCTACAGCAAGAGTACGAAAAGAAAGTAAAATCGCTTGAAGAAGAACTTGAACGACTTCGCGAACAAGCAGCAAATGAACCTCAAGTAGAAAAGAGCGAGCGTAAGAAAAAATCGAAAAGGTTTTTACACCGCCAACCTTTAACAGAAGCAGCAACACGAACGATTATTGATGAAAAATTACGTTCGGTAGGCTGGGAAGCGGATACGGATAACCTGAACTATCAAAAAAATGGTACGTTGCCTGAGAAAAATCGCAACATGGCAATTGCTGAATGGAAAGTAAAAGGTGGCTGGGTTGACTATGCGCTCTTTATCGGAAAAAAGCTTGTTGGTTTCATTGAAGCCAAAGCAGAAAAGAAAAACATTCCAGGAGTGCTTGAAAGCCAAACAAAAGTGTATGCCAAAAATGTGATACAAGTTGAAGGCGAAGAGCTACCTAATTCGAATGGCGACTATCAAGTCCCGTTTTTATATGCCACAAATGGCAGACCTTATTTACCACAGCTTCAAGAGGAATCGGGTATTTGGTTTTGGGATTCTAGAAAGCCAAAGCAACATGCTAGACCCCTTGAAGGCTGGCATTCTCCTCAAGATTTAAAACTACTTCTTGAACAAAACGACGAGTATGCTGATAAACGTTTAGAGGAAGAAGACATCACAAAGTTTGGGCTTCGGGATTATCAACAAAAAGCCGTTCTTACAGCAGAAGAGGCGATGAAAGAAGGACAACGAAGAATGCTCATTGCGATGGCAACGGGAACAGGTAAGACCCGAACAGCGATTGCATTAATGTATCGTCTTATTACAGCGAAAAAGTGTCGTCGTATTCTCTTTCTCGTTGACCGAAACTCCTTAGGGAAACAAACGGAAGATGCACTGAAAGATACAAAAATTGAAGGTTTGTCCTTTTCTGATATTTACACCGTACAATCATTAGAGGACATGATGCCTGAGTTGGAAACGAAAGTTCAAATTGCCACTGTACAAGGGATGGTCCGGAGGCTGTTTTATAATGAAGATGGAGTCCTCCCGAGTGTTGGGCAATATGATTTAATCATTGTCGATGAGGCACACCGTGGTTATACACAAGACCGCGAAATGACAGAAGAAGAGCTCTTGTTCCGTGACCAAAATGATTATATTAGTCAATACCGTCGTGTGATTGACTACTTTGATGCAGCTTGTTTGGGACTAACAGCGACACCAGCCCTTCATACGACGAATATTTTCGGAAGTCCTATATTTAAGTATTCCTATACTGATGCTGTTCTAGATGGGTACTTAGTTGACCATGAACCGCCGTATCTTTTTAAATCTGAACTCGCTAAAAAAGGAATAAAATTTGAAAAAGGTGAAGAAGCAGAAGTCTATGATGTAGACAAAGGTGAAATTGAATTAGAAAAGTTAGAAGATACGGTGAAGTTTGATGTTGAACAATTTAATAAAAAGGTGATTACTGAGCCATTTAACCGTGCCGTTCTCAATAAATTAGCGGACTACATCGACCCTTTCTCAAAAGAGAAGACGTTGATTTTTGCTGCGACAGATGACCATGCGGATATGGTTGTAAGATTACTCAAAGAAGCTTTTCAAGAGCGTGGCGATGAGATTGAAGACGATGCGATTATGAAAATTACAGGTACGATATATAGACCTTTGGATGCTATCAAAAGGTTTAAAAATGAACGTTTACCAAACATCGTTGTTACCGTTGATTTATTAACAACCGGTGTCGATGTACCAACGATTACGAACATCGTTTTCTTACGCCGTGTTCAGTCACGGATTTTATATGACCAAATGTTAGGGCGGGCGACTCGACTTTGTCCTGACATTGGAAAGACGCACTTCAACATTTATGATGCGGTCGGCATCTATAATAAGCTGCAAAGCTATACAGAGATGAAACCTGTTGTCAAAAAACAGCATGACAGCATTGGTGATTTGTATGAGTCACTTACTCATGCTGAAAGTGAAGAAGAAGCGACTTTCTTTCGGGACCAGCTTGTGGCAAAAATCCAACGTCGGAAACAACGTTTTGACTACGAAGGGAAACAAAAGTTTGAAGAACTATCAGACGGAAAAAGCGTTGATGAGTGGGCTGAGGAAGTACAAACTTACACGCCAAAAGAAGCGAAAAACCATAGTATGCTTTTTGATTACGTCGAGTCATATCGACCTTCGGGGGAAAAAAGGTATATATCGACCAAAGAAGATGAAGTGAAAGATGTTGACCGAGGCTATGGTGAAGGAAATAGCCGCCCTGGTGACTATATTGATGGTTTTACAGAATTTATCAAAGAGAACATGAATAAAATTCCAGCACTTCAGCTCGTTTGTACGAAACCTAAGGATTTAACACGGCAAGATTTGCGTGAATTAATGACCATTTTAGAAACGAAAGGTTATAAAGAATCTTACTTACAAACAGCTTGGAAAGAAGAGAAAAACGAGGATATCGCAGCAGATATTATTAGTTTCATTCGCCAAGCAGCACTAGGTGAAGCCCTTGTTGACCATGAAACACGCGTTAAACGAGCGATGCAACACGTCTACTCTCTACATGATTGGACACCGAGACAAAAGAGATGGTTAGAACGAATTGAAAAACAACTGCTTCAGTTCCCAGTGTTAGCACCGACACCAGAAGATGCGTTTTCTGAAGAACCGTTTAAAAGTCACGGTGGATATAACGTATTAAAACGAGAATTCGGTGAACAGATTGACGACATTGTTAAAACGATTAATGAAAACTTATATGTTAGTTAAATGTTAGAAGAGAGTTCCTAAGAGCTCTCTTTTCCTTTGACTTGAATAAATAAGGAAGTCACCCTCGTTCAATAAAAATGTTATCATTGTACTTGTGTAAATTATAGGAGGAATGAGCCAATGGGTAACCAAGATATCGTACAAAAACTTTGGAGATTATGTGATGTACTTCGTGATGACGGGATTACATATCAACAATACGTGACCGAACTGACGTATATTCTCTTTTTAAAGATGATGAAAGAACAAAATACAGAAGAAGTGATTCCAGAAGGGTACCGATGGGATAATTTAGTTGAAAAAGAAGGATTGGAACTAAAGACCTTCTACCAACGTCTATTACTCGAGTTAGGAAACAGTGACAACGCATGGTTAAACCAAGTGTACAGTGACGCGTCAACGAGTATTACCGAACCGAAAAACCTAGAAAAAATCATCAAATCCATTAGTGAGTTAGATTGGTACAACGCGAAAGAAGAAGGATTAGGGAACCTTTACGAAGGTTTATTAGAGAAAAACGCCAGTGAAAAGAAATCAGGCGCCGGGCAATATTTTACACCGCGTGTGTTAATCGATGTCATGGTCGAACTAATGGACCCGAAGCCAGGTGAGCGTTGTAACGACCCCGCTGCGGGAACATTCGGCTTCATGATTGCTGCTGACCAGTATTTAAAGGAAAAGACGGATGATTATTTTGACTTAGACCCACAAATGGTGGAGTTTCAAAAAAGGCAAGCCTTTACGGGCATGGAGCTTGTTAAGGACACACACCGTCTTGCCTTAATGAATGCCTTGCTTCATAACATTGAAGGACGCTTAGAACACGGCGACTCATTATCAGGAACCGGAAAGTGGATTAAGAACATGGATGTCATCCTGACAAACCCACCATTCGGAACGAAAAAAGGTGGAGAGCAAGCGACACGTGATGACTTAACGTTTGTCACCTCCAACAAGCAGTTGAATTTCTTGCAGCTTATTTATAATGCGTTAAAAGATGATGGCAATGCGCGTGCTGCGGTTATTCTTCCTGATAACGTCCTTTTTGAAGGTGGCATCGGTGCACAAATCCGTAATGACTTAATGAACAAGTGTAATTTGCATACGATTCTACGCCTTCCAACGGGAATCTTTTATGCTCAAGGCGTTAAAACGAATGTGCTCTTCTTTACAAGAGAAAAAACAGACCAAGACAACACCAAAGACGTCTGGGTTTACGACATGCGAACAAACATGGAGTCATTTGGAAAACGGAACGCCTTGAAGAAAAAACACTTTGAAAACTTTATCAATGCCTATCATGCTGAAGACCGTTCCGAAGTGGAGAACGAGCGTTGGAATAACTTCACAAGAGAAGACATCGCCAAAAAAGATGACAGCTTGGACATCGGATTAATTGCCGACGAGTCATTTTCTGTTTATGAAAACCTCCCAGAACCGGTTGAATCAGCCGAAGAAGCAATTGATAAACTCCAACAAGCGATGGATTTATTAAATGAAGTTGTCGATGAATTGAAGGCAGTTGAAGGCGATGAGGTGGTCAAGAAATGAGCAAGACAAAAAAGTTGACGACCGAAGAACAGTTGGAAGAAGCGTTAATATCGGAGGAAGAACAATCATTTAACATACCTGAAAATTGGGTTTGGACAAAAATGGGAGCACTTACTCAGGTAGTTGGGGGGGGCACTCCCAAATCTAAAGTGAAGGAGTATTATGAGAATGGTAGTATTCCTTGGTTAACGCCTGCTGACCTTTCTGGTTATCAGGACATATACATTGAAAGAGGAAAACGAAATATAACAGACTTAGGTCTTAGTAAGAGCTCTGCTAAAATGTTACCGGCAAAGACAGTATTACTTTCTTCAAGAGCTCCTATAGGTTATGTTGCAATTGCTTCTAATGAATTAAGCACTAATCAGGGATTTAAAAGTTTTATACCGAGTAAAGCATATCATCCTGAATATTTATATTGGTATATGAAATTCTCCAAAGGATATTTAGAGTCAATATCAAGTGGTAGTACCTTTAAAGAGTTATCTGGTTCAAAGTGTAAAGAGATTTCTTTTCCAATGCCTCCTATGGAAGAACAAAAACGTATTGCTGATAAAGTGAAGCGGCTTTTAAATAAAATTGATGAAGCAAAGGAGCTTATTGAAGAAGCAAAGGAATCCTTTGAACTTCGACGAGCAGCGATTTTGGATAAGGCGTTTCATGGTGAATTGACATCAACGTGGCGAATAGAGAACAATCATGAGTACAAAGCTTTGCAATCTGAATATAGTAAAATTGATGAACTATTGGAGAGGTTTCCAAAAAAGAAAAATATAGATAACTTTCCTGAATCATGGAAGTTAACTGATATAAATGAAGTGTGTTCAGAATCATTTTATGGTCCGAGATTTAGTAAAGGAGATTATAGTACAGATGGTGGTGTTCCGACGGTAAGAACTACTGATATGACAAAAGATGGGGGAATAGAGTTAAACAATCCCCCTTATGTTAAAGTTTCTGGTGAAAGGTTAGAAGCATTTAAGGTTCTTAAAGGAGACCTTTTAGTAACACGTACTGGAAGTATTGGGACGATGGCTGTTTTTAATGGCGCCTATGAAGCAATTCCCAGTGCGTATCTGATTAGGTTTCGGTTCAAAGAAAATATTAATCCAAGGTTCATTTTTTATTATTTAAAGTCACCTATTGGTCAACAAATGCTTGGCTTAGGAGCTACTGCTATTACTCAACCAAACATTAATGCAAAGACAATAAAAAGTATACCTATTTTTATACCGTCATTAAGTGAACAAGAAAAAATCGTTGAAATATTAGATGGTTACTTCCATAAAGAAAAACAGATATCTGAATTACTGGAAAGAGATGAGACTATTAACCAACTTAGAAGTTCTCTACTTAATAAAGCCTTCCGTGGTGAACTCGGAACAAACGACCCAACGGAAGAAAGTGCTATCGAACTGCTAAAAGAAGTGCTACAAGAAAATTAATACGAAAACAGACATCCATTGTTTCGGATGTCTGTTTCATTATCTCCGGTAAACACCACTACATCTTTTTTAGATTGTATCTGCGACATCATGTCATCACATGTGGAGTGTGTGTCTCAACTTATTTTAAAAGTGTAAATGTCATGAAATACACCATACTGCCTTACCTTGGGTGTGTTACAAAGATTTTGTTTGTGAGAGAAGCTCCATCAAAAAAGGATGGAGCTTTTTTCTATGAAATCCGATGGTGGTTCATGAATGTGAAACGAGAAAAACCGGAGCGTGGTATGAACCACCAGATATCAATTCCCGAATGTAATGAGGTTTAGTTTAATGGTGGGGGTTCCGCTTATCACCGGTAAGCAAATGGGTGTTTATGAGAGATTTCCAGAAGTTTCGCGACTTTTTGGAGACTCCACCCCAATGGGTGAAGGCAATAAAACTTTTATTTTACCTCAACGCAAAATATGATGTCAATAATTATGTTGTATTTTTGTTAAAAAAATGTTATAATAACTTTACAATTGATTTTTCAGCCTCATTCCAAATTCTGGTGTTTTTTTACGGATAGAATGCTGGATCCGTCTTTTTAACATTCTTTATAGACAGGAGAAAAATCTTAAGCAGTGTTTGATCTTTAACGGATAGTTAGTTGAGTAAAATTATTATCTATATAATAATGGAGTTTTTATTTTCCAAGGAGGGCTAGAATATTGAATTTAATCAATAAGAAAGTTACACACGAAAGCTTTGGTATGGGTAGTATCGTTGAACATAATGATTCTATTGTTGAAATACATTTCGCATCGGAAAATAAAAAGTTTGTTTACCCTGATGTATTTGGAAAGCATCTAAAACTACATGATGAAAGTGTTGCTAATGCACTTGAAAAAATGATACAAGAAAAGGAAATAGAACGAAAAGAAGAAGAATGGAAGAAGGAAGAGGAAAAGAAACGACAAGTAAAAAACCAAGAACTTCGCTTGGAACATGCAAAACTTATGAAAAATCATAAACTTCATCCTGAATCGCAAATGGTTTTTTGGTGTGATAACGAAGAACAAAATCTTTCTTTTTCGGAGTGGAAGGTTTTTTCAGGCGAAGTAAAAAGCGGAAAAAACAAGGGGAATCCAAACAAACCCATCCGTATGCATCAAAATAGCGCTGTTCTGTTAACAGCAGTAGATGCTGGCATGCCCGAGAGTGACAGACGTATCTTAGGTGTTTATATGGTGCATGAAGATTTTATCGGTAAGCTTAGTGAAGATGGATATATTCCTGCTCATTCAAAATACAGACTACAACTGACAGAACAGGAATCTGATCAGATGCTTTTCTGGGATTATTATTTAAATGCAAAATCCCCCGAGAAAATGACATGGAAAACGGGTAAATACCGTTATTTTGATAATTTATGGATGGCGCAAATTTTGCGTGATATCGTTTCGCTGAAAAGTGATTCACAGGAACGAGAGCTAGTACAACAATTTTTTGATCATTTTTGTAAAATGAATCAGATAGTAGATGAAGAGTTACCAGAGCCTAATGGTGCATTAAAGCGTATGTAGGCTTAAGCCGAAAGGTAATAAGAATGATCTGTATAACAAAGATTACGTTGCGAGAGAAACTCCATCAATAAGGATGGAGTTTTTTTCTATGAAATCTGTATGTAGAACATTAATGTAAAGCAAGAAAAACAGGGTTGTGCACTACTGGGAAATCTTAGATGAATATAGATGAACTTCAATGGTAGGTAGTGTCAATAAGTTTGTGTAATTTTCATAGGGTATCACTCAGGCATTTAATAATGGGTGGCACTACGGAGCCCCTAGGGGCTCCGTAGTGAAAATTTTCCAAACCCTGCATTTAATTGCCATAGCGACTTTTAAACATGTCTTGCAGCTCGGCATGAGCTGCGCTAAACCCTCTCAGTTTGCGCTGAGCCCACTTCTCGTTATATTCAACAGACTGGAGATAGACAACTTTTTCTGCCGCCATTTCTGTTGGCAAACTATTCATTGTTTTAGTGCGCTTCTTAATTTCCTTTATTGTCCGTTCAATAATGTTGGTTGTATAAATCATTGGTTGAATGGAGGAAGGATAATCAAGAAACGTTAAAAGGACATTAAGGTCCTGTTCCCATGACTTAACGCATTTTGGGTATTTCTTATACCATTTCTCACGAAATGCTTGAAAACATTCATAAGCTTCATCTTTTGTGTTTGCTTCATAAATGGGCTTTAGATCCTCGGCTAATGCAGATTGGTCTTTTTTTCGAGCACTATTTAGGGTGTTTCTCACTTTATGTACAACGCAACGCTGCACATCCGCCTTTGGATAAACTTCTTTCATTGCGTCTTCTAGCCCTGGCAATCCATCAAAGACGCCAAGCAGAATTTCCTGAACACCTCGATTGTAGAGGTCCAACAGAATATTTCGCCAACCCAAAGAACTTTCTTGACCACCTACATAGAAGCCGAGAATTTCACGGTAGCCATCTTCAGTGACACCAACAACAAGGTATACGACTTCATTGGCTACATCATCGCGTCGAAGCTTAATGTATGTGCCGTCTAGATAAACGACGGAATACCGATCTTGGAGTTCTCTCTGTTGCCAAGCTTCAATATCCTCCTCCACAAGATCGGTAATATTACTAATCGTTGCTGGAGAATAGGAATGACCTAAGATACGATCGAGAAAGTGACCGATTTCTCGAGTGCTCATGCCTTTTTGATACATTTGAATAATGGTTTCGCCTAGCCAAGCTTGTTGGCGTTCATATGGGTTAAAAAGCTCAGTCTGAAAGTGATTATCGCGATCTCGCGGAACCTGTAGATCATCAATGCGTCCGTATTTGGTATCAAGCTGACGTTGGTAATGACCATTTTTCGCATTTTTTAGCTCGGGATGTTCATTTTCGAAGAAATTCTCCATTTCTTCCTTCATGATAAGCTCTAACTTTTCTTGAACGAATTCACGAACCATTTCATCTAGTTGATTTTCTAGTGGTTTTTGTCCTATACTTGTACTCATAGGTAGGGCATCTCCTCTCAAGTTGATTTGGTCGTTAACTCTGAGGATACCCTACCTTTTTTTTATCTCAATCTATTACACAAACTATTTTACGTCATCCAATGGTAGTTCCAAATTATAAATACAATCATTTTACTAAAAGAAAGGTACTCTAAAATTTGTACTTCTCAGCAAATGATTTTATAGCGTTTTAATCGACTAGACAGACACCTGTTCCTCCACTCTTTAATATCTTGTTGTTGTAAAGTAAGGAGGAGGGTACAAAAGTGTCAGTACTTTTTGATAAAGAATGGCTAGACGAAGAACTGAAAACACTTTCTTCATGGAAGCAAGAAGCTTTTCGATCTTTTTCTTCCACCATTGCTGATGATGAAAATACGTATCCTTGCGTTCCCGGAAGGCACGGATTTTTAACAAATAATCTTCGCTTCAGTTTTATAAGTGACCCTCGTGAAGAAAGTTCAGCAGAGGAGCTCGTAAATGCATTGGAAGAATATGGATCCATTTCTCGTGATACAGGGAACTATGCTTCCTTAGTTGTGTTTGTAGAAACACCTAAAGACATGGTAGAAAGATATGATGTTGAGGACTATCGAGAATTGTTTTGGACGGTAATAAATAATGTCACGTCATTTGATCCCAAAGAATGGCCAGAAGATATTCCATCCGATCCATCAGACCATAAATGGGAATTTTGTTTTAATGGAGAAGCTTACTTTGTTTTTTGTGCTACACCTGCACATGAAGTTCGTAAAAGCCGACAATTTCCATGCCTGTTGTTAGCATTTCAACCACGTTGGGTGTTTAATGAAATTAATGACTCCACAGTATTTGGTCGTAAAATGAAAGAACAGATTCGTAAACGTCTTTTAGAATATGACGGAATTTCGGTCCATCCTGACTTAAAATGGTATGGTGAAGAAGATAATAACGAATGGAAACAATATTTTATAAGTGACGATGATAGTAGCCCTTCTAAATGTCCTTTTACTCGTATGAAAAACAAGGTTTCTAAATTCTTGAAATGAGATGCGCTTAGTAAGGTTTCTTTTGTTGTGTCGATTTCCATTATGAAGAAGCAGGCTCAAAAAAGTGAGTCTGCTAATTATTAAACTAATACATTGTATTAGTTTACAGGTTTACGCCTTAATGGCAATGTCATACAACGTATCCCGCCACCTGATTTTTCTAACTCTGTGACTTCTACTTCAATGATTTTTTTATTTTTCAATTTTGGGTGATTTTTAATCATTTGTTTATGTGCTTGCTTACTAATTAACAATGTTTCAGGATTGATATTAAGGAAATTAAGGTCAGGGATTGATTTATATTCCTTTATCCAATAGACCTCAAATCCGTGACGGTTTAGAAATTGCTCTGGCATTTCATAACGGGAGTCTTTTTCAGTTAGTACATTTACTGGAAAATAACGCAAAAAGCTTTTGGATATGACAAGGTCTTTGTTTGCGACATTGCAGTTCATGTCTATATGAAATGTATCAGAACGATGAGGTAAGTCGATGATACCAATTTCAGAAAAACCAGAATGAAATAATCTGTCCTTAATCTTCTCTACGCTTGACACACTAGTCCTCATACCGACATTAATAAACACAGCGTCCCGGTTTAAAACAAGAACATCCCCAAACTCCAATGCCTTTAGATCATTATTTTCATTAATTAAAAATTGCTCTGGAAACCATTTCTTAAAAAGTAAGTGTGATTGAACATACTCCGGTCTCCTCATTGAAGCACTGGCTTCTCCAGGGATAATAATATCTCCAAACACACAGGCCAGGTCTCGAACGAAGAAGCGATTAATAAGCTGTTTACTTAACTCGTTCTCTTTCTCTGTTAACTCCTCTGAATAGTCAATCACTTTTGTACCAGCTTCTTCAAGAGCATCCTTAAGCTCAGCAAAATTCTCATGTGCTCTGGATTGATTAACAGGACCATTCCATTGAACATATTCTGCTGTTTTCAAATCTGGAATATCTAAACAAGATGGTGAGCAAAGCAAAACAACTTCAAGTTCCTCATGCTCTGACCAGCAACTTGGTTTGAATGACAACATGGTTTATAACCTGCCTTCCATAATATAATACCTACTTTATATTCGTTACCATATGCGATGCATTTATGATAAAAAGGTTTAACATATAAAGCTGAAAATAGAATTAATAAAAATCAATAACTGCATACATGAATGTATACAAAGTGGAAATTATAGTGATGAAGTTATAGCTAAACAGGAGGGAATTTAATGCAAAACCAAAACACAAATCAATCGGGACAACAAATGTCCCCGAATATGCAGCCAAATCCTACTTCACATTCTAATAATCACGGTGGTCATGAAATCTTTGATGCTCACGAAGTGCTAGCAGGATTCATTAGTTTGCTTGATCAATATCAAATGTATGAACAGCATATTCAGGATCCCGAACTTAAAGATATTAATCAGCGTCAAGCTGCGTTTGTGACACAAACGTACAATACAATGGTAGAAGCTTTCTCTACAGGACAAGATCCAACAATTCCAACACAACAATATAAAATGACACAAAATAATGATGTTGTTTATGGTGTGGAACCAAGTCAGCCGAAAAAACCAAATACGTCTGTAAACGAGCTTTCTGATCAAGGTCTTTCTGCATATATGTTAGGGAATACTAAATCCTTATCCACACTTTTAGCCATGACAGCACTAGAAATGACAAACCCAGTCCTAAGACGTGTCATAGCCGATAGCGTTCCGAACTTCATTGAATTAAGCTATGAAATATTCCTGTATCAAAACAAACACGGTTACTACCAGGTTCCTCAATTAATGCAACAAGACATGAACCTAATGCTAAGCAGCTATACAAAAGCTTCAAATATAAGCCATTAAAAATGGCGGGTCCAGAGTATTATTCTGGACCTACTTTATTATTAAGAGATGGCTGGTTTCTTAAGAGACATAAGCATTACAATGAAGGTTCAGTAAAAAGCTGATAGTAGACATAACCAGCTTCATTAAAAAGAAACTGAAACTCAAAGTTAATCACGATAAAAGGCATTCTTTTGGACCACATCCCTCTTCTTCGAAGGCTAAGTGGAGGGAGGGAAATCTTGATTCTACTTATTCTGCTACTTTAAATGTTAGCAAGAAGCAAACATATAATGAATTATGACCGGTGTGCCGTCTTCTCATACATTGATTCGATTAATGAGACGATGCAAGTTTTTAAATGTCAATTCGTCAAAGTTCAGATATTGCCGAAGTTCTTGTTTTAGGTTTGTCAATATTATTAATGACCTGCTCATTTTCAAGCATGTAGACCATTTGATTCTTCTTTTCCGCTACCTCTCCGAGTTCAGTGTTGTTATTTTCCACACCTATAATTATTCAGCACGTTTGATTTTCTCACCTGCTAATCTTGATGAACTTCTTCTTGCTGGTCAAATATACATAGATTGTTATACCTTTTATGATTCAATTTAACTTAGAAAATACCGATTGTTGTTTCATTTAACCTGTTAGAGGATATTATCCTTTCATATTGTATGCGAGCTGTGTTAGGTTTAAGTTTGGGTTATAAAAATTTAAAGGAATGACCGTTAATACCCTTTTTTAAAAAGCAGTTTTCTAAAAGATTGTTGCTTTTTAAGTATTAGTCCATACTCAGATATGCAAAAGGTGAATATGGCTCGTGGCTCGCGGACATACGTTCCGTTATTTCAGCCAAATATGCCATTTTTGGAGGTCGGACGGACATATGTTCCGTTAATCTTCTCTTTTAGAGGTAATGATAGGTGATTTTTTACAAATAGCGGAACTCATGTCCGTAAAAAGCCCCAAATGACCCTTTTTCAAGTAAATAACGGAATCAATGTCCGGAGCGACCGAAAAAGTGAACGCGACGCCACCTATCTTTCCTCCGATTTTATCAAAAACAACAAAGTTTACGAAAAGAGCCTTTTAAAACATATGTTTGATTAGGAGCGTGAAGAGAATTGTTTGGTCCTTAAATTTACGTAATTAAGGTCACGTCGTGATCAAAATCCGTACATTACTTAACTTTAGGAGGAACGCGATGAAAATTTCAGGTGTAGGTTTAGTTATGCTAGCCGCTATATGCTGGGGCATTAGTGGTGGAATTGGAGATATTTTAATGGATAAGGGCTGGGACCCTATTGTGATTTCCTTTTACCGGGGGGCTATTGCTTTTATATGTTTTATTGCGTGGTATCTCTTCCGCTTTAAACAAAATTGGATCTTTTCTCCTCGTTTATACATATGGTCGCTATTGGCAGGTGTTGGTGTTGCAGGAAATTTTACTTTTTATTTTCTCAGTATCCAAGCGTCAAGCATTGCTGTTGCCGCTACCTTAATGTACACCGCACCTGTGTTCGTCCTTTTAATCTCCTTTTTATTACGAATAGAGCGTTCGACTTGGTTTAAATGGGGCTGTATTTCTGGGGTACTTATGGGAATTATCCTGCTTACAGGTGCCTACAATTCCGATACGATTTCAGTGAGTTTTCTAGGGGCGGCAGCTGGGCTTGCTGCAGGCCTTTCCTATGCATTGTTTATATTTGGATTTAAAAATGCTTCTTCTATCGGAAAACCGCAAACCAGCTTAACGATCGCCTTTTTTTCATTTTGTCTCATCCTTTTTCTTTTTGCAGACAATGAAGAAACAGCTCGTGTGGTGACGTCAAGCGACATAGGGTGGTTTCTTCTATTAGGAATCGTGGGGGCTGGAATTTCATTTATATTTTATGTGATTGGCATTCGGCGGACTACCCCGACAACTGCTTCGATGGTCGCTATGGTAGAGCCGGTGACAGCATCATTATTTGGCGTTCTGCTTCTAGGAGATCATTTGACCACCATTCAACTCTTGGGAATGGTACTCATTCTGGTTACGGTCACTGTACTTAGTGTGAAGCAGTCTGACTGAGTGTGTTTATTTCCAGTAAACTATAAATTAATTGAAGATTTTAGAAAGGAGGCACTAATTGTTAGAGCCGAGGCATGATACCATGCCTCTTCATACCAATAACAATTCATAGGTCTACGACCACTCAAGCGATGTTAGTGTGTGTAGATATTACTCGTAAGGAACTGATTAAGAATAGATGTTATAGAGAGTTATGAGTCTTTCAGAGATTGAAAGGCTCTTTTGTTATTAAGAATTTTAATGAACTGAACAAACTATTCTAAAAATCTGAAAACAAATGTTTGCAAATAAACACGTACCGCTTTATAATTCAACTAATAAGTTGAATAGTTGAATTGGTAAGAGGTGAACAAATGGAGTCGAGGGAGTTTAAAGATTTTATATATAATCATTTTTCAAAAGTTAGTAAGGCTTTTTCTAGTCCGAAGCGCTTTGAATTACTGGATTTACTATCACAAAGTCCTAAAACAGTTGAGGTTTTAGCAAAGGAAACGAGTATGAGTGTTGCCAATACGTCAAAACATCTTCAATCATTATTGGAATCTAGGTTGGTAACGTTTAAAAAAGAAAAAAACTTCATCATCTATGAATTAGTCGACGATAGTATTTGTGACATTCTTTCAAGTATTAAAGCACTTACGGAAACGCAGATGGTCGAGGTAAAACTTACAAGATTGGACTATATATCCAAGCCATATAAAATAGAAGCTTTGTCTATTGAAGATCTCCCAACGTTTCTTGAAGGTGAAATGACAGAATTGATTGATGTTCGCCCAAGTAGGGAGTATGAAGCTGGTCATATCCCAGGAGCAAAATCGATTCCAATAACTGAATTAAAAGAAATGATCTCGTCACTTTCAAAGGATAAAAAAGTTATTGCTTATTGTCGGGGACCACATTGTGTCTATGCAACGGAAGCTGTGGAATATCTAAAAGAACAAGGTTACACAGCTTATTTATTAGAAGCTAGTGTTCACGATTGGAAACAAATCAATCAAAATAATTAAATTTGAGGAGGTAAGATGATTTTTAGACAGTTTTTACACACTAATCCCGTTGTGGCAGTGTTGTTACAGATCGAACAAGAGGAGATGACCCTTGGTTTATGTTAACAAGTGACGTCCTTATGGTCGGTGATGTAGGAAGAACGGAGCTTGCAACATCACTAGAAGAGCGAACTACTGATTTATTCAATTCTAGACAGAGGATGTTTTACCAAAACTAGAAGTTTTTTTGAGAATGAGAACAACAAATCAAAGAACATTAGATCCTAAGAATTTTAGGGTCTTTCTTAATAAGGGGGGATACCACAATGAATTCCAATTCAATACAAATAGGTATCAAACAAAATCTCATGTTATTTTCAATGTTAGTTGTAATTAACTTATTTGTTGGGTTTATGGTCGGACTAGAAAGAACGATTCTCCCAATTATAGGTGAAGAGCATTTTGGTCTGACTTCAATGAGTGCCGCTTTATCTTTTATTATCAGTTTTGGATTCTCCAAAGCAGTTGTTAACTATTTTGCTGGACATATTGCCGACCGTATTGGTAGAAAACAAGTATTATTATTAGGTTGGATAATCGGCTTGTTCGTCCCTATATTAGTTATCTTTGCTCACGCTTGGTGGATTATCGTTTTTGCAAATGTTTTACTAGGAATCAATCAAGGTTTAACATGGTCGATGACATTAAATATGAAAATTGACTTAGCGAAAAGTAACCAAAGAGGTTTAGCAGTTGGATTAAATGAGTTTGCTGGTTATATCGGTGTAGCTTCAATGGCAGCGATTTCTGGGTATGTTTCTGCTACATATGGCTTGCGTCCTGAGCCATTTTATATTGGTATTGGAGTCGTTACCATTGGGGTTATTTTATCTTTATTTATCAAAGACACAAGCCAACATTTGAAAATGGAAGTACAAAAGATAAAAGTAACGGAGAATTTGAGTTCAAAAGAGGTTTTTAAAAGAACGACTTGGAAGGACGGAACTTTATCGAGTATCAGTTTTGCAGGGCTTTCTACGAATTTAAAAGACGGAATGACTTGGGGACTGTTTCCATTCTTTTTTATTTCAGCTGGATTAACGGTAAGTCAAATTGGTGTTATTGTAGCGGTATATCCTGCTGCTTGGGGGTTATTTCAATTATTTACGGGTGCATTGAGTGATCGCATTGGTCGCAAGTGGTTAATCGCAATAGGAATGTGGACTCAAGCGCTCGCATTATGGTGGATTTTATTGGTCGATGTGTATGTGTTATGGATTATTGGTGCAATTATCTTAGGTTTAGGGACAGCAATGGTTTATCCTACATTTGCCGCTGCTATCAGTGATGTGGCACATCCTAGTTGGAGAGCAACATCTATGGGGGTATTCCGTTTTTGGAGGGATAGTGGTTATGCGTTTGGGGCATTGCTTGCCGGTGTATTAGCAGATATGCTTAATGTGAATTGGGCAATTGGGTTAGTGGCACTTTTACCGTTTATTGCAGGCGTAATGATTGTTAAAAGAATGAAAGAAACTCATGAAACATAATAAGAAAAGAAAGTGGAATAGAGGTGACAGTCCTCTATTCCATTCTTTTTGCAGGCGGATTAAGCCTACAACCTTACTAAACAAGTGCTTTTAGAGATTTCTATTTATTTTTGTTTAGTAGTTTTTTTCCACCTTCACTGACTACATAAGCATCTTCAATTTGTTCAACAAACCCCATTGATGACATATCTCTAAGAGAACTACGAACTTTAAACAAAGGTACACCAAGTTCTTTAGCTAAAGATTCAGGTGTGTGTTTATCGTTCTGCACCGCTTCTAATAACGCCGTAGCTGATTGTGTCAATTTACCATCACTATTAATGCAAGACATCTTAATCACCTTCTTTTTAAAGTTGTTTTTTGCAGAAATACCAATCTTTACATTCAATACTATCGTCATTTATCTGTTCTTCCGCTTCTTCTTGTGTTTTCGGAGGAGGAACGATGACTTTTTCACCTGGTAACCAGTTTGCTGGTGTTGCTACACTATGTTGATCACTTGTTTGAAGAGCCTTGATTAAACGAAGAATTTCATCCATATTTCGACCAGTGGACAATGGATAATAAATCACTGAACGTACAGTTTGCTTGTCATCAATCACGAAGACAGCACGTGATGTTTCAGTTGTGCTTTCATTTGGCATAATCATGCCATATTTCTTAGCAACGTCTTTGTTTAAGTCAGCAATAATTGGAAACTTAAGTTCAACACCCAATTTTTCTTTCACATTACGAACCCAAGCGATATGAGAGTGAACACTATCAACACTTAACCCCAAAAGCTCAGTATTTAACTCGCGTAAATCATCTTGGATTTCCTGAAAAGCAATGAACTCTGTTGTACATACAGGGGTAAAATCAGCCGGGTGAGAAAATAAAACTACCCAAGAACCTCTGAAATCTTCCAACTTAAGTGTCCCATGTGTTGTTTCAGCTTCAAAACTTGGAGCCTTATCTCCAATGCGTGGTAATGATACTACGTTTTCTTGAATTTCAATGTTGTTTTCCATTTCTACCTCTCCTTTAGAATTATTATTATTTGGTAATGATTGTGATTCTCATTATAATACCCCCTCCCCTATATGTAAAGTGGTTAGTTTCAGAAAAATTTGCGAATGCATTAAGTCTGATAGTCGTAGTGTTAAACGATCCATGAAAATGAGGTTATAATAGTAATGAAAGTTGTAAAAATATTTTAATTTATCACTCAAAAATGTTTTTTCGTTTCAAAGGTTGGACATCATCTACAAATGACTGAAGGACGAGGTGCTTTGATTTGTGATGCGGGTGGATTAGTTGATCTACTTGTGGGGGAGCCATCTATGATGCGTTAAGGGGTGTAAAAATTTTAGGGGAAGTACTGCAGGCGAGCTTGAAACATTGAAAAAGATCTATTGTTCTATCCAAAAAGGTGAACAATAGATCAATACTGAAGTGAAATTGCTATAAAATTTCTTCTAAAACAGTTACCTTTGTTTCTTATCAAGGAAACTCACAACTTTTGTCGTGAGTTGTGAGTTTTAAATAGGATGCTACAAAAGCCAAGCAAAGCAATGTGCAGAGCTTGGCTTCTTTTGTTTCGTTTAGTTTGGCGCACCAGCTTGACTTAATTCTTCAAATACTTGGTTCAAGTCGTCATCGGTCGTATAAGATTCAGTGAAATCTTGAACATAACCGTCATGGAATAACACAAGGCCTTCTACTTGTTCTCCATCCATTTCAGCATGTAACAAAACAAATTCTATTTGTTCATCTACCGTTTTACTATCTATAACTTGTGGGTTATGCCATGTTTCCAAATCTGCCCAATAATCTTCAGCACCAGCTATTTCGATCATTTCCCTCATACTTTCATGTACATATGTGTTCAGAAATTCTTCTTGTTCCTCGCTATCACTGCCGTTCATTAAGACTTCTACATAATCAATTGCAATTTGCTCAATTTCATTTAAGTCTTGGCTCTCTGGTTCTGATTCTTCCTCTTCTTCTTCTTTCACATCTGCGCTTTCATCAGCATCTGCATCATCATCTTCTTCTACATCTTCTGTGTCTTCTGTTGGCTCGGACTGTTCTGTCGGATCACTTACATCTTCTTCTCCATTATTACCACATGCAGATAATGCCAGTAATGATGACAAACTTAATAAAACGATCGATTTTTTCATTAAAATCTCCCTTCTGTCCATATTCTGCCTAATACATATTCAGACATAATGAAATTTATACGGTTCTTATGTAGGTAACAAGCGGAGACAATATTTATATTTAAATTTGGTGGAATAAATGCCTTTTAGTAATGTGGCTGTGGAGGGGAGGCCTCGTAAGGGTGACCGAAAGAATAAGCTACAAGTACGCCAACGCAAATGGCAGGGACATTAGGTGCGGACAATAGACGGCCGCCCTTTTATTTCGGTACAAGGTGTTTTGTTCTTAAATCTGCATAGAATGGCATTGACCTATACGTTAAATACCTAAATAAAGGGAGGCATTCAATTGTACCCATATGAGCAACAACAACCATTTGGTGAAAGTTATAATAACTATAGTATAGATCCATCTTATATTGAAGGTCATGATGATTCGCAAAGACAATTTGGTCTTTTCGGTCCATTTTTCGGGGGGCTACTAGGCCAATTCGGACCACCAGGGCCGCCGCCAGAAGCCCCATTTGGACCACCAGGGCCATCCCCAGGAGCGCCATTTGGGCCACCAGCAGGGCCACCAACTACTCCTCCTCCAGCATTTAGCCCGTCACAGCCAGCAGAAGTTGGCGTATTTGCTGTTGATCCAGGCGCTATTCGTCGGTGCATGTTTCGCTATACCTATGTGTGGTTAACCAATAGGGAGCAGTTTTGGTTCTACCCAGTTTTTGTCGGAAGAACATCTATAGCAGGGTATCGATGGACTGGATTTTCCTGGGTTTATTTTGGCATTGACCTTAGACGGATCTCTTCATTCCAGTGCTTCTAATTATTAAGTTTTCTTCATATTCGATTGAATAGAATATGAAAAACATATGCAAATCAGACACTGGGTGAAAGTTTATACCAGACTGCAAAATATGATACGGTATATGTCTATTTTTGATGAAATCAGCATATAAACAGGGGCTGTTCTAAAAGGTTCTTCCCTCCTAGGAATAGCCTCTTTTTTGCTTTTCGACCCTGAATTCGTTAAAAATACCTTTGCGATTTCGGTTTTTTTCTTGTTATACCCTTGTCCATTCAGTGTTGTTCCAATTAACTTTTCGATCTTTTTTATCCAACCTTTATTTTACCCTGAACAGTGAAATACTGATTGACAAGGTGGTTTAGCAGAGATATTTCGATCGTACAGAGATTGTGAAGTTGAAATCATATCACTCAGCCGATCTGTTTGATAAAAAGTGTTTAAGCATGGTATAAGTGTGAAAGTAGTAGTGAGATCCTGTTTTAACCTTAGAATAAGGGATTGTCTTGTTAAACGATAAAGAAAGGATTTGAATTTATATATGAACGATAATTTTTGGCGTGATCTCCCACGACCTTTTTTTATATTGGCACCAATGGAAGAGGTGACGGATGTTGTTTTTCGCCATGTTGTGAGTGAAGCGGCCAGCCCTGATGTATTTTTTACAGAGTTTACAAACTCGGAAAGTTATTGCCACCCTGAGGGGATCCATAGTGTGCGTGGGCGATTGGCTTTTACAGAGGATGAACAACCAATTGTCGCTCATATATGGGGGGACAAGCCTGAAAACTTTCGGCAAATGAGTATTGGTATGGCTGAACTGGGCTTTCGGGGGATTGACATCAATATGGGCTGTCCTGTACCGAACGTGGTAGATAACGGGAAGGGGTGCGGACTTATCCGTCGGCCCGAAGTTGCAGCGGAGCTCATCCAAGCAGCAAAAGCAGGAGGATTGCCCGTAAGTGTAAAGACAAGGCTCGGTTACATGGAAGTAGACGAATGGCGAGACTGGCTGACGCACATTTTGAAGCAAGATATTGTTAATCTTTCTATTCATCTGCGTACAAGGGAGGAAATGAGCCAAGTAGATGCTCATTGGGAGCTGATCCCCGAGATCAAGAAGCTTCGTGACCAAGTGGCTCCAGATACACTTTTGACGATCAATGGGGATATTCCTGACCGTCAAACAGGCTTGAAGCTCGCAAGCCAGTATGGTGTTGATGGGGTGATGATCGGGCGTGGTATTTTCAATAATCCATTTGCCTTTGAAAAAGAGCCGAAAGATCATAGCAGTAAGGAATTACTTGATCTCTTAAGGTTACATCTAGATCTCCACGACGAATATTCAGATTTAGGCTTACGTTCGTTCAAGGCTCTTCATCGCTTCTTTAAGATATATGTCAAAGGATTTCGAGGAGCGAGTGCATTAAGAAATCAACTGATGAGCACAGAGTCAACAGATGAAGCGCACGCATTGCTCGATAACTTTGAGAATGGTAGGGGGGAACGGTAAAACTGATTCCTTTCGTTTTTTGTAAAATTACCAACACCCCATGTGTTGCCACATACACTCTGGGTATGTTAAATGCTGCGCACTACGGTTAATAAAGATGTAACTGTGTTTTTATATTTTAGCTTACATGTGTTTAGTTGAAGACAAAATTGCCTGTATCCAATGATTACTTAGTAATCTAAGGTACAGGCTTTTTCCTCCTTGTCCAATTGGGAATTTCTCTATATAATGACAATAACTATTAAAATGCTATTATCGTAAAGGGGATTTTCACTTGAAACTAAAGTACACAGGAAAAACAAAAGATGTGTATGCGTTGGAAGATGGAAATTATTTGCTGCAATTTAAAGATGATGTAACAGGTACAAATGGCGTTTTTGATCCAGGAGCAAATGAGGTTGGCTTAACCGTCGAAGGTGCGGGTCGTGCAGGTCTAAGGGTAACGAAATTTTTCTTTGAAACGTTAAAGGAAAAAGGAATACCAACTCATTATATTGATGCTGATATCGACAAGAAAACGATGACGGTTAAACCTGCAGAAGTTTTTGGGGAAGGCCTAGAGGTAATCTGCAGGTATAGGGCGGTCGGAAGTTTTCTGCGCAGGTACGGTATGTATGCAAAGGAAGGACAACCGCTTGACGCTTTCGTTGAAGTCACCTTAAAAGATGATGAACGTGGAGATCCACCGATTAGTGAGGATGCCCTGGCGATGCTCGGTATTTTATCCAAAGATGAATACCGTGTGTTAAAGGAGCTGACACAGCAAATTGGAAATGTAGTCAAAGAGGAACTTGCTAAAAAAGAGATTGAATTATATGATATTAAATTTGAATTTGGACGAACTGGAGCGGACAATCAAATTGTCCTCATTGATGAAATCTCCGGTGGAAATATGCGTGCTTATCAAAATGATGCTTACATTGAACCATTAGAATTGGAAAAAAGGTTCTTGTAGATGAGAATACGAGGTTGCTAGATCAAGGTCAGCCACATCGGCAATTATAATAGCTGAAATCTGAAATTAGTAAACGAATTTACCGATGTGTTTAGTTGAAGACAAAAATTGCCTGTATCAAATGGTCACTTTGTAACCTAAGATACAGGCTTTATACACATTCTACTTATTGATTTTTTGCCTCTCCATTGGACTATGATGTTTTTAACTTCTTAATAATGTCACGATAAATCTCCTGAATAAGTTGGGTGTAGTCAGCTTGAAAGGAAATACTTTGAGGATATATTCCTTTTGCCGCTGATTCTTCCCCTAAAGAAATATGAGCAAAATGAAACCCTCTTTTTTTCCACTTATTAATCCAGTCTTTGATTTGCTCAGTATGCTCTTTACCGCCACCATACTTATAATCGTCTGGCTGCCCGTCTGAGAGAATGAAAATCAGTTTTTTGGCTTCCTTATTTCGATTTTCAACTAAAGATAACGTCGTTTCTTTTATAGCCATAAATTCAGGCGTCGCTCCTTTAGGGCGAATCATTCCCAATCTATATTTGTCTTTTTGATTGGGGGTGTAGATCTCATTCATTTGCAGCGTCGCTGAATGGGCGGCCGTTGAATACGTATGAGCTTGCACTGAGATCTGTTTGAGGTGTGACAGGGATTCAACCATTAGTAAACACACGTCCATCGCTACTTCAAATCGCTTTAAAGTGGAGGTTTGTTTCTCCTGATCATAAAGCCACTCCATCGATTTGCTCTCGTCTATTAAAATTCGAATATCCCATGATTGGATGGATTCGAATCGTTCTTCTGATGTTTTAAAGATATTTGTACTATAGGAAGACCTGTACAGTGCTTCCTCGTCAAGTTCACCTTGATAAAGTTTTTTGCTTTCGTAAAATCGTGGCGTGTTGGCGGCGGAAAACTTTTGACGAAGCTTTACGATATAAGGTTTTATTCTCTCATAGGAAGCTTGGTAAAATGCGATTCCTTCTGAATCAACATCGGGTGCCTTTATAATCGTCTTTTCCTCATTTCCTTTTGCTTGATCTCCGAACCCTTGTTCATCCTTTAGCCAGCTTTCCAGCATTTGTTCTGAAGCCCACATCAATTTCTTTCCGTCTTTGACTTGTTCATGAAACTGCAGGAGTTCTTGTTCTTTCACCTTACCAGACAACAGAAAAGGCGAGGGCATATCTAATCCAACATCGCTGATTTGATTTGAAACTGCAGTAGGCTCCAGATCTGTATTATTATAAAGGTTTATATTTTTTGTTTTGTTTTCTTCATGATCAGTTAACCCCTGTGGAAACAGTAAATGAAAAATGGAGCGCCCCAGTTCAATTCGATCCCATGACTCTAATTGATTTAACGTTTTTGCTTTTTGCCATTGGTCTGAAACGAACTTGTAAGATGTCAGTGATTCCTTATAGATCGGTTCATATCCTGGTTTATTAAATGTATAGATCAGGTCATTTATTTTTTCTGAAATAGGGTCTTCTCCTAGGTCGACAGTTTTTGAATAGTAGTGATTTTTAAACTGCTGAAAATAAGCAAAATAACCAGGAAAGTGTTCTGTCATCCAGTTTTCAATCCAGAAATCCTCCACGAGATGGGTGATGATAAACTGGTGAGACTTTTCATGTTTTATTTTTGTTAAGTCTTGTGACCACAGGATATGTCCAGCTTCGTGGACAGCGAACGCGGTCCATATATCCACGATATGAGCAAAGTTATCAAAATCAGCTTGATTCCAAAGAGGGTCAGACGGCAAAACGATTTTGTTATGCTCCCATTCAGAAACGGCCTTCAATTGACTTGCTAACCGAACGTGCAATTTTTTGTCAGAGGATAGTGAATTGACCATCTTCTCAATACTGCGAATCACTTTTGCCAAAATCATCATGTCGTCAGTAGCTTCATCTTTAAATGCCCAGTTTCTATATTCTCCTAACCAAAAGGAGGAAACTTGATTGTTGACAGAGTTACTCAAAATGCTCACCGCCAGTTAAAGCTTGAATGAGTTGTAGAACATATGTATGTTCGCTTTCGACGCCTCCTTCTCTTGAGAAGCGATTAGCAAACGTAAAAACAAGCGCATCATGAAGGCTATTTTTCCGAGTTAATAATTTCGCAGCGCTTATTGCAGG
Source organism: Texcoconibacillus texcoconensis (assembly GCF_014202575.1). Taxonomy (GTDB): domain Bacteria; phylum Bacillota; class Bacilli; order Bacillales; family Salisediminibacteriaceae; genus Texcoconibacillus; species Texcoconibacillus texcoconensis. The sequence goes on along the minus strand of NZ_JACHHB010000001.1, from coordinate 37,446 downwards.
TCTCATTCCAAATACCTTAGACAGCTTATCTTGTTCATAAAGGTTTTCTAATTGTTTTGTCAGCCTAGCAATGATAACTGCATCTTTGTTTTGAATCCCGAACCATCTCTTGAGCATGTCTGCAATATCTTTCTCTGATGGTAATTGTAAATGGACGAATTCGAATCGGTCTTCAATGGCAGCATCCGCTTGGAATGTGCCGGTATGGGTCATTCCTCTGTTAAGAGTGGCTAGAAAAATCGTATCCGGATGAACATCTAACTTTTTATCAATCGTCTCGAGATATACGGAGCGGTTCCCGTCTAAAATGTCGTAGATAGGATTATGACAATGGGGAGGGCACCGATTAAATTCATTTAAAATAACAACATGAGGCTCTTCACTTTCTAAAGCGCGAGTTAGTCGAGTTTTATGAAAATAAGTTCCTTCACCTTCTTTATACTCCATAAATCCCCACCAATCACCTGGTGTTCTAATTGTCCCTACATTGATTAAAACGTAAGGTAATTCGAAGGACGCGGCCAATTTTTTGGCTAGTTCCGTTTTCCCAGTTCCCGGATTACCTGTAATGGCTAGATGAACGTTTGTAAACATAAAGTCCTGAATAATCTTTAATGTTTTCTTATCGATGATGAAATCGTTAATCGAAGGCACCAGATCGGTTGGAACCTCCGGAGTAACATCTTTATTAAGGTTCATCCACTCACTAATTTTTTTCATAAAAAAACCTCCTATCCACATGATTATTAATCACTCATTATACTGGTGAGGGTAATTTATCCATATGAGATTAATCACACCAAGGCATAATGTCACAAAGTTGTAAAAATAAACCTCGTGTAGAAGACTGATGGAGGGCTTTGGTAAGTAATGTTTTTTCTAATAAATCTGCGATACCTAGTTCGAAAACGGATTCGAGATTTATGTCCCTCCACTACCGAGTGGGGAAAATATGGTAATATGTTGTTGAACGGGAATTCCAAAACTTACATTTTAATGGACTGGTTTTCAACTAACGCGGTGAGGGGTGAAACCATTGATTATACAAAATAAGAAAGGTCAAAATGGAACGGATAAAAGTTTGATCGTTGTGATTGCGATCATTATGTTTTTCGCATTTAGCGATAAAATCAGCTCATCAATCAACCAGCTATTAAGTTATTTATTCTAATTGATAAACGCCATTTTGTTTACGCTAACGAAGGAGAATGTTGTTAAAAAAGCTATTTTATTCGACCATGGGTGAAGCGTGGTGCAATAATTTCATCATGAGTAAAGAACTTTTCTAACAGTGGGAAGGTTCTTTTTTCTGCTACTATTTTGAACAAGGTGTGTAACCTTAAATATTTATAGGTGAACAGGAAATGACGAAAAACATAGAGGTTCTATTAAGAATAGTCGATTCAAAGGGTATGAAATTGACAATTAATTGAACAATCATTAGGAGTGTTTACAAAATGGGGATAAAATTGGAAAATGAAGTCATCGCTATAATCGATCACTTGAAGGAGAAAGAAGATGTGCATAAAAGATGAGATAACTCAAAAGAAACAAGAACTAAATGAGCTTGTCAAATTTTATGGTTTTTGCTCGGCGCAAACATTAAAATGTAGTCAAGATTTAGATAAACTTATTATTGAGTATCAACAACAAGTGCAACGGCAATCATCCTCTTTAATTTCTCAATAATTTGAAAGGGTGGGGAGGGTTATGCGTAATGAAATTGACTATATGACCTCGGTGTACAAGCTTATCTATGAAATTGAAACCTAGTGTAACTTTACAAAATTAGTGTGAACTGGGAAAAGAGTTTGGGTTTTAAAGAGCGGTTAGAATATTTTTTCATGTTCAGTTCATAAATATATACAGAAAAGCTCATTTTCCCTCTTTTTTACCTCCTTCTCAATTACAAGATCTCAGAGATCTAAAAAAGTTTGCAACGAAATTGCTCACACAAAAATTACCTCACACAAAGAATATGAACACCTAAAACAATGCCATAAGTTTGTTAGATATATATAGCCGTATTACGACTATATATATTATCTCCGCTTCCTTGCTGATCTCTTTGAGTACTCTATTGTGACACTTATGTGATAGCGATTTCATGGTGCTGAAAGAATCATATTATTTGTTCCCAAAATGAGTGAAACCTATGTAAGAACAACTAGGGGGGATCAAGGAGCAGTACTGAAAATTGATACTGTTCCTTGTATCATTTGAATAGCATTTTTTATTACGGCTTGTGAGGGGAATTGAAAATAAAGATGATGGTTGTAAGGAAACCTTCAAGAATTCAGTTCTCTACTCTTATACCTGGGTTTATTCTAACCAATTGAACGTCTAAGTAAGTATTTAACGTAATACTTGATTATTTTAATTTTTGAGTGCGCGATATTTAGCGAGAAATTTTTGCCAACACACATATGATAAGACGGTGAATAGTTCTCGAGACAATAAAGAAATGATTATAGTGTAGTAATGTCATTCTCACGATGGATCTCATTTAACCTGGAAATTTGATTCACTGAGCCGGGCTTGTTTTTTCCAAGGTCAATGATCAATGACTCAATCAAAGCAATGGAAGGAATAATACTATATCTGTTCTGACTTTGGCCAGCTATTAAATGGGCGTCACTATCCTTGATGATTGGACATGTTTCCAGGTCAGTGATTAAAACAATGGAGATATTCGTATTTTTTCTGCAGTGCTCTATGAAATCGACGGTCTGCTTGGAATAAGGGGAAATGGCAAATACAACCAAAGCATCCCCTTTTTTGAATTTCAATGAATCGTCATAGATAAAATCCGTATTAAGGCTCAACTGATAGGTGTCCACAATTCCCCTCAGCATCATTTCAAAATACAAGGATAATGATTTAGAGGTTCTCATTCCTAAAAAATAGATTCGATTTGCATGAAGTAGCGTTTTTAGAGATTTTTCATACTCCTTTTGGTCTAGTTCATTCAGCATCGATTCAATATCCTCAATACTGCCCTTACTCACCTTAACGAGAGAAACTTCTGTTTCATCCATTTCCTCCAAGGACTTTTTTAAATGCCACCATGTATTCGTTCGTTTGTCAAAGTTGTATTGGATCACATCATTTTTGAATTGTGGATATTTTTTGTACCCGATCTTATCTATAAATCTTAATATGGTGCTTGTCCCAACCTCACTTCTTTCCGATAGCTCTTGGATTGTCATTGTAGAGACTGCGCCTATATGTTCGATAATGAATTTACATAGTTTTTGCTGCTGTTTCGGTAAATCATTTTGGACTTCAATCAGTTTTTCTTTCAGGTTTTGGTTCATAGCGCTCCCCTCCCAATTAATATTATAAATGATTCCCATTAAGTAGATAAAGGAATATTTTTTCCGTTATTAAATTTAATGGTTATTATTTTCCGTTAATTGTGATACAATTCTTATAAATCAGAAATGAAAGGGGTTGCATTTATGGAGTTAACCATATGGGGTATCTTGACTGATGTTGGTCTAATATCTTTACTACTGTTATTAGGAATGTTTTTAAGGGCAAAAGTCAATTTGTTACAACGATCCTTTATGCCTGCAAGTATTATTGCAGGGATTTTAGGATTAGTTCTAGGACCTAATGGATTTAATATCATCCCATTTACAGGTTTTATAGGTGATTATCCGGGTGTACTCATTGCTGTTGTATTTGCAGCGATCCCTCTTTCTACCCCAAGGTTTAAATGGTCACAAGTGATTAATAAAGTAGGGGGGTTATGGTCTTATTCACAAACTATTATGCTTTTGATGTGGGGAGGTGGACTTCTTTTTGCACTTGTTTTGCTCGTGCCATTGTTTGATGTGCATAATGGCTTTGGATTGCTGTTGGCTGCTGGTTTTGTCGGTGGACACGGGACCGCTGCGGCTATAGGAGATGCATTTGCACAGCAGGGTTGGGAAGAAGCAACTTCTTTGGCAATGACATCGGCAACAATAGGTGCCATACTTGCCATTGTTGTTGGACTGGCATTGATCAGGTCTAGTGCAAACAAGGGTCATGCAAACTATATCAGCAGATTTGATGAGCTGCCGGAAGAATTGAGAACAGGTATTTTGCCAAAAAACAAAAGAAGTTCCATGGGTTCCGATACCGTTTCCAGTATCTCAATAGATCCACTAGTGTTCCATTTAGCACTGGTTTTGTTTGTAACTATGGTTGGTTATTATTTAAGCCAATTCGGCGAATCGCTATATGCTGGCCTATCCATTCCTGCCTTCTCACTTGCTTTTTTGGTGGGACTGATCTTAAAACAATTGATGCAGGCGACAAATGTAGATGAATATCTCGATAGAGGAATTATGTCCAAAATAAGTGGGAGTGCGACCGATATTCTTGTAGCATTCGGTATCGCCTCTATCAATCTAACAGTTATTGCTGACAATTTGGTTCCTTTTATAATTCTTATTTTGTTTGGGATTTTTCTTAGTTATTTCTTCTATAAAGTTGTATCAAAGTTTTACTTCCGAGAAAATTGGTTTGAAAAAGGGATTTTTACTTTCGGATGGGTTACAGGTGCTGTAGCCATGGCTATTGCTTTATTGAGAATTGTGGACCCGAAACTGGAAAGTAAAACATTGGATGAATTTGGTTTAGCTTATATACCTATCGCTCCAGTGGAAGTTTTTGTTATTACCTTCGCTCCTATATTTGTCCTGAATGGACAGCATTGGCTGTTTTCAATCATTACAATTGTAATCAGTGCTGTCATACTCATTTTTTCCTATTATAAAAAATGGGCGAAATTTAATTATCATTATGATTATAAGGAGAATGCGTAATGTCTGAAAAATTAGAATTTCTGTATCTCACAGAAGAGGATATTATTGAAGCTGGCGTATTAAATATGAAAGAATGTATTGACACCATTGAAGAGATGTTCAGGCTGATTGGAAAAGGAGACTATATGATGGGCGGACCAAACAGGAACGACCACGGTCTCATGCTATGGTTCAATGAAGAAGAACCTTTTGAAAATATGCCAAAAGCAGGTCCAGACAGAAGGTTTATGTCCTTGATCTCTTACCTTGGTGGAGATTTTGATGTTGTGGGTAACAAATGGTATGGTTCCAATATTGAAAATTTAAAGAAGGGACTACCACGTTCTATTCATACTTTTACGTTGAATGATAAAGAAACAGGAGCTCCTCTTTCCATCATGGCTGGAAACTTGGTCAGCTCAGCTCGAACTGGTGCCGTACCAGGTGTCGTTTCTAAACACCTTGCTCAGAACAATGCGAAAGTTGTAGGTGCAGTAGGGGGGGGAGCCATCAATCAGTCTTGTATAGAGGCGATAACAACATCTTTAGGTAGTCTTGAGAAAGTTGTCCTGTTTGATATCAACCTTGAAAAAGGAAAGGAAATTGCCGAAAAGCTTGAAGAAAAAATCAATATGCCTGTTGAAGTTGTTGATGATATAGATAGATGTGTGGAACAATCTGATATTGTGACCGTCGCAACGTCTGGTAAAACGAAACCAAAAATCAATGAAAGGTGCATTAAACCAGGGTCAGTTATCATTCTGACTGGTTCAGCAGACTTTTCTAAAGAGTCCTATCAAAATCACAGAATTGTTGCAGACTTATGGTCCATGCATGAGAAATGGCTTGAAGACGGATTGAATCACCCTGATGGAATCTCAAGCATTACAGGCTGGACCATGTCCGGGCAATTGTTGGATATGGTTGCCAATGAAGAATATGATTGTAGCAAGATTGACGATATTGGTGATATCATTGCAGGAAATAAAGAAGGAAGAAAGTCTGACGATGAAGTCATCATATGTATGACGGGAGGTTTACCAACAGAAGACGCTGCTTGGGGGTATAGAGTTTACCAAAATGCCTTGAAAATGGGTGTTGGTACAAAGCTTCCTTTATGGGAAAGTTCATATTTGACGAAGTAAAGGCTACTGAACAAACAATAATACACTTTTAAAATGATCATTGAAAAGCTAGTCATTCCTTAATGGAGGCTGGCTTTTCAATTTTTTAATCGATCTGGTCAGTATATTCTTTAATTATCCTAACGATCGTTTCTTGGGAAAGTGATCATTTCACAAGTGTTTTTACTATCGCTTGCAAGCATTATCATAGGAATCCTTCTAACCCTTGGCACGGCACTAATCCTACCAGACGGAATGCCATTCGTCTTAGATCCAATCTTAGTGATCACTTATGCCATTGTGTTGTTAGTGATACGGTTCTTAGTTCATTACTATCCGTTCGTAAAATAACAAAAATTGATCCACTACAAGCGATTGGGAGGGTTGAATAATGGCGACTGGCTTAAAGTTAAACAATGTTTCAAAGGTTTATCAAGAAGGAAATCATCACGTGACTGCACTTGATGACGTTTCTCTTTCAGTTAAACCTGGTGAATTTGTCGCTGTTGTCGGTCCATCAGGATCTGGGAAAAGTACATTTTTATCAATTGCTGGCGCTTTACTTCAAGCAACATCTGGCGTGGTTGAAATTAATGGTCAAGACCTGTCAGGATTATCAGCTAAAGCATTATCTAACCTGCGCGTACAGGAAATCGGCTTTATTTTACAAACATCGAACTTAATCCCTTATCTAAATGTCTTTGATCAACTATTACTCGTTAAAAAAATGAGCGGTTCTGTTTCGAAAAGCGATAAAACGTATGCAAATGAGTTGTTGGAAAGCCTTGGCCTCGACGAGAGATTGAAAAACTTTCCTGACCAGCTTTCAGGTGGAGAACGTCAACGAACAGCGATTGCACGTGCATTCATGAATAACCCAAGTATGATTTTGGCGGACGAGCCAACAGCAAGCCTTGATACAAGTAGGTCCCATGAAGTTGTTCAATTGATTAGTAAAGAAGTCAAATCAAGAAACAAGGCTGCGATCATGGTTACACATGATGAGCGCATGCTTCAATATTGTGACAATGTTTATCGAATGGAAGATGGGCGACTGCAAAAAGAAAGTCCAACCCACGTGTAGTGTAATCACAGGAAATTCTTGCAGTTGCACAAGATAATTAAGCCGATTTTCTTAAAGTGAGAAAATCGGCTTAATTATCCATTTTAGTCATTTTTATTAATGATATCATCATGATCGAGTGCTTTTGGTTGTTCTTCTAAATATCCAAACTCAATTTCTAATTCTACACATTCATTAGCATATAAGGTGACTTCCGCAATTGTTTTGTTATAAAAAGTAAATAAATCTCGTCTTGTACTAACTGCTAAGGCTTCACCGTAAAAAGCAATTGCATAGCGAATAGTAGTTAAAATAATCTCTAGCATCATTTTATCGGAGTATGGAGGTTGAGTTGAATTCGTTACATTAAAATTAGAGGGTAGAGAAACTTCAATATCAACATCTTGCAAAAGTAAATGAAATTCATCCAATTTTTTTTTGGACATTTCTTTACCTTTGGTAAGGAACTTTTTAATTTTTTCGGATTTTACTGTTTGAGAAAAACCTGTTAATAGCGTTTTACCTAATATGTTTCTTTGGATATTCAAAAAAATATGAGTAATTTGAGTAGCGTGAATGGGTCTTCTTTCTCCTAACCAACCAGTTAAATGACTTTTCTTCTTAACAAAATCGACTTGTTCAGGGGCAGATATTTGTGGTGGTCTAACATACATTCCTTTTGTTAATAAAGTTTTAGTTACTTGGTTAACAAGTGATATATACTTATCTGAGGATTCTGTGCAAAATTGTCTAATATCTTCCCTTGAAGTAAACTTTAAACAAGTTGGATAAAACTGCATCCCATTTTCGCTAATAAACTTTAATAAATATTGAGCCGTTTCGTCTGAAAACAACTTTGGGGCATTTAGATTAACGTCGCGTTCTGTAAACCCTACTGGAACAGGGTGATTTTCTGATTCAAATATTTTACGAATTTCTTTAGAATTGTTTTGAAATAATTCTATTGCAGATAGTATGTCCTTTTTAATTTCATCATCATCAACAACCATTTCAAAGTGCTTAAATGTATACAAAGCCATAGTTTCGGTATTATAGCCATTCCATAATGCTGACATCTCACCTGCAGTTAATGGTATATTTTTACTTCGTTCCATAATTTTAAACCCCTTTCGCCAGTCATACCTTAGTTTATTTTAACCAAACGTCTCTGTTTTAAATGTAGAAATTGAAACAATAGCATGAGTAAAATAAAAGGATTCCCTTGTTAAAGTAAGGGAGCATTATTATTTTCACCTAAAGCAAATTACATTTGGGGTAACGTTTGGATTGGCGGAAGTGCAGTCAACAACCTAGGCGAAACAGTAGGGGAAATGCAGTTATCGCATCAAGAACAGTCACAACCTAAGTATCAGATAAAGTTCGTGGAAAACAGCTAAAGTAATCAAACAGAGAAAAAAATAAGCTCATTTATTTACGAAGCAGAAGGATGAACCTTTGCTTCTTTTTTATTTTTAGGATGCACGAGAGATCCGTTTCACGCTCGCTATAGTTGCTGGCGTTCAGATTGGTTGAATGTGGTAGTTTTTTACGCTCATTTTATATATATATCGAGAAAAGATAGTTATGACGAATATTGAAAAAGGGGAAGGGATTATGTCAAAATTAATACTTAAGTTATTTTTACTAACGGGATTGCTCTTATTACCAGTCGCTTTTAAAAAGAAACCTGTAAAAGATTGGCTTATTGTTTATTTAATTACTGCTTTAGTTTCAGGGATCACTGACCATATATTAGTGGGGAAGAAATTATTGTCCTATCCAGTCAGACTTTTACCTAGAGATTTTAAATATCATATTCTTTTTGACTGGCTTTTTTGCCCTCTTATGAGTGTTTTTTATAATCAATTCACCTATAAAGACAAATCAATATTCCTTGTTGTAGGGAAGTTATTTTTGTTAACCATTCCACAACTGTTTATTGAAGTTTTGGCTGGTAGATACTTTAATATGATTCGCTGGAAGAGGGGTTGGAAGTGGTATCATACCTTTATTACAATGAATATTAAATATGTAACGATTCGCGTTTTTATGGAATTAATTAGGAAATTAAGCGAAAAACAAAAAACAGAAATCACTCAAGTTTAAATCTCAACCTCATCCGTTTACAGCTACTCCAATGATCCAAAAATAAATGCAACAAACAAAGGTGTTGAGGTAAGGAGATCAGTAAGTATTCTAAACATACCAACACAAAAATAAGAAGACTACATACAAATGTAATTATGGTTAGAATTTTTTAATTCACTTTTGACAACCTCCAAAAAAAGTGAGTGATATCCAACAAAATGTTAACACACATAATTCACGGTGTTAACATTTTGTTTTTTTGTTTAAATATATGGGTGAAAATGTTGGTGCACAAGGGATTTGAAAAGTTTTGTCGAATGAAGTAAGAATAAGCACGAGACCACCCCTGCGTTTTGTGGTTAAAATAGTTATAAGGATGTGGAACGATAGTGAAATATAAAGGTAGGTTCGTAGCAATTTCAATTGTTCTATTTATCAACATGATATATATAACTTATTATTCTGTCAGGGATGGTTTTGTAAGTTGGATTGAGATTATTGGCTTACCAATTATGCTTATGATTGCATGGTGGGCTGGAAAACAATATGACAAAGCTATTATTTTAAAAAAAGAACTTGAAAAAAAAGAAGCGGAAAATGCCTATCACAATCAAAAACTAAAGGAAAGTGAAGAACTGTTCCGCCTACTCACGGAATATTCAAGTGATATGATTACTTTACATGATAGTGAAGGGAAATTTCTATATACATCACCAGCTTGTAAAAAAGTTATGAAATATGAAAAAGAAGAAATGATTGGTCAAGATGCTTATTTGTTTATTCATCCCCACGACCATGAAATCATCAAAAAGCAACATCAAGAGTTATTAGACACTGGGTACACTACTTCTACATATCGAATGCGTAGAAAAGATGGTGAATACATTTGGTTTGAATCGTCTTTAAGGGTATTACAGGAAAGAGATACAAAAGATCATAAACTGATTGTCGTATCTCGTAATATTAATGACCGTAAATTAACTGAGCAAAAACTTAAAGAAGCTAATGAAATTTTACAACACCTTTCATCGATTGACGGACTGACCGGCGTGAAGAATCGTAGAAGTTTCGATGAATATTTAGAAATAGAATGGCATCGAGCGATAGCAAATTCCGCACCTGTATCCTTGATCATGGTGGACCTTGATCACTTTAAACCATACAACGATACATACGGACATCAAGCAGGAGATGAATGTCTCAAGGAAGTTGCTAATGCAATTGAACATTCACTAAGAAGATTAGGTGACTCAGCCTTTCGATATGGCGGCGAAGAATTCAGTGTGATCCTTCCCGATTGCGATGAAGAAGGAGCATATGTTGTTGCTGAAAATATTAGATTAGCCATTGAAACTTTAAAAATTACGCATTCAGGTTCTAAAGTCAGCGATCACATTACGCTCAGTTTGGGGACAGCAACGATGGCACCGTCTGATTATTATCAAATGAATAACTTAGTTAATAATGCTGATAAGGCTCTATATCAAGCTAAGCAAGATGGGGGAAATCGTACGAGGTCATATGAAAGAAAAGTTAATATCTCCTAGTATATTTTTAGAAGAAATATGGAGGATTCCATAATGAGAACAGAAAAAGAAAAAATGCTAGCTGGAGAAATGTACAATCCTGAAGACCCAGAATTAGTCAAAGGCCGTCAAGAAGCGAGACGTAAAGTGAGAATCTTTAATGAAACATTAGAAACAGAAGATGAAAAGCGCGCACAATTATTAAAGGAATTCCTTGGCTCAACAGGAAAAAATATATTCATGGAGCCTAACATAAGGTTCGATTATGGCTACAACACACATGTAGGAGAAAACTTCTTTGCGAATTTTGATTGTACGATTTTAGACGTTTGCGAAGTGCGATTCGGCGAAAATTGCATGCTTGCACCAGGTGTGCAAATCTATACAGCAACCCACCCACTTGACCCAGATGAACGTAATTCAGGTAAGGAGTTTGCAAAACCAATTACATTCGGGAATAACGTTTGGATTGGTGGAAATGCAATCATCAATCCAGGCGTAACAGTAGGGGACAATGCTGTCATCGCATCAGGAGCAGTCGTGACCAAAGATGTACCAGATAACGTTTTAGTAGGTGGAAACCCAGCTAAAGTAATCAAAAAGATTGAAAAGTAAGCTCATTTACTGTCGAAGCAGAAGGATGGACCTTTTGCTTCTTTTTTTGCGAGATAAGTTTAAGAATTAAACGTCTCGTTAATAAAGACTCTAAACATAACTTTTACTTATCAAGGGATAATATGTCTATAACTAATCATAAGCCGCGAAATACGCAAAAGGTGTGATTCATATGAAGAATGATATTGTCGTTGAGGAATTGAACACTTTACTGAGAGGAACTTATATGGGCGTACGTTCATTTGAGCATTATATTCAAGAGGTAGAAAATGATGAATTGAAGCATGATTTTCAATCAATGCAACAGGAGCAAAAGCAGAATGCCTCCAAAATAGCTGAGCGAATTCAGAACCTAGGGGGAACGCCAGCCGATGATGAAGGAATGTCAGGTTCGGTTCACAGCTTCATGCATAAAGTCATGCTGCCCGATGACACAAATAAAATCATTGAGGATGCGTTAAAGGGTATAGATTACTATGGTGTACAATATTCAGAGGAACTGGTTAGAGGGGATTTGGATGAAACAAGCAGACAAATTGTAGAAGAAGTTATTAACACAAACCGAGAACAATCTGATAGATTAAGGCAACTCCTTCATTAGAAAAGACCTTCTTTTTTCGTTAGGTAATGTGGGGAGCGGACATACGTTCCTGTATTTCATCGAAATCCGTCATTTTTAGGGGGCGGACGGACATATGTTCCGTTAACCCTCCTTTTTGCATTCAATGAAGGGCGATTTTTTGCAAATAGCGGAACTCATGTCCGCGAAATGCTCAAAAACAGGCCTTTTTAAGCGAATAACGGAATCAATGTCCCCATCCTCAAGCGAACGACACGGTAGAAGCCGTGATCTCATTTCGTTTGTTACTTGTTAAGGATCGTTCAAGTTTACTAGAATATGGGTAGTAGGGGATGAACTTTCGTTATTGCCAAGCTGTTATTCGATAATCTATTTATTCTCTCATAAAGTGAACGTTATGTGACGTAAAAAGGACATTTATCGACATGGGTCGAATGATTACTATATGAAGAATATTTTCAACAATACCGTTCTTCATTATTGTATATGAAAACATCATGTTCGTTCTGGGAGGGTGATCATATGAAAGTAAAAGATATTATGACAGAAGACGTTCAGATCGTTAAAGAAGATGATACCGTAGAAACATGCGCTAAATTGCTTTTGAAAAATAATTTCACGGGTTTACCTGTCATTAATGACCGTGATCAAATGGTGGGGATTGTCACCGAAAGCGATTTGATCAAACGCATGGCACATCTCAAAGCGCCAGGCGTGTTAGAGCTATTAGGTGGGCTCATTTATCTTGATAACCCAAACACCTTCATGGATGATATAAAAAAGGCGATGGCTTATGAAGTGGAAGAGTTGATGAGTAAAGAACTTGTCACAGTAAAACCCGATGATACAATTGAACACGCAGCGACATTGATGCTCGAAAATGATATTAAAAGACTACCAGTTCGCGACGTTTTTGATAGAGTTCTAGGAATTGTATCAAGAAGAGATGTCTTGCGTTATATGTATAATGATACTGCAGAAAAGTAATATTGCGATCAAACGAAGCAAAGGGGGAGTCTTTTGCTTCGTTTTTGTTGAAGGGTGCGAAAGAACCGTTCGTACGTTTCAATATTCACAATGTTGGAATAAATCGTATATTCTTGGGAGGTATGTTTTAAAAGAAGAAAAAACAATCACCGCTCTAACACTCCGTTTCTTTGAAAATACTATGGTTAAAGAGCGTTTGCAGTGAAGATCATTCAAAAAATCGAGAGCCTTCAGAGACATCTCGACTTTTTGACGCGGTCTTATGTTGTTAAGCGACATCTTTGTCGCGGTAGAACAATAAGATCGGCATTTTGAATACGTATTTCGTTACGAAAAAGACCCCAATTGCCATCCCAATCAGTACAATAAAGCTTGCTACAGATAAACCGCCAACACCAGCAACAACATTGGCAACATTACAACCAGGTGCGATGCGAGACGCAACGCCCATTAAAAGTCCGCCACCGATCGCAGAAGGCAATCGTTTCGCTTTTGGCAGGCGTATTTTGAAACTTTTACTTAAAAGTGAAGAAATGAATGCACCTACGATCATGAATAGAACAAGTGTTTCTTCTGGACCGATACCGACTGTTGGATAAGACGCAAACATGTTATTCAAATAAACGTTATTAAAAACCACATTCTCTCCAAAAATAGAGGATACAATTACTCCGCCGATTCTAGTTTCCGGGCCTGTGACACTAATTGAAGAGAGGGTAATAAATTGAATCGTCGCTGTGACGCCGATGAGAAAAGCAACGAAGCGAACATCCCAATGCTGCTGCTTGAACGGGTTTTCCTCCCAATTCGTAAGCGAGTTTTTAACCCCTTGCAAAAAACCTTTCACTCCAAATTGCTTTATGCTTATCAACACCATTACTGCAACAATAAGTAATGGCAATGCCATAAATGGAAGACCAAGAGAATATAAACTAAAGCCATCTTCAGTAAAGGTAAGCGGTTCGACAAAGCCTTCACGTCCCCACGGGTCATAAATGTATGCAAAAAGTAGGTTACCCGCAATCATCGCTGCAATAACAATCCAAAAGTGGATGTACCCCATCCCACTGCGGTAAAGTGCCCCTGAAGCACAACTGCCAGCGATCGTCATACCAATTCCGAAGAGGATTCCACCGATTAAATTCGTCGCCCCAATTGGTACAGACCAAACTTGATCAAGGGAAGCGAGTCCCGTGCTTAACGCGAGTCCCCAACCAATGAGTGCGGTGGCCATGAGGACAAGGACACCTTTACCAATCCGGGAGTCTTTAACACTTACGAAGTCCCGAACAGAAGCAACAAAGCAAAAGTCAGCTTTTTGAAGAAGGAAACCATAAATAAGACCGAATGCAGCCGCGAGTAGGAAAGCTTCTATTGTGAACATTTGTTATTCTCCTTTCAACATTTCCTAAAGAAGGCGAGCGAGTAAATGTCTCGCCTTCAGTGGGTCATTATCGTTTCTTTAGAAAAATCGAGTAGTTACCCGATTCCTTTAAGGTACCTAAAAAATCCGCTTGTTTGTTCATTTTTACGGCAGCTGGAATCGTTTTTGTAGCAATAGAGTGGTCGGTAACTTCGACAACAATTTCACCAGGTTCGGCTTTTTTCAATTCATCTAGTGCCATGTTGAGTGTATGAGGGCAAACCTCACCGATGGCATCAACTGTACGGTCAGCTTTTAAATCTTTTAATTCTTGATCTGTTAAACTCAATGTGAACACACTCCTTTATTTATAAAGTTCATTAACTTCTTTAACAATCCATTCTTCACCTTTCGTCTTGTCTGCCTGCCAACCTAACATGCCTTCGGAAAAATTATGAACCTGTTCAATGCCTTGGTCTTTGAAGAACTTTGCTACTTCATGACTTCTGCGACCACTTCGACAAACGAGAATGTATTCTTGCTCCTTATGAAAATCACCAATAACTTCAATGATTTCACTCATAGGAAGAAGGGGAATACCAGGAATATGACCTTCTTCATACTCTTCACGTTCACGAACGTCAATTAAAATAGCTGTTGCGTTTGGGTCTTGGTAAATATTATAGACCTCATCATAGTTCAGTTGGGAAATCGTCTCTTTTGTAAATGCCATAAGTGATCACCTTACCTTTCTTGAATGTCTACGTCAGGGTCATTACCCCATTCTGCCCACGAGCCTTCATAAGGGATGATATTTTCAAAACCGAGCAGTCTTAAAGAAAAATAGGTATGAGCACCGCGAACGTTTGTTTGACAGTAGGGGACGATTGTTTGGTCTCGGTCTACACCTGCTGTTCCAAATTGTTCTTCTAACTCTTCCGCAGATTTAAAAGTGGCAATTCCGTCGTCTTCAACAGCTTCGGACCATTCTAAGTGAGAAGCACCAGGGATATGTCCCCCTCTGTCAGCACGGGCAGTCTCTCCTTCAAATTCCTCCTCAGAACGCGTATCGAGAATAAGGCAGCTTTCATCTTGTATGAACGTTTCAACATCCTCTTGAGAAGCTTGCAGCTCCTCATTCAACTGCGCTGTAAAAGTGCCTTCTTCAATAGAAGGAGCGTCAGTGGAGATATCCTTGTCATCAGCTAACCATGCAGCATAACCTCCATTTAGTACGCGAACATCTTCATGTCCATACAATTCAAAACCGTAGAAAAGACGACTTGCCCATAAACTGTTATCGCCATCGTAAACAACAACGCTTGAGTCATCATCTACCCCTGCAGAACGGATGACCTGTTCAAATTCTTCCTCACCTTGAATAATGCCGGAAACGCCATCTTTTTCTTCTTGTATATCCTCTGGCGTTAAGTGAACAGCACCAGGGATATGTCCTTGCTCATAGCCTTCTCTACGTACGTCAATGATGACAAGGTCATCTTGGTTTTCATCAACCCATGCAGGGTCGGCGAGAAGGTGACCATTTTCGTATTCAGATGCCGCTTCGATTTCTCCTTTTCCGCCCTCATCAACTTCATCAATACTTGAGTTCTCGGAACAAGCAACCAATGTTGCACCAAGAAGGAATGGCAAGCTGAATGTTTTCAATTTTTTCATGTCAACAACTCCTCTCAATCTCGTTATCTACCGTTTCTACTGTGGATATGTTAGAATATTATCATAAATCCGATAAGTTTAGAAGGGATTTAAATAAATAAAATTTATTGATTTACTCGGGATTAACAATTATAATGTTTTGATAATTATGATTATACGAATAATAGTAGGGGGATGTGACATGTTAAAAGCAAAAATGACAATCGCGACATTAATCATGTTTACGTTTTTAAGTGCTTGTGCTCTAGAAGAAAGTACAAGTGATGGTGCTAATGGCGACGAGGATGAAGGTACAGATGCAGGAGAGTTGACGGATATTCAATTCTATGTGCCAAGTGAAGAAGGTGATTTAATTTCGGTCATTGATGTGGTCTCAGGGGAACACGTTGCCGACATCGAAACCGGTCAATCACCTACGCTAGTGACATTTTCAAGTACAATGAGAGACGCGTTTGTCGCAAATCAAGATAGCAGCACCATTGAAATTTTAGATACACAAGCACTTGAAGTTGAAACTGAGGTTGAAGTCGGTCCACGTCCACACGGTTTGGCATTGAGTTCAAATAATGAAATGTTGTATGTGGCAACTGCTGGCGATCAGTATTTAGATGTTGTAGATGTAAATGAGCAGGAAGTGTCTGCGCAATATGATTTAGGAAACGGTGCTAGAACCAATTATGTGCATTTAGAAGGTGAAGAGGTTTACGTATCAGACCATGAAAATGATCAGCTGTATGTCTTAAATGCTGAAACTGGCGAATTACAAAGCAGTTATGATACAGGCGGAACACCGCGAGTGGTGAGGAAATATGATGACAAGCTATATGTTGCATCAAGTGAAGAGGGGACTCTTGAGGTTATTGATCTGGAAAACGATGAGAAAGAAGTTATTGATGTTGGTAGGGGCGCTACAGATGTTGTTGTTAATGAGGATGGAAATCAAGCCATTGTTACTTCTGTAGAAGAAAGCTTTGTAGGACTTGTTGATTTAACAACAGGAGAAGTAACAGAACGGATAGAAGATCAAGAAGGGGCAAAACATTTATCATTTAACCGTGAAGAATCTCGTGTTTATGTAACATTAAGCGACTCAAATGAAGTCTCTGTCATCGATGTTGACTCATTTCAAGAAGAGTACAGAATAGAGGTCGGTGGAGAACAACCTCATGGCATTGAAATGAAAGCTCTTCCAGGTATTGGAGGAAGTTGTTAAGTTAAAATACTCATGAAAATAGAAATGGAGGACAGGAAAGAGGGAACCCCTCTTCCTGTTATTTTTTTTATTTCGAGAACCTTGTTTGAAGCAGAAGGAGGATTTGCTTCTTTTTGGGAGACAGCTTACAGCGTTGCAAATTCTTGGACTAGATCTTCAAAAACCCCGAGCGCATTTTCGATCGGTTCAGGTGTTGTTAAATCAACGCCTGTTTTTTTCAACAATTCGATCGGGTAATCAGAACTTCCGCTTTTCAAAAACGAGAGGTACGCGTTCAAGGTGTCTTTATCGCCTTTTAAAATCGCATTTGCAATGTGAATAGCAGCTGCAAATCCGGTCGCATATTGATAGACGTAGAAAGGTCGGTAGAAGTGCGGAATACGGGACCATCCATATTTCGTTTCTTCCTCTATCGTTAACGCATCTCCGTGGTACGTCTTGAATAAGTCTTCGTAAATGTCATTGAACGTTTCAGTGTTTAATGGTTCTCCATTTTCAGCGAGCTCATGGGTTTTCTTTTCGAATTCAGCGAACATCACTTGCGTGAAAAATGTCCCTTTAAACTGGTCGATGAAGTGATTTAACAAATACTTCCGGTATTCTTGGTCTTTCGCTTCATCCAACAAGTGATGGATCAGTAATACTTCATTGACCGTTGAAGCGACTTCAGCAACAAAAATTTCATAACTAGCTGTAATTCTTGGTTGATGTTTGTTCGAATAATGACTATGCATCGCATGGCCCATTTCATGGGTGAGCGTAAATAGGCTATCTAAGTCATCTTGATGGTTCAACAAGATAAATGGATGAACCCCATACAACCCAAGGTTATAAGCACCCGAGCGTTTCCCAGGCGTTTCTCTTACATCGATGTACCTTGAACCTTTCATCTCTTTGACCGTTTGAACGTAATCTTCTCCAAGCGGGGCGAGTGCTTCTAACATCGTGGCGTAAGCTTCCTCGTAGGAAATGTCTTCTTTAACACCACTGACTAAAGGTACATTTAAATCATATTGCCTAAGCTCATCTACACCGAGGATGTCTTTGCGTAATTGCGTGTAACGGTGCATCGTTGAAAGGTTCTTCCTCGCAGTATCGATGAGGTTTTCATAGACTTCTTTCGGGATCTTATTTGCGAACAGCGACTTTTCTAAGGCTGATGGATAATGTCTTACCTTTGATAAGGTGACGTTATTTTTAATCGCAGCTGATAGCGTAGAAGCAATTGAGTTCTTCATTTGCACATAAGGTTGGTAGTAAGATTTGTATGCTTCTTTTCGTTTTTCGCGGTTTTCATCTTCAATGAGTTTTGAATACATCCCGCGCGTGAGTTCCACTTCATTTCCGTCATCATCAGTAACGTTGCCAAACTTGATATCAGCGTTATTGATCATCCCAAACGTGTTACGTGGGGCAGAGAACGTTTCTCCTAACTGGGATAAAAGTTCTTCGTTTTCTTTACTTAAGACATGGTCTTTATATCGATATGTATCGTACAAATCATCTTTAAAATACGATAAGCGCGGTTCTTCGCTCATGTATTGGTCTAACGTGTATTTTTCCAGACTCATTAAAAACGGTGAGAAGAACGACGTCGCTTCATTTAATTTCACAGCTAAAGAACGTCCTTTATCTAAAAGAGCTTGTGACGCTTGCTCCCTCGTATCTAAGTCAACATGTAACATCGCATAAACATACACATTGTTAAAAATTGCGACCATTTCTTCTTGTTTGCTTAAGAATTGATACATTGTCGCCCCATCTGTAATATTTCCGTCGTAACTTTTTAATTCTTGGGCCATCTTTTCAACGCTCGCGTAATCCGCTTCCCACGCTTCTTGGTTGGCGTAAATATCGGTCAAATCCCACTTTTCCATTTCTGGTACTTCTTGTCTGTTTTTTAAATGATTCAATGTCAGAACTCCTTTCTTGTCTATTTATACGATAACAGAATCATTATCGTATGAGTAGATTTTCGAACTTAATAAACAACGCGATGTTACATTTTACGAGTGCAGTATCAATATTATTTCTCCAAATCATCGAAGGTGGATGGTAAAATACAATTTATGGTCGTTAGGGGGGACTTGTGCCGTTACGAAAACGGCACAAGAAAGCCCCTTAATTTATTGATGGGGATGAATTGTGCCAATTATTTTTGTATTTATACTAGTTTGTTATTTAACAAACTAATACTGTGTCGTATAATTAGGTGGAAAAGGTAGTGGGTTATATGTATGAAAATTATACACAAAAGAAAGGAATTGTTTATAAAAATCAATTCCACATTATATTTTGCCCTAAGTATCGTAGGAAAGTTCTTGTTGACGATGTGGCTGAAGATTTAATAAAAACACTCCATCAAATCGCAGAGGAGAAAGAGGTAACAATTAAGTCATTAGAGGTTATGCCTGATCACGTACATATGTTTATCGAATTTGACCCTAGACTAATGCTACATAAAGTAATAAAAGATTTTAAAGGTATTAGCAGTCGTATTTTAAGAGAGAAACACCCCCATTTAAAAAGTCGATTACCTAACCTATGGACAAGGAGTTATTTCAGTTGTACTGTGGGGCACATTTCTGAGGAAACTGTTCAAGAGTACATTAAGAATCAAAAAAATGTATAGGTGAGGTGGTGAACTCATTGGCTAAACAATCTTATATTTTAACCCTTCCTCTTTCAACAGAGAAGTGGCAAGAGGATGTGTTATTCAAGAGATTAGAGATTGCAAGAAACATCTACAATGCTTGTTTAGGAGAATTGATGAAGCGATATAAACGTTTTAAACAAGATAAGGTATATCGACATTGGATTCAACAACCAAAGTCCAAAGAGCGTAATCAAGTCCTTCGAGAGTTGAATAAAGAATATGGATTGAACGAGTATGCCATTCATACATTTGTGAAGCCAATGCAGCACCACTTCAAGAAGAATATAGACAGTTTTACAGCGCAAAAAATAGCAACCCGAAGTTGGTTGACTTTTGAAAAATATCTTTATGGAACAGCTAAAAAATTCCTATTCAAAATACTTGGCGATATGAATTCAGTAGAAGGGAAAACGAATACATCAGGTATTCGTTTCAAGAATAATAAGTTGTATTGGAATGGATTGGATATCCCTGTCTTAGTGAAAGACAAAGATATTTATGCTCAACTTTCCCTAATGGATAAAGTGAAATACTGTAGAATTGTTCGTAAGTTCATTAGAGGGGAAAACCGATACTTTGTTCAACTCGTTTTGGATGGTGTTCCTCCTAAGAAGGTAGAACGAGAAACAGGCAAGTTGAAGCACCACCGATCTACTGGAACTGTAGGAATTGATATTGGAACTCAAACCATTGCCGTTGTAAGTGAGGGGGAAGCGAAACTACTCGAACTTGCTTCGAACATTAATACAATGGAACGAAAAAAGAGGTTACTGCAAAGGAAACTAGATCGTCAACGTAGAGCTAATAATCCACATAAATACAATGATGATGGCACTATAAAACGAACAAATGATAAGTGGATCATCAGTAAGAACTATCTGAAAACAAAAGGATTGTTAGCTGAGATCAATCGAAAAATAGCTGATGTACGAAAGCAAGATCATAACAAAATGGCAAATTGGATTCTAACGCTAGGTGACGATATTAAAGTGGAAACCATGAATTATAAGGGACTTCAAAAACGAACCAAGGAAACAACAGTCAATGAGAAAACAGGCAGGATAAACCGCAAAAAGCGTTATGGAAAGTCCTTGTTAAATAAAGCGCCATCTATGTTATTGACCATTTTGGATAACAAGCTAAAATATGCTGATAATAAGCTGAAAAAGATTGACACTTTTAAAGTAAAAGCAAGTCAATTCAATCATTTCAGTGGAGATTATGTGAAGAAAACAGTAAGCGAATGGTGGAATAATTTAAACGGAACAAAAATTCAACGCGATCTTTATAGCGCTTTTCTCATTATGAATGTGAAGGATAATTTATGCGAGATCAACACTAAGCGATGTAATGAATATTGGGAAGCCTTTAAGACTTCTCATGATCGGGAGATTGATCGACTGAGGGATTTCGAACGAACAATAGCCAGTATGGGGGTGTAAGGATGAAAAAATTAAACAAATAACGATTAAAGACTATTGCTGAAAACTTCGCTAAAAGTTATGTGAAAGGTACTGATGATTGGGACAGATACTTGATTATGAGAGGCAGATACCTGAAAAAATTAGGGAAGTCGTGAATATATTGGATCATTCATTTTGGTTTGAAGTCAAAGATAAAAAAGGGTTATTTAAAGACATCATGAATGACATCAACGAATGGAAACAAAAAGAAGGACATTCTTAAATCCTCCTTTGGTTTTGAACCGAGCCAACACAACCATAACGTAAGTCATCGGACTAAGCGTGGTTGATGAAAGTCTAAGGGAACGGTGTGAGTCTCTAAAGCAGATATCATGAGTTTTAGAGGAAACGCCTTTAAGTACCTTAGACCCCACCGAATTTATTCGTGTGGAGGTTCAGATCTCCCATGGAGTACAAAGGAAAAAGCGGCGTGATGATTGATGGTACCTGTACACAGGAACGTATGTTTGTTATTGTAAAGTTATAAGATGTGTTAAACGATATAAATGGGAGGTGTTTGCTGTGAGTGAGGATCGTTTGAACAGTCTAGAAAGTCACATGCAACAGCTGCTGCAAATGATGGCGGAAAACAACAAGATGGCAGTGCAAAACCAGAAGATGACAGTAGAAAACCAGGAGATGGCAGTAGAAAATCAGAAGATGGTTAAAGAAAACAACAAAATCGTTACAGATTTGGCAACCAGAATGGAGCATATGGAACATGTCTTCCAAGAAGAACAACAGACGAACAAAGAATTGCTAAAAGAATTAAGAAGCCATCAGGTAGATATCGATTATTTGCGCAACCAAGTTTCTAAGCACGACATGAAAATTAACAAATTAAAAACATCTTTACAATCTTAACCGCATGTCGATCGACTAAAAATAAAAAGCGATTAAGGACATACAACTTCTACCTTTTAGGAATGGTGGAGGTTATTTTTTTGTGCGGAGCAAAGTCAAAAATGAAGCAAATTGAGTCGGGCGATCCATTTGTTTCCTTTTTGTTGGAGGATGTGTAAACGTCGTCACTGTTCTTTCTTCTTGCTAGACGTGATTTGAAGGATGGGAAAAGTGCGTCCGCTTTAAACTAAAAAAAATCCCACGTACCATTTCGGTTCGGGGGGCGGTTAACTATACTTTAAATTGAAAATTTCTTGTTCATGATCAAGGAGTTTTGCCTTCATAAAAACCATGCTACTTTCGATATGTCCGACTCGTTCGTTTAATTTTTTTACATCGATCTTTAAAGCGGAAATATCTTCTTTCATGTCAGCGATGTCCTGTTTCATGGTCTGCTGCTCATTCTTAATGTCAGCGATATCTTCTTTCATGCTTTCTTGTTCACCGCTAAGTTCATGCAAGGCAGCCATAATTTGTTCGAATTGATCGTCACGAATTTAAGTCACCTCCACACGAAATACTGATTCTATTATAATTGATAGAACGAAGTTTGTCATGAACTGGGTGGGGGACAAATTTTGGTATCGTGATCACCGTTAATGATGTATGTTTGTATTTGATTAATGTACAAATTTCTCATTTATTATACACTTCAACGGGTTGCACGAATTATCGCCGTGAAATAGGGTTGATTGCCATTGCCCTCATTGGCAGTATCTACCTAATCAATATATTGAACAAAGATATCTGGGAAATGAAAACTATAAATTGCTAAGGGAAGAAGTTTTATCTATCTATCGAACAGTTGAAAAAGTGATGAAGTAGGATGAAAGCGCGAGTGTGCTTACGTGCCAGATATTCAAAGGAGTGGTTTAATGGAGGGGATCCAACTAGGGTTGTTTATTTTATTTGTCCTAATAATGTTTGTGATATTTTTTTCTTTAGTAAGATTACTAGTAAAGCATTTTTTTGATGATTTTTATGAGAACCTCTATAGAAAGTCGAAACGCTTATTCCAAAAATTATTCGGAAATAGATGAAACGGTCCATATTAAAATGCATCGCACAGTATCAACTTCAACTATTGGAAGTTAATGAAAAGAGCGAGGGGGAGTTGATGATTGTAAAAATCATGTTGTCTTGGGCGATAATATTTCCTATATTACCGACAGTTGTATTAATCGTAATAGATTACTTCAAAGGTGTACCCATTGAGCTAACTTACTACTTACCCAGTTTTTTAGGCTTTGCAGTAGGTGGTATACTTGTTGGTTTTGTTATGTATCAAGTACAAAAACTAAGGTGAAGCAGGGGGGGCAGACAGACCTTTTGCTTCAATTTTTTGGATAAAACGTGAGGTGCGTCCCTAAGTTTTAGAGAAAGATCATAGAAAGGGGAATGCACGTTTGGTATAATAGAGTTAACTAGAAAGCGTGAGATTTGTCCTCGCGCCTCAAGAAACGAGGTAAAGTGTGATGGCAACGGTATTAATATGTGAAAAGCCTTCCCAAGCCAAAGCTGTTGCTGCTGCTTTTGGCGGTAAAAAGCAAGGGGATTGTTTTGTGATCCCACCGTGTAATCCGTTTCCGAAAGGTGGTTCCATTTTCGCCGCTTCGGGACACCTTTTTGAATTAAAGAAACCGGAGGATTATGATGCGGCTTATAAAAGGTGGCGCTTAGAAGATCTTCCAATTATCCCTCCTCAGTTTGAACATAAATTGATCTATGGGAAGGGAAAGATTTTCAATCCAATTAAAAAAGCATTAAAAGATCCTTCGACAGAACACATCGTCATCGCCTGTGACCCTGGGCGTGAAGGGGCCTACATTGGTTATGAGATCGTGTTTATGTCGGGTGTGAAAAATAAACCAATTTCCTACTTATGGTCTTCATCACTCACGAAAAAAGCGCTCCAAAAAGCTGCGCAACAACTGAAAACAAAAGAAGAAACGCTCCCTTTTTATCATGAGGCGTTTGCGCGCGCAACGAGTGATTATCTATTAGGGATTAATCTATCGCGCCTGTATTCATTACATATTCAAAGAAAGCTAAAGCAACCAAAACAATTTGGCGTGTTTAGCATCGGTCGGGTGAAAACGCCTGTTGTGAAGTTGTGTGTCGACCGTGAAAGGGAGATTGAAAACTTTGAAGTGAAACCGTTTTGGGAAGTGATCGGGACTTTCGAAAAACAAGATGGGCGAACGTATGCCGGCAAATGGTATGAGGACAAGGAAACCCGTCTGTTTGACAAAGAGAAGGCAGAAGCTTTAGCTGATGCATGTAAAGGCCAGCCTGCACAAGTGGTTGATCGTTCGGAAACGGAAAAGAATTATCGGCCGCCGCAATTGATGAATTTGGCGGATATGCAAGATTTAGCTGAGCGCCGCTTCAAGTTTCCGCCGAAGAAGACGCTTGAGGTGTTAGAGCAGTTGTATTTGAGTGGGTATGTGAGCTATCCGCGAACGTCGAGTCGCCATGTGACGAGAGAAGAAGCGAGAGAGTTTCCGGCGATGTTAGATCATTTATCGAAACAAAAAGAGTACGCTTCGTTTTTCCCTGTTCCGAAATCATCAATTATGGATGATACCCGCTTTGTCAACGAGAAGAAAGTGGACGACCACTATGCGCTCATTCCTACAGATCAACCGCTCAACGGTGCGAAGGTGTCAAATGACGAGAAGAAGATTTATGATTTAATTGCTAAGTCGTTGATTGCGGCGCATTATGATGATCAGGTGAAAAAGCACGTGAATATTGTGACAGCTGTGAACAATCAGTTTATGTTTTCAACGAAAGGGACGCGTGTGATTCAAGAAGGATGGAAGGTGATCTATCCAAATCATAAAGAAGCGGATGGGGAAGAAGAGGAGCAGAATATTCCTGACGTCCAAAAGCATGAATCGGTGAACGGGAAGTCTTTTGACTTGAAGGCTGGTGAAACGAAACCGCCTAAAAGGTTTACGCAAGGTTCGTTAATCAAGCATATGGAGAAATTGGGATTAGGTACAAAAGCGACAAGGTCTGGGATTGTCCATGACCTCGTTCAGAAAAGCTTTCTCGATATTGCGAAATCGAAAGTGTATGCGACGAAAAAGTCATTTATCGTCACGGATTCGATTGGTGACCATATTTTAAATACGCCGGAAACGACGGCGAAATGGGAAGCATACTTGGAGAAAGTCGGGAAAGGAGAAAAAGCGGCCGAACCGTTTGTGGAAAGGGCGAAACAGCTAGTCTCAAAAACGATGAATGATGTGACGGAAATCGAGAGCACGTGGGATTTCAGTCAATACGAATCCGCATATGTAGAGGATCAATCGATTGGAGCTTGCCCGTTATGTGGGAAAGGTGTCACTGAGAAGAAGTCGAAGAAAGGGAAGTTCTACGGCTGTGAAGGTTATCGTGATGGTTGTCGTTTTACCGCGCCAGGTAAAATTTTAGGTAAAAACATTACGAAAACGAATATGAAGAAGCTTTTAGAAAAAGGGAAGACGAATACGATTAAAGGGTTTAAAAAAGATAGCAAGACCTTTGACGCTGCGCTTGTGTGGGATGCGGGTCAAAGTAAAGTCGTGTTTGAAACGGTGAAATCGAAAAAACATGATTGAAGCAAAAGGTCCGTCCCTGTACTTCAATTGGTGTAAAAAACATGACTTTTGTTCCTTGCATTTTAGCCATGCTCCCCAGTATTACAATCTGGGGGGCTTTTTTGAATTTCGAAGCTACAAGTATCCAATTTCAATGAGGAGGGAAGAAGCATGGGGAAAGTGAGAGAAGGTGGATGGGAAAAAGAAGGCTGCTATTGGTATAGGATTTGGAGGTTTAGCCTCTACCATGTTACATATAGCAGATCTTAAAAACCCTTATAAATGGTTCGAAATCTGTCATTTAATTTTCAATGATTATCAAAGTAGATAATTTCCTTTTATAGTAAAATCAAGAATAACGATGGTAGTTTATTATGCTAGCGGGTTTACTTCAGTTACATACATTATTGATCATCTTTGGCGAGTACACCTTGTTAAAACTTTAGGTGAGGTGGGGATTCAATCAAAATACTTAATTAATTTTTCGTAGTTTATATTCAATATATCACATAGGAGTAGTTATGATTAGTAAAATTGGATTTCTGTTATTCTTTGTATTCATATTTTTATCACCTTCTGATGCACTAGGGATGGAAGAAAACGAGGTCATATATTTATATTCAGAGACCTGTCCTGTATGTCAAGATGCATCACCATTTGTTTCAAATTTAAACGAATCAGAAACAATTACGCTAAAGAAATACGAGTCAAGGAAACATCAAGATATTTTCTTGGGGTACTTCGATAAATACAGCATAGAACAGACTGTGGTTCCAACGTTCATTGTAAATGGGGAAGTTTTTCAAGGGTACAACAGTATAATAGAAAGTAAAATAATCGAAGAGTTGACCTTTTACGATAATGAAAACACAGCGGACGAAAAGAAAAATGAAATGTTTAACAAACCAATATCAGAAGCTGGGGTGATTGCTTCCACTTTGCTTATCGGTGCAATAGATGGTTTTAACCCTTGCTCCATTTGGGCATTATTGTTTTTAATGTCGATGATTATGCGTTTTGAGTCCAGGAAAAAGATGTTGATTTGTGGTATTACTTTTATTATTACAATTTCGTTTATTTATGGATTGTTCATAGCGGGGACATTTACAATTATGCACCAAATATTAGATATATTTTGGGTGCGGTTTCTTTTATTTTTCCTTACACTATGCTTTGCTTTGGTAAATATCAAAGAAGCGATTAAAAATCAAAACATGACATTTGTTATATCAGATGACAACAAAAAATGGTTAGGAAAAGAAGTTAGAACGAAATTGTTAGGTTCTAAAAATGATATAACGTTGATATTAGGGACAATAGTAGTAGCTCTTGTCGCATCTTTAATTGAATTACCATGCACCGCGGGATTCCCAATTGTTTGGAATGGGCTCATGTCAGATTATAACGTTGCTGGGATAGAATATATAGGGGTGTTGCTCTTATATTTATCCATGTATGTCCTAATAGAAATCATCATTTTAATCACCGTTGTAATAACAATGAAGCGTCTAAGTGTGACAGAGAAAACAGCAAAAAGGATCAAATTGATAAGTGGATTTGTGTTGGTTTATATGTCTATCCTATTATTAATTGGAGACGAAGCGATAAAAAATATGACCCTTGTGTTAACAGGAACTATGATAATGGTTGTGTTAAGCTTATTTTTGAGTTTTATAATGATCAAAAATAAAAGATGAATACTTTAATTTAGAAGATGGAATGGAACACCCGCTATAAGTCCAAAGAAATAACAAAAAGCTTGGAGAAAAT
Source organism: Texcoconibacillus texcoconensis (assembly GCF_014202575.1). Classification (GTDB taxonomy): domain Bacteria; phylum Bacillota; class Bacilli; order Bacillales; family Salisediminibacteriaceae; genus Texcoconibacillus; species Texcoconibacillus texcoconensis. Next base: position 10,035 of record NZ_JACHHB010000001.1, on the reverse strand, counting down.
GTAAACCTCTCTAAGCTTTTTGTATATAAAATTAGCTTTACTAATTCACGCCTGAACACCACGGCTAATGGGTCATTTCTAAGGTAATGAAAAATGTGTCCTGCTTATTTGCTTCTCTTATGCACCATGTGTCATTTCTACTTTGACCTATGGAATAGTTTCTAATAATCACGAACATTTTTTAATGAAGTTAAATAAGTTGACATAGTAAAAACCTATAACATACAATTATCTTGAATTCGAGATAAAATCATAACGAGGTTTAACAACGAAAAGCTAGCTCGTCATGATCAAGAGGTAGGATGACCTTCAGAGGCGGAGGACGGCGGCATGTGTGGAGAAGCGTATGATCAACTTACAAAAATAACAATGGGAGGAAAAAACGTGACTGAACTAAAAGGAGTCCACCATATAACAGCGATTACAAGTAGTGCGGAGAAGATCTATGAATTTTTTACTTATGTATTAGGTTTGCGTCTCGTGAAGAAAACCGTTAACCAAGATGATATCCAAACGTACCATTTATTCTTTGCAGACGATGAAGGTCGTCCAGGAACGGATATGACATTTTTCGATTTTCCTGGTATTCCAAAAGGCGCTCATGGTACAGATGAGATTTCGAAAACATCATTTCGTGTACCCAATGATGAAGCATTGAATTATTGGGTAAAACGATTCGATCGCTTAAATGTAGAGCACGCAGGGATCAAAGAGCAGTTTGGGAAAAAGGTTCTTCCTTTTGTTGATTTTGATGGTCAACAATACCAATTAATATCAGATGAGAACAATCAAGGGGTTGCTTCCGGGACGCCTTGGCAAAAGGGGCCGATCCCGTTAGAATATGCGATTATTGGCTTAGGGCCCGTCTTTGTTCGTGTTTCGCAATTTGATTATTTTAAAGCGGTATTAGAAGAGGTATACCTATTTAAAGAAGTGGCTGAAGAAGGCTTGTTTCATTTGTTTGAAACAGGCGAAGGGGGAAATGGCGCTCAAGTGATTGTTGAGTATAATGCTGTTCTTCCACAAGCACGCCAAGGGTACGGAACGGTCCACCACGCGGCCTTCCGTGTTGAAGATCGTGCAGAAATCGAGTCGTGGGTGAAGAGATATCAATCATTCCGTGTACCAAATTCAGGTTATGTCGAACGTTATTATTTTGGTTCGTTATACGCGAAAGTCGCGCCTGGCGTGTTGTTTGAACTTGCAACAGATGGTCCAGGATTTATGGGAGACGAACCTTATGAAACGTTAGGTGAAAAACTAGCACTTCCTCCATTTCTTGAAGAAAAACGAGAAGACATTGAAAAACAAGTACGCCCAATAGATACGGTGAGGAGTACAAAGGAATTTGAAAAGGAATATGAAAATTAAACCAAACGATGAAGGAGCGAGGATGATTCTATGATGAAGCATATTTTTCAAAAAGGAAATGACCAATCAAAGCCGACGTTATTATTATTACACGGCACGGGCGGAACGGAGGAGGACCTCCTCCAGTTGACAGATATTATTGATCCGGATGCAAATGTACTTAGTGTGAGAGGGAATGTATCAGAAAACGGCATGCCTCGGTTTTTTAGAAGATTAGCGGAAGGCGTTTTCGATGAAGAAGATTTGGTTTATCGTACCAAAGAATTAAATGAATTTCTTGCTTATGCAGCCCAAAAGTATGCGTTTGATCGTGACAATGTCTTAGCTATAGGGTATTCGAATGGAGCCAATATTGCGGCGAGTCTTTTATTCCATTACGAAAACTCACTTAAGGGGGCAGTTTTGCATCACCCTATGGTACCGAGAAGAGGCATTGACCTTCCTGATTTAACAGGGAAACCGGTGTTTATTGCGGCGGGCACAAATGACCCGATCTGTTCAGCGGAGGAATCCACTGATCTTCAATCGCGATTAGAAAAAGCGAATGCAAGCGTTGATATTCATTGGGAAAATAATGGTCATCAACTAACTATATCGGAAGTTGAAGCGGCAGCGAAATGGTATCGTAACATATAGAATTTTGGCTAATAGGTAGAAAACAACGAGGAGGAGAAGTTTTTTCTTTGAAGAAAAATTTTCCGAAGAGTATAATGAGATAAAACTGGATATAGAAAGGAGATTACGGTGAAATATATATTAGGATTAATCGGTTTACTAGCAGTATTGCTGTTAGCAGCCTGTTCAGGGGAAGAAAGTAGTACAGCGTACATACCTTATGAATCGGATGATTTTAACATGGCATTGGTCGATACGAATGCTGAAGAAGTAACACTAGCCATGGATGAAAAAGCATTTTATGTTTATTTTACAGGGGTAACCTGAGGTGCTTGTGTTTCTCAACTGGGTCAGTTGAGTGAAGATCTTGATACGTTTGAAGAAGAAAATTATAACATTTATGCAATTAGCCCGAGCCGCCCAGACCAACATCGAGAATTGGCGGAAGAATTAGAGACTGATATTGAATTTCTTACGGATATCCATTATGAATTTGGTGTCACGCACGGATTTATTGATCCAGAAGAACAATTTATTGATCGTGGTTATTTGGCAGTGAATCCTGATACAGAACAAATGGCCAAAGAGGTTGATTACCTCGTTGCTGATCATTTTGAAGAAGTTTTAAATGTATTAGAAGATTTATAATGAGAGGCGTCCACCATTCGGTAGCTTGTGTAACCGAGTTTTAGGACGCCTTTTTCATGTGGGTAGGTTTGAAGCGGGGGTTAAGGTTATTCGATTTTTTCATAGCGAGCCTTAGAAACCAAGAAACCATTTTGGAAAGTCGTGATGACGTTTTTTAAGGTGGAACTACGGAAGCTGCGGACAAACGGTTAGCATTTGATTTCAGCGCTTGGTCGCATGTAGTAGTACCACAATAAGACGCTACAAAGGATGTAATAAAACAAAAACACCAAAAGTGCCAACTGCGCTGTGCCGACTAAATCGATTGACAAGCCAAACATATTCGGAATGAAGAAACCGCCAAGTGAACCAACGGCAGAAGAAAAACCGATCGCAGCGGACGTTTCCTTTTCTCTAAAGATAAAAGGGATCATTCTAAAAATCGACCCGTTCACAATGCCTCCAGAGAGAAAGAGAACTAAGAACATAATAAAAAATCCACTAAAATGAGAAGTTTGTTCACTCATAAAATACATGACGCCACCGGTTCCGGTAATCATCGCAACAACTGAAATAAATGAAACGACGGCACCGCCGAATTGATCCGATAAATAACCACCTACTGTACGGAAAACAGATGATAGAAGAGGGCCGATAAATGCAAATTGGAATGCATTGACCGTAGGAAATTGGTTGTTGATCAGAAGCGGGAAGGCGGCTGAAAAGCCAATAAAAGATCCGAACGACATAATGTAGAGAATCGTCACGATATACATATGTTTTCTTCGAAAAATTTGAAATTGTTCTGCGATCGAGGTTTTAGGACGAGGTAAATCATTCATCCCGAAAAAGGCGACGATGGTCATGATAACAATCGGAATCACCCATAAAAAAGCACCATTTTGTAACCATACCCTTGAATCTTCACCGTTTGCAGATAAAATTTGCGGTTCACCTGCGAGCGCACTAAATAAAGGAAACGTGATCACAAGAGGAGTTAATAACTGGACTGTACTGACCCCTAAATTACCGAGTCCTCCATTAATACCGAGGGCAGTCCCTTGCTTTTCTGTCGGGAACATTGGACCAATGTTAGCCATAGAAGAAGAAAAGTTGGCGCCACCTAGTCCGCATAAAATTGATAATAACGCCATAACTACAAATGGCGTATCCGGGTTTTGGATAGCAATGCTTATACCGATCAAGGGGATGAGTAAAACGACAGTACTAATGACAGTCCATGTTCTTCCGCCAAAATAGATGATAACAACGGAATAAAGCATACGTAATAATGCGCTTGATAGAGCAGGTAATCCTGTTAAAGTAAATATTTGCGTCGTTGAATAGTCAAAACCGATGTTTGGGAGGTCGACAGAAATAACCGACCATACTTGCCAAACGCAAAATGCTAAGTGTAACGCAAACGCCGAGATCCAAAGGTTCCGTTTGGCGACTTTTTCACCTGTTTCTCTCCAAAACTTTTCATCGTTTGGTCCCCATGAAGTAATCCTTTTCATATTACCCTTCCTATTGAAATGAATGAGGTACGCTTATTTACTGTCTGTAAAAATCACCTATAGTGTCTTCATGGCTAAAGAAAGTATGTAATCGTATTGAAAGGGTTTTTCAGGTGTTTCAGAAACCGTTGGAGAAGATGCATTTACCATTTTGTGGTATTGTTAGTATGGAATACGTTTTTAACTACAGGGTGAATTTTCATGATAGAAATCACTTTTGAAGATAGAAAAAACGGTTGTGCCCAAACCGTTAATTGTTCTAAATGGAGGTGTTGTTCGTGAAAGTAGATGTTAACGGAAGTTCCATGGAATTAAAAGTAGGGGATATCACAAAGCAAAAGACAGATGCGGTTGTAAATGCAGCGAATGGAACACTCATGGGTGGTGGCGGTGTGGATGGTGCGATTCACAAAGCGGCTGGCAAGGAACTACTCGAAGCTTGCAAATGGATCCGTGATCATGAATTAAATGGCGAACAATTAAGTACAGGTCAGGCCGTGATTACCGAAGCCTTCCAGTTGCCCGCTTCCTGGGTCATTCATACTGTAGGGCCTGTCTGGGGCGGAGAGGAAGAAAAATTGAAGGCGTTGTTGGCGGATTGTTACCGCAACTCGTTCAAGTGCGCGATGGAAAAAGGAATTAAAAGCATCTCTTTTCCTTCCATTTCAACTGGGGTGTACCGGTTTCCTATTGATCTGGCGGCACAAGTGGCGCTAACAACGATTATGGAATTTTTGCAACGCAACGATTTCGGGCAAGTAGTCATGACGTTATTCTCTGATAAGGATTATGAAGTGTATGCCACTGCGTTACAGAGATTATTGGATAACGAAGGGGAAAACAACAGATTTTGAAAGATGAAGGGGAAAATATGATGAAGTCTAAAATGATACCATTTGTCATTATTGTCATAGGCATAGGCGTAGGTATATTAGGATATTGGTTTTTTACGTCGGTATTTCTTCCTAACATGATGTGAATGGCTTAGAAGGATCAGCATTTTTCTCCTTTTATGATGCCTTCTTTATGGGTTATGATTGTAGGCAGTGGAGGGGATATGTTGCTTAGTATGATATTTGCCATCATGTTTATAATCATAGCTTACGGTTATTTAATTTGGTCGTATTTTTACCCAGAGGAAAGTATGTTGCTTTTAAATAGGTGGGTATATAAAAAAGAGCCTGAATTTTCCGATACTGCGATTGCTTATACGAAGTTTGAATCAATTTTTGGGATTTTTATACTAACGATGATCATTGTTGGAACTCTATCTGACAGTCAATTTTTAAACTTCTTTTTGCTAATTGTTTTATTTTCTTATGTCATCTTCAAGGTGTTAAAAACAAAGTAAAAACTTAGAAGGACAAAGGTTGGAATGGCCGTATTCAATAACAAGTCGTCGTGGGTCTTGATAACGCCTATAAAGGTGTGATTGAATGTATAGTCAAGAAGAAATGAAGGTTCTAAAAGAGCGAGAACGAAAAAAAAGGAAAATAGGCATAACGATTATCATCGTTCTCGTTGTCATGTCCTTCATTAATGATCGTATGAAATATACAACATTTGAAGAAGTGATGTCGGAGCGAATGCCGGACGTTGAATCAATTGAAAAAATTGACGTTCGTTATTCTATAGCTGAAGATGAAGTAGGAGAAATAAGCTTTGATACAGAATGGGAAAGCAGGGAAGCCACAATCGAAAATGAGGAATTCATAGAAACGTTCTTCCATGAAAGTTCAGATATTGAGTTAAAAGAACAAAATCGAGGATCTAGTTCAAGAACATTTTATTATCTAAAGTTATATACAGATACGGAAAATTACTGGTTCCATATCTATGAGCATGATCTTGAATTAGGTAGAGACTCCTATCAAATTATCGGTGATAATTTATTCTATCAATTACTCGAAAATGAAGACATTGATTGGGAAACTGTATAGCTGAATGAAGCGGAGGGGGGACCTTTTGCTTCTTTTTTTGTAGGGTAGATGGTTTTAGGTGGACATTGATTCCGTTATTTTCACAAAAAACGTCAAATCAAGGGTGAGCGCTGACATACGTTCCGTTAATTGAAGAAAAACAGGCAGTTTTAGCTAGATTTATAGTGATTAGCGGAACTTACGTTCGGGAACTGCCTAAAAAACAGCTTTTTGTCACAGATAACGGAACACAGGTCCGCCCCAGAGAAGAATAATGGTTGACGATGAGCTCAATTAATTGATAACCTAACGGTAGAAAGGTCGTTCTATATAACAAAGGAGAAGTGGAACATGGCTCGGTCTGAAAAGAAAGATACATTACTTGAAGTAGCTGAACGATTATTTTATGAACACGGATTTCGCGGTGTAGGATTGAAGCAAATTATTAGTGAAGCGAATGTTGCCACAATGACGCTTTATAATCACTTTCCTTCTAAGGATAATTTGGTGGAGGAAGTACTTAAACAACGAGAAGAGCGGTATTGGTCTTATTTGGATGCACATGTAGAAATGGATTCAGATTCCCCGTTTATTCTAGCTGTTAAAGCTCATGGTCGTTGGTTAAAGGAACAATCTTACAAAGGAGATATGTTTTTAAGAGCGATCGAAGATTATGCGGGAACCGATAATGAGATTGAAAGCATTGCAAGAGGGCACAAAGCCAAATTGCTTCAATATTTTCAACGACTAGCCCAAAGAAAGGGAAAAGAAAACGAACGAGATTTAGCAAATCAATTTACATTGCTTCTTGAAGGTACGACATCCATGACGACATTGATTGGTGCAGAAGAAGCAACGGAGCATTCTATTGCGATGGCGCGGACACTTGTCCGCCATACATCGTAATTTTTTTAGCCCTAAAATAGAAAGGTCGTTCTATATAATTTATGAGTGAGGGGAGAAAGGATGAAATTTTCACGGCTCGTTTTACCTGGAATTACGATGATTGCTGCCACCTATGGATTAGCGAGGTTTAGTTTTGGGTTGCTCCTTCCCGCGATGAATGAGTCACTAGAAATGTCTGAGTTTGTATCTGGAATGATTTCTTCGTTGTTTTATTTAGCCTACTGTTTTACGATCCTCATCTCCACAGTGTTTACGACAAGGGAAGGGCCAAGACGAATGATTCTCTCGGCGGGATTGTCAGCGTTTATGGGGTTGCTACTTATGAGTACCACGCCCAATGCATGGGTGCTAGCGTTAGGTGTCTTATTTGCTGGAGGAAGTACAGGTTTGGTATCGCCACCTTATGGCGCGGCGATTTCACTTTGGATTCAAGAGCGACAACAAGGGAAGGCGAATACATGGATCAATTCCGGAACAAGTTTAGGAATTGTCTTATCGGGCGCAGGGGCCATTTTATTAACATCCAATTGGAGACTAACGTATTTCATCTACGCGATTTTGACTTTACTCATATTAATATGGAATTACAAAGCAATCCCGAAAACAGGAACAAGTTCGAATTTAAGCTTTGAAAAAGGGACGCTCTCTATACGCGGTGTACATGGAGCGACCACGTTAATTTTGGCATCGCTGATTTTAGGTATTTCCACAGCGGCCTTTTGGACTTTTTCGAGATCTTTTATTGAAGTCGCTGGTGAGTACAGTGATTGGCAGTTGTCTGCATTTTGGGTGGTCATTGGTTTATTTGGTGTGATAGGTGGCTTTTCAGGGTCTTTAATTGAAAAGAAGGGACTGTCATTTGCATATAGATTAGGGAGTGTGATGATTGCTACAGCATCGGTCATACTTGCCTCTTCACCTGAAAATTGGTTCGTTTCATACTTGTCAGCTGGTATTTTCGGAAGTTCTTATATATTTTTAACTGGCGTTCTGCTTGTGTGGGGGATCCATGTGTTTATTACAAACGCATCATTAGGGATTTGTATTCCATTTTTACTTTTGGCCGTCGGACAAGTGATTGGTTCATCACTGGCAGGACTCTTGATTGGACTATCGGGTTATGAATTTTCTTTTATCATTTTTGGCGTCATCGGTATGGTTGCTACATTTATCGGTCCCAAAAAACAATTAGTTAATGAATAAAGCGGAGGAACGGAACTTTGATATCTTTAAAATACTAGATCCGTTCCTGTGCGATCGTCATTCATTCAAAGAGTAACAGTTTTTATTAAAATTGTGGATGGATAAGTGTTAATTCATAAATTTACTGTCCCAAAAATAGCATAGGTTTTGCGCCTAAGCTTGTGAAGTGGCTCCGCTTTCAATGATAATGTCATTTAATTTCATAGTTACAGGGTTTGCGATTGTATCACCGACAGGGCATGTTTCTTCGACAAAGGCTACGAATTTTTCTACTTTCTCCCTAGGTTCTTCGGTATCAATATGAATGTTATAACGAATTTCACTATACCCTTTACGGACGTCTGATATTCCCATAAACCCATCTGTATCCAAGTCTCCTTCTACCTCAACCCAGAAGTCATTAAACGTCATATCAAACTTTTTGGCAAAACTTGCGGCACAGATCGCTTGACAAGCTCCTAATGCACTAAGGACCAATTCAACAGGGTTCATCCCTGTATCTTTTCCACCTAAACTTTCCGGTTCATCGACTGTGATTTCAAAATTTCTTGATCGAACCTTTACTTGAACACCTTCTTGCAAATGTGCAGTTGATTTAAAAGTTGTCTCAGGCATGGAAAAACTCCTTCCAATAATTTGCTTTCAATAATATTGTAAGCCTTTTCACAATGTTAATCCATGTCGTTTTTGTGAAAGTTCTGTAACAGAAACAAGAGCTGTCATAACGACAAATCTTGTTCTTAACGCCTATCTCCTTAGTCAAAACGACTAATAGAAAACTGAGAAATATCTATATCATTCTTACCTGAAATCATTAAGTTACTTAAGGCTTGTCCAACTGCACTGCTAAATTTGAACCCTTGTCCTGAGAAGCCTGCTGCAATCGCGACGTTGGAATATTTGGGATGCAAATCGATCATAAATTTATGATCAGGGGTCAGTGTATACATACAAGTTTTACCATACTTCAATTGTTGAATATCAGGGATGTATTGTTGCAAAAATCCTAACAAATCTTCTTCATCTTCTGCTTTTTCACCAAACGCTACCATTGTTTCGTCTGGATTGATTTGATCCCCGCCATCATGGCGCCCTAATTTCAGACCACAACCATCAATACTTGGAAAACCGTAATAAAGTCCTTGAGGTGTCTCAAATGCTAAGGCTGGAAAGTTGTTTTGATTATAGATCTTTTCATTTGCGTCAAACCAAGCGAATGTCTTACGCACAGGTTTAAGAGGAATATCCAAATCCAACATAGAAAGTAAATCTCCTGACCATGCCCCTGCTGAAACAACCAACGCATCTGCATAAAAGGTTTTCTCATCTGTTTTCACTGTTACTTGATCGTTTCGAACATCAATTTTCTTTACCCTGCTATTCGAACGAATCGTAGCACCATTTAATTCAGCAAGTTCACGGTATGCTTGAATACTTTCCTCACATTTCAACACGCCAGACGTTGGTTCATAGCAACCAATAAAATGATTAGGGAGCGTAATTCCAGGCCAATGGTTATGGACTTCATGAGCATTCATAACTTCGAGCGGCAAAGAATATCTCTTGGCACTAGAAATGATATTTTGGGTAAAGTCGGATTCTTCATCTCCAACGCCGAGAACCCCTGTTTTCATAAATAGATCCTTACCTGTCGCTCTTTCTAAATCACCCCATAGTTCTTGTGCTCTAAGAATCAATGGAACATACTCCTCACCCTCGGCATAGGCATATCTAATAATCCTCGTATCCCCGTGGTGACTGCCTTTATTATGAGGTGAGTTATGGAATGTCAACACTAAACTGAACAATTTCTTTAAGGTACATTTACTTTTTAAAGAGCTAATAAGTTATGAATCTTCATTTGAAAATGATGCTAG